>JBMAAL010000043.1:0-45239 GCA_050281725.1 Sphingobacterium sp. | reverse complement strand
AGAGCAAAGGACTGAAAATCCTTGTGTCCCTGGTTCGAACCCAGGTGGCACCACAAAAAAAGCTTGTTCATTGAACAAGCTTTTTTTGTTTTAGCTAACTACATTTTATATAACCTCCCCCACATCTCCGCTGTATAGAAAATTCACCATACCCTGGTACCCGAGTTCGATGAGCGATGTTTTCATGGATTTTGGAAATGAACAGGAGTTGTCATTTTAAAAACCACCCAAGTTTAATTTCCAAAATCCAATCGCTGTTCTGCTACGATTCAGCAATAATCGATCGATCCAGATGCACATAGCCACCGTCCACATGAATCAATTGGCCAGTTGTATGACTGGATTTGTTAGACAGCAAAAAGACTGTTGTATCGGCGATTTCCTCTGCTGTGGTCATACGATGCTCCAATGGAATGCGGTCCGTAATTTTTTTCAATGTCTCCTCCGGATTTGATAAGGTTTGAATCCAGGTATCGTATTGTGGCGTCGCACATTCTGCCACGATAATGGCATTTACACGAATCGAGTAAGGCAACAATTCTACAGCCCACTCGCGTGTAAGCGCATTACGCCCGCCATTGGATGCCGCATAAGCCGAGGTATTGCCCTGCCCTGTTTCACCAGTTTTGGACGAAATATTCACGATACTGCCCTTAGATGCTTTCAATGCATCCAAAGCGTGATGTGCCATCAGATAGTAGTGAATTAAGTTCTTATGCAGCGAAGCAACAAATTTTTCATAGTTGCCCGATGCCAATCCAACACCATCATTTTGTCCGGCATTATTCACCAGGCCATCGATCCGCCCATACACTTCCAATGTCTTTTGAACGGCTCTTTCACAATCTTCTGGTTTAGATAATTCTGCTTCAATACAGAGTGCATCCACGCCAAATTGCTTTATTTCTTCCTTGACTTTTTCATTATCGGCTTGTTTACGGCCAACAATGACCGGAATGGCCTGTTCTTTAGCCAACGCGTGGACTACAGCCCGCCCGATTCCTTTTGCTCCGCCGGTAACAATAACAACTTTATCTTTTAAATGAAGATCCATAATACTTTTATTGAATGGTTTGTTTCATTGATCGTGCTTAACATTCGCAACAATGAATTCGTTCTCTGGTTATTGATTAATTTATATTGACGTCATTAAGCCCATTATCCAGCTTCATAGCCAATAAAAAGCTTCAGCATGCCCTTTTTCCCTTCCACAACATGCTGAAGCTTTTCCTTTTAAAGATTATACACGCGTATTGCGTTCTCTGCCCAAAATGCATTCTTCTCTGCAGCTGTAAATTGCCCTAATTTATCCTCAACTATGGCAATACTTTCTTCGTAGGATGCCGCCAACAGACATACCGGCCAATCTGACCCGTACATAATGCGCTCCTTTCCAAAACGTGCAAAGATATGTTCAAGATATTGTCTAAAATCATCAAGCTTCCACCCTTCCCAATCGGCCTCTGTTGCAAGTCCCGAAACTTTACATACAACATTCGGAAAAGCAGATAGTGCATCGATAAACGCTGCCCACTCATCAAATGCTTTAGACTTGATCGGCGGTTTGGCAATATGATCCAATACAAATTGAAGATTAGGATTTTGCTGCACACAATCCAACGTTGCCGCGTAATGTCGTGGACGGATGAGCAGATCATAAGTATAACCGTAATCTGCCAAGGCCTTCAGCCCGTTTAATACCGCAGGGCGGATGAGAAAATCAGGGTCAGCTTCTCCTTCAACAATATGACGAAATCCTTTGATAACCGTAGCTGATCGATAAACATCCAGTTGTTGTCGAATATCCGCTGCTTGAAGATCAATCCAGCCCACAACGCCTTTAATAAAAGGATAATCACTAGCCAGCTGAACCAAATAAGCAGTCTCTTCTTTGGATTGATCTGCCTGAACAGCAACACTCCCTCCAAATCCATTTCGTTCAAGCACAAATTGAATATCTAAAGGGGTGAAATCACGTCTGATGACTTGCATTTCTTCGGTAATCCAACTATCTCTAATTGGATCGAATTTCCAGAAATGCTGATGGGTATCTATACGCATAATGAAAAGAAAACCTGATGAGCAATTAATTTTTTGAATACGCTACAACAGTCTGACGGGACTCCCCAAGACCATCTGCTCCTAACTCGATCACATCGCCAGGCTTCAAATAAATCGGTGGATTAAATCCTAAGCCAACACCTGCCGGAGTACCTGTTGAAATAACATCGCCAGGCAACAAGGTCATAAATTTAGACACATACGATACCACATGTGCTACCGAAAAGATCAAATCCTTGGTATTACCATCTTGATAAGTTTTCCCGTTTACCTTTAACCATAGACGCACATTGTTGATATCTTTGATTTCTTCTTTTGTAGCCATGAAAGGTCCCATCGGCGCAAACGTATCACATCCTTTGCCTTTATCCCAAGTACCGCCACGTTCCAGCTGATACTCACGTTCGGAAACATCGTTGTGCAATACATAACCTACCACATAATCTAAGGCCTCATGCTCTTCTACATAAGAAGCTTTTTTACCGATCACGATACAGAATTCTACTTCCCAATCTGTTTTTACAGAATCTTTCGGAATCATCACATTATCGTATGGACCTACCAACGAAGTGGTCGATTTCATAAAGATGATCGGTTCAGCAGGAATTGGTGCATTTGTTTCCTTTGCATGGTCTAAATAGTTCAATCCAATACAAACAATTTTGGATGGACGGGCAAAAGGTGCTCCGATACGCTCGTCTTGAGGAACTTCAATCAACTTACCTTCATTTGCCTTGACAAATTCTTCTAAACGAGCTACACCATCCTCAGCAAAGAATTGCTCATTGTAATCACCACCAAATGCGCTTACATCGTAATTTACGCCATCGATCTGAACACCGATTTTCTCTTTGCCTTGAGCTCCAAAACGTATTAATTTCATTTTTATAGTATTGAGATAATAGATATTTTATTTTTAGCTTTTAATTATTCAATTTAATAAAACCGCCATCAATGGGGTAGTCATTTCCAGTGATAAAGCCCGCGTCGTCACTACACAAGAAAAGTGCTAATTTGGCAATTTCTTCCGGTTGCGCCATACGGCCTATTGGTTGGCTTGCAGATAATTTCTCAAACATTTCTTCCTCTTTTCCAGGATAGTTTTTCGCAATAAATCCATCCACAAATGGCGTATGTACCCGCGCAGGAGAAATACTATTGCAACGAATACCGTAGGCCATGTAATCCCGCGCTACAGACATTGACATCGCGTAAATTGCACCTTTACTCATCGAATACGCAAAACGATCCGTGATACCAACCCATGCAGCAATGGATGCTAGATTAAGGATTGCTCCAGAACCCTGCGCTTTCATCATCGGCACGATAGCATGCAATGCATTATAAGCTCCCTTAACATTCACATTAAAAACACGCTCAAAATCTTCTGATTGACAATTTTCCAAATTACCAACATGAGCAATACCTGCATTATTTACTAAAATATCAATTTTTCCGATATTTTGTGCTATAGCAGTAATTTCTTGCTGGTCAGTTACATTACAACGATTAAACGCAGCCTGACCACCCAAAGCCAAGATCTCATCAACCACAGCATTACCACCGTCTTCATTCAAATCCAGAATATGAACTTTTGCTCCTTCTGCAGCAAATTGCAGACTGATCGCACGGCCTATCCCACTACCACCACCGGTAATTACAGCTACTTTTTGTTCTAATTTTCCCATTGTTATTTAATTGTTAATGTCAATACCAAATCTGCTTCATCTGTCGATGTTGGCAAATCCAAGCGTAGACTATTGTTCTTATGACTAAACTTAATCTCTTTCTTTCCGATAAATGTGCTTACTTTTTTCACTTGATAAGGTAGGTTATTGATCAACAGTTCCTTTTTATCCGTTTTAAACACATGTAAATACACCTGATTTCCTTTTTTTGTCAACGCATAATCGTCTGTTGGCGACACCGCTCCCCCCTCTGTTCCATAGATTGTTTCACCATACACCGATAGCCATTTTCCAAGTTCTTTCAAGCGATCCTGTTGATAGTCCTGAATCTCGCCATTCGGCATTGGACCTACATTGAGCAATAAATTGGAGCCATGACCAGCTGCCTTGACCAGGTATTTCAGCACTTCCTGAAAAGATTTCCGTGTCCGATCTTTCAACTCAAATCCCCACGATCCTGCAATTGTTCCACATACTTCCTTCGGCAATTTCCCAACATCATGCGCTTTCGTGCCGAAGCCAGTGGTATTCTCTCCAGGTAAATCACGTTCGAACATCTGAAAATCTTCACCTTCAAATGGTGCCAAATGGTGGTTGTTACCCACCAAACATTGTGGCTGTAACTTATGAATCAATTCATAGATTTCTTTGAAATGCCAATCTTCATTGGGTTTGTCCCAATGACCATCAAACCAAATCCCATCGATCTCGCCATAATTGCTCAATAGTTCTGTCAATTGGCTTTTCATAAACTGGACATAATGACTCCAATCCCCTTTTGTTGAATCGCGTCCCGCAATACCGCCGCCCGTTTTACCAACAGGCAGATAATCATCCCGGTGCCAATCCAAAAGTGAATAGTAGAACATCACTTTTATCCCTTCGGCATGGCAAGCTTCTACCAACTCTTTAACAATATCGCGTTTGAAGGGAGACTTCTTCACTACATTATAGTCCGAAACCTGGCTATTCCACATCGAAAATCCATCGTGATGTCTGGTGGTAAAGGTGATATACTTTGCCCCTGCCTGTTTAAATAACTTCGCCCATTCTTTCGCATTGAAGGAAATTGGATTGAAAAATTTAGGCAGCAATGCATATTCATCCAAACTGATATTCTGGTTGTTCATGACCCATTCACCATCCCCCAGCACACTATATACTCCCCAATGGATAAAAACACCAAACCGAGATTGTTCAAACCATTCCCTATTTTTTAGATTTTCGGGACTCGGTTGATAATGTTGCTGGCTATAGCTCGCAGATACAGATCCCATCAGCAAGGCCAAACCACAGATTACATGCTTAAGTTTCATATGTAAATGATTAGTTGTCATTTGATTTTCAATAAACTCATTATATCCAACTACAATGAAACACCTCTACGCCATGGTATGAAATCGTCTTGCCCCAACAACACCGCCTTTGGTTTCACTTCACCAGAAGCAACTTCTATTACATAATCCAAAATACGGTGTGCGGCCTCCTCAATAGTCTCTGTACCTTCGATAATGGTACCACAGTTCAAATCCAGGATATCGGGCATTTTCTCAAAAGTCTTGGTATTTGTTGATAGTTTCACAACAGGTGTAATCGGGTTACCTGTCGGTGTACCCAGGCCCGTCGTAAACAAGACGATATTGGCACCTGCTGCCACCTCAGCAGTGGTACTTTCCACATCATTACCAGGCGTACATAATAAGTTTAATCCCGGACCGTTGGCCAATTCAGGATAATCAATCACTGCTGCAACAGGTGAGGTTCCTCCTTTTTTAGCTGCCCCTGCAGACTTAATCGCGTCAGTAATTAAACCATCACGAATATTTCCCGGAGAAGGATTCATATAGAAACCCGAACCATCAGCTTCAGCTTTTGCATTGTAAGTACGCATCAGCGACATAAAACGCTCCGCAGTTGGCTCATCAATACAACGATCACTCAACTCCTGTTCCACACCACATAATTCCGGAAACTCCGCCAGTATCACCGATCCGCCTAAAGTCACCAAAATATCCGATACAAAACCGAGCGCCGGATTGGCAGAGATGCCCGAGAATCCGTCCGAACCACCACATTCCAGACCTATACACAATTTGTCCAATGTGGCTGGTTTACGCTCATTTTTATCAGCTTGCATCATCCCTGCAAAAGTTGCTTTAATAGCCTTTTGCATAAGCTCTTTTTCAGTTCCTTCTTTCTGTTGTTCGAAAATATACAGTGGGCGATCAAAACCCGGACTTCGCTTTTCAATTTCGGCCTTCAGAATGGAAGCTTGCGCATGCTGACATCCTAAACTCAATACCGTTGCCCCCGCCACATTCGGATGGGTGATATAGCCGGCCAAAAGGCCACATAAGGCATCCGAATCCATGCGTGTTCCGCCGCATCCCATCTCATGATTCAAAAACTTGATTCCGTCAACATTTTTGAATAGGCGTTCCTGCTCACTGGAAGTCGAATTAGCAAGTAGATCCTGACTAAGAATCGCATTTACATCGGCACCAGACTTATATAAGCCAATGAGATCTTCTACCTCAGCGATGTAATTATTCGCTTTTACTTTATAGCCCAGTTTCTCCTCAAATGCAGCCTTCAAAGTCAATACATTTCTATTTTCGCAAAAAACCAACGGAATAACCAACCAGTAATTGGCCGTTCCAACAGTCCCATTTGAACGGTGGAATCCATTGAACGTTTTATCTTTAAATGCAGAAACATCTGGTTTTGTCCAAGCTATTTTACGGTTCCCCATTCTAAAATCTTCCGACGCATGGCGCAAGTTTTCAGTAGTAATAAGTTCCCCTTCAGCTAAGGTAGTATTCAATTTTCCAACCAAAACACCATACATCAATATCTCCGTATCTTGTTCCATTGGCTGGATCGTGAATTTATGTTTGGCAGCAACAGCTTGCTTTAATGTAAATTCCTTACCTTCAAAAACAATCGTTGTTCCCGCAGCCAAGTCCTGTAATGCAACAAGGACATTATCCATTGGATGGATCTGTAAATAGCGCTGTATAGCCATAATTATACTAATTCAAATATTTTTGTCATCATTACCCATTTCTCTCCTGGATTTGCCCCCGGAATAGCCGCCTGATATTTCCACATCAGCTGTTCCCATTCCTGAACTTTTTCATTGGCAGCATCCATAGCTGATTTTTTCTCAAATGAAAAATCTTCACCTACCTCCATGTTCATAAACAATCTATTTTCAAAACGATAGATCTCCATCTGCAGAATACCTGCATCCAGAATCGAGCGTTTTATTTCCGGCCACACTTCACGGTGGTAATCCTCATATTCCTTGATCAATTGTGGATCGTCCACAAGATCCAAGGCCATGACATATCTTTTCATTACTAACTAATTAATGTGATTTAAGATTTTCCGTTTCCGCAATACTGACATTTCTATTTTGGAAAGCAAACAACAAGACAACAATAAAACAAACCAATGGTACAAAATAGCCATATTGGAAATGTCCGGTTTTATCAGAGATAAAACCCAATATTGGAGGCAACAAAGCGCCGCCAACAATAGACATGACGATCAAACTAGATGCAGATTTGGTATCGGCACCGATGCCCTGTACACCAAACGCGAATATCGTCGGAAACATAATGGACATAAAGAAAGCAATGCCAATCAACGCATATAGGGTCTGAATACCTGATCCGAAGATGACAAACAGCGATAGCACAATCGCTATAGCGGAATAGATGATCAGGAGTTTAGATGCTGACACAAAACGCATAAAAAATGTACCGATAAACCGGCCCAACATAAAAGCCAATCCAGCAAACCCAGCATAATCGGCACCATCTTTACCCGATATGCCAGCAGCTTCTGTTGCATATAATACCAAGAAGCTTAAAATACAAACTTGCGCTCCGACGTAGAAAAACTGAGCCACCACCGCCCACCGCACATTTTTATGACGTAATGCATGAAAAAAACCAGCTTTGCCCTCCTCCTCGGCATCTTTGATATCAGGTAATTTGGTAAAGAAAAACAAGGCAGCGATCAATAAAATCAATATCCCCAATACTACATAAGGCAATTTTACAGCAGCTGTTTCAGACTGAATATATGCCATCTTTGCCTGTTCAGCCATTTGCGCAAGTTCCTCCTGTGTTTTAGGTTCATGGGATAAAATAAATTTTCCCCCAAAAATCGGAGCAACAAAGGCTGCTAGTCCATTAAAGGACTGCGCAAAATTAAGCCGTTGTGCCGATGAAGCGGGATCACCCAATATCGCTACATACGGATTCGCCGCAGTTTCCAGAATGGTAAGACCACAGGCAACAACGAACAGGGCACCCAAAAAGAAAACATAACTTATCGTATTGGCCGCAGGTACAAAGAGAAAACAGCCAATGGCAAAAAAGATCAATCCGATCAGGATACCAGCTTTATAGCCGTATTTTTTCATAATAATTCCAGCAGGAATCGCCATCACAAAATAAGCGATAAATACCGCCGAATCGACTAAGGAGGCCTGGAAATGAGATAAACTAAACGCATTCCTTAAATGCGGAATTAAGATTGGATCAAGGTTATGAATAAATCCCCAAAAAAAGAACAAGGATGTCACCAAAATCAAGGCAAATGCGTAACTCTTTTTATTCGTCATATTTTTCAAATGGTTATAAGTAGTTATTTAATGTAAAATAAGCTTAAAAATGCTAGACAATATTCAAGTATATTATCAAATTATTAAGCTATATTACCATAGCTAAACTGAATTATGTAACTTTACTGCATATATTTCATAATTATGAAAGCACAGCTGCTTCATTTAAATAGCAATCTTGAGCATTCGTTCAACGCACGTAGAGACAATACACCTCAGTACCATAATCTTTGGCATTACCACGAAGAACTGGAATTAATTTATTTCGCCAAAGGCTCAGGCACCCAATTTATTGGCGATAGTGTCCGGCGCTTTGAATCGGGCGATATCACCCTTGTTGGTTCAAACCTACCTCATTATTGGTTATTTGACGAAATTTATCTTCAAGAGGAAGAAGCAGAAAGCGCAGATATTCGTGTGCTTCATTTTAAAGAGAACTTTTGGGGAAATGATTTTATTAATTTACCTGAAAATAAATCTATCAAAGACCTGATACGTGTATCTAAAAGGGGCATCTCCTTATTGGAAACCAGCCGACTAAAAACAGTGCAATTAATTGACGCTATCTTGGCAGCCACAGGTACCGCACGTATTATTCATTTATTAGAAATCTTACAGTATATTTCGGCCGAAGAACAACATGATCTGTTAACGAGCCCTACTTTTACCATCCAGCTGCAAGATCAGGACGCCAACCGTATGCAGATTGCGATGCAATATATCGGTGAAAATTATCGCGACCAGATACGCCTGCAGGAACTTGCCTCTCTCACGGGAATGACACCAAATTCCTTCTGCCGTTATTTCAAATCACAAATCGGAAAAACACTCTTTCAGTTTCTGATCGAAATGCGCGTGAAAACCGCTTGCAATTTATTAATAGAAAACAAACAGACGGTGAAGCAGATCTGCTTTGAATCAGGTTTTCAAAACTTTTCAAGCTTCCATAAATACTTCAAAAATGTAACCGGCACCACGCCGCTCAGCTTTCAGCGATCAAAAACTTAAGACGATTTTACCCAATAAGCTTGAATCTTCCATCAATCGATGGGCTTCAGCAGCCTCCGCAAAAGGAAGCACCCGGTATAAGGTCGGTTTGAAATCGCCAGCGCTAAGCTTCGGCCATACCTGAGACCAGATATCATCCCGTAGCACTTGCTTAAATTCACGGTCTCTCGCCCGTAACGTACTTCCTGTTAAAACAATCCGTTTCTGAATTAATTTGAGCAAGTTTAACTCGACTATTGCGCTTTCCATCGCATTAATGTAAACCAAACGACCATCAGGGTTCAATAGATTGATATTTTTCTCAAAATATGAACCACCAATACTGTCTAAAATAACATCAACCCCCAAAGGCTTCAGCGCCTCCAGAAAATCCTCCGTTTTATAATTTATTGTTTTGGTTGCTCCCAAAGATTTACAAAAACTAGCCTTTTCAGATGAGCTGACTGTCGTATATACTGCTGCACCAAACAAGGCCGCTAACTGGATTGCCGTACTGCCAATCCCACCAGCACCACCGTGTACCAAAAAATGATCGCCGGCCTGCAAATGCCCTCTTCGAAAGACATTGTCCCATACTGTAAAAACGGTCTCAGGCAGCGACGCTGCCTCCGAAAAATCTAAATGATCGGGAATAGGTAAACAATGTCCCTGATAAACCTTAACATAGTTCGCATAACCTCCACCCGCTACGAGTGCACATACACGATCACCGATATTCCACGCAACAACATCCTTCCCCTTCTCGACCACGACCCCTGCTATTTCTAATCCAGGTATGCGCGCATCCACCCCGGCAGGTGCCGGATAGTTGCCTTTACACTGAAAGACGTCAGGTCTATTCACTCCTGCAGCCTTTACTTCGACCAAAACTTCCAGTTCACCGATCTGCGGCATCTCCACATCGCGGACTTCCAAAACTTCGGGTCCACCCGGTTGAGTAATAATGACAGCTTTCATCATGATTTTTTGGGATATTTCTGTAACCTTATATTGAGCGAAAGCATAAAATAACGGGCCAAACGATTGTTCCGAACGTCTAAAATATCATTTCCCACCACGGCACGTGAAATACCAGTATTCTGATTCATCAGATCGAATCCCTGAAATCTCAACATACCCAAGTTATTCCTTCCAAAAGTATATTCCATATAGGCATTGATTATCGTTGGATTAATATTGTTCCATGAGCTCGAATAACCCGCATTAAATTTTTGAGAAAGCTCAAGGCCCATGGTAAAATGTTTCCCTAAATAAGCTTTAGATCCCAAACCAACAATCCCGGAATGCGCCGTGATATTATCTTGTACAGGCCAGTCAAATGTCGCCCTGTTTAAAGAATAGTTTCCATTTAATTCGGCTTCAAAGATATCACTCCAGGTATAGCGGAATTGAAGAGCCTGTGTAAACAAAAAGTGTCCACCAAAGCTCTTTTTATCATTGACATAGGAAATATTGTTGTAATAATCTGCATTACCATTCAAGCTCATCTGCAAATTATCCGACAATAAAGAAGCTGTAAACAAATAATAGCTCTTAATATCATAATAACCTTCTGTATTGCGATAAGTCGTTTTCTGTATCGTCGAATTGGGTTCAATTGTCCGATTGGCTACAATCTTGTCATTTACCAAGTTAAAAGCAAGACTGGCTTCCAGATATTGTCCCCTTCGTGTAATGGACTTCCGATACTTTGAAACAATACTATGTGCAAATTCAGATTTCAAATCCTTATTTCCGACCACAATATTCTGTGTGTTGGTATTATCCACCACCGGCTGTATCTGATAGAAACTAGGCTGGTTATTACGTCCATAATAGTCCATAGAAAGATCTTCTTCTTTGGTAAACTTCCATTTCAATCCAGCAGAGGGCACGAGATTAACATTTGAATAGGAGGTCTTTATTAGTTTATCTGTTGAACTTCCCGTTAATTCGGACGGCTGAACTGCAAAACCGAAGTTTACCTTCACTTTTTCGCTTAAGTCTTGGCGGTAAATCATGCCGACTTTATTGCTTGCGAAAGAATAGTCGTACTTCAAACTAAGTGAATCCACCAGTATTGGCCCGTTATTAAAATTATTGTTATTATCAAAAGTAGAGCGGCGAGCATCAATTTTGGTATAATCGAAATCGTAATTGATCTCCAAGGTACCACCTAAATCAACGGGCTCCACCAACGACAAGCGACTTTGGATATTTTTATTCTCATTGCTGGAACGGACCATCTGATTCAGATAAGTCTCTGTTATTTTTGGTACGTTCGAGCTGCTGTCGATCGCTCTATTAAAATCGCGCACTTCCTCATCTTTATCCAAGGAATTAAAATCCGTATGCAATGTATAAAGTACTTTCCGCCCCGGTTTAGTAAAACTTCGCACGTAAAAAAGATCTAAAGCCGCAGCAGGACTTTCTGTACTATTGGCCGCGCCATAGTTCCCCGTACTACTTAACCGATTATTTTGGATCCTTCTATCTTTTAACGTATTACTGGTCGAATTGGTCCAAGATAGTTTGGGCGATATTTTAAGCTGATCTTTGGGCGACAGCTTCATATCAAAATCCCAGTCCATTTTATGGATACGATCGATTGATTTTATTTTGTAATCTTCAAAATTACTAATCAGATTATTCGCGGCTTTGCCATACCCATATATCGATTGTAATAAGGAATTTCCCTGGATATAATTATTATGTTGTGTAAAGCTATATTTTCCGCTTGCTGTTACCGTTTTAGAAAGCGGACTAGAGAAACTACCACCGACAGAGCCGATTTTATTAACCCCATCCGTTGGATCCGCAAAGTCGGCTAGCTCGCCCATTTCCCGCTCCCGCTCCCCGCCATTGGGCGAACCGAAAGAAAAAAGGTTGGTATTGGTATTATTGACCGATGCGATAACAGAGTACTCTTTACCGTCATTGAAACGATTCAGTCCAGCACTCCCCAAATAACGGTCTACCGAACCACCGCCAAGCGTAGCTTGACCAAAAGTAATTTTCTTCTTATCATCTTTGAGCACAATATTCAGAACTTTTTCGGATTCAGCACTTTTAATTCCTTTTGCCGTCGCCTCATCACCATAAAAATCAATAACTTGAACGCTTTTCACAAAATCCGCAGGAAGATTGCGTGTGGCGGTGAGCACATCGCCACCAAAGAATTTTTTACCATCCACCTTAACAGAGGATATGGGCTTACCGAAGGCGTAGACAGAACCATCCCGTGAGACCTGAATATTGGGTAACGCCTTAAGAGCCTCTTCTAAGAGTGCCCGGCGATCAAATTGAAAAGCATCCAGATTAAATTGAACAGTATCCTGCTTATAGACAATGGGTTTATATTTTAGCACAACAACTTCTTTTAAAAGGGATACATGGGGAAACATGGTCAATTTTCCAACATCCAATTTAGCTGTCGTGCTATTGTACAACGGATAACTACGCTCCAAGATACTAAGGCCCAGCTGGCTACAGCTAATACGAATATCATTACCCAGTACACGATTAAAATGAAAATAACCTGTTGCGGAAGTTGATGAGAACAAGGTATCGCGGGAACTCGTCAGGTGAACACTGACACCATTTAGGGGCCTTCCAGCTGTATCAACAACAATGCCGTAAACCTCTTTTTTTGACACCTGCCCTAAAGTGGTTTTGGGTAAAAAAAACAAGTTCGTTATAGCTAAAAAAAGTACTAACCGGATAATATTCCCGTCCTTTAGTTCCATCAAATAGACTTTGCAATAATACAATTCAATATAAGAATTCTTAAGCTATTAACGTAAAAAGTTGTGATTTTGTATATAAAAAAAACGAGCTGTTTTCCCAACAGCTCGTTTTTTACACTATTTTTTACAATTTACTATTCACCCGCAAAGGTAACCTTAACAAGGTGTTTATCAATCTCCCAACGACCAGTACCATCTTCACCAATCACATCGAACAACTCAAGAATACGTCTTGCAACAAACTCCTCCTCCACTTGCTCTTCCAAGAACCATTGAACAAAGTTAAAAGTTACGTAGTCTTTTTCCTTCGCACATCTATCCGCGATATTATTGAATTGTTCAGTAACAAACATCTCTTGTTCCAATGTTTGCTCAAATACACCACGGAATGATTCAAAATCTTGAGGGATACCCGTAACTTCCGGAGAAATTGCACGACCACCGCGGTTGTTGATATAATTGAAAAGCTTCAACATGTGCTCGCGCTCTTCGTTGGATTGCTTCGCAAAAAATTCGGAAGCATTTTCCAAACCCTGATCATCACACCATGAAGACATTGCCAAATATAATGCTGAAGAATGAGCTTCAACTTTAATCTGTGCATTCAATATATTTTCGATCTCTTCTTTCAAAGAAGATTTTAATTTCAATAAATCTTTCATATTTACCTTAAGTTTAATTTCTAAAACATGAACAAGTGAAACACATGATCACCTGACTACATCACAAAGATACAGCAGATATTCAAAATGTGTATCAAGAATATGCAATACAAATTCAGTCTAAATTAGACAAACAAACCGCAACTTGTTTAGAATCAATACAATTACAAATACGCACTATTGATACTTTCAATAAGCCATCAAATAAAACAATAAGTGGCAGAAAGGACTTAAAATCAGGAATGTCAACAAAAAAACAAAAGGTACTCCATTGACACTTATTTAAATTAAAATTAAATAAGGTCATCAAAAAACAAAAAGCGATGTACATCATAAATGTACACCGCTTTTTAAATTCGTTTATATATACTGCCTAAGCGAAAACCGCAAATGGCGAAACCTGCAAACAAGTTCTGACAACGCTATTCAATTCCATCATAAATTTAGCGCCATCTAATAATTCGCGCAACTGGAGCACATCCGCTACAGTTAAGATGAAACATCGCTCTGTACGAAAAGGCATAATGATTTCAAAATCCGATGAGCGTGTTGTATCATGAAGCATATGCTCAACATCAATCCCATCGATACGTTTCTTAAATTTCAAAAAATCCGATACCGAGAAAGACGTGGTTTCATTATTATATTCCAACCAGAAACAATTTTTGCGGCTACATTGATAAACTGTACCTGCTGTGGTTGAAAAAACTTCCTCAACATGTGCTAACGGACAAACCAATTTTGACATTTCTATTTCCCTTATCATTTAAATCGATCAAAAATAAATATTATTTATAATCAATCCAAGTAAAACAGAAGATTATTTTGATTTAATATAAATAAGCCTTTCAACGGCTCATGAAAATAAAGCCGCCATGATTTCCTGCAGCATATTATGAAAACCAACTGACGTTTTTTCTGACCAATAACAACAAAAAAAGAGGCCAGTTGCTACTGACCTCCTGTATGTATTCCTATGTTTTGATCGTTATTAATCGTATTCTTCTTCCTCTTCTTCTTCCTCTACGGCAAGAACTTCATTACGTCCATTGATCACTGTATTTTTCGTCTTTGTTTTATGTTTGTTAATCTGTCTACGCAAGGATTCTACAGCGATATCTGTCGCCTCCTCAAAGCTTTTTGCTTGCCCTTTCGCAAAAAGCTGGCTTCCCGGGATATTTAATTTAATTTCTGAAATTTTATTTGCCTCATCATCGACATTTTCCAATCGCAGGTAGCATTCGCCACCAATAATGGAATCCAAAAACTGCTCCAATTTTCCTGTTTTCTTTTTGATAAACTCGATTAGCTTTTGATCAGCAGTAAATCGAATGGATTGCACAGTAATGTTCATTTTTCCTCCTTTTTTTAAGCTTTTGGATGAGCTTGTTTATAAATAGACTTCAGTCGTTCTGCTGAGTTATGCGTGTACACTTGCGTTGCCGCAAGCCCCGCGTGCCCCAGCAGCTCTTTAATTGCATTTAAATCCGCCCCATTATCCAATAGGGTTGTTGCGAAAGTATGTCTCAAAATATGAGGACTTCTCTTACCTTGAGTAGAAATCAGCGTCAATTGCCGATGTACAATAGCATAGATCAGCTTGGCATATGCTGGCTTTCCTTCTTTCGTAACGATTAGTAAGCTGTTATTAGTATCAACAAATTGCGTCGCCTTTTGTTGCAAATAGTTTTTCAATTCTTTCAATAAAAGATTATTGATCGGAACCAAGCGTTCTTTGTTCCTTTTACCTAATATAAGAATATTTTTATTAAAAAAATCTATATCCTGCTCCTTAATTTTCAACAATTCTGCCAACCGAATCCCGGTACCGAACAACAATTCCATCACCATATAATCGCGGCAGGATTCAAATCCATCCTGCTCCTGTCCCATCTGATCCAACAAACGGACCAGCTTTTCCTTTTCGACGACTACAGGTAATTTTTTAGCAGTTTTTAACGCTTTAATAAGCGTCATGGGATTTTTCGCAATACACTCTTCTCTTTGCAAAAATTTAAAATAAGTTCGCATTGAAGACATACTCCTGTTGACTGAACTTGCATTTTTTCCGGACTCTACCATTTGCGCAAAATAATGACGCAAATCACGGTATACGATATCCTGCACAGTCAGCCCCTCACGACCCAAAAAAGACTGGAACATCTCCAGCTCATGCTTATAAGCAATAACCGTATGTTCTGAGTACCTTTTTTCAATCTGCAAAAACCGAATAAACTCCTTTTCCAACATATTTTCCCTCGCTATATAGCTTAAATTACAAACTTAAAAGCACAAAAAAAAGGGAAAAGCAATGCTTTTCCCTTTATATTTTAAAATTATCAGCGAATCAATTAGTTAGCTACATCTTGATTCAAAGATTGTTTGTAAATCGCTTTTTTCACTTGAATGCGACGAGTTACAGATCTCTTTTCGTAAGCTTGACGTGAACGTAACTCTCTTAAAACTCCAGTTTTCTCGAATTTCTTTTTGAAACGTTTCAATGCTCTATCTAAAGATTCTCCTTCTTTTACATTTACGATAATCATGCGTTATATATACCTCCTTTCGCCGCTTTTAAATTTAAAGTGGGACAAAGGTAAGCTATTTCTTTTTAAAAAGGAAAACAAAATTATTTTTTTATAACAATCCGTATTCTTCCAACAAAACTTTTAATGGTTTCTCCTTAGTACACAATGCCGTATGCCAACCCAATTGCTTTGCTGTCGCCAGATGTTGTGGACTATCATCAATAAATAAAGTCTCCGCCGGATCCAATTGTTGTTCTTGCATGACCAATTCAAATATTTCCGCATCTGGTTTGCGCATCCCTACTAAATGGGAGTAATAGGTTTTTTCAAAGAAACCTTCATTGTCGGCAACACCATATTTTTCATGAATATCATTCATACAATAGGCATAATGAATTGCATTATTGTTACTTAACAAAAAAGTTCGGTATCGATCTTTCAACTGGACTAGAATCTCATGATTACCTTGTGGTACACCAAGCAGTAAACTGTTCCAGGCCGTATCAATCTGTTCGTCCGTCAGTGCTGGATTTTGGGTTAATGTTCTTATCCCCTCACGGAATTGAGTCGAATCAATTTTCCCTTTATCAAAATTATCAAAAAGTGCACTTTGACCATGATGTCCAAATACGGCATCAACATTTTCTATACCTAACTGAGTAAAAGCATCTTTCAATTTTACAAAGTCGATCATAAAGATCACATTCCCATAATCAAGAACAATATTTTTAATTTTTTCCATCGAATTATTTTGAAATATCGATACAAATATCGATAATTGCATCGTCAAAACGGCACAACGGCTGTTTAAATTGACAAAACAAAAGACCTGCTCCTATAGCTCAGTCGGTTAGAGTAGAAGACTCATAATCTTTTGGTCCCTGGTTCGAGCCCAGGTGGGAGCACAAAAAAATCCTCATCATGCGATGAGGATTTTTTTATAACTACCCTTTTTATATTTCCTTTCGATTATCGTCCGATTCAATGTCGATCAATTTATTGTAAGGATCTATACCTACCTGTTCGGGTTTTTGATCAACAACTAGCGTCATCGTATTGTTGATTCGATCGATTTTATGCTTTTTTAGATAAAGTTCCTGACGTTTATTACCGTCTTTGCTTTTCTTATCCGAGAAAACACCTACCTCAATATAGTCTGCCAATGGTAATGATTTCACGGTCACACGATCTGATTTCTTAAAGGACAGGGGCTGTCCACCTTCGTCATTGTAACTCTTTTTCCCATTGCCATCTACGCGGTATTTCGAAACTTCAAATTGGATATCAACCTGATATTTACCATCCTTAAGTTTTTTAGAACTTACTTTTTCGACCTTGTTGTTATATAAGGTGATCGTTTCAAACATATCTTTAATCAGGTAACGTAAGGAGTCCGGAGTCGCCTGTCTAAAACTATCCACAAACTCCGATGACGTTGTATACGGTGGGTTTTGAAACGCTGTACGTTGTAAATAAGATTGAGCTGTCCGGTTAAAAAGATACTCGCCCAAATAATCGCTCAAGGCATACAGTACCAGGGATCCCTTTTGGTAATGGATGTACATTTGATTTTCATTATACATCAACGGCTTTTCACCTAGCTTTTCGGCACTTCGTCCCTGTAAATAGCCATCTAGCGCATCTTTGAGAAACTTACGCATCTGCCCTTTGCCATATCTTTTTTCCAAAACCTTGAGCGATGAATATTCCGACATACTTTCAGACATCAATGTAGCCCCCTGCACATTGGCTCCTACCACCTGATGTGCCCACCACTGATGTGCAATTTCATGGGCTGTTACCGCGTAGGGATAATCGACCGCATCTTCCTTCTTCTCGTTGACATCAGCAATAAAACCGATCGCTTCGGAAAAAGGAATGGTATTAGCAAAGGACTGCGCGAAAGTTCCCGCTGTGCGCGGAAATTCAATAATACGCAATTGTCGATGCGGGTAAGCACTGTATTCTTTCGTATAGTAAGCCAAAGAAGCTTTACTGGAAGCCATCATGCGATCCAGGTTATAGGTATGCCCCTTATGGTAATAGATCTCTAAATTAACTCCGTTCCACTTATCTTTTTTGACTTCATATTCGGCAGAATTAAAAGCAAAAAAGTTCAGGATTTCCGAATCCATTTTATACTGATAGTACTTACGACCATCTTTTTCCCATTCTTTTGTGAGATAGCCTGGAGCAATAGCCAACTGATTTTTGGCTGTACTTACCGTAGCTTCAAAACGGATCCAATCGGCATCGTTGGATATATAGTTATTCTGAAGGGCCATTTTGTCAGTCTGTGGAGCCATTCTATCCCGGTGTGGCAGTCCGTATTTCTTCCGAATATCATTATCTACCAGCTCGCCACGGTCGAGATAACCTATATTCGGAAAAAGCATGTTGTTGATAAAAGTACCGTTGCCCTTCACAGGCGACTTTTCATTTATCCAGGTATTGGCCGGACTAACCGTACTAAATTTCAACACAATAGAATCGCCCGGAGCCATCGCCTTTTCGAGTTTATAAATGTTGAAATTATATTTATCGTCGGCAGAGATCAACTTATTCGGCACACTTAAAGAAAACGTATAGTCGTAATCATTATAATTGACGAAAATAGAGTCGATAGCTGTATTGGTCTTATTTTTCAGTACATAGGTCGCATTCGCTTTAAAACTACGCTTATCGGGAAAAATATCCAGATTAAACTTAATATCCACGACACGGGGCTGTGGGCTGTACTGGTATTTCTTATATTTCTTTTCCCATTCTACAGCCTGCTTTTCATGATCTAAACTGGTATAATATGGATTTTTAATGTGGTTTTCGTAATATATCGCAGCACCGATGCCAATAAAGCCTACAAAAGCAAAAACCAGCATCGCGGTTGTGACCGGCCCCAAGTTCGCCTTAAAAATACGCCAACGCTCCCTAGCTCCAGAAAAGCTACCTCTTCGCCACAACAGCAAAGCTATAACAGCAAAGAACACCGCAAAAAGTAGCCAATAAACCCGATACGTTAAAAATGGAAGAACATAGCCAAAACCATCCATATCCGAGTAATCGAGATCCGGCCCCTGGTTAAATTGATAGATCTCTTGCTCTACACCCACCATGGATAAAAAGGGTAATCCAATAAAAAGGGTCAATAACACAAAAAATCCAGCCAGGTAATTCTTGAAAAGCGTATGTACAAAAAGTGAAATGAAGAGCCACACCAAGTTTGACAGCATACCATATACCATCAGGTGCATCACATATTGTCCGATTTCAAAATTATAATAACGATAGTATACCTGGAAGCCCATGCAGGTCACAATCACAACGGCCAGCAAGGTTAATTGCATCAAAAGAATTGCGATAACCTTCGATCCCATAAAAGCCCAGTTGGGCACAGCTGTGGTATCCAGTAGTCCCCCCATCCGCGTAATACTTCCACGATGCACAAGAAGTCCCGTAAAAAGAAAAGTGAGGATCAGCAGGAAAAACTTAAATGTAGTACCCGGGATCATCAGCATTTTCCAGGTCACGGGATAGGTCGACGTTCCGAATATCGAACCAATGGTACTTGCCATTAAGATAATGAACAATACCCCTACCAAAGTCAATATTAAAAACACCGGATTTTTGACAATATATCGGTAGTCATACCGTGCCATCATCCACATTGTTCTTAAATAATGAAATGTCGAAAAATCATAATTTACTTTAGGTAGATTGATTTTGAAGACACTATCAAAGTTATTTTTGATTAAACGGGCTCCTTTTTTCGACGATTTAAAGGAAATCGAATGTTGTGAAAAAGAAAACAATACATAAAACCCGCCAATGAATAGGGCTGCGACCGCAAGCCATATTAACCGGTTATAAATAACAGCTCCAGTAAATGGCAGGTTGTTTACATTCTTCTCGTCAGGAGACCAGTATTGTGTATAATACGAGATGGCACTATCCCCAAAAGGATCGATCAATGCCCCCACAAAACGGTTGTCCATGTTGTTTGCCAGATTCTGAACCAGCACCTGAAGAATAATAAGAATCAGCACTGCAACAAAACCAACATATACGTTTCGTGTCAATGTCACCAGCACAAAGATAATTGCACTAAAAATAATGAGATTGGGGATAACCTGCACAAGATAGGTCTGCAAGTAAGCCCAAACATGAATCGGCCCCAAAAGGGATTGATTGATGCCTGGTACAAATTGTGCAACGATAATCCCCAGGGTTGAAGCAAATACAATAACCAATACAACAGCTACCGATCCAAAGAATTTACCGAGTAGATAATCCGTTTTTGAGAAAGGGTAACTGAAAAGTATCGTATGCACTTGGTATTGAAAATCCCGGTAGACACAGGCTCCAACGATGGACGGTATCAAAAAATAGATAATAGTCGACATACCGTTGACCATGCCGTTAATTGCCCAAGGAGAATTCATAATGGTATTGGACGAAGTCGTTGCCGTTATACCATCAAAAATACCGAGCGAAGACAGCATAATGAACAACGAAAGCGCAAAGAAGAGTGCCATATAGATGTAGACGGCAGAACTCTTAAACCAACGCGCAAACTCAAAATGGAAGATGGCTTTAAACATGGCGTTGATCATTTTTTAGCGCTACAAAATAGACATCCTCCAATTGGCCTTGAGCGTTCACAAATGATTCATCAGGACGCTCATCGCTGTACACCCGAATATTGAGCGTGTTGTCCTGATTGTAATTGGTTGAAATAACGTTATATTTTTGTGTATACTCATCCAATTGATCCCGACTGATGATACGTACCCAGATCTTACCTTCCAATTGATCGATGGATTCTTTAGGAGTGCCACTCAAAAGGATCTTTCCCCCATTCAAAATGGCCAACTCATGGCAGAGTTCACGCACATCATCTACGATATGCGTGGAAAAAATAACGGTATGATCTGTCCCTATCTCGCGTAATACATTTAAAAAACGATGTCTTTCCGCAGGGTCAAGCCCCGCAGTCGGCTCGTCTACAATGATTAACTTGGGATCATTCAGCAACAACTGCGCTATACCAAAACGTTGCTTCATCCCACCGGAGTAACCGCTTACGCTTTTATTGCGCACGTCCCAAAGATTGGTTACCTCAAGAACACGGTTGATAATGGCATCCCGATCGGCTTTTGATTTAATTCCTTTAAGCTTTGCAAAATATTGCAGCAGATCTGATGCCGACAGATTGGGATAAACACCAAACTCCTGTGGCAAATATCCCAAAACTTTTCGCAAATCAAGCTGATTTTTGAGTACATCAATATCACCAAAAGTAATACGGCCACTGTCGGGTTTCTGAAGTGTTGCAATTGTCCGCATTAAAGAAGATTTGCCAGCACCATTTGGCCCCAGTAAACCAAACATCCCAGGCTTAATTTCTAAGTTTACGCCATCTAAAGCTTTTACCCCATTAGAATAGGTCTTACTAAGGGTTTCTATTGATAAATTCATAATTTATTTTAACTGTTAATAATATGTTAGTATACCAAAACAATGATATGTTACATCAATATAGTAAAAGTTAAAAACAAACGAAAATAAAAGACCTCCAATAGACAGGCCTGTAGACAAAGCAAAATCTTTCTACAGGTTAGCTATCCTTTGGAAAAGGTGCGTCTCCAGCTGGATCAAAAATTCTCGCTATGGATCAAAAAGAATGAAGAAGTCTACTAGAAACTCCGCAATAATGGCTGAGTACTACAACGAAAAGAACCACCAAAGCTACGGCTGATCTGAAAATCAACGTATTCAACCTGCATACCTAGCGCAGACAGTTTGTCCCCTAAGTAGGCAAAAATAGGATCTGTCACATAGACCCCCGGATTAATGGGCAGACCATTCGTCGCCAGCAAACTCGCCTCCTCCAAATTTACCAGGATTTTGTCCCAAGTCTTCAATTTTTGGGGTATCCCATGGATAAAGGCTTCTTCACACACAATCATCAATCCCTCACGGATCATACCAAGCGCACAGTCCAAATGGAGTATATTGGGATGAAGTTTTACTTCTTCAACCTGATAGCCATAAGGACGCAATAATTTAGAAAGCCATTTGATGCCAAGACTATTCGAAGCAAGTCCAGAATTGCCAACAAAGATATGCTTACCATAGACCAAAATATCGCCGCCTTCGATAAAGGGCCCGTGCCATAGCGCTAGATCATCCTGCTCTGCCATTGCTGGTCTTGGCGCTGCTACGTAAAGGCAGTCCTGTTGATAAACTTCACGTTCCAACAGATCCCGGATTGGCCATATTTCATTACGCCGCTGCATAAAACGGATGGATCCTTCAATCACTGCATGTCCAATTGTAAAAAATGGATCGCGAACAAAGAAATTGGAATAACCATGCTCTCCGCCCGCCCCTTTCTCCAATGCTGTTAAATGACGGGGCCGCAATACTTCTACCCCATGTTTTTCCAACACCAAAGCGAAATTGTGGCGTTCTTGTTCCCATGCCCGCTGCAACTCCGGATACACTTCTCCAAAATCCTTTCCTGCATGGGCATCATCATCCTCCAGGGTGGTCGAAGACAAAAACCGAAGATCATCCATTTTCATCATTTTGGGAAAGCCAAATTCGGAAACCGTCAAAATAACTTTCTTTAATGGCGCAAACTCATTTTCTACAAAGATCATAGCACTAATTTTAGTACAAGTTGCTTTTTTTTAATAAAAAAAGCAACTATTTGAAAGAGGAAATTAAATTCCCAAAACCCAGCGCACATTGAACAAATCAGTTACCTCAATAAATTTATGTGCTGTATCACCAGATTTATTTTTAATCCCATGGAATGTAAGTTTTCCGATTAATTCCTCGCGCTCAGCATTATCCTGACAGGGTACAAATACCGCTACGTAGTTTCCCACTTTCCGTCCCTCGTTGTGCACCAAATCAGAGCCATAAATTACGATACGTTCGGAAATAAGAACGGCACTCACCACGGGAGTTTCAACATAGCCTTGGAGGGGTTCTTCGAACATCTCGAAATGTAACGTGCCTCCGAAACAAGTCTGGTAAAAGGTAAGTGCTGCCCTACAATTTCCTGAGAATGTAATGAATATTCCGCTTTGCAAGCGTTCCATCTGCTCAACTAACATAACTTAGATTGATTAGGCATCCGGTATTTCAGGCTCTACAAGTTTTTTCATTTTTTCCAAAGATTCTTGCCATCCAAGATAACACATCTCAGCGGGAATAACCTCAGGAATTCCGGTCTGCTCAATCTGAAGTTCAGTACCACACATCACCTTACGCAAGGAAACTGTCGTGGTCATTTCACCTGGTAAATTGGGATCATCAAATCGATCCACGTACTTAATAAAGCTGTCTTGCTCAATCGCCAGATATTCGCCCCCGAAGGAGTGGCCATTACCCGTACTAAAATTGGTGAAGGTCATTTTGAAACTTCCCCCGACTTTAAATTCCATATGTTGTACGGTACATAGAAAACCATAAGGAGGCAGCCAACTGGCATGTGCTACCGGATCCGCAAAAGCACGGAACACTTTTTCAGGGCTCGCCTGAATAATTCGATGTAAAGAAACGTGATTCGTTTTCATAGCTATATCGTTTATAAATAAATTACTACTGCTGATTTTTTGTTTTACTTATTCTATAGGATATTAGTTCAGGGCAATCCAGTCAGATAAATCACTAAACAACTGAAGTTTTATGATAGGCTCCGGCGCCGCTCGTATCTTTGCTGCTCAAGCGTGCAATTCTGCCCTGATAGACGTAAGAAACAGCGAGTACCCCCAATACCACAATAGGCATAGCCATAAATGCAGCATTTTTGTCAACAGAGGCATGACTGATAAAAGCAAATATTAAGTTAAATGTCAATCCAGCATAAGCCCATTCTTTTAACTTGGCTGGCACTTGTGGTACAGCAATTGCAATAACGCCCAACACCTTACAGATGATTAATGCATAGGCAAAATAGTCGGGGTATCCCAATGGTTTTGTGCCCGCATTAATATATTGAGGTGCAAATAATAATGTTCCCAGTGGCATTAGTCCTTCCCAGAGAACTATAAATACCGTTGCTATCCAAAAAGCAATTTTGTTCTTTTTCATTGTTTTTCTATTGTTTATATTGACATAACAAAGATGCAAAGGATTACAAAATCCCAGCTATTGCAAAGACGACAACTTTAGGGGTAGATTACGACAAAAACTATTTGTACCTTTATGTCATAAACCCAAAATGATATGCAAATCTCTGTTTTTGTTCCCGAATATGGCACGATCGAAGGTATTACTCCTGCATTCAGAACCTTTCATACGGCCAATGAATTTCTATCGGCTTTTGGGAAAAAGCCTATTTTTGATGTTGAATATGTAGGTTTAACGACTTACGTCCCGGCCAATAGCGGGGAATATACCATCAGGACAAATCGGCTATTACAGGACGTTCAAAAAACGGATCTGCTTATTATACCACCTATTTTTGGTAGCATAGACAAAGGAATACGCGATAATGCCGAAGCTATTCCATATTTCACAAAACTATACCACAAAGGGGCTGGTCTTGCCAGTCTTTGCGTAGGTGCTTTCCTGCTTGCAGAGACCGGTCTTTTAGATGGAAAAAAATGCTCGACACACTGGGCACATATCGAAGAGTTCAAAGAAAAATACCCCCACATTGAAATTGAGGATGGCGCTGTCATCACTGAACATGAAAATATCTACAGCAGTGGTGGCGCGAGCAGTTTATGGAATCTGATCCTCTATTTGGTGGAAAAGTATGCCGATAGGGAAACAGCCGTACTCATAGCCAAATATTTTGCACTGGATATCAGCCGGGATAATCAATCGCAATTCGCCATATTCAGAGGTCAACGTAATCATGCTGATCTGGATATCCAACAAGCGCAAGACTATATCGAGAAGAAGTACGAAGAGAAAATTACGGTCGAAGAACTGGCCAACCATGTCAATATTGGGCGACGCACATTTGAACGGAGATTCAAAGAAGCAACCAACAACACGCCTGTTGAATACCTGCAACGCGTACGCATCGAAGCTGCAAAAAAGTTCTTCGAAGCATCTCGAAAAAACGTCTCTGAGGTGATGTATGATGTAGGTTATACCGATACAAAAGCCTTTCGGGACATTTTTCGAAAAATTACAGGCCTTACACCAATAGATTATCGAAACAAATTTGCCAAGGTGACAGCCGATGTCGCCATTGAGCAATAAGCTTTGACAAACAATAAAGCCACTCTTCTAAGTGGCTTTATCATTGATCGGATTTCTTATTTTTATTTTAACATCATTTCCCGGATATACTTCACGGGTGAATTGCCAAAGCTCAGGAATTTTTCATTAAACGCCTTCAAATTAAACTGTTTCCCTTCTTTCTGTTTAACAGCTTCCCTAAGGTCATAAATTTCTTTATATCCGGTAAAGTAAGACGTTAGCTGAACACTGCTCACAGACACACGTTTCCATTTACCGGCTGCTTCGGCCTGTTGTTGAAACGCTTCATCAACCAACAAATGCATGGCGTCTTTTTCACTCATATTTTTCACGTGGACGCTATAATCGAGTATCGCATTGCAAACAGTACGCAGATGCCATTTGTACCACATCAACCACATTTCGGGAGCATTCTCACCGTAACCATTTTCGAGCATCATTTGTTCGGTATAGACGGCCCAGCCCTCAATCATTGCACCATTACCTAAAATACTCTTGATGAGACTCGGTGATTGGTTCGCATACACCAATTGGGTGTAATGCCCCGGAATAGCCTCGTGGATATTGAGTATCTGTAAAATGTAATGGTTATACTCCCGAAGGTAACTTTCCGTTGCCTCTTTGGTCCAGCCGCTTAGACTGCCCACATTGTAATAGGTGTTTCCGCCCTTATCATATGGACCAGGTGCGCTGATTGAAGCTCCCGCAACACCAGCCATGTAAGCAGGTTCTTTGCGCACCACGAGCGGCTTGCTATCATCGATGTACAATAAATCCTTTTGTTTGACAAATGCAACCAGCTTCGGAATCTGTGCTTCGATAGCCGATTGAAACTCTTCTGCTTTAACATGGTTGACAGACAGGGTGTCGATCATTTTTCGGATGACAACCAAACTATCGGATGGCAAAGATGATTTTCCAAAATATTTTGGCCACAGCTCTTTGCTGATTTTATACATCTCACCATGTAAATAGCTTTTCCTTGCGAGAGCGGCCTGATAAATCTGTTCTGCCGTTGACCCCGATTGGATATCGAAATCAAATTTCTTGTCGTAAAGTTCTTTTCCTAATCTAAAACTCCGTGGAGCAGGATTAGGTGTCACCTTTAAAAATTGAACATAGCCGTTGATTGCCGCAATAGCTTGTTGTGCGGCCTTCTGGATAGCTTCCTTTTCTGAAGCCGGCAGATCAGATTTTTTAAGTGAATCACGCAAATCGCTTTCAAAAACAGATAAACCACCCAAATTCTGCTGAATGGCCAAATCGGTCAACACCAAGGCCGGATTTTTAAGCTGTCCTTTTGCAGCCTCATAATAGGCCGGAATCTTCGTCAACCGATGATGTATCGTTTTAAGTCTGCTCGATAAGGGCGCATAATTCTCGGCAAGCATAAAAGCGATCGTCCCCCCGACATTGTACGAAGAAGGATTCCACTCATACGCACGCTCTTTTTCAATCGACCAAATATTGGATTCAAGATAGTTTTGAATCAGATGATAATCTGTTTGCTGAGAAAGATTCAACGTACTCAGATCAAAACTCTTGAGGCTATCCAAATGTCTTTTCGAAAACTCCAGACGTAGTTTTCGTGCATCAGCATCAGGTATTGTCAATAAGGAATCATATTGATGGAACCCTACCTGGGTCGCCCATTCCGGATTTTCTTTCCAAAGCTGCTGAATAAAGCGGTCCTCATACGATTTAAACTTTTCATTCACAGCGGTATCAACAGCAGATTGCCTGCCCTGAGTTCCCGATCCACAGGAAGCCATTAGGCCCAATCCAAAGATAGCAAGGGTATATGTTGTAAGTTTCATTGGAGTATTTTGCTTAAAATTAACATTATTGTTGATGAATTTCAGCATTTTACTCCAATAATTTACCACTATAACCAGGTATGAAATTTCTGAATAAACCAATTTTTCACCCACTGCGTCAGTAAACAATAGCAGATCAAAATGCCGATAAGCCATGGAAAATAAGTTAAGGGCAGTGCCTCCATTTTTAAAGCAGCAGCAAATGGTGTAAACGGCAAAACAACACCGATAATCATCATCAAACTCGTCAACGCAACAACCGGTGCTGCAGCCCAGCTTTGAATAAAAGGTATTTTCTTGGTCCTTATCATATGGATAATCAATGTTTGTGAGAGCAACCCCTCCACAAACCAACCGGTTTGAAAGAGTGTTTGATCCGATACGGTATTGGCCGTGAAGACGAAAAACAATACCGCAAAAGTGGCGAAATCAAACAGTGAACTTATGGGACCAATAAATAACATAAACTTAGAGACACTTCCCGCATCCCATTTCTTTGGCTCCACAATAAATTCCTCATCCATACTGTCCCAAGGAATAGCTACCTGCGATATATCATAGAGTAGATTCTGAATAAGCAGATGCACAGGTAACATCGGTAGAAATGGAAGAAAAGCGCTAGCACCAAGCATACTAAACATGTTGCCGAAATTGCTGCTCGCCGTCATCTTGATATATTTAATGATATTGCCAAAAGTTCGACGTCCATAAATAACCCCTTTTCGCAGCACCATAAGATCTTTTTCCAGCAGAATGATATCTGCACTTTCTTTGGTGATGTCGACAGCCGTATCCACACTGATACCAACGTCAGCCTCCTTAAGTGCTGCTGCATCATTGATACCATCGCCCATAAACCCAACCGTATGCCCTTTTTCCCGCAATGCCTTCACAACACGAACTTTTTGGAGTGGACTTAATTTTGCAAATACCGATACCTGATCAACATATTGATTTAGCTCGGCATCCGGGATGCTATCTAATTCATTTCCATTGACGATCCGATCTACCGGAATGCCGACATCCAGACAGATTTTGCGTGTGATAATCTCATTGTCTCCAGTCAACACTTTGATCCCGATTCCCAATTTTTGTAAGGCTTCAATAGCTGGCTGTGAAGATGGTTTGGCCGGATCCAAAAAGCCAATAAATCCTGTCAAGGTCAATTTCGCTTCATCTGCAACAGCATAGGTCAAAGGGTGAGCACCGTCAAATTCGCGGATGGCAACCAATAAAACACGTAGTCCTTCCTCATTCATCTTTTTTGATGTTTTCAATACGATTTTACGCATCGTATCGTCCATCGGTACAGTACAGTCATTTTCGACATGCAAGCTACGGTCATCTCCGGGATCAAATGCATGTGTACACAGCTCCAGCATTTCCTCTACAGCCCCTTTACAGATCAACAGATGTTTGCCATTGTGCTGTTTGAGAACCACAGACATCCGTCGTCGCTGAAAATCAAATGGAATCTCATCAATTTTCAAATATTGATCCTCCACTTTCAGGTAATCGTGCAATTCGACATGTTCCAACACAGCCTTATCCATCAAATTCTTCAGACCAGTTTGATGAAAACTATTGAGATAAGCCCATTTGAGTACCTCATCATCTTCGACGCCATAGACATTAAGGTGTTTTTCCATGACGATCTTATCCAATGTCAATGTTCCTGTTTTATCGGTGCACAGAATATCCATGGCACCTATATTCTGGATGGAATTTAACCGCTTGACGATGACTTTACGTTTGCTCATATTCACAGCGCCCTTTGCCAGATTAGCGGTGACAATCATGGGCAGCATTTCGGGGGTTAAACCTACAGCGACAGCAATGGCAAACAGTAGTGCTTCCGTCCAGTTACCTTTCATCAACCCATTGATTAAGAAAATCAGCGGAACCATGACCAGCATAAAACGGATCAATAAAAAACTTACCTTATTTATCCCCTTGTCAAAACTTGTTTCGGGACGTTCGCCAGTAATCGATTTACTGATACTCCCAAAATAGGTGTAACTTCCTGTCGTTACAATCACGGCTGTCGCCGATCCACTAACGACGTTGGTCCCCATAAAACAAATATTACAAAGTTCAATAGCTGATTTGTCCGCCGCATCCCGGATAGGCAAATAATTCTTCTCTACAGGAAGCGCCTCTCCAGTCAGCATACTTTCACTCACAAAGAGATCCTTACTTTGAACAATACGGCAATCTGCAGGGATCATATCCCCGGCAGAAAGGTACACGATATCTCCCGGCACCAGCTCAACAATAGGAATCTCTCTTTTGCCTTTAAATTTCCGCAATACTGTCGCTGTAGTTTTGACCATACTTTTTAATTTTTCCGCAGCGGCATTACTTCGATACTCCTGTACAAAACGAAGTAGCGCACTGACTAAAATCATAAGTGATACCACAACAACTGTTTTATAATCTCGTTCTCCGACCTCCGGCATTCCAACATCGATGATAAAGGAAACAATTGCAATCAATAACAGGATATATATAAAAGGGTTAGCAAAGGATTTCAATAGCTGAACATACCACTTTGGCGCCTTTTGATGTTTCACTTCGTTTAGACCAAATTTCTGTTGTCGTTCCGCAGCCATTTCATCTGTAATCCCCTCTCTGCTCGTTTCTAACATCGCGCAGGCAAGTTTATCATCCTGACTGGCCACTCCCTGCAATTTGGTCACAGTCCCCACATTCATTCCATTCGGACTGATCATATTGTGCAATGGATTCCTTGTTCTTTTATTGTTCATTTTAATCATATCCCTATAGCCCCTTCATGTTAATTTCCGTAAATCCCATTCCTATTATCGATCCCATTCTTATTACCGATCCGACTCGTATTACAAATCCGACTCGGTACCAATAATTTCCCAGCTTATTTTCGTTACTCTTTCCTCGATGGTCAATCGGCTAGCCATCCGCTCAATAAGACTGTCTTGCTGACCGATGGCTCTAACAATAGCCCTAATGACAACAGTATTTGTAGCCACGGTATCGTCACTCGAAAGAGAAGACAACAATAGCTTTTCGTTACTGCTTAGCATCTGCATCAATAAAACACGAATATGATTTTCGATGTCTATCCCACAGCCTATGGTCAGTAGATATTCGGTCTGTGATGCTGCCGATTTATTAAAAGTCAAAAAGGCCATTTTTTGTCCGATCGGACGAAAGATCAGGTGTGTAAAAATAATAGCCAGCGCAACGACAGATGCTTGGACATGCAAACCTAGACCGGAAAGGGCGCCTACTGCAGCCGAACACCAAATCGTCGCCGCCGTGTTCAGGCCATGCACATTCAGACCGTCCTTCATAATCACGCCAGCGCCAAGAAAACCAATTCCGCTGACCACATAAGAAGCTATCCGTCCGGTAGCATCACCGCCAATTTCTATGGAAAGTAACACAAAAGCTGCTGCTCCCAACGAGACTAAGGTATTCGTTCGAAGTCCCGCATTTTTCTGGCGCCATTGGCGCTCTACGCCCACGGCAGCGCCCAAAAGCAATGCGGCAAATAATCGTATGGCAAATTCAAAAACACTCATCTCTTTGTCCTCCTTTGCCTGCAAAGGTCCACATTCCTGCCACCATGATACGTTAGAGATCCTTTAGAAAATTATTAGAATTTTATTAGAGAAATACTTAATTTAAAAAACTATAATACAGCCACTTACAATTTAAATATAAAATTTACAGATCAAGCTGTCCAATTTCTTTAACTTCAAGCATTGTTGTGGTGTAAATCAATTACACTAAAAACAATAAAAAAATGGAACAACGAATTAATTTTTTCGCAAAAGGGCAAAACGCCATGAAATCGATGTTTGGAATAGGTGCATATCTGAGCAAGTGCTCGATAGAACAAGAGCTTTTGCATCTTATTTATTTCCGTGTATCACAAATCAATGGCTGTGCTTATTGTCTGGATATGCATTCAAAAGATCTACTGGCAACCGGAGATCAACCACAACGATTGTTCTTATTGGATGCCTGGCGCGAAGCACCCCTGTATAGCGAACGTGAACGTGCTGCGCTGGAATGGGCCGAAGCCGTGACGAAAATTACACATGGCGATGTATCGGACGAGGTTTATGCTAAAGCGACTGCAATATTTTCGGAAGAAGAACTTATTGATCTAACCTTGGCCATTACAGCAATCAATTCCTATAATAGGATCAATATTTCCTTCCGTACACAAGCAGGAAGCTACAAAGTTGGGCAGCACAAAGTACAACCAACCTCATAAACACGAAACGTATATTTATACGATAAATTAAACCATAAAAATGAAAGATTTCATCTTATTATTTCGTCAGGGGGCCAATGAGCAAAGTCAACTGACAGAAGAAGAAGCAAAAGCTGTGAACAAAAGGTGGTTCGACTGGATCCATGACATCGATGCGCAAGGTAAACTGAAGGATCATGGCTCCCGTCTTGAGCCTGCCGGAAAGGTATTAAAGCCGGGCGGTATCGTTACGGATGGACCTTTTGTTGAAATTAGGGAGAGACTCGGCGGTTTTATTGTCGTCGCAGCAGAGGATCTTGACGAAGCCACAACCTTGGCCCATGGCTGTCCTATTCTCGAATTTAACGGTAGTGTAGAGATACGCGCACTCCTTAACTAATCATATACAGGAGCGGCTGTACACGTGCGCAGCCACTCCTATTTTAAACTTATGGATCAAGATTTTTTAAAACAGCTTTTCCAGCAAGAATTCACCAAAATAGTCGCTGTCATCAGTAAGAGTTTTGGTCTCCAGTACATCGAAATAGCGGAAGATATCGTCAGCGAAACGTTCTTGGTTGCCACAGAATCCTGGCAGACCAAAGGCGTTCCTGCAAATCCTACGGCTTGGCTGTACACGGTTGCAAAACAAAAGACGTTGGCCCAGTTCAGAAGAAATAAAATATTTACAGATAAAATCATCCCTGCAGTACGACAGCGGGAGCCAGAATCTGAAAGCTTTGACGAGTTTAGTTTTTCGCAGGAAAATATTAAAGACAGCCAATTAAAAATGCTGTTTGCCATCTGTACGCCAGCAATTGCCAGTGAGGCTCAAATAGGTCTTGCCCTTAGAATCCTCTGTGGTTTTGGTATAGAAGAAATTGCAGAAGCATTTCTTTCCAACAAAGAAACCATCAATAAGCGCCTGTTCAGAGCAAAGGAAAAACTACGTTCAGAAAAAATCGAACTCGAACTGCCCTCCGAAGCAGAAATTATCAACCGCCTCGATAATGTACTCCATATTATTTACCTCTTATTCAATGAAGGGTATTATTCTAAAACTCAAAATCAAATTTTAAGAAAGGAGCTCTGTGTTGAAGCGTTACGTCTTGCGCTCATGCTTTCAACTTATGAAAAAACCAATACACCTAAGACCAATGCGCTCATTGCGCTGATTTGTTTCCATTCTTCCCGCTTCGAGGCAAGGCTGACCAATGAAGGTGATTTCATTTTGTATGAGCAACAGGATGAGGAACGCTGGAATCAAGAACTCACCCATCAGGGGCTTTATTTTCTGAAGAACGCTGCATCGGGCGACGAACTCACATCTTATCATCTGGAGGCGAAAATTGCGCAATGCCATTGTATTAAGGAAGACAGTCCAGAAAAATGGGCCGAAATCCTGCAATGGTATGACCGTTTATTAGTCGTCAATTATTCCCCTGCAGCTGCATTGAATAGAATATTTGCCCTATATAAAGTAAAAGGTGCTAAAGCTGCATTGGCCGAAGTAGAAACCTTACAACTCGAAGACAATCACTTTTATCTTGTGCTCCTGGGGGAACTCTATAAAGAAATGGATAAAAACAAAGCCATTGCAAACTTCAATAAAGCAAAAACCCTTGCCAAAACAACATTGGAAAAAGGGATTATTCAACAGAAGATTAATGCAATAAAGTCTGCAATGACTTAATCTGTTCGCTATGTATTAGTTACTTTTGTTCCTTTCCAATAAGAAACAAAAAGTTGATACAGCTCTGAGGGCTCCAAATCAATGGTTGAGGACGAATACATAATACACAACTCTTGCGTGGATTCTTGATAAGCCATCTTCCATAACAGCGACGAAAGCTGCTCTTTATATTTAGGGGGATTACCCAGAGTGTTACAACGACCAGGGTATCACCACCAACTTTTTGTAAGTCGATACTTTTCACATCCTGCCAGTCGCCTCGGCCAAAAGCTTTCGATACCGGTGTTGTCTTTCCAAGAAAATAGCGGTCGTTCAAAACAATTTGTGCTGTTTTATCTCGAAGACTCAGTAGGCTGGAAAACAATAAAATTAAGAGTACCAGCAGTGCTCCGGCAGAGAAAACCGTCGCTTTGGCCTTAAATACTCCATCAAATAAACCGATACTGTACAATAAAACGAGCAAAAGCAACAAACATAAGGCTCCGGAAATTGACAATAGCTGAATTGTTTTCCGTTTATTTCTGTATAAGCTTGTTTCCTCCATCGGCTTAATTCCCCCAGTTAACATTCAAGTTATGTTTTTCAGCATAAGCTTTTCCTAAAGCATATACGTTGTCAAACACAGCGTTAATGGAAGGCATATCTTTTTTTTCGATCTTCTGGAGCAAAGCCTTCTTTTCTTCAGCCGAACCTTTACCGTCACATAACTTTGCATAAGCGGTATATTCATTTTTATAGACAGGCAACACTTTTTCAAATAACGCAATAGACTGCTCTTTCAATACTTTTGCATCGTCATCGGAAACATTCAGTTCTTTAATATCCTTTAAGGCCTTTTCAACAACCTGAATTTTGATCCCGACAGATTTTTGAGCTTCATCGCCCACTTTCTTAGTGGAGGGCATATCCGCAAATTCTACGGTCTCCTGCTCGAGCTGTTTGCCGTAGCGTTCAGGGGCAAAATCTGCTACAAGATTTGTGTTTAAAACAACTTTTCCGAAAAAAGTCTCTGGACTCGGGGATTGACAAGCTGTAAAAAATAAGCTCGCCGACATGAAAATAATAAATAGGAAGTGCTTCATATATAAATTCTGTTTGTGACCAAAGTAATTAATTATCATGAAATAGACAAACAGGTTGTCCCACCCCCTCACTGTATAAAATTGTCATCAACCTGTCTGTTTAAGCTAGAAAAGCACGGCATCTGAGGGATTCATATTGCACAAACTGTTAATTTTTAATATATTAGCAATTACAACATAAGCGATTAAAAACAGTCATTATGGGCTATGATATTAGTTACCACCCCATCTCAGAACAGCAGATAGAAACTTGGTATTTTGACTTGCTCAAAAATCCCGAAAAGATTGAGGAAGTTTCTGCAATTCACCAACTAGAAGACTTCTATAAAACCAAGTACCAAGACACCTTAAATGCGGGTCGGGAAACTGACAAAAATGACTATTTTGACAAAACTCATGGATTTTTCATTGCTGTTGTCCAAGGTTTTTTCGAAAAATACTTCTATGTGCGAGGTGGAGCCCTATCCTTCTCCAAAAATGAGCATTTATCCGGCTATTACAAACAGTGGGAACAATTTGTACAACACGAATTTCTAACCAATAATATCGAAAATAGGCTTGTGGAAAACTATTGTTCGGGTGTCTTTATCCCGGCAGAAAAAGTTGCGCAATTGTTGATAAACTACCATAGCAACCCAACGATTAAGGCTGAATTAGATATGCTATTTTCTGATAACCGTATTTCTATTTTCCTCAATGCACTGCAATATGCTAAAGATCGTAACCTTGGTCTTTTGGAAGCAACAGAAGTTGTAGAACCACAACCTTTTGATCTGAATGAATCAAAAAGTTACTCCAACCTCTTTAACTGCGACAAAGAAGGACCGCTTTTATATCAGACAACGGCATTAAAACAGATCCAGGAAATAGAACATCGCAATGGACTTCCTGAAAATGAGATTTTACCAAACGTCAAAACAGAGACAATCCATGCCGACCCTAAACATTTTGACACAACAGATAGTTCGCAAAGCAGAAAGAAAAAGAGCTTTTGGAGCCGGCTATTCGGCAAAGATTAAGCACTGATATTTGCTAGACATTCGGCCCTATAGCTATCCGCTAATAGAATATACTGTTGAAGAAATCTTGAATTCCAACCCATTAAACACTACAATAATATTGGTTTCAAGCAACTATACACATAGACTGCAAAAAAAAGACTGTTTTGCATCTGAATTAAACAAAATGATTTGACGATATTCGTCTTAGAATTATAACTGCTCATCCCATTATGATCTTCATTCTTCTCCTTATTATTCTTACGCTTTTCGGAATTTTATATCTGCTTCGTTCTGTTGTCAAACAACAACAGCGGAAAATAACAATTGTTGAGTATGTGGTCATTATCGGCTACCTGATTTCGTTAATGATAACCGGAGTAGGGCTATTATTCCACTCGAGCCAATATAATCAAGCCGTAGATCCTGTAGATGGTGATTGCTATATTCCCTTCGGAGGAAAACACATTGTTTCACTTTTGTTTTATTTCCTAGCATTTAATATTTCAGCAATAGCGATTTGGCTCAAAGGACGAAAAATCCCACCTATCCCTCTTGTTCTGATGTTGACTATGTTAATGATAGGCAGTATGATCAGTCTGTTTGTACTTGCTCAGGTCTGTTACCACGATACATCCACATTGGATATGTATGTTGGCAACGAAGGAACCTTATACTTTATTTTCACGCCAATATGCTGCTTAATTATCGGCATGGTATTAATCCGTAAAATCATCGTTGAAGAGCGGGGTTACGCCTTGACCAGAAGCTATGCCAACGCCACGCTCAACAAGATCAATAACCTGCTTTCGGCAAAGCTAAATTATCCCACCTGGGCACTTATTTTACTTGTTCCGGTCTTTCTCCTACTAACGATCATCCTTATCCTGTTGGGGCAGGATCGGGATTCAATGGTGAAAGTTTTCACAGAAACAACCACTTGGGCTTTTTCACAAAAAATGCACCCTCCTATCCTCGACCACCAGGGGCATTACCTCTGTACAGTTGCAGCCAAGGGAGATCCCGCTCTTGTTAAACCCCTACGGCTAGGTACTAGACATGGTAACACGATCATTGTCAATCGACAGCTTCAGGTGGCCAATGCATTCGAAGAAATATTAAGCGATTTATCGCCAGCACTACATCGCTATGTCAGATATTGCTATGATAAATATGGGTTTAATATCTCGATCAAAATAAATTCCGTTAAGGCATCAAATATGACCTATATCCTGATGAAACCTCTTGAATATCTTTTCCTTTTTTCCCTGTATATGTGTTATGTGGAACCCGAAAAGAAAATAGCAAAGCAATACAGCTGATCTTCTCTGAAAACAACAATGCCCTTTCGGCAGAGCAACCAAGTTTGGGCTAACTTGGGAATTATTACCTGCTAACTTATTATCTTTTCATTATTATGGATCAAACACACTATTTTATCGTTCTAACAGGGGGACCCGGAGTCGGTAAAACAACCTTATTAAAGGAATTGCATAAGCAGGGATTCAACATTGTGGAAGAGGATGCACGCCGCATCATCCGAGAGCAATTGGAAACCGGTGCCGATGCTGTGCCCTGGAAAAATAAAATTCGCTATGCCGAACTGATGTTGGCCGCTTCAACAGCCAGCTATTTGATACAGGTAGGACAAGATCACAAACGCTACGTTTTTTTTGACCGCGGAATTCCAGATTCATTGGCGTATATTACCATGGAAGATCTTGCAATAGAAGAAGAACTGATTCGCGAAGCAAAAAGTCGACGTTATCATAAAAAGGTGTTCATCTTACCACCCTGGGCAGAGATCTATGCGAATGACAATGAGCGAAAACAAACTTGGCAGGAGGCCGAAAATACGTTCAAGATAATGAAAGAGACCTATACAAAACTGGGTTATGAGACCATTGTGGTTCCAAAAACAACCGTATTTGATCGCGCGCAGTTCATCCTGAAAGCCCTGGATCAGCAAAATTATTGATTCCGCATTTCTTTCTCAATACGGCGGTCAGGAATAATCCACATAATAGCGACCGTTCCATATAGCAATAAACTGATATACGGATTTATAAAAGACAGACCTATTCCCAGAAAATACAGCGCGGTAGAAATATTCTCTTTAGTCTTCGATTTAACAGCTTTTTTCAGTGCAGAATCTTCCCCTTCAATCTGAATCACAAAATACTCCACGATATGATAGGCAATAGAGCACATAATCAACACAACACCGTAAGCAATAATCGGATCTCGACCAAAATGGGATTCTCCTATCCAATTGGTGGTAACAGGCATCAAGGAAAGCCAAAACAATAAATGGAGGTTGCTCCAAAGGACTTTGCCGTTTACTTTGCGTACTATTTGGAAGAGGTGATGATGGTTATTCCAATAGAGTCCCACATACATAAAACTTACGATATAAGAAATGATTTTGGGCAATAAAGGCTTGAGGCTTGCAAAAGTAACCCCTTCAGGTACTTTCAGTTCAAGGACCATAACGGTTATAATGATGGCCAAAACGCCATCACTGAATGCTTCTAATCGACCCTTAGTCATTTTTAAATAGTGGGGTTAATAACTGATATTGTAAACCCAAGCGGAATACATTTAATCGTGCAGCACCGGGATCAGCACCGAGCATCCCGCTGTTATAATCCTTCAGTCCCCATGAATATCCGGCAAACACCGTATAACGGTCATAATTTACATTAAACTGTAAACGCGGGCGTAGATCCAAATCAATGACTTTGCCGCGGTCACGATCAAAACTTGTTTTATTTCCCTGCTTATCTTCAATGCTACCATTTTCTTTGATACTCAGCGTTTTGGCAATATCCATACCCAGCTGTATATCCATTGTCATCGGTTCAAAAAAGACACGATAGCCAACAAATGGATTAAAATTAATAAATTGTTGATTGAGACGGGTTTGACCACGGCTTCCATTCATAAACTCATTGCCTTCCAAATCAATCTTTGTCTGCAATCGTTCATAGGCGCCTTCCAAACCTAATATCAGGTTGTTGGCAAAAACATACCGGTAGTTTAAAGCACCACCGATATTGATTCCATATTTTTTTCCATAAGGATTATTGGTATAATAGTCCTGCTGCGTAGATCCATTCAACATACTTTTCGCTTCGGCTCCCGATCCCGTAAAGTTGGACACACCGGAGGTAACACCCACTCGTAGTTCGTGCGATTGCGAGAAAGCCATAAAATGGGTTATACCAACAAAAAGTCCGACAAGTAAAAATCTCTTCATCATAACCGAAATATTAAATTAAAATCCTTAAAAAAAATGAGTCTGTTCGATTGTTAAAAGTAAGAAAATTTATGTGATTCAACTTACTCCAAATCTTTATTTTTTCTGGGACGATAATGTTTATTCATCAGCGGAAATCCATCCGCCTGATCGGGCACAAAAAAAACATCAGAAAACAATATGACTGTATTTATTGAACTACATCAATGGAAATGAATCAATTCAGGCTTATTTTTGTTGTATTACAAACAAAAGAATTATCCGTATGAAATATATATTGGAAAACCCTGTTATCGGTCATATTGCCGAGCAGAAATATAAGACCAGCATCCACTGGAGGAATGGTGAATTTATTACGGATGAACCTGAAAAACTTGGCGGAAGAGATCTTGGACCTGACCCCTACACCCTTCTGATTTCATCGCTTGTATCTTGTACATTAGCTACGCTACGCATGTACATCGATAAAAAAGGACTTGATATTCCAGAAATTTCTGTCAGTTCAAATATGTATCTCAAAATTGAAAAAGGACAGGTGGTTACGTATTTTGATCGCGAGATCACTTTTGGACAAATTTTAGCGGAGGATACCCAAGAACGTCTTCAACAAATTGCCGAAGAATGTCCCATTTCAAAAATTTTAAAGGGTAATGCCGTTGTTAATACGGTCGTCAGGGCAAATTCCTAAAAAGGAAACATCACGATAGCGAATGATAAACAAAAGCTGCGCTTCACCTAACCCACATTAGCGTGTAACGAATTTATGTATCATTATACTAATCATACACTTTAAAAAATAGCATTCATCATGAAAACCATAAACTTTCTCCTATTGGGTAAAAATGAAGAAATTCTCCTCACGCTCAAGAGAATCATTGAAAGCACACCCAGCTGGAATGCAACGATACAACAGGATTTGGGTACTTGTAAGAAACATCTGATAGACGATCCTGTAGATGTTTTATTATTGAGTTCGGGACTCTCTCCTCAGGAAGAGCATGAAATAACAGATCACCTTTCGCGGCTCGCTTATCCGATTGGCCTTATCAAACATTATGGCGGTGGAAGTGGACTTCTAAAAAATGAAGTCTACAGTCTTTTTCCAGACTTACGCTCCATTTAATAATGCCTAGGCCACAGCGAAGGCTTCTTAAAGAAACAACCGAAATCCGCTAAAACCGAGTCTTTATTGAACTAGATCAATAGAAATCGGTGGTTAATAGGCTAATTTTGGATACTAAATAATAAGATCATGAACAAACAGAACTTTATAAAAAAGGGCCTTTTGGGTTCCGGAATATTTGCATCAACAGTATCTTCAGCTGATATCTTGAAGAATGATATAGACGAGATAGAACCGCTTGAAACGCTGAATGCCGAAGATGTAAATTATAATTCAGACAAATTGGAAAACCATAGTATCCTCCATAAAGCAGCTACACGCGGTCATGCAAATCATGGCTGGTTAGAAAGCAATCATACGTTTAGCTTCGCCAATTATCACGACCCCGAACGTATGCACTTTGGTGTATTACGCGTACTAAATGATGATATGGTGGCTGAAGGAAGAGGTTTTGGCAAACACCCGCACGATAATATGGAAATCATCAGTATTCCTTTGGAAGGTGATTTGCAACACGAAGACAGCATGGGTAACAAAGCCATTATCCGGAAAGGAGATATTCAGGTCATGAGTGCCGGAACGGGCATCATACACAGTGAATATAATAAAAACACTGATCAGGTTGTCAAGTTTCTTCAAATTTGGGTGTACCCTAATCAACGGAATGTGAGCCCCCGATACGATCAAATTACAATGGATATAACACAAAGACAGAATAAATTCCAGCAAATTCTTTCTCCAAATCCAGAAGACGAGGGTGTATGGATCCATCAGGATGCCTGGTTTTCGATGGGGCATTTTGACAAGGACGTCCAAACAAAATACCAGATTAAAAAGGCAGGAAATGGTGTATATGTTTTTGTAATAAAAGGTAGTGTTACTGTCGAAGGACAAGAATTAGAAAGCAGAGATGGCTTTGGAATATGGGATGTCGCTGAAATTAGCCTGAAAGTAACCTCAGCAGATACTGAAATCCTGCTGATGGATCTCAGTATGATATTGGACTAATTAGGTGCACTATTTAGACATCAATTAACAAAAAAAGGGGAGCCTATGAGGTTCCCCTTTTTGTTAAGGCTATTTTATTTAGAAAGTAACGGAATTCAGCTTTTTATCAACCAAAATACCATCAATCGCTTTCAGATTGAAGTTGACATTGCGTTTTGCTTTCAATTTAATCTTAAATAAAATTTCAGATCCATTCAAGGTCTCCTTGTTGCCTAGATTAACAAAAGTAGCATACAGCGCTTTACTTCCATTGGTGTGAAGACGGTCGTTGCTATAATTGTTCATCTCTTTTAGGTGTACAGGCTCAATACCAACATACTCAAAATCCCCCTGATTGTACGGAAGAGCGAAACTAAGCGCATTTACAGCTTTAAGATTCTCTCCGCTAACACTGATCTCTACGGTTTCTCCCGACTTCAAGCTTATTTTTGAAGGAACCAATTTTAGTTTACCAGCTACTTTTTCTTCTTTTGCTGGTTTTGCACCACCTTCGATAACAACAGCGACATTGGAAATATCATAAGCGTCAATCAAATTATTCTTATTGACATCGCCATTGCTGACATAACCTTCGAAATCTCCATCTCCCAATCGCAATCCCGTATAGTTAATATAAGATGTCAAATCATTATGATCGATCAATCGGTCATTATTAATATCACCTGGTAAGTAGCTCGACGATCCTGGCACCTTAAACACATATAATTCTCTTCCGGAGCCAAAACCTCCCACAGCTTCAGAAACTGAAATTTTGATAAATCGGGCAACCGGATGGGTTCCAAAATCAAAACGTTTCATTTCGCCATCACGTTTCCAGTCGAAACTACCAGCTTCCATCCAGGTATCCTTATCGTTGCTATAGAATACCTTTCCTTTTAAAATGATACCATTTCCGCCATCGGTTCTTGGAAGATACTCAAACTTATCCAATTGATTAACAGATTTTAGATCTATAGTCATATCAAACGGAACAGCTGTCTGTCCCCATTTTGTATGCCACATATCCCCTTCATCATAATTGAATAATTTATTGATACCATTTCCACCTTGGTTATCCACGGAAGTCTCTGCTTTGATACCTTCAATAGCAAATTCCAATGGGTTTGCCTTTGTTTTTGCGGCAAATGTACTCCAATCTGAAACATCCGATTTATTGACAGCCCTAATTTTAAACTGGTAATCAGTTTCAGCTTCCAATCCTTCGAACAGCAATTGACTGTCTTTGATAGTCGAATAGATGAGATTATTGAATTCAATTTCATAATAATCAGCATTTGCAACCTTTTCCCACGTTGGCGTTAAGGTATATGCTTGTGTATGTTGATCTGTGATAACAGCTTTGGGCGAAGTCAAAGCACCGGTCTGAGCCAGATAGTTATCAGCAGGAGCATATTCGAAGCCCTCCAATTGTACTTCTATTGCAGTCGATGAAACGTCTTGTTTGGCCAATCGTACCAGCACCATCGGATTTTTAACCAAAGTTACTTTTTCAAATTCAGATCCCTTGGTTGCAAACTGATTCAGGTTTGGCTGTGCATCGTAGAAATATACATTTTCAGAAGTATTGAACGCATCTAAGCTGTTCACTTCTTTAAGTTTACTATTTTTTCCATTGACCTTTACGGTCAATTTTTTAGGTGCTTTGCTAACGTTGAAACGAATTTCGGTAGACTTCATTTTTTCAAATCCGTCAAATTCGCCTTGCGTTGGAGCAATCGTAAAAACAACTTTATTATTGTTTAACTGCGAAGTTAGGGATGTAGTTGCTCCCTTACCATACCGATAAGCCTCTGTCTTTCCATCATCATCATATTCCACGAAATTGGAGTTCCCATACGGATACACCTCATAAATACGTTGATCCTTTTTGATTTCCAACACATTATTATTCGGGTTGGTTACCGGAATAATAGCTCCATTTTTCACGAAAACAGGTAGCTTCCAAATAGGCACATTAAAGTTATTGATGATACGGCCACCCTGGTATTTTTCACCCGTAAAATAATCAATCCATTCACCATCCGGCAGGTAGATACCATTGCGAATATCATTTCCCTTCTCATCCACACGTGTTTCCTGATAAATCGGTGCTACAAGGAAATTTGGACCATAGAGGTACTGGTATTGCGTTGCCTTTCCAAGCGTATAAGCATTTGCTTGCTCTAAAAACATCGCGCGAATGATGGGCAGACCATCTACCGCTTGTTTCGCAACACTATAGCTATAAGGAACCAATTGAGATTTCAATTTCAAATACAGACGATTGATTGAAGTAGCCGGCTCGCCCAGAGCATGTGGGTATTTCTCGTTCGAGCCCCAGCCATCCATATTGAGTTCCATTGGTGTCCAAGTCTTCCATTGAAAATCACGGATATTGACCTTGAAGTTTTTACCACCAAAGATCCCGTCCATATCGGAGGTAATATTGGGCTGACCTGAAAGCCCCGAGCCGATATATGTTGGTATATGGAATCGAATATACTCCCATACGCCTCCAGTCTGGTCACCCGACCAGATACCCGCATAACGCTGCGTACCTGCCCAACCATCCAATGAAATAATAAATGGACGAGCGTTGTTGCCATAGTAAGGCATGGTATGCCCTACATCAGCTACCCCGTTGAGACCAAAGGAGTATCCTGGGCCCACCCAAGCCACATCCGTCTTTAGTACTCTCACACCTGCATCCCGTACCTCTTTTACAATATCACGTTGCAGTAATGCACTGATACTATCTTTTGGATGGAGATCAGACTGTGTCCATAAACCGATTTCCACACCATTCTTACGCGCATAATCACCAAATTCTTTCAAGTTCTGGATATTTCCATCTAAAGATGCCGTTTGGCCATATCCAGCACCATAACCATCATTAGGTAGAATCCAGCCCAAAGGCATGTCATGTGCTTTATAACGGTCTATCACAGCGCGAGCCGAAAATTGATAATTGCTTTTCTCACCATTCAGCGATTCCTTAATTCCGCCATTATCCTTTTGGCTTTCTTTATAGCGTTTGCCATCTTCGAATAGAATGCCCTTTTCATCTTCTTTCCAAAAATCGCGGTTATAGGCATTAAGATGTCCCTCATACAAACCAAATTTTGGTAGAAGAATTGGGTTACCCGTTAATTGATAGAAATCGTTGAGCAAAGGTACTATACCGTCATTAACCATAAAAAAGACATCCAGATAATCCGTGTCGTGTGCTAATTTGACTGTACCGGCGGTTTTGGCCCCAAAACCATAACTTCCCTTCTTGAAGGTATGCCACATAAAACCATACCCTTTGGTTGACCAGTAATAAGGGGTTGGAGAGGCAACACCGCCATCAGTCCAGCTGTTCTGATTTTCGATAGCAATCACTTTTCCTTTATGCGAAAAACGTCCATTTTGAACGCCACCACCGAAAAAGTACTCATCCGCATTTTCCTTTAATTCAAGACTTACTTGTTTGTCCTCAAAAACGACCGGCTTTAAGCTTTCAACTACAATCTTATTGGTTTTACGGTTAAGGATACTAAACTGTGAAGTCTGTTTATCCATTGAAAAAAGAATATCGTTGGTGAAGATGCTGACCTTATTACCTTCATCCTTTACTTCGAGCTCAGAGACAGTTTTCCGAGGTTGCTCTACCAATATTTTTGCGTCGGGTTTAGCTTCGGGGTCACGAATAATACCACCATGAACATCCTGAAACATCCTAAAAATATGATTACCGTAGAAATCTAAAGTCAGACGTTGACCATTATCGTATACAATCTCAACTGTAGTCGGATTAATTTTTTGAATCCCGATAATACGATTAGCTTGATCGCGACCTATTGTATTGTAATAATTGATCGTACTTACTTTAGCATCAACTCGAGTGGGTTGAAAAATAAAAGGAGAAGCCAACCCCATCAGTAAACTGACTTGTGCTTTTGTGCTCCAAAAAGATATCTTCATGCGTATGATTTATAATGCATTAAATTAACTTAACAATAATACAATAGTAAATTGAAGTAAAAAAGAGATTCAGGAATGCAAACGATTGTCCAATAATAATGTTGCAGGCTAGCCGAGCTATTGTAGGCTGTTCACCAAAGATCGAATGTTTACTTCCATGTGGCTTATGAAATGAATGTGATGATGAGTGCTACATAAAAATGGAAGGACTGTTACAGGTTGTTACAGGGGTCGCTGCCTATTGGATTGCAGTCATGGTTGACTACTTGTATTACAATGCCCCGTGACTATGGCGTTACAGCATACCAAATGTGACCAATAATACTTCTAGCGATACACAAAAACCTTGGATACGAAAGTTCAGGAACGGCGATACGCCATACCGCTACAGAACCGTGAAGGTTGTAGAACAGCGCCGGTCGGGGAAGTAAAGATATGCAATAGTTTGTACAGGGAAGTACGGAAGTATCTAAACGAAAGAAGCCCTTGACTGTTTCCAGCAAGGGCTTCCGTGTAAAAAAAGGCACCGACCTAC
>JBMAAL010000042.1:0-46137 GCA_050281725.1 Sphingobacterium sp. | reverse complement strand
CCACATGGTGATACAATCTTACACGGTGTAACACGCCGTACAATTATGGAATTGGCGGAGAAATGGGGTTATAAAGCTGAGCAAAGAAAGGTATCTATTCAAGAACTAATCGACGGTATTAAAGCCGGTACAGTAACGGAAGCTTTTGCAGCTGGTACTGCAGCCACAATTACGGATATCAGCCGTATCGGTTTTGAAGGACAAGATTATCACTTGCCGCCAGTAGAGGGCCGCGAGTTTTCAAATCGTGTTCTGAATTACCTCAACGACTTGCGTTACGGCAAAGTAGAAGATCCATTCGGATGGAACTATTTAGTGAAGTAATTTTCAAGATGTAATAAAAAAGCCTTTGTTATGAATAACAAAGGCTTTTTTATTTCCTATATATAAATTGTCTGTATACCATATGTATGCTTTGAAGCACAGGCCGCATGCTTGGTTGGAATCTGCTATGCTTCATTTGAATCTTCGCGGATAAGCTCAAGTTCTCTTCTGTCAGATCCTTAGGAATGCTCTCCCCTCAGCTCCTTTTGAATAAAATCAATGATAGCGGCTGTCTCCTGGGATTGAAACCAGTGCGTATGACCATATTTTTTAAACCAGGTAATCTGCCGCTTGGCATAACGTCGCGAATTTTGCTTGATTTTTTCTATCGCTTTCGCCAAAGACTGCTTGTCATCGAGATAATCAAACAACTCAGCATAACCAACAGTGAGCAGTGCAGGCTTCGTTTTGAAAGGAAGTAACTCTTTCACTTCGTCCAGTAAGCCATTTTTCATCATCAAATCGACACGTAAATTGATCCTTTCATACAACTTTGCCCGATCCATATTCAAGCCAATGGTAAGAATATCAAAAGGTCTTTTTTCGACATCTTTCTTATGGTAAAATGACATCGGTTTACCTGTTGCCTCAAAAACTTCAAGAGCCCGGACTACACGCTGCGGATTATCTATGTCTGCCGTTTCAAAATATGTAGGGTCAATACTTTTCAATCGATCTTTTAAGGCTTCCAACCCCAATACTGCAAGTTCATGGTTAAGTCGCTCGCGCACTTCATCTCCCGCCTTGGGCAGATCATCCAATCCTTCGCATAACGCACGTACAAACAAGCCTGATCCACCTACCATAATGACGACGTCATGCAATTGAAATAGTTCTTCTAGTTTCAGTAAAGCCTCACGCTCAAAATCTCCCGCAGAATAATCCTGTGTGATGGAGTGTGAATCAATAAAATAATGGGGAGCAGCAGCAAGTTCCACTGGGTCTGGTTTAGCCGTACCAATAGACATTTCCCGATAGAACTGACGAGAATCAGCCGAAATGATCGCTGTTTTAAAATATTGTGCCAATGAAATAGCCATTGTAGTCTTACCAACAGCAGTTGGCCCCACAATGGCTATCAATGTTTTTTTATTTGCCATAATATAGCACTTCACAGGCCGAAAAGAACCTGTAAAGTCTTCTTAATTAATATTCGTCTTCGTAGCCGCTGGATTCTTCACGCTCTTCACCTCCTTCGCCCTCTTCCTCATCGTCACCATCACTATCGAAGCCATCCAATTCGTCTTCATCATCGACACCATATTGCGTATCGTCTTCCTCCACATACTCGTCCTCTTCAACAGCATCTGAGACTGGAAAATTAGCAGCAGTCATTGTTTTGGGAACCTGTCCCATAGACTTAAACAACGCCGGATAGTCCTTTCCATCCTCTTCCTTCAAGATCTTGATCAATTCAACCTGGAAATCATAAGGACGATCAAAATTGTAAACGTAGTAAAATTTCTGATGTGGATCATCAATAAACTTACTTAAACGGATGTTCTCCATCAACAATACCTCAGCATCTTTTTTACGTTGTGTAGGCTTGAATGCAATCTCTGTTCCCTTTTTCCACTGATCATTGCTCACATAGAACGAGGAAGATGCATCTGCAGCATAACCTGTTGATTTATGGATTTCCTCATGTAGGTCTATAAATGTGCTTTTAGAAGGCATGTCGATCTCACGATATACATCTTCATAATCCTCAAAAGTAACTCTAAATCTATAAATTGCCATCTCTGCTATTTTCTTCTTTTAACCCTCTAAAATTAATACTATATTTTAAGAATTGGAAATTTCCAATGGGATTTCTTGTTTGATCGTCAGGTTCATTTCCCCTGCTTTTTTCACCAAAAATTGGTAAGCCTCTACCCTGGAATTTGGAATATCGCCCTCCAAGATAGCCTCGCGAATCAAATTTTTCAGCTGCCCTACAGTACGCCCGGGTGCTAAGCCAAATAGGATCATGATATCCTCTCCACTGATCGGCGGCTGCCAATTCCGAACCTTGTCCCGCTCTTCGACATCCTTCAATTTTTGTTTGACAAGTTCAAAATTCTGACGATATTTCTTCTTTTTAAACTCATTTTTTGTGGTCACATCCGCATGACATAGCATCATCAGGGCTTCAATATCATCGCCGGCCTCAAACAACAGACGACGTACGGCAGAATCCGTTACGATCTCCTGCGCCAAGACAATAGGCCGAAGATGCAATTGCACCAGCTTCTGCACAAATTTCATTTTCTCATGGAGAGGCAACTTCAATTCAGCAAAAAGCTTTGGTACCATTCGGGCACCACGATCTTCATGACCATGAAATGTCCAGCCGAGCTTTTTATCGAAACGTTTTGTTGCCGGTTTGGCAATATCATGCATAATCGCTGCCCATCGTAACCAGAGGTCTTCAGACAATTCACATACATTATCCAGCACTTCCAAGGTGTGGTAGAAATTATCTTTATGGCCTTTGCCATCAATGACATCAACCCCGTGTAAATTATACATGGCCGGAAATATCAATTCCAGGAGACCAGTATCAAAAAGATATTTAAATCCGACTGACGGCTTAGGTGAGAGAATAATCTTATTGATTTCATCGATAATACGTTCTTTCGAGATAATCTTTATTCGCTCTTTGGTATCGCTAATCGCTTTGATTGCATCAATAGTGATTTTAAAATTTAGCTGTGTCGCAAAACGGATAGCGCGCATCATACGCAGTGGATCATCGGAAAACGTTTCTATCGGATCTAGAGGCGTTCGAATAATACGTTGTTCAAGATCTTGCACGCCGTCAAACGGATCCACCAAAGCACCATAATCCGCTTTATTCAATGAAAATGCCATCGCGTTGATCGTAAAATCACGTCGATTTTGATCATCGGATAAGGTACCGTCTTCCACAATAGGCTTACGCGAATTGGCACGATAGGATTCCCTTCGGGCACCGACAAACTCCACATTGAGCCCTTCATAAACCAGCATTGCTGTACCAAAATTCTTATAGACAGCAACTTTGGTATGCAACTTTTCACCCAATAAAGTGGCGAATTCAATACCGCTGCCGACGACAACAATATCCACATCATTCTTAAAAGGCCGATTCATAATATAGTCACGAACATACCCCCCAATGACATAACACTCTGTATTTGTTGTCTCGGCGAGTTCCTTAATGATTGAAAATATTGGATGTTGTAAATTATCGTACATAGTTAGAACAGCAGGTAAAAAACCAAACAGTCTGCAAAAGTAACAATTTTTTTTGTATTGGAATTAGAGACAATTGAACAAGGATCAAAGACGCTGACACTGTAAGCGGCGAGCTTACAGACTAACATCAACAATCTTTATCCTTGTCCCTAAAAAAGTAAGACGGAATATTTAGTCTCTATCTTTGGATAACTTACGGAAAGCAAGTGGATTTTTAAGTAATTCGGCTTGTTCACGGCGGCGTTTTACAATATGTAAAGCCGAGAAAATTGCCTCTACAAAAGAGCTTTCAGAAGCTAAGTTTTTTCCAGCAATATCATAGCCTGTACCGTGATCTGGCGAAGTACGTACGATAGGTAAACCAGCGGTAAAGTTTACACCGGCACCTTTGGCAATATGTTTAAAAGGAATTAAACCCTGATCATGGTACATCGCGAGTACCGCGTCGAATTTCTCATAAGCACCTTTTGCGAAGAATCCATCGGCAGGATATGGACCAAAACAGAAGATCCCCTGTTCGTTTGCTTTTTCTACTGTAGGTCTAATAATCTGATCATCTTCAGTACCAATAATCCCATGATCGCCAGCATGTGGATTAAGTCCCAAAACTGCAATCTTAGGCTTTTCAATCCAAAAATCTTTCTTCAACGAATCATTCATCAGGGCTAGCTTTTTAAGAATAGCTTCTTCGGTAATATTCGCTGCAACCTCATTCAATGGGATATGACCTGTTACCACGCCAATACGCAATTCATCACAAACCATAAACATCAATACATCATCAGCCTCTACTTTGGCCTGCAGGTATTCGGTATGGCCCGGAAATTGAAATCCCTCTTGTTGAATATTATGCTTATTGATTGGGGCAGTCACTAAAGCATCAATCTTGCCGGCTTTCAGGTCTTCAACAGCTTTCTCCAACGAAAGGAAAGCATATTTACCGCCGATCTCGTTTTCTTCACCCAACGAAATCTTGACGTCTTCCTGCCAGCAATTGATCATATTTGCTCTTTTCGAATGCGCCTGCTCAGCATCATTGATCACGTTAAAACTAAAATCATTTACGCCGATCGCTTTACGGTGAAAAGAAGCAACCTTTGTATTTCCGTAAACCACGGGCGTAAAGAAATCGCACATACGCTGATCTATCAAAGATTTAATGATGACTTCAAGTCCAATGCCGTTAATATCGCCTACGGTAATCCCGATTTTTAATTTATCGCTCATTCTGTTTAAATGCTTTGATTCAAAAATAGGGATTTTTTTCTTAGAATGACTTTTCACTTATTTATTTTTTACTTTTGCACTATGAGCACAGTAAGAGCAAAAAAACATTTAGGACAGCATTTCTTGAACGATAAAAATGCTGCACAAAAGATTGTGGAAGCATTGGATCCTAAATTGGGTTTTAGCCAAGTGCTTGAAGTTGGCCCGGGGATGGGTGTACTTTCGGATTTCCTCTTGCAGAAGGAGGACTATGAGACCTATTTGATCGATGTGGATGATGAATCTATTGCTTATTTGGACGATAAATACCCCCAACTGGGTAAGCGCTTGATTCACGGTGATTTCCTGAACCTTGACTTTTCACAGTATTTTGGTGAGAAAATGGCCGTTATCGGAAATTTCCCGTACAACATCTCTTCCCAGATTCTATTTAAAATTCTGGATGAACGGCATCGTGTTGTTCAAATGGCGGGGATGTTCCAGAAAGAGGTTGCTGAACGCTGTACCGCCAAAGCGGGAAGTAAAGAATATGGCATCTTGAGTGTCTTTTTACAGGCTTATTATAAAGTAGAATACCTATTTACCGTAAAGGCAGGGGCATTTAATCCACCGCCAAAAGTATTGTCGGGCGTTATTCGCATGACGCGCAATGATCGTGAACAATTGAATTGTGATGAAAAACTGTTTTGGCGTGTTGTTAAAGCAGGCTTCAACCAACGTCGTAAAACGCTCCGCAACTCACTTTCGGGTGTTGTTCCCAAAGACAGAATGTCTGACAATCCACTGTACGAGCTACGTGCAGAACGATTGACGGTAGATGATTTTGTCGGTTTAACAAACGAAATAGCAAACAGTCTCTAATATGCATCCGACCGGCAGTTCATTTATGATTATTGGCGGCGGTATCGCTGGATTATGTGCTGCAATAGGGCTTGCAAAATTAGGTATTGAAGCGCATGTGTATGAAAGTGCCATTGAACTCAAAGGCATAGGTGCTGGATTCGGGCTCGCTGCCAATGCCATGCAGGCTTTGGAACATCTCGGATTGAAGGATGAAATCGTTCCGATAGGGCATTACCTTGCATCTTATAATGTCTTGGATAAAAAGGGAAATATTCTTGTTGAACCAGACACCAAATCAATCAGCCAAAAATATCAGCAGGACAACTTCGCTATCCATCGGGCAGATCTGCATCAGTTTCTCTTATCCAAAATCCCCACTGGACAAGTTCATCTCGGCAAACGCGCCGTTTCCTTTGAACGAGCGGGGGAAGACATCCAGGTTTATTTCGCAGACGGAAGCCATGTACAGGGGCAAGCCCTTTTGATTGCCGATGGTGTAAATTCAGCACTACGACAACAACTCATACCGGGCTCTGCACCTCGTTATTCGGGCTATACCTGTTGGCGGGCAACCATTGACAATAGCAGCATACAGCTCAGTAAAGGAACGGAGACCTGGGGTAGCAAAGGACGCTTTGGAATGACCCCACTTGTCAATAACCGCATCTATTGGTACGCCTGCATCAATACAGAAGCACAAAATCCGGTCTTAAAAATTTGGAAAACAAAGGAGCTCCTCGAAAATTTTAAAGATTATCATGCCCCTATTCCAACGATCCTGTCGGAGACAAAAGATAGCGAGCTAATTGCAAATGACATCATTGACATCGAACCCCTTCAACAACTCGCTTTTGACAATATCCTGTTATTGGGTGACGCTGGACATGCGACGACGCCCAACTTGGGCCAGGGAGCCTGTCAGGCTATTGAAGATGTTGCTGTTCTCGTGGATGAACTCCAAACTTCAGCTTCCGTTAATTTGGCTTTCCAACGATTCGAAAAAAGACGATTGGATCGCGTAAATTATATCTGCAATACTTCCTGGAGAATAGGAAAAATCGCACAATGGGAAAATCCTTTCCTGATAGGAATGCGAAATTTTGGCATGAAAATAATGCCCAATCGCATGAAACAACAGCAGTTGAACAAATTACTATCTGTAGATTTTATGCAGATCAACCATAATCATGACGCTGGGATCTAAATCATCGTACTACACAGCAACGGTATTCACTGATCAGTGCCACATAAAAAAAATTGAATGAAAACTACTATTTTGATCGTCGATGACATTCATGAAATCATGCTTGAGAAATTTGAACAGGCGGGTATCGCCTACAATTATCAGCCTGATATCAGCCGAGAAGAAGCTGAAAAAATCATCGCTAATTACTCGGGTATGGTTATCCGTTCCAAATTTCAGGTAGATAAAGCTTTTTTTGACTTGGCGCCAAACCTCCGCTTTATCGCTCGCGCCGGTGCTGGGATGGACAATATCGACGATACAATTGCTGCGCAAAGAGACGTGCTGTTAATTCCGGCCAATGAAGGCAATCGGGATGCTGTAGGTGAACATATGATCGGTATGTTGCTTAGTCTAATGAACAATTTGAATCGTGGGGACCAACAAATACGATCTGGGCAGTGGCTGCGTGAGGCCAATCGTGGATATGAACTTAAGGGGCGTACTGTAGGTTTGATCGGCTATGGACACAATGGTATGGCCATGGCAAAAAAATTATCCGGTTTTGATGTACAGGTACTTGCCTATGATAAATATCGAATCGACTATACGGATCAATATGCATCGGCAGCAGACATGGAAAAGATCTGCAAAGAAGCCGATGTGATTAGTTTCCATATCCCGTTAACGGATGAAACAAAGGGGATGATTGATGCGAATTATCTGGCTAAATTTGAAAAACCTATTTTCTTTTTACTAGGGGCACGAGGCGGTATTGTACAAGTACCGGCAGTGCTTAACGGCCTTGATTCCGGTTCCATTATCGGAGCAGCATTTGATGTGTTACCTGTAGAAAAGTTCCCAAAACTCGCCGAACAGAGCTGGTATGCAGATCTTATTCGCAGAGACAACGTGATCTTATCTCCGCATGTTGCTGGATGGACATTCGAAAGTTATTATAAATTATCGGAAGTGGCTGCAGATAAGATCATCGCCTTTCTGACATCTTAATTTTTACAAAGAGCTATTTGTCAAAATCGCCGAGCAAGCGAATCCTTCGTACACGTACAGGAAGTTAAAGTAATCGATTGCTCTTGAAACGTGTAAAAACTCAGGTTCCGGGACTAAAGATACCGGCAACAACAACAATCAGAAACTGCAGCACCAGGCTGCCGTCCAGCAGATAAGCGTAGTGATAATGATCTTTTGTTTTGAAAACAGCCAATTTTAGTAAGGCAAATATGAATACGTTGGTCAGAATCAATCCAATTTTAATAGGTACGGCATAGGGTACAAACAAAATCAAAATACAATGCAGGCCGAGCAGCTCATAAGTTAGATTTTTAGCTTTTTTTTCGCCCAGCATATTGGGCAAAGTCCGTAGGTGATAATAGGAATCCTGTTGGATATCCCGAATATCAAAAGGCAATGTACAGATAACTAAAAATATGAACTTCAATCCGCAGAGCGCAATAAAAACCCACTGATCTATTTTGACACCGACGTTGGCCAGTTCAACATAGGGAAGCACCACACTGCTGCAGACCCAAACCAGGGCAATATGAAAAATCTTGGCTCCGGGTATCTGTCGAAGGCCCACTTTGCGGTCACGGAAGGTAAACAGGGGCATTCCGTATAACAGACTCAGGATACCAATAAATCCCAAAAACAAAAAAGAGTACACATGAATAAACCACAAGCAATAACCGAGCACAAGCAAAGCAATACCATTGTTTAACCACATGACCCATTCATGATTAAAGATCCAGCGTGTCCGGGGGAATTTTGATTCCTTTGGGTTCTTCGGTTTGGACCACCACAGGCTAAAATTATAGAGCAGCAAAGTCGCTGTCCCCTCCACTAAAACGATATACCAATTGATAGACCGTTCAAATATGATATATGTCAGCGCACATTGCGCCATGGCCGCCATGGCGATCAGAAGATTTGTATAGATTGTAATATAGAATAGCTTTCGTAGAAAAGGCATCTTGGTAAATCTTGATGCAAGATAACAATCTTATAGATAAAACTAGTTTAACATTATATTAAACATCAATTTTTTGATAAAATGGGCAAAAACCGCTAAATTGTACACCGAAATCGAAATATCAAAAACAATTTCGCAACGATAACAATATAAATTAAAATAATTCATAATAATCCTAATAACGATGAGCCTACAAATAAAATCATTTGAAGAATATCAAAGTGAATATAAGCGAAGTGTAGAACAACCTGAGGAGTTTTGGGCGAGCATTGCAGATCATTTTTTCTGGAAGAGAAAATGGAATAAAGTGCTGAGCTGGAACTTTGAGGAACCCAATGTCAAATGGTTTGAGGGTGCTAAATTAAATATTACAGAAAACTGTCTTGATCGCCATATTTATGCTAATGGTGATAAACCAGCCATCATCTGGGAACCTAACGATCCAAATGAAGCGCACCGCATTCTTTCCTATAAGCAATTACTACAAAAGGTAGAGCAATTTGCCAACGTACTTAAAAATAATAACATCAAAAAAGGAGACCGGGTATGTATTTATTTACCAATGGTTCCTGAATTGGTTATTGCTGTATTAGCCTGCGCCCGTATTGGAGCTATCCACTCGGTGGTGTTTGGAGGTTTTTCAGCACGTTCTATCGCAGATCGTATCGTCGATGCGGAATGTAAACTGATCGTTACTTCAGATGGTAGTTACCGCGGCAATAAAACCATTGGTCTAAAAAATATTGTGGATGATGCTTTAATGCAATGTGACACCGTTGAAAAAGTAATTGTCTTAACACGTACGCGTACACCAGTATCGATGATCAAAGGACGTGATGTATGGTGGGAAGATGAAATCAAAAAAGTAGAAACACAAGGAAATCCAGCCTGTCCAGCAGAAGAGATGGATGCTGAGGATAATTTATTCATCCTTTATACATCTGGGTCCACAGGAAAGCCTAAAGGTGTAGTACACACCTGTGGCGGTTATATGGTGTATACAGGCTATACCTTTATGAATACCTTCCAATATAAGCCAAACGATGTATTTTTCTGTACAGCAGATATCGGCTGGATTACAGGACACAGTTACATCGTCTACGGTCCGTTATCACAAGGAGCTACTTCTTTAATGTTTGAGGGTATTCCAACCTTCCCGGATGCGAGCCGTTATTGGGATATCGTTGATAAATTCAAAGTCAATATTATCTATACATCTCCTACAGCTTTACGATCATTGATGGCCTTTGGTGATGACTTTGTAGAGAAAAATGATCTTTCCTCTTTACGTGTTTTGGGATCTGTAGGCGAACCAATCAACGAAGAAGCCTGGAACTGGTTTAACGAAAAAGTTGGTAAAAAGAATTGCCCTATTGTTGACACCTATTGGCAGACAGAGAATGGAGGCCATTTGATCACTTCATTGGCGGGAGTAACACCAGAAAAAGCAAGTTATGCGATGTTCCCGATGCCAGGCATTCAACCCGCTTTGATGGATGAGAATGGAAAAGAAATCGAAGGCAATGACGTAACTGGCAACCTGTGTATCAAATTCCCATGGCCAGGTATGTTACGCACGACATGGGGAGATCATGACAGATGTCGTCAAACTTATTTCTCGACGTATAAGGATATGTATTTTACCGGCGATGGATGTTTCCGTAGTCCAGAAGGCTATTACAAAATCACAGGCCGTGTTGATGATGTATTGAACGTTTCGGGTCACCGCATTGGTACAGCAGAAGTGGAAAATGCCATTAATATGCACGCTGACGTTGTTGAATCTGCCATTGTTGGGTATCCGCACCCAGTAAAAGGACAGGGTATCTATGCTTATGTAATTGCGAATCACCATACGGATGCAGAAGCCACCAGAAAGGATATCATGGAAACCGTTTCACGTATTATCGGTCCAATTGCTAAACCAGACATTATCCAATTTGTTGATGATTTACCAAAAACACGTTCAGGAAAGATCATGCGTCGTATCTTGCGCAAGATTGCCGAAGATGATATCGCCAATGTAGGAGATACTTCGACACTTCAGGATCCTGCTGTTGTAGAAGGAATCATCAAGGGCGCTGCAGCTTTGAAAAAATAGCGTATAAAGTATCTAAAAAAATAACAGCCTTCCAAATGGAAGGCTGTTATTTTTTTATACTTTTGATTATATTCCACTCAAATTTAAGCTTATAGGCAATGTATAGCCAACCCGTACAGGCTCACCACGGAGGATACCGGGTTTCCAGTCTCTAAGCTTTTTTACGACCTGTATACCAGCCGCCCCTGTACCGAAACCCAAATCGTTCTATACTTTCAAATCTTCTATTCGGCCGTGTTGATTTATAATGAACGCTATTTCTACAGTACCACTTACACCATTCATCATGGCTTGCTTTGGATATTCATAATTTCTTTTTTATCGCTACGGAGATTGCAAAACAGTCCTCTTATGTTATCCACATTATGTTAATAACATTGTGGATAACATAAAAACCTACAGTCATTATTATTAACGCGCAAGATTTAGCCGTATGGGCAAAGTATAACCCACTCTTACGGGCTCTCCTCTCCGAATACCCGGTTTCCATTTTTTAAGCATTTTTACAACTCGGATACCAGCTTCACCAGTATTAAATCCCAAATCACTCTTTACTTTTATATCTTCGATGTGACCATCCCTATCGACCACAAAATCTATTTCTACTAAACCATTTACCCCATTTTTGACGGCTTCTTTGGGGTACTCGTAATTTTTGGCAATAAAAGTCAATAACTTATATATACCTCCAGGATATTCCGGTTGCACAAAATAAGTTTTCGCATCATAGTTTATAAGCTCCCCATTTTCTTTGATTTTACTACCCTTTAATAATTTTCCTTTTTTATATGTTTCGACAAAAGTTTCATTATCTGCCCGTCCTTTCCACTCTCCATCACGCAAATTATTGACCATCCTCCCTTCTTCAAAATCATCGTCACCGCCTTCGCGTAAACGAATTAAACCATTTCCATCCGCCAAGGTTTTATTCTCTAAAGAGTCAAAATAAGCCACATAAATAGCATCTTCTGCCTTCCGATCGCCGCTTTTATTTAATGAGCTTGGGTAAAATACCGTCAATTCAGGCTTACCGTTCGGATACCAATAGTGTGCAGAATCTATGAGTTCACTCTTTTCACTGAAATTTTCCAGGCTCTTTAACGCTCCATTTTCGTAAAACTGTGATTTCTGACCTTGAAAGCTAAACTGAGATTTCTGACCCTGAAATCTAAACGGAAAACCAGCGTCTTTGCTGGTACCTTTTAACTTAATTGTGTTGCTATTGATATAATACTCTTCGACGACATAATATTTTTTGTTTTGATCGCTTACAGAACGAATGATACGTTTAAAATAAGCGGGGTCTTTCGCTGTTATCTCTTCTCCATCTTTTTTATGAAATGTTGTGTCGATATCTTGGGCTACCGCAGCCTGTAGACAAAAAACCATTAGTACAATGGGGCAAGCGAATTTCAACAATTGATTTAAATAATATTTCATAAAATGCGTAGGATAATAATTCTATAAGCTAATTTACATATTAACATGACGCTTCAATTAAGTGGAGAGTAAATACAGTTTTCCACACAATGTTAATAACGATGTTGATAAGTTTCAAAACACATTAAGATTAACAGGTACAAAAAAGCATTAAACACAAAAAAGCCACATCATCCCGACGTGGCTAAAATAAACATATGAATTTAATTAAACAGTTTCTATTTATACGAGTTTACGGAGCTTGCAACCTTCCAGGTTCCCGATTCATTGATTAATGTCACCAGATCTATTTTCGTGAAATCGTCAAACTTCATGGTGATACGTGCTACCATATAGTTTTCAGATTCCTCGAGTACTTCGGTACTTGTGCTGCAGTTCAATTTTTCACCTTTTTGCTTTTTCAGGAACGAAATGACTTCCGAACGGCTATTGGTATGTGCAACTTTTCCTTGAATTTTCTGGTTGAATTCGGATGCGAATAATTTTTCTACGCCCTGAGATGCACCTTCTGTCATTACTGACACGTAACTATCGATCGCAAAATCGGCTGTTGAAAGGTTTAATGCTTTACCGGGGTCAGCTGCTGCCGTTGCGAAAGTTGATAATGTAATCAAAGCTGCTGCTGCGAATGTCTTTACTAAAGTTTTCATAATTGCTATACTTTATATTGCTAGTTTTTTTATCTCTTTTCTTATAGTCGCAAGGATGTTGATTTTGTTGCATCATTTCCTTTAAGATTCTGATTCAAAAGTAAGACAACCTAGCATCCCATTTTATTACATTTAGATCAACGGAATAAAAAAGTCGGTAAATAGAGGTAAAGGAGCGGTAAATGGAGACAGGCATTAAGCAAAGGGAGAATTGATGAATAGCAAGATGTCTCCGCTAAAAAAAAATGAGAAGAGAAGCAAAGGCTATGTTTAACTTTGCATTTGGAAAATAAAACCTCCATATAGATAGTGGGAAAGGCAGACCTAACATGGACCTCGGAAAAATTTGAATAGAAATTGGTATAAATTCAGTGGTGAACAGTAGTTAAACAACCACAATAAATATATCATCCCCATAAAATTATCTCCATCATTTGGGTAATGCAACATATTTGTATATTTTTCATTCATTTTAATTATATTTAAATATAACCATATTAAAACCTTTGTATTATGAAAAATATCAGCCTAATTGCACTACTATTTGCGCTCTTTTTCGTCGCATGTAAAAAAGAGGATCGAAATCAAATTTCCTCTGATGTGTCACTATCCAAAACTCTTTCGCTAAAAGCAGGAGTTAACACTCCGGTGTCTAATCAAGATACTCTTACCCCTGAAATTAGGGCCAGTTTAGAAACTTTGGCAGATGTCCCACTGGAAACAATGGGGTCTATGAATGAGATGCAAAAAGCAGTTGTTAACGCCAACATCGTCTCAAATTCTGTAAACAAGCTTAAGACTGAATATGGCTTTACAGATGCTGAGATCATTACTCAGTTTGGCTCTCTAACCTCAAACGATATTGGTATTTTTGGTGCTGTTCTATCAATTTTAGAAAAATTACCCAAAGATAGCATAACCTCCAATGGGTGGTGTGATTCCCAATACAAAATAGTATCTTGTGCCATAAGCGCAATAGGGGCTCCATGTACAACTATCAATGTTGTTGCTAGAGCCTTATCAGGCTGGCTAATGAAGACCCCAACGACAGTCACTCGTTATGAAGCAGCTTCAATGATTAGAGAGCTCATTGGATTGGGCATTAACGTTGCTACAGGGTTAACTGGCTTCGGTGTCATTTATTCTTTCTCTCTCTGTATGATCTTACCTCAAGGAGCCCCTGTTGATTACCCAGATACAGGAGGAGGAAATAATGATGGCAATAACGATTCCGGTATTCCTCCGCTTAGTTTTGACAATTTAAATACATCCTATATGTACGGAGAAAGCTACCCTCGATTAGAAAGAATTTTAAACCTTCATGAACCAGCTCATAGCACTTATATCTACAAAAGCGGAAATAAATATTACTATAACTCTCAAAAAACATGTTTATTACCTTCTGGCTACTATTTATCTTCAAATAATAAATATTATAAAGTATCAAATGGTAATGTGGTTGAGATCGGTATAATTAATCCTTGCTCCTCTTGTCCAGTAGAAGTCTTACCTCCAATCGTAGATCCGTTTACTCCTTGTAACTAATAAAGGTTAATAACAACCTTTTGACTTTAATGGAATTCAAGATAAATTCCATTAAAGTCAAAAGGCCATTCAACGTTGAATAGCAACAATTATTTTTTTAAATTTCATAATTGTTACCATTCTCCCTGATAACAAACCGTGTTGATAATGGACTATATTAAAACAAGTTTAGATATGATTTTCATCAATCAATATAATCTTACTCATACGCAAAAAGAGTTAAAATTTTAAAAAAAATAGCTATTTCCATTAGTATGACTAGAGAAGCATCAAGATGACAAACTACTAATTTTATCGGACAAGCAGTAATATTTTCCACATCGTTATTAACATCGTGTGGAAAACTTTAAACTGCCAATTATTTTCGTCCTATAACCGTTTGGTAAAATAATCGATTTTCTTCAGACTCTATTTCATTCGAATAAAGCTACCATTTGCATAATCGAGTTTCTGCGTATAGTAGTTCGTTTCAGGGCCTGCAACCAACGCACCTCCTATAGCACCTAGCAACACCGAAGCTACAACAACATTGGTTGTAGATGCAGTTTCCATAACGGGCCCAACAAAAATAAAATCATCATCTTCCTTGATTAAAGCATAAAACTGATCTTGACTTGAAATAAAAGGATTACCAGCATGCAATACTGCATAATAATCTTTCGGGTTTCCCTTTTTCGTTCACTTTAAAGAAGCCTAAGTTTAAATCCCCCTCTCTTAACTGGGCCTGCCCTCCTGATGGTGTTTGACGGGAAAATTCCCCGTAGCTCCGATAAAGTCCATCTTTATAGGTTGAAGTATTATATAATGCTAATTGTTTCTTTTGAATATCGTCGTAATTTTCGATTTGACTTCGATTATAGCTTTTTGTCGTCTCAACCTCCTTTGTTAAAGCGTCAAAGATCAGGTTATTGACCAGCTCACTTGCTCGTGACAACGTCGCTTTGGTTACATCCATCCCTTTAACGACGATAGCTGTATCAACTCGGGTTAGCTGTAAATATTCTCCATTAGCCTCTTTTGAGAATAAGATTGCTCTAAAATCCAAAAATCCCTTTTCAGAAAAAGCTCCCGTCAATTCCGCTATGCAGAATTTTTCCAACCGCATCAGCAATTCACCATTGCCTTTACGACCGGTTATTTGTTCCAATTGGTTTCTGCAACTGTTTTTCCAATGATGGCTCCGCCAACAACAACCGGTTTGCGTTAATCATACCGACCTATATGACGCCGAGATTATCTTTTATCTCTCCTGCGTCGTATAGGTTTATTTTACCATACTTAGGATATTCGACGCTTTTTTCCGGTTTCTTAAATTGAAATGGTCGTGTTTTTTGTTGCGCTTGCACGACAATCGTATTTATAGGAATAATCAACAATAGGAAAATAATCCGTTTCACGGTAAGTAAATTTCAGAAATAGGTTACGCTAAGTTATCGCATTATTTGCGTATCTGCCCCTCCATACTTCTTTATGAATCCTGGGCGTTCATCCTCACTCACTATCTATATCTTTTACAGAAAGTTCAAGTAGACCATTTACAAAAGTATAACGATAAATTAACTTCTACGGCAACGGGGCTAACTAAAAGGTGACAACATCAGATTAAATTTATAAACTGCATCCGCGATTTCTTGCGATGCTTTTATCGTCCAATACCCCAAGCTAACTGTACATAGAAATGTCCCAGCCGATCCTTTGGCACATTCGAAACTGCAGCATTCACGACTTTCCATTCATTCTGTGTAATAGAAGATTTATAACCGATTCTACATTCAGGGCGAAAGCTAGTTCGTTCCGAATTGGATGTTTTCAACGTAACACTTAGATCGACAATAGCAGCATCATGTTCCATTTTTGTTTGGTTGGACTGCGTTGTCAAAAAATCTTCAAATTCCCCATTCAGATTTTTCTTTTGAACAGTAAAGGTAGTAGACTGCGTACCCAGTCCCAGCTGCGGGCTAAAGATCAATCCGCCTGTGCGTATCGCATTGGTAGATACATATAGTGTAAAATCTCCTGTATTCATTGTATTGTCGTTTTTACTGCTTGTCGACAGGCTAAAATTCACGCCAATGAGGGTTTGCTTGATCCTGTATGCCAGTCCAGCTCCGGCATTCCACCCAAATCCCGGTACCTTTCCGGAATCATGATCTTTCAGAATCCTATTCAAATTGCTAGCGTTGTTAAATTGAACACCGGCAAAATAGATCGTCTCAAATGGCAGATGTTTAGTTTGATTGTTTTTTTGTTGCGCGAATAACTGAGCTGCAAAAACAAATAAAAGGCCACTAAAAAAATACTTCATAAAATTTATACGTTGGTTTATATCAATTAAACTAATTAAGGCAAAAGCCTGTATCCTTTTATTATGACAACTGAACCAACAGATTCATTACATCAAAAAAGAGATTTACAAAAACCTTCACCTAAGCAACGAGTAACCAATTCGTAGTGACGAAACTTTATTGAGGAAACATACTATTTTGCTTCGATAACATTGATGCTAGGTGCAATTTGTTTTAATTTATCAATAAACTCAGTCGGATTTTCTGGATCAACGAATATATCATCAATCACATTATAATGCAGGATCATCCCTTTTCTATAGGGTCTCAAAATTGTAAGCCTCATCGTCCCAAACCAATCGACTTTTTCAGTCTCCAATTTACGGATAGATATGATATCTACTGACTTTGTACCCGAAATACTCTTGATAAAAAGTTTATTATCTTCAATCCAATACCGTTTAAAAAAAATGTAAAATACCAGGTTAAAGCAAATACGGCGAACAACAATAATGCCCCCGTATATAAACCTCGCTGCAAATCCTCGTAGGATATCCCGGCAATAAAAATAATCACCACCACTCCCCAAATATAACTACCGAAGGGGATGTGTGTTTTAAATACTTCTCTCATAACCAATCATTCTTAATAGTTCAATTATTCCTATTCCAATCTGCCAGATTTCTCTTATCGGCAATTGAAAATAAATGATAAACTTCACGATATTTTTCAAAATCGTCTTTATTATTTACTTGAATTTGATAAATATTGGGGATTACCTCGCTATCTATATTATTTTTCATAAAATTTATTTCTTCATGTAACAATGCTGCTTTGACATCTGGCAACCAATCTTTTGCTAATAGCGTATTCAATCGCTCTAAATTTTCGATTAATTTAAGACCATTGTAATGGGCTGATTGCTGAAGGCTGTCTTTTTTATGTCGATTTTCAGTCTTATAATGATCCACTAACGTTAAGTATTCATTATATATCCTGTTATTTTTTCCACCAGATACGACTTTCATTTGAATTGATTCACCTCCATTCTTAGCCAGTAATAGTTCTTGTAGTTCCGCTTGTTGATAGCTCCTGTCCAGTAACAGTTTATAATTATCCGACTCGTTCGCATCCAACCAAAATGTGGTTGATATATAATATTTTGGTGTACCGAGATCAGGTTGACGGGCAAATCGCTCGATTTCTTGGGCTTTCAAAATATCTCTATCCCATGAAACAGTGAGTTGATAAATGCCCTTTGGTAATATGCCTACCTCATAATTGATATTGTTGGAACAAATTGTATCAGACATAACCTTAATTCCCTTACGCATATTGTATACATCGATATAAAAAGGATTTTTTATCGGAATATTCCCACGTAGATGAATTTGATCTGGTGTACCGCAGCCAACTAAAAGAAATAAAATAACACTAAATAACAGTTTTATTTTATTGTTCTCTAAAACGCGTACATTTTCTGCTGCAAATAAATATATTTCACTATTATAATAGACCATAATAAAATTAAGACGGTTTCTCTCTTAAGACATAAAGAAAAGTAATAGCACAATAGCAAGAAACGTCCGAACAATTTAATATAATACCCCACGATACCTTTTTTGGATATCGTAGGGCATATTTATTAAAAAATCAACATCTTACTTTAGTAAGCGAAAGAGAAATAATAATTTGGATCCTCTACATTTGTAAACTGTATTCCCGACCCAAAATCTTTATCTGTTATGAATGAAAGTTTAAAATCATGATTTATCATTTTCTTAAAGAATGTAGCATTCATGTAAGGCACCATAATCCCCCCATTATTAGTTGTATTCTTGATGGAAAGAAAACGTATCGTGCCTTTTTCAAGATCAATGGAGTAATTCATTAAATACCCTCCAATAAACCTTGTATTCCCCTGATAAATATAACCATCCATTGTAATGACTTTCTTTGCATCATTAAAATTGTAGAAAGAATCTCCTACGGTGAGATTATATCCACTTGTTTTCGATAACCGCACATACTCATTCCAATCCGCCACATAACTTGCAGACCAAGTTTTTAAAGGTAGATAGCTCGCATAGCTGTAAACACCTGGCTGGAACATATCAGTAATTGCTGTTCCCAATTTATACTGTGGCGGTAATAAATAGTCGTTCGATTTTTTGATAACAAACGTTTTTCCCGATAAAGCATGCAGTGTATAAACACCATTCTTTTCTGTAATCTTTGAAAATTTCTCACCATCAAAGGTTGAATCGCTGAGCAAGGTCATATTTTTATCCAAATTGTAAAAATATGGAATCTGTACACTTTCCACTTTACCATCGATCATTGCCATTAGATTAACTTGTTTTGCTGATGTATTCAGTGTAAATTCACAGTTAGCTTTATTCAGCATGACAATGTTTATTCCATTTTCAAAATAAGCGTCCACATCATTTATACTAGCCAAAAGTTTTTTGCTTAAATAGGCAGTCTGTTCTTCCGCCGTCGCTTTGACCAATACAAGCGGTTTTATAAATTTCCGTCCTTGGAAAAACAAAGTATCACCATGTGTTTTAACATAATCGTACTCGTTGTCGCTCCCATGTCCCCTTCCCGGAAGACCTCCATAAACACTCGGATCTGGATCCTGTAACATAGTAATGTAGTTATAGGTGTCAAATGACAAGGTAGCATACATAATCTGGCGTATCCGATAAGTAGATTCTTTTGCTTCGGAAGCAGTCGTTTCGTTTAGATCTGCAATCATCCTCAACCGATCATTTTTATCAAACTGCATATAAAAACCATATCCACCTTTAGATATTTCCGTCGTTGTATAAGCTTTCCAGCCGTATGGAGCATCTACTAATGTCTTCTTGACGTATAACAACGTATCGGATATCCGTTCGTCGGGATTACCGAATATGGGGTCCATTTCTTTTGGTTTACTACAACTGAAAGCCAATAGGACCAAAAACATTAAATAAAATATCTTTTTCATAATCTAATACTTCCTCAAATTTACTTTGCCTATGAATGTTGCATTCGGATCTTTTGTATCCTTAAAAATCAAAAATTGCAGATAATCACTTGGATTAACCGTTAAATCAACCTGTTTCCACCCAGTGGAGAAACTGGTACTACCTAGATAATCGATTAACGGCTTAGTATCCTTTAATACCCAATCTATATTTCCGTTACCATAATTATTCCCTGTCCCTTGGGTAGCCGACTTAGCGATTTTAAATGTATTGTCTGCATTTTTTGTGATATCAAAGTCATAGGATGCCGTGTAGGTTACATTATTATCGCCAAACCCAATGTTTAATGTTGCCTTTGTAGCGGAGACAAACTGGAATGTCATTGATTTGGTGGTCCATCCGCCAAGCTCATCCAAAATAGCCATAAATAAAGACCTTTGCTTGTTAGAAATCGTGTTCTCTAATCCCCAGGTGTTCCTTATATCCCAGTCTAAAGAACCAAAATAATCGCTACTAAGTGCGGTTGCAGCAGAATAACGAGTTGAATTATACTTTTCGGTCATGACGCGTTGAAATTCAATTTGTAACTGCGTTACGTCAATATTAAAATTTTGCATCATGTAATCTCGTACAATAGATTCCTTCTGTTTAAACTTGGGATAAGCCTCTCTTCCGCTATCGTAAGCAAAATCATCATAATATAATTGACCTGCGACGATTAAATGTGATAAGACTTCCGCAAAATCTTCACCGATAGACTTTCTTGAATAAGGAGTGATAAACCCCAATGATCTAGCTTTTGCCTGATCATTCTCTTGGGCGGTCCAATTCGAGTAATAATCTCCAGCACAAACTTTTCCGAACTCAGCGGGGATAAATCTCATCTGATTAAGGATATGCGTAAATTCGTGATGGATGACTTGAAGATTTCCACTTATGGAATTTGGATTTACCGCATCGAAATTATTAATTCCATACAAGGTAATGCGCCGACCTCCATCCGCAGTTCCTCCTTTCACAGAACCATCTACATCGTAGTCACCTGATCCAAATAAAGCAAACTGTTTGGGTGTATATGTTTTTATAAAGGGCACTCCGCCGATTTTTTTATAGACATCCAAAAATCCATTAATTACCACATCCATTTGGGGAATGACCTTGGACTCATCTGCTGGAGCTATGTTTTTATTGATATCATGCATATTGCGTTGATACCGATATACGACTTCAATATTATAGGGGTCAGTCAGATTCTTTGTAATCCATTCGTCAATAGCTCCTGGAACGAAGGTGTCATAATTTTCAATTTTTGTATTGAGCTTTTCCTCTTTTACGCAAGAATATAAACTGACGATCAGACCGACTATTATGTATGTTTTTGTTATTGTTTTCATAAAATTACCTTGGATTTTGTTCAACACCTGACAATTTTGCTTCTTGTGGGATCTGGAAAACACGTCGCGGATCCTCAGGTTTTAATTCGATATAAGACTCGCTTTCATCATTGGCAATGACAAGATGTTTCACTGTTATCCCTTTACGAATAATATCGAACCAACGTAATCCCATCGACATAAAACCAACTTGCTTAAATTGCAGCACGGTTTGAATAAGCGCTTCCTTATCATCTTGAACCCCAAAAAACAACCGGGACTTTGCAGCCGTTACAGCATGGTTCGTCGGGTTATAATTTTCAATTCGGTTGCTTGCCATCAAATTCATGTCGGCAATACCAGCTGCATTATTTCCCAATTCCAAATAAGCCTCGGCTCGATTCATCAGCGCCTCATCTGTGATTAATACAGGAACCATAAGCATAGGAAACCCTGTGTTTGCCGTTGCGTTTGTTACATACCAAAATTCCTTCCAGATATAAGTAGTATAGTGTGGAGCACCATAGGAAACCCCAAAATTATAAAACTTGGCTCCAGCAGCAGTCGTACCATTATAAATATTCTGGAACACATTGATCCCCATAGCGTAACGATTATCCCACCAGCGTTGATAACCACTGTAAGTCTCGTTGATCAAAAGGCTATAAGGCTGATCCGCTTTGGAAAAGACTGAATGTACCTCCTCAAAAGTCATTTTTTTAAAGGTGGAATTATAGGGTATCAATTTCCCCGCAAAATTTCCTCCTGCAAAAATCTTGTTGGCATTGTCAACTACTTTTTGCCATTCGCCTGTAAACAAATAGAATCGAGTCGCAAAGGCATGCGCAGCAGCGGGTGTAAAATGGTATTTAGGTACATTCCATTCTGCAGGGTTTCCATCCAATAGGGATAAGCCCTCTTCCAAATCCTTCCGAATATTGTCATAGACAGACTTTACAGTTCCACGATCATATTGTTTGATCACCACAGTCTCTGGTTCAGTCACATAAGGAATTCCAGGAGAAGTATTGTTCTCTGGTTTTTTATAATCATAGACTTTCGCAAAGAAATTGACGAGCATAAAATGTGCATATGCCCTTGCAACCAAAGCTTCACCTTTAAATGCAGCAATTTCCTTCCCAAAGTTATTAGCTTCAATTGCTGCCAAAGCATGGTTGGCTGCAGCGATCGCTTCGTAACAATTATTCCAGTAACTATTCGGACTATCCGTATCACTGTTGTTGATATCTTGCCAACGATATAGAGAAGGAACCGGCTGGTATAGTCCGCCCACGCCTTTGTCTTCCACATTATCCGAGTAAGTTTCGGCCATAGCAAGATAATTACCAAAAGGATAAGCTGATGTGATCAGTCGTTTGACTTTATCAACCGTATTGATTTCAGCTCTCATATCCGGTTGCTGATCCAGGTATTTGTTACAACTGCTGAATAGCAGTGCGGAAGAAATGAATAGATATTTAAGATTTGTAAGTTTCATAATTTAATCGTTTAGAATCCCAATTTTACAGACAGAGTGACTTGCTTAGGAACAGGTAAGGCTACCCCCCCATTATTATAGAACTCCGGATCTACTCCATTTAGTTTTTTATCTGCGTAAATCAACCAAAGGTTATTGCCTACTAAATTTACTTGGGCAGTCCTAAATTTAATTTTGCTGACTACGGATTTGGGAATATTATAGCCGACGGAAATTTGCGATAAACGGAGGTAATCACCTTTAGCAACTCGTTCTGATGAATAATTGTAAGCGTTATAGGAATAAACAGATGCCGTACGATCCCCAGCGGCGTTCTTAATGTCAAATTCTGCTGTTAGTCCATCGAGCGTAGATGGAACTACTGTTAAATATTCATCTCCTTTATAAATAAAGCGATTGATCAGTTCCCTGGATACATTATACATATCGAGGTAAACCGGTGAATAATTAGGCTGTAAACGGACCATATTGCCCAAACCAAATTTCAGCAAAAAGGAAAAGCTAAAATTTTTGTATTCTAAGCGGTTGTAGTAACCTCCGGCAAGTGTAGGATCCACTGGCCCCTCATACTTTAAGAATTCCGTTTGATTATCTTGAAACCAAAAATAGGTTTCACCAGGAGTGCCATCCGTTCCTATATAGGTTGGATAACCTCCATTGGCAGCCAACTTATCAAAATCCAACGAATATAATCCCCTATGCGGCCTGCCGATCATTGCTCCACCTTCACCTGAAATGAGATCCCAAATATTACGGGTTACATTTAACTTGGTAATTTTTGTTTTGTTAAAACCCAGCGTAAGCTGCGTACGCCAGGTAAAGCCATTCGGATCTTTAAATGGATATCCACCGAGCTGAATATCAACACCGTGTCCTTTCATATCAGCATAATTGGCTAATTTTTCAAATTGTCCTCCAATCCCTGACGTACGAATAGGTCCTATTAAATCAAATATATTACGTCTATAATAGTCAAAATTTAAATCAATGCGATCGTTTAAGAAGCCTAAATCTGTACCAATATTAAGCTCGTACATTTTCTCCCAGGTCAACTCTGAATTTTCCAAACCATTGATACTGATCTTACCTTCTTTTTCTCCATCATAAGGTCGATAGGTAATCGCATTATAGAAGACAGCCGAGGAATTCGATGCATTTCCCATATTCGCAACTAAGCCATAAGTCCCTCGTAATCTAGCGCGTGACAAGATCTTATTTTCTCTATTAAAGAAGTTTTCCTGATCGATATCCCAGGCAGCGGAAACATTCCAGGTAGGTAGCCACCTAGCAACATTAGTACGCCCCATTTTATTGGATCCGTCATAACGGGTCGTAAAGTTAAATGAGTACTTATCCTTATAATTATAAGCACCGCGCAAAGCATAAGCTAGTTTACGGTCGTAGGTATAATTCATCGCAAATGGTGCATCGCCAGATTCAAGTTGTTTCTTATAATACCGATACACAGGCAGGACTAGATTACCATTACCATATTCTATTCCTGGCCCATTAAAATCGTGACTCTGTTTATCCGCATATTGAAGTTCATAGGTCCCAAACAAATTCATGGTATGATCATTCCACTTTTTGTTGAATTCCAGATTGTGCCGCATATAATAACTGATCATATTGTTATTGGCGACATTGAAGAATCCTCCGTTGGGAAGAATAACGTATTTATCGGTATTTGGAAAATCGGGATCAGCGTAGAGAAAGCGATTTCCGCTATTGACAGTTTGGTCTTGATTTGCCCGATAGGCTTTAGAAAGGTTGGCATTCTCCGTGATCATATGTTGCCTTTCGGAATTATAATAACGATACATTCCGGTTGCTGAATAGGTCAAGGAGGGCAAAATCTTATACGTTAAACCAGCCTGAACTTTAATATCCATCAATTTTAGTTTGATGTAATTATTATCAAGTTCATTGAAGATATTAAATGGCGCATAATCTCGCGTAAAATACTCCAGGTCACCATTTTCATCGTATGGTGTAATAATACGACTGGTATTTAGCGCGTAGGAATATGGGTTAATGTCAAAATCCCGGGAATAACTACCATAAACTGCATCGGAGTTACGATTTAGAGTTCCAGGCGTACGTTGATCACGGATATTTCCCTGAAAAATAAACTCTGTACTCAATTTATCATTGATCTTATAGTTATTACGAATATTCGCCGTAAAACGTTTTGCCTGATTGCCAACCGTATAACCGGGATCATTCATAAAACTCGTTGAAGCATAGGTCTGTGCCTTTGCAGTTCCGGTACTCATACTTAAGGAATGGTCATGTACAAAACTGTTTCTAAACAATAAGTCGAACCAATCTGTATTTACGTTTGCATAGCGTTGTAAGAAATTATAACGAGAGGGAGCGTCATTCCTGAGTTTAAAAGAATCAGTGTTTGGGTCATACTCGTACATGAGATTGTACATTTTGGTAAATACCCCTCCTGTTCCGGCTCTCGAAACCTGGGAATGATTTAAGTAACCTTTGTTTTCCATATCAATGACTAATTGCATCTGCTCAGCAGAGTTCATGATATCGAATTGATTATAATTGGGTTTAATATAGGTGGTAAAGTTTCCGGAATAGTTGAAGTGTACTTGTCCTTCTGTATTTTTACCTTTTTTTGTATTTACAACGACCACACCATTCATCGCAGCTGCACCATACATGGCGGTAGCTGCGGCATCCTTTAACACAGTAATTGACTCAATGTCATCTGGATTTAACCCCGCTACAGAGGATCCTAATAAGGTGTTAGCATCCCCAGTTGATAATGCTTCATTGGAGATATTGACCGCCTCATCCAAGATCACACCATCGATTACCCAAAGTGGTTTATTATCTCCAGTTAATGAGGTTGCTCCCCGGACCCGAATTTTAGGTGCTGCACCAAAAGTACCAGACACATTTTGAACAGAGACACCAGCGGCCTGCCCTTCCAGCATGCGTGATACATCAGGCACCCCTGCGCGTTCAGCCTCCTTAGCATCAATTTTTGTAGATGCTCCAGTGAAAAACTTACGATCCAGATTCTGATACCCAGTTGCAACCACATTGACCTCCTCCAATTTCAAGTCATTTGCCGTAAGCACAACATTTATGGTCGACTTACCATCCATGGGAATTTCCCTGGTTCCAAACCCGACATACCGAACGACCAAAACGGCAGATGAAGAGGCATTAATCCTAAAGTGGCCTGAATCATCTGTTTGGGTCGAAATAGAAGTTCCCTTTACAGTTACAGTAGCGCCGCTTAGTCCCTTTCCGTTTTTATCAGTGACCGTACCTGAAACAGATTGCTGTATAGCCAATGGGACTGTCATGCTGATATTCTTTGCATTACTGTTGACCGAAATGGTATTAGCAATAATTTTATATTCAATATTATTGCTTTTCAAGACAGCATTCAATGCTTCCTCAACGGACGCATTCTTAACGTTCACAGAAATCCGTGCCTTAGTATTCAGATTTTCACTATATAAAACACGTAGATGCGACTGCTTGGAGATGGCAGACAGTGCTTCTTCAATACGTGCATTTTTCATATTCAACGTGACTTTTTGTGCCGTGCTCTTAGCGTGCACACCCGTCACAAATGCGAATAGAAGACATGTACTAATTTTCATAATACGTAATGGTTTGCAAAATCGTGGGTCTTGAGGGATCAAGGACCACCTTTTGCTAAGTGGTAAGTTATTCATACATTTACACTTTGTGGTTAATTGGGATTTAATTGTTCATTTTTAGATTTAGGACCTGATGATCGCATCTTTTTCTGAACAGGGATGCTGCAACATTCCTGTTCTCTCTTTTTTAGGCCATTGCTTTTGATGTATTATTTTATCATAGGCGCGCTATTTACTTCTTTATAAATTGTTAATCCTTAACTTTTGGTAGCAATAATCAATTTATTGCCTTCTACTTCAAATCTTAGGTTACTGACATAGGATAACATTTCCAATACTTGAGACAGTTTTACATCACGCTCGATACTTCCGGTATACTCTTTGTCCAGCTGCACATCTCCTCGGAAGGTAACATCGAGATCATACCAACGTGATAATTGATGTGCTATATTCGTTATCGTTTCCTTTTTAAAATAAAACTCATTATTGTGCCAAGCAAGATCATGTGCTAGGTCTGCCCGCCCTTTGACCAAATTATCCTTAAAAGAAGAAGCGTATTCACCAGGTAATAACTCAACAAACTGATTATTCTGCCGCACCTCGACTCTTCCTTCAGCTAAAGTTGTACGAATCTGATCGGAGTAGGCATTAATATTAAAATGTGTTCCTAATACCTTGATTTCATTCCCTCTGGATTCTACAATAAAAGGTTGCGCCGCATTAGGGGCAACTTCAAAATAGGCTTCTCCCTCCAAAAAAACTCTACGCTCCTTAGCTGAAAACTGCGCCGGAAATTTCAATTGAGATAACGCATTTACCCATACCTTAGTCCCATCCGCCAATGTCATTTTATAAAAACTTGCTTTTGGTACAATCAAGGAATTATACTGTAAGGGGATAACTTGATCTGTTTGCTTTACGACGAGTTCGTTGCTGTTACCAATCAGATTATTGTTTTTAGTCAGGGTTTTCGTGGAATCACCATTTAAAGAAACCTTGGTACCATCAGCTAGCACTAATACCGCACCACTTGTTGCAGGAGCAATATCTTGCTTTTTTGCAACTACTACACTTTTATCGCCCGAAAAGAATGAGGCAAAATCACCTTTCCATAATAGAAAACCTCCTAACACAAATACAATAGATGCTGCAATGCTTAAGGGCCATTTCCGGAAAAATCTCCTGCTTTTAGCTTCTTTATTTTTCAACCGACCCCATGCTTGATTTGCATCTAACTGCCGAATAACAGCTAAATCTTCTGCTATATTTTCCGCTTTTCGGAAGGACTCTAATAGTTGTTTATTTTGTGAACTGGCCTTGAGCCATTCATCAAGCTGTACTTGTTCCTCAGCTGTCAATTGACCAGAAAGGAATTTCTGTATTAAATCAGCGATATGTCTTGTGTTTTCTTTCATTAATTACAATAAAGAAACCTAAGACGAAGAAAAGGGTGACAAAAATTTAAATATTTTTTAACAAAAATATAATAAGGGGAATAAACTCGGGATTCAAACGCTTGAGCAACATTTTCATACCACGTTGCTTCTGTGTTTTTACGGTATTGATACTAATTTGTAGCTCTCGTGTAATTTCAAGATTGGATAACCCCTCGAGATAACCCAGCCGAAAAACTTGTTGACAGGCAAAAGGCATTTCCTCAATAATTTTATATATTTCCTGAATGACCTCACTGTGAATCATATTCAATTCAAGCGCTGTATTGTCTTCTTCGGTAAAACCTACAACATTCCAATATTTTTGACGCACTTTTTCATGACGGATATGATTATAACAGCCAAAACGGACAGAACTATATAAGTAATTCTTTATTGCAATCTCATTATCGCTGACTTGATCGGTATTTTTGAAATAAGCAATAAAAGAGTCTTGCACCAGATCTTCTGCAACAGAAAGGTCACCAACAATCTTCCATGCAAAATGGCAAAGTCCATTATAGTGCGTCTTAAACAATACTTCTTCTTTCTGCATAGTTAGGTCGCTTCCACACTCAGCTTCTATTATTGTATAGATGAGGTTATTTAGGATAAAAAACACATCCGAATACGAATGTTTAATAATTGTATCGTAAAAATGCTCTTTTTTTTTGTTAATCACAAATAATAATTTTAAACCAGCATGTATCGCCCTCTAAATTGCTAAACCAGTTTAGTTTTTTTCAGACAAACAAAACAAAATACCCTCTTTTATCCTTTATATAGAGGGAAAATGGTCAAAAACCAACACTTTTTCGCTTTTTTTTATTATATTGTAAACTTTCAAAAAACCTTCATCGCCATATAAGCATTGGCAACGATGAAATAGTGAAGGTTAAAAATTAAAACAAAGACTAAATGCTATTTACTGTTCTGTCAGGATTAATAACATCGAGCCTTATTGTTCCATTTGGTCGGTTCCTAAAAACCAGATGGGGTATTATTCTCGCATTCTTACCGGTACTTCTATTTCTATACTTTGCGCAATATATCGTACCTATTGGTCAAGGCTCCTATTTCGTGCAATCAACACCCTGGGTGCCCTCCTTAGGCATCAATCTGGATTTTAAATTAGACGGACTATCGCTACTTTTCGCCTTATTGATTACCGGGATCGGAGCTTGCATCTTTTTCTACGCGAATGCCTATCTCAAAGGTCATCGGTATATCGACCGGTTCTTTGGCTACCTCTGCCTTTTTATGTCGGCGATGCTGGGGCTTGTCCTGTCGGACAATATGCTGTTGCTCTTCATCTTTTGGGAACTAACCTCGATCAGTTCATTTTTTCTCATTGGATTTAACAATGACAAAAATGACTCGCGCAAAAGTGCATTAACCGCGCTATCCATTACTGGGCTGGGTGGTTTTTTTCTATTGGCAGGTTTTATTTTGCTGGGTAATATTGCGGGTACTTACCATATTACGGCACTCATCGACAAAGTATCAATCATTCAGCAACATCCACTATTTCCCCTGGTCTTTGGCCTCATAGCACTTGGAGCAATTACGAAATCAGCACAATTCCCTTTCCATTTTTGGTTACCCGGTGCCATGAAGGCGCCAACGCCAGTGTCGGCCTACTTACACTCGGCAACGATGGTTAAGGCAGGAATCTATCTTTTGGCCCGTTTTTCACCAATACTTGGGGGCAACCCGATCTGGATGTATTCCCTCATGGCCATTGGTGGTTTCACGATGCTTTATGCCGCATTCCATTCGCTTTTCAGAATAGACCTCAAGGGTGTACTCGCCTATTCAACCATATCTGCCCTCGGTATTTTAGTATTCTTGTTGGGACTAGGCACCAAGGATGCCGTTATCGCGGCAAGTGTCTTTGTACTCGTACATGCCTTATATAAAGCTGCCTTATTCTTGATTACGGGAATTATAGATCATGAAACCGGAACAAGAGATCTCACGGTCCTACGAGGTCTGCGCAAAGTTCTGATGCCTGTCGCTATTGCTGGCTTCCTAGCAGCACTTTCCAGTGCTGGTATTCCACTTACATTTGGGTTTATTGGAAAGGATCTGATTTATGAGGCAACACTACATGCCACACCTAATTTATTTCTCTATTTGACAGTCGCCGCAGTAGCAACAAATATACTCCTGGTCTCTGCTGGATTTATGGCCGGTATCAAACCTTTTATGGGTAAGCTACCCGAGCAATTTCATGAAATCCACCTACCTTATAAAGCCATGTGGATCCCACCTTTACTTTTAGCCGCCCTCGGTGTTGTTTTTGGCTCTATCCCTGGACTTATCGGCGACTGGATTGCAGGACCGACCGCAGTAAGCATACTTGCAAAACCGGAAACTTTTCATCTAAAAATCTGGCATGGCTTTAATTTAGTCCTGCTCTTAAGCGCAATTACCATTACTGCCGGTACACTGCTCTATTTCGTCAACCGACCTAGTGATAAGAAATTAGCATGGATCACAGCCTTCAATAAGATTTCGCCTGAATATATCATCCAGTTATGTGCGAAGGAAATTGTTTTATTCTCTGCCTTCTTCACCAACAAAATGCACAACGGCTATTTGCGTTCGTATCTGTTGAAAATTATCTTATTTGCCGAATTACTCATCGCATACCAACTATACCTGGGTGGGCCACTCCATATCAAATGGGAAACCCTATCTCCGGTGAGTTTCTACGAAGTCACCACAGTCTGCATCTTGATCGGTGCCATTGTACTTACCATCCGCACCTCGTCCCGATTAACAGCCGTAGTAGCCACCAGTGTTGTAGGTTATGCCATATGTCTTATTTTCGTGTTTTACAGTGCTCCAGATCTAGCGATGACACAGTTTACCATCGATACACTCACCGTGGTACTCTTCGTATTGGTACTCTTTAAGCTCCCTTCCTTCCTGAACCTGGCCAACCGGCGTACCATCATTCGTGACGCCATTGTCGCTATCGTTTTTGGAGTTTTGCTTTCCATGGTCGCACTCCGTGTTCTGCATGAACCAACAACGACAAATATCAGTGATTTCTATGGCGATTATGCCTATGTGCTTGCTAAAGGAAAAAATGTCGTCAATGTATTACTTGTCGATTTCAGAGGTTTTGACACCATGTTTGAAATTGTGGTATTGAGTATCGCTGCATTGGGGGTATATAGCTTATTAAAATTACGTTTAAAGTCTTCTGATAAAGAATAATGATAGATAAAGGTTATGCACAAATGAACGGACAACTCATTGCTAAATAATAACAAATGAACAGTACAATATTACAGACCGCTACGCGGTATTTATTACCAATACTTTTACTTTTCTCGGTGTTCCTTCTACTCCGGGGGCATTATTACCCGGGCGGAGGCTTCGTCGGCGGCCTCGTTGCTTCAATTGCCTTTGTCCTGCATAGTTTTGCCTTTGGCCCTCAAAATACCATGAAATTGATTCAATACAAACCCCTGTCACTCATCCCCATCGGACTGGGAATTTCGGCCATCAGTATGTTCCTACCTGCATTTTTTGGTTATCCCGTCATGACCGGACTTTGGCTGGAAGAGAAAATTCCCGTCATCGGGATGATAGGAACCGCCTTATTTTTTGACCTTGGTGTATACTTTGTTGTCATTGGCGTTGTCCTGACGATTTTATTTACAATTGCTTTAACGACTGAAGAAGAATAATGGAACTGATACTCGTACTCTTGCTCGGCATCCTTTATGCTGCTGGAATATACCTCATCTTGCGTCGAAGCATGGTGAAATTGTTGCTGGGTATTATGTTACTGGGCAATGGCACCAATATATTGATCTTCTTATTGGGAAATATTATTAAAGGTAAACCACCCATCATAGGCCCCGATTTGAAGGTATTCACCGATATTTATGCGGACCCGATTCCGCAAGCCCTTATTTTAACGGCCATCGTGATCAGCTTTGGCCTGACCTCCTTTGCCATCGTTTTACTCAAGCGTGTATACGCATTGCTGGGTACAGATGATTTGGATGATTTGAACACCCCTGAGGAAGAAGATATATGATAGACAACCACATTATTGCCACGGTTATCGTGCATTTATTTATTGCTATTGTCCAACTGATGTTGTGGCGCAAATCCACTGCACAACGCTTTTTGAGCGTTGGTGGAAGTTTGCTCGCACTTATTCTTGCCTTTAAACTATTCTTCAAGGTTTATGACGGTGGTATTTTGACCATGAATGCGGCCAATTGGAAAGCTCCTTTTGGGATTGTCTTTGTTGCCGACCTATTCAGCAGTACCCTTGTTCTCCTGACTTCAATAGCAGGTTTGGCGGTCTCCATCTTTTCCTGTGTCGGTGTGGGACGCCAGCGCATCCTATACGGTTATTTCCCGATCTTTCACTTTTTGATGATGGGACTAAACGGCGCGTTTCTGACAGGTGACATCTTCAACCTGTACGTATGGTTTGAAGTCATTATTATTTCCTCTTTTGTACTGATGACCTTAGGGGGTAGAAAATCCCAATTGGAGGGAGCTGTAAAATATATGGCCATGAATATCCTGGCCTCCACATTTTTCCTAACCGGAATAGGCATACTTTATGGCATTTCAGGTTCCTTAAACATGGCCGACTTGGCCCTGCGTATCCCCAAAATACAAAATCAGGCATTAGTAGAAATTACAGCAACATTTTTCCTGATCGGTTTTGGCATTAAATCCGCCGTTTTTCCACTCTATTTCTGGTTACCCTCTTCTTACCATACGCCGCCTTCGGCCGTAGCAGCGACATTTGGAGGCTTATTGACCAAGGTTGGGATTTATGCCTTATTCAGGGTATTTTCCCTGCTATTTATTCCCAATCATTTTACCAAGGAGCTTCTTATCGTACTGGCCATATTGACTATTCTGACTGGCGCTTTTGGTGCATTGATCAAATCCAATATCCGGAGGTTATTTTCCTATTTGATCGTTTGCCATATTGGTTTTATGATTGGCGGATTAGGCTTATATAGCAAATGGGCTTTATTGGGAGCCGTATTCTATCTGATCCATGATATCATGGTCAAAACGAATTTATTCCTCATCGCCGGTGTTATACGACAACTCCGTGGTACCATGGATATGAATAAACTGGGCGGACTTTATGCGCAATACCCAAAGATCTCATTGCTTTTTGCTATTGTTCTTTTTTCACTGGTGGGCATCCCGCCGCTCTCGGGCTTTTGGCCTAAAATCTATCTATTCAAGGATGCTTTCCAACTGGAAAAATATGCTTTCGCTGGAGCCCTGATCATTGGCAGTTTTATCACCCTGTTTGTCATCGCCAAAATGTGGGCACAGGTATTCTGGAAAGATGCTCCTGATCCGGAAATCATTGAGGATAAATTTGCGGGCATGATCGGCTATAAAAGAACAATGCTCATACTTCCTGTTGTTATTTTGGCATCAGCGTCCCTGTATATCGGACTCAACGCCGAATCTATTATCCATGTCGCAGATCAGATCGCTACACAATTATTGGACACATCACCTTACATAAACGCTGTATTAGGAGGGCAGAAATGATATGATTAAACAGTTTTTAATGAACCTCATGTTAACCTTTATCTGGGTCGCACTGACGGGATCGATGTACTACACCAACTTCCTATTCGGCTTTATGTTGGGATTTGGTATCCTCTGGTTGATGAACAGGAATGAGGTGGATCAACGCTACTTTTATCGGGTACCCAAAACATTGAGTTTTATTCTTTTTTTCCTGTGGGAAATGATTGTCGCCAATGTGCAGGTTGCCTACGACGTGATAACACCCAAGTTTTTTATCAAACCGGCGATTGTTAAATACCCCATGGATGCAAAAACCGATTTGGAAATAAACCTGCTTTCAACCTTTATTTCGTTGACACCCGGTACACTTATCCTCGACGTAAGTGAAGATAAAAAAACGCTCTTTATCCACGTCATGTACATGAAAAGCAAAGAACAGTTTGTTTCTACCCTTAAAAACAATGTTGAACGAAGACTTTTAGAACTCTTAAGATGACTTTAAATAGCTATTTTGATTATGTGATCCTTCCGATCCTGACTATTTCGGTCATACTGGCATTTATCCGGCTGTATAAAGGTCCCCAGATATTTGATCGTGTGATTGCCCTCGATCTCATTATCACCATCGGGATCGGCATTATTACCGTTTATAGTATACGAACGTCGCAGGAAGTGTTTTTAGACATTGCCATGATCTTGGCGTTGATCGCATTTCTTGGCACAATCGCGTTTTCATTTTATTTAGAAAAACAAAGCAAAGATGATTGATATTACTTTAGCCATACTCAGTACCATCGGGGCATTGGCCATACTATTTGCGTCTATTGGCATCTTGCGGATGCCCGATTTTTATTTACGTCTTTCGGTTACGGTAAAAGCGGCAACGCTGGGTGTAGGACTTTTACTCATCTGTGCGGCCATGACCTTCCCGGATGTATCCGTAACGACCAAGGCTATAGCCATTGGATTTTTTCTGATCCTAACGGCTCCGGTGGCAGCACACATGATTGGCAGAGCTGCTTATATACAGCGGGTAAAAACATGGAAGGGAACCACCTTAAATGACCTTGAAAAGGAAGGTAAATTAGATTGTCGAAAGGAAGATTTTTAAGAAAACCCTATACAGTTGTTCCTAAAAATCTTCTTATCTTATTAGAACTTCCTTTCTGGATTAGAATATAATACAAACAGGAGCTGGTACAGCAATTTCTTTCCCAGTATCTGTCAACAAACCAGTTTTAGCATCCCGGCTAAACAAAACAATGTTATTGGTATATTGATTTGCAACCAAAAGATATTTCCCATCCGGAGAAAGGTTGAAATTGCGCGGTCCTTTACCTTTCACTGAAAGATTCGCTATTTTCTTCAATTCGCCGTCCTTCTCTACCGAAAAAGTAGCTATTGTATTGGCATCGCCACGGTTGGTCGCATACAGAAATTTTCCATCAGCAGAGATCTTAATATCAGCTCCACCGTTACTTCCTTTAAAACCTTCGGGGTTGATATCAAAAGTACTTTGATACATCCACGCATCTCCATCTTTCTTATACGATGCAATTTGACCGGTCATTTCCAAGACCACATACAGGAATTTCTCTTTCTTATCAAACACGATATGACGTGGTCCTCCCCCAGCTGGTGTAAAGACATCTTCCGATTCATCAGCAAGGCTATAGGTATTTCCTGATTTATTGACCGGAAAGATAGATATCTCGTCCAGACCGAGGTCTTGAACGTACAACTTATCCCCTTTATTGGAGAAAAACGTAGAATGTACATGTGGCTTTTCTTGGCGTACGGGATCCACCCCCTTACCCTCGTGTTGTATTAAACGCGCTCTTTTGCTTAAAACACCATTACTTTCTAAATCAAACAGCGCTGCAGAGCCGCCAGTATAATTTGCCACAGCGAGCAAGCTACCCTTCGGATGTACTTCGACAAAACAAGGCGACTCCCCTCCAGAAGGAAGTGAATTTAAAAAAGTTAAATGACCGTCCTTAAAAGAATAGGCCGAAACAGTCCCCTCTTGATTTGGAACCTCATTAACGGCATAAATAAAGTTATTATTTCTCGCTAAAAAAGATGGATCTTTACTCTCTTGTGTGCTCGACAAAGTTGTTTCACCAGTTTTAACATCAAAATTATAAATATAGATGCCCTTGCTCGCGGTTTTACTCGTATATGTCCCCACAAACATGGGAATCTGTTGTGCAAAACCAGCCAGAGGTAAAATTGTCATCAAATAAACAAATGCTTTTTTCATTGAAATTATTTTATAAATGTAGCTACTCATTTGTTGAATGAGACCGTTACATCAAGTTTGTTTCTAAATTATGCGAGATCCCACTCAAATTTCCCCATTCATTCCGCAGTGCGAGGATCTAAAACCCCGCCATTTTATGGGCGTAAATATCGTCAATAGACTTGTTAAATTTGGTTAAAACCGTCCTTTCTAATAGGCAAATGCGTATTTTAGCACATCAATTTTAACAATTCTAAAATCGCCCATTTAAAATATTGGGAATACAAAAATATTGTTAAATAAAAGTACGAATAATTCATATAATCTGATAATTTTGTGCTGTTGTTCAAAAAAGTATATATTGAACACAAATACTACGCATACCGCCGAAGGCAGCGTGAATGCTTGTGACAAAAAAACAAATGATGAACAAATAACCGAGTGAAACGAGTTCATTTATACAAATGAAGATCACTCATAAATATCATAAATAATTTATACGGATGAAAAAAAACATTTATATATTGTTTTTATTGCTGTTTGCATCAATTCAGGCCAGTCTTGCGCAACGTCAAGTTATTGATCGCGTTGTAGCAACGGTTGGATCGGGCATTATCTTACAGTCCGACGTGGATATGCAATATTCTCAATGGTTGGCGCAAGGGAATAAACCAGATGAAAACTATAAAGATGGTATATTGGAACAGTTAATTGTCCAAAAATTATTATCTCAACAAGCCGTAATTGACTCCATCGATGTAACCGAGACCGAAGTTGATGACAACCTCAATGCACGTCTGCGCCACATGTCACAACAGGCAGGAGGGCAAGAACGTCTTGAAAAATTCCTCAACCGTTCCTTATTACAATACAAAGAAGAAATGCGTCCTAGTGTTTTCGAGCAATTAAAAGCACAGAAAATGAGACAAAACATCGTTTCCAAAATAGATGTAACTCCATTGGAAGTAAAGCGTTATTTTGAGGGCTTGAATAAAGACAGTCTCCCTTACTTCAATACCGAGGTAGAAATCGGTGAAATTGTCATGATGCCCAAATTAACCGATGCAGAGAAAAAGGAACAGCGCGAGAAGATTGAAGGTATCCGCAAACAGATTGTAGATGGCTCCGACTTTGGTACAATGGCTCGTATATACTCTCAAGATCCCGGATCTGCCCCCTATGGTGGTGATTTAGGTTTTGGTACACGTGACAATTACGTCAAAGAATTCTCTGCGATGGCTTTTAAATCAAAACCGGGAGAAATATCACCTATTGTAGAATCCAAATATGGCTTTCATATTATCCAGGTGCTGGAAAGACGTGGCGAAGAGGTGCACACACGCCATATCCTGATGAAGATCAATCCTGGCCCTGCAGCGTTGGAACGAACAAAAAATAAACTGGACAGTATCTATAAATTGGTCGTTGACAAAAAAATGGATTTCTATCATGCCGCTACAAATTATTCAGATGCGGAGGAGAGTAAATTCAATGGTGGTATGATCCTAAATCAAGAGGGCTCAAGCCGCACAACAGTAATTCCTATGGATGGATTGGAGAAATCAGTATTTACAGCGATCGATCCGCTAAAACCGGGAGAATATTCCAAACCAGAGCAATTTACGGACAAAATGGGCGATGTTGGCTACCGTTTCAATTACCTGAAAACACGTATCCCACCGCACAAAGCAAACTTGGACGAGGATTTCACAAAGATCAAAGAAGCCGCCGTTCAGGATAAAACCAATCGTAATCTGAGCAAATGGTTCGACGATAAATTGAAGACCACCTACATCAATATCAGTGATGACTTCGGTCAGAGTGAAGGATTGAAAAAATGGAAAAAACAATAAGTGTATAAAACTTATCCTATAAAAAAAGGGCTTGAATAGTGTACATTCAAGCCCTTTTTTATTTCGCAATCATCCTGTTATTTCTCAAACATCATCTCGATCAGAATATTCCAATTCGCTTTCTTCACGTCATCCTTCGCTAATTCGCTCAGCTGCCAGATACGAATATAATTATACTTCACCACCTTATCCTTTTGCCGCACCGTTGCAGTTCCCTTGGTATAGGCAAAATCGCCACTATACGAACGTTTTACTTCTTCGGGCACTGTTTCTATCGTCATCCGTTGTTTTTTGAGATAGGCCATCATTTTAGCCTTTCCTTCCATCGGACTGGTCCAAGGGAACAAAAAGCGGACATCCTCACTTAAAAACTCTTTATATGCGGTTGGATTGTCGGCTTTCAAAACTGTTGACATCAATTTATCTGTCTCCAGGACAATATCTTCACGTTGATTCAATCGTACTTTAGAACGATGCTTCAGATACCACGAGTCGGTAGGTTCGATATATTCAAGATCAAACTCCCCGTCATTCCCGTTGTTTTCAACTTCGGCACGAATATCGACGAGCCACTTACCCTTTTTGTTCCGTTTCCAGACAGTCAAGTATTCTCCATGGCGCAATCTTGCACCTACTTTCTGAAAGTCCATAGATCCCGAAGTCACTCCAAATTCCTGACTTTTAGCAATCAACGCAAAGGTAGGCTGCCAATTTAAAACATCGGGAATATTTGGTCTATTATTCAGATAGTTATACGCATTTACTGCCGATGGGACATAAAACGTAGATTCCTTATCAATGATCGAAAGAAAAGCCTGATGCGGCGTAGACGCTTTCGCCAAGGCAGCAGCATCCTTATCGGCCTGCAATAGGCTTCCAACTTTCTCAGGTATCTGCGCATATAGTGTTGTACCAGCAACACTCATCAATGCGATGACGGATAGCCTATTCCAAAAATTCATATGCAAAATGATCTTTCTTTTAAAGGTTATATGGAATATCCATTGGTTTCCACGATAATGTGTTTTCCCAATAAGATCATTCCATTCTATTCCTCTTTTATAAATTCGATTTCTTATCTATCAAATCTTATTCCAAAGTGTTCCTTCTTTGCTATCTTTCAATTGAATTCCAATAGAATTAAGCTCATCACGAATACGATCTGAGGTGACGAAATCTTTATTTGCTTTGGCTTCATTACGTAGCTTGATGACCAGATTCATGACGTCATCGATATCATCGGATGCTGAAGTCTGATCGTTTCTAAGCCCTAGGATATCCTCAACAAATTCTTTCATGAATAGTTTAAGGCCCTCCAATCCTTCTGTCGTTACTTTCGCTTTACCATCATAAATCGAATTGATGATACGTACAATTTCAAACAATTCAGCAATGAGTACAGGGCTATTAAAGTCGTCATCCATAGCAGCGTAACATTTACGGCGAATTTCAGCCAAATTGAATGAATCAGCCCCTTTCGACACCTTCAATTTGTCTAAAAGACTAATTGCAGTCATGAGCCTTTTATACCCCTTGTCGGCCGCATCCAATGCCTCATTGGAGAAATCCAACGTACTTCTATAATGTGCCTGTAACATAAAGAAACGTACGGCCATCGGCGAATAACCTCTATTCAATAACGGATGATTTCCGGTAAACAGTTCTCCTGGCAAAAATCCATTCCCTGCAGATTTGGACATACGAGCACCGTTGACAGTCAACATATTCGTGTGCATCCAATATTTGGCAGGGCTCGTATGGTTACATGCTTCAGACTGTGCAATTTCATTGGTATGATGTGTTGCTGCCAAATCCATTCCACCGCCATGAATATCAAACTGATCACCTAAGTACTTTCTGCTCATGGCCGAACACTCAATATGCCAACCGGGAAAGCCAACACTCCAAGGTGCAGGCCAACGCATAATCGTTTCAGGTTTTGCTTTGATCCACAAGGCAAAATCCAAACGCCCCTTTTTCTCATCCTGACCACTCAATTCACGGGTATTATTGAGCATATCTTCTAATTTACGATTGGTCAATATCGTATAATCGTATGTTTCAACGTATTTTTCAACATCAAAATAAACCGTACCGTTCCGCTCATAGGCATAGCCATTCTCTATAATCTGTTCGATCATTTCGATCTGCTCGGAAATATGTCCTGTTGCAGTAGGCTCAATACTGGGCGGCAACGTATTGAAAAGACGCAATACGTCATGAAAACCTATCGTATACTTTTGAACGATTTCCATCGGTTCCAATTGTTCCAATTTTGCTTTTTTTGCAAATTTGTCATCCCCTTCATCACGATCGCCTTCCAAGTGCCCTGCATCGGTAATATTGCGCACATAACGCACTTTATAACCAAGATGACGCAAGTATCTAAAAATCAAATCAAAAGACACAAACGTCCGACAGTTTCCCAAATGCACATCACTGTATACGGTGGGTCCACAGACGTACATACCAACGAGGTTGGGATGAATAGGTTCGAATTTTTCTTTTGTTCGCGAAAGCGTATTGTATAAATAGAGATTATGGTCCATGTTTAATCGCTGCTTGGAAATCTATTTTTGTCTAAAATATATTTGAATTGGCACACCTGTAAAGTCAAAGTGCTCACGCAATTTGTTTTCAATAAAACGTTTGTATGGATCTTTGATGTATTGTGGCAGATTACAGAAGAATGCAAACATCGGTGTCCGTCCCGGCAACTGTGTTGCATATTTAATTTTGATATATTTACCCTTTAAGGATGGCGGTGGATAATTCTCGATAATATCCAACATCACTTCATTCAACTTGGAAGTAGGGATCTTTTTCGTCCTATTAGCATATACCTTATCAGCAACTTCCAACACCTTAAGAACACGTTGTTTTTCTGTTACGGAAGTAAAGATAATAGGCACATCTGTAAATGGTGCTATTTTCTCTTTGATACGATCTTCGAAAGCCTTCATTGTCTTATTGTCTTTTTCGATCAAATCCCACTTATTGACAACAATGACAATACCTTTACGGTTCTTCTCCGCCAAGTTGAAAATATTAACGTCCTGCGCTTCTAATCCATCCTGTGCGTCAAGCATTAGAATCGTCACATCAGAATCTTCCAATGCTTTGATGGTACGCATCACCGAATAAAACTCAATATCTTCATTTACTTTGGACTTACGACGAAGACCTGCAGTATCGATCAATAAAAAGTTATGTCCATATTGATTGTAATGTATACGGATTGAATCACGTGTTGTCCCTGCCATTGGCGTTACAATATTGCGATCTTTTCCGATCAAAGCGTTTGTCAAAGAAGATTTACCCACATTCGGGCGGCCTACGATGGTATATTTAGGTAAGGATTCTTCTTCTTCCTCCTCCACTTCGAAATGAGAAACCACAGCATCCAACAATTCACCTGTACCCGATCCTGTAGCCGACGAGATATTGAAGACCTCTCCTAAACCAAAGGCATAAAACTCTGCCGATTCATGATGCAATTTCGCGTGATCGACTTTATTGGCCACTACATACACAGGTTTGGAGCTTCTTCTCAGAATATCAGCGATTTCGTCATCCAAGTCGGTAATGCCAGTGGTGACATCCACCATGAATATAACGACCGAAGCTTCTTCAATAGCGATATAGACCTGATCGCGGATAGCCTCTTCAAAGACATCATCCGAACCATGTACAAAACCACCTGTATCAATTACTGTAAATTTCTTTCCGATCCACTCGGCTGTTTCATAATGACGGTCGCGCGTCACCCCGCTAAAGTCATCAACAATCGCTTTTCTACTTTCTGTAAGACGATTGAATAAGGTAGATTTACCAACATTTGGACGACCAACAATTGCAACAATATTTGCCATATTTATTTTATTTGATCCACCTACTATCACAGCAGATGGCACTTTTATGCTAAAAATATACTTAAGGGAACAAAGATACGGATTCGAAAGGGATTATCGCGACACAAAAACAAAAATGGCTTTACCGTGAAGTAAAGCCATTTATCGAGTTTAAATTATTAATATTCGCCTAATTAGACGTTGGATTCTGAGTCAATTTGCCCGGATACGAATTAATCGCATCCTGTGGAATAAAATAAGTCACTCTAAAATCTGTCGGTACAATATCCTCAAATTGTTTTTGTGGCCCCGGATAAGTTCTATTTAACGGCAAGCCATTACGGAACACATCATAACTGCGTTCAGCCTGGTAAGCCAATTCCAACTGACGCTCTTTGTCGATCAGTTTACTTGCATTGGTAGCATCAATTGAAGTGTATCCACCATTGACAATAGAACGATTTCTGATGGTATTTAAATCATTTAGCGCAGCACCATAATTACCTAATTTTGCATTAGCCTCTGCGCGGTTTAAATAAATTTCACCCAAACGGCTGATTACCGGTGAATGCAATTGCGACTCCTCGCCTTCACGTGAGCATTTCACAATATAGAATTGTGGATAAGCACGGTTTAAGGAAATATAATAATCTAGCATACCTGAGTAGGTATTGCCATCTTCATAAGTAATTGAATAGGTCTGTTGATTAGCATTAATTGCCGTCAATGTATATTCTTTAACAACCTCATTATCACCTATCTTTTTAACTTCTCGTGCAATAACAGTATTTCCGTTAATTACAACCGGAATTTGCAGATAGCTCATTGTTTTAGGATCACCGGCTTTCGCAGGTACATCTTGTTTGATAAATCGAAACACAGTTGAGTATTTGCCGGCCTTATCTTTGGAATAAGTAGGTTCAATAAAGGCCGCACGTGCATCGACAATCGTATAATGATCAGGTCTCCAGTCATTGCGACCTGTTTCATTTAATAAATCAATGTACTTGGCACTGGAATACATCTCGCCCCAGCCCATACCACCGATATTGGAGTACATACCACCAATACCATAATAGTGGTCATCGCCCGAAAATTCAGAAGCCACGCGTTTCACAGCAAAGATGGTCTCCTTGTTATCTTCTGGTCTAAAGGTATTGTATTTCATGAATTGCTCACGAGCCAATAGGACATATTTACCTGAATTAATCACCTTGTCTGCGTACTCCACAGAAAGACGTGCATATTCTGCATTTGGATTTTTATACGTGCCACTCATATACAGGTATATACGGGAAAGCATTGCTTGTGCAGCCCCCTTTGAAGCATATACTGCACCTTTATCAAGTGTCAATAAAGCTTCTGCTTTTTTCAGATCACTGATCGCTTGCGCATAAGTATCTTTTACAGAAGAACGATCGGGCAAGTTCAAATCATTAAATACATCTTCAGGTGTACCGTTGACAATTGGAACACCCAAGTTTGTCTCGGGACTTTGGTAATAAGGCTTCCCGAATGCACGACAAAGGTAAAAATACATCATCCCACGGATGTAATAACATTCACCCAACTTATTATCCATCTCTTCACTTTGACCTTCGGCAAACATCTTAATGACGTTCGAAGATTGCGCGATAGCTTTATAACCGCTGTCCCAAAAGTTCTGCAAACGATAATTATTAGGTGTTCTCGCATAGGAGATAAATTCGTAAAACGCGTCTGTCGATGACCCGCGGATCATCATATTATCACCAGCGTATTCACCAAGACGGTGCATTGGGTCGGACCAAGCTTTTAACTGCGCATAAGTACCTGTTACCATGGCATCAGGATTACTTGCAATATTCTCTTCGTCCATTGAAGTATAAGGAAGACGATCGATATCGCAGGAGGATACTGCCGCTGCGATTAAAAGTCCAATTAATATCTTTTTCATTATTGATTTTCTAAACGTTAAAATTAAAATGTCACACTTGCGCCGAACATGTATTTACGAACCATTGGATATACAGAAACGCCTGTAGATCTGATCATTTGACCGCCCCCGCCTTTACCATCTGGCTCAGTCAAAGGAAGCTCCGGATCAACACCCGAGTAGTTTGTAATCGTAAACAAATTCTCTCCAGCTAAGAATACACGTAAATTTTTGATGTTATATTTTTTCAGGTCGAAGTTGTAACCCAAAGTCAACGATCTCATTTTTAAGAAATTGTTACTTTCCAAGAAGCGTGTTGACGGTGAATTACCTTTATCTTGGTTATCGTACCTTGCTATCGGATGAGTAGCAACATCACCAGGTTTTTCCCAACGGCTCCAACCGTCCTGTAACTTCATCTGGTTACGATCCGTATAGGTTCCATCTGAATCAAATTCCTGGCGCGAATAATTATATAATTTACCACCCAAAGAGAATCCGAACACGGCATTTAGATCAAACTGCTTATAACTTAAGGCTGTATTGAAACCGCCAAAGAGATCTGCATTTCCTTTTCCTGCATTGCGGAAAGTTGCATTGGAATAGTTTGATGTTGTAGTCCTCGTTTCATTGCCATTGGCATCTGTCTCGTATCTGTACCACATCGGCAAACCGTTATCAACGTTGACACCAGCCCATTCTTTTAGATAATAGGTATCTACCGGATAACCAGGCTGAAGCAAACGCTGCGCCGATCCAGCTATCCCTGATCCGTCCCCTGCGATAATTGGTTTTGAAACAAGATTGCCATTGGCATCTTTTGTCGCAAATAGCTCGGTCAATTTATTCACATTGTGACTTAAATTAACATCCAAACTCCAATGTACATTGTCATTTCGAACGATATCACCACCGATGGTCAATTCAATACCCCGGTTTTGCATCTTACCAATATTTTTCCAGATAGAAGTGACACCCGTCAGACCACTGATCGGCACTTGATAAAGTACATTGTCAGTTTTCTTGTCGTAATAATCAACATTAAATCTTAGCCTATTCTTAAATAAGGCAGCATCCACCCCAAAACCTGTTGTGTATGTTTTTTCCCAAGTCAGATCTTTATTACCGATTTGGCTAATTAATGCACCTGGTATTCCATTGTAACTTGATGATGCCGATACCGAATAAAGGCTATATTGTGGATATAATGAGCTCGGTCTATTACCTACCGATCCGTAAGCCGCTCGCAGTTTCAAATTATCTACCCAATCAGCCTTGAACCACTCTTCCTTATTGATATTCCAGCCACCACTAACGGAAAAGAAGTTTCCATATTTTGCATTGGTACCAAAGTTGGATGCTCCATCACGACGGAACGACACCTGTGCTAGATATTTATTATCGTATGCATAGTTTGCATTCGACAAGAATGACTGCACTGCCCATTCGGAAATTCCACCTTTCGTACGTTCTGGTTTTGCAACAACATCCAATACCTCGAAACCATTGACAATACCCGTTCCGTAAGCATCTAAAGTTTTTGTCCAGTAGTCATTAAATTCGTATGCAGCCAATCCATTCAGGCTATGTTTATCCCAGGTCTTGTTGAAACGCAAGATTTGGTTGGTATAACGACGCGCAAACTCCATGCGGTAATCCGTCACACGACCAATTACACTTTCACCGCTGTTTGATCGCGGATCTTGATAACCGCTGTCAGAATACGTATTGTAGCGATAATTGTTGACAGAGGAAAAGGTCAACCAATCCGTTAATTTGATATCGAAATCTAAGTTACCCATAAATTCATAATTGGTATTGGCACTATGATTCCACTGCAAGTCATACAAGTAATTCGTGCTTGCATTATTGACCCAGCCACTATAACGGTGTGGCACCAAATTTCCATTTGCATCGTAAGGACTATCCCAAGGCAGGTTTCCATACATGGCATTGACATCATATTGACGATCATCTACCGCACGTCTCGATCCGGCAATGGAAGGCTTGATGGTCAACCAGTCAAAAGGTTTGTAATTGGTACGGAGTCTAAAGTTATAACGATCGTAATCATACCCTTTAACAGCACCGGCTTCGTTGTAGTATCCTAAAGACAAATAAGACTGTAATTTATCATTTCCTCCCTGAATGGATAAATTATGGTTTTGGACGAACCCGGTCTTCGTTGCCAGCTTCCACCAATCAAAGTTGCTATTGCGCAAATCCGAATTCCAACGCGGGAATTTGATATCAGCGGGATTCGAAAACGAAGCAAAGTAGTCATAAAGTTCAGCCCCATCCATCATTTCCATGTTTCCATTGGAAAGTTGGTTGATACCCATTTTTGTAGAGAAGCTAATGCTTGTTTTGGAAGCCGAAGGATTTTTTGTTGTAACGACAACAACACCATTTGCACCCTGAGAACCATAAATAGATGTTGAGGCAGCATCTTTTAGGATAGTTAAGGATTCAATATCGTCCGGATTGATATCACCTGGGCTTGAGCCGACGATAACACCGTCAATAACCCACAATGGGCTCGTCGTACCACTTAAGGTTGCCTGACCACGAATCACAACACCACCATTTGATCCAGGTTTACCAGCTCCTGGCGCAACATATACACCGGCAGCCTTACCATTCAGCATGTTTTCAACCGATGGCGTAGTGACATCACGTAATTTGTTTCCCTTAACAGCCTGAAGGGCACCGGTCAAACTTTCTTTTTTCTGTTGTGTTCCATACCCAACGACAACAACCTCCTGAAGTGCTTCACTATTAGACTCCAGATTGATGTTAACAACCGGTCCTGTCACGGTCACTTCCTGTGTTTTATAACCAACACTTGTAACGACCAGTATATCACCATTTTTAGCATCTATGGTAAACCGTCCATCTACTCCCGCAGATGTCGATTTAGCGCTCCCTTTAACACTAATGGTTGCTCCAGCCAATGGGCCGTCTGTAGACTGCACTTTTCCATTCACTTTTTGTTGATAAACCGC
>JBMAAL010000041.1:0-47194 GCA_050281725.1 Sphingobacterium sp. | reverse complement strand
ATGCCATGGTCAATTTCCACCGGAACAGGTGGTCACTTTATTCCGAAATCAGGTGGTCAATATCGGCGAAACCTCCAATCTCACGCTAATTTCCAGCAAACATTTAATAGTGGCAACTATGGGGAAAAGATCACGAGGCTCTGTGCAGAAAGTTCTTTTATTTTAAAACAACAGCAACAAATCGATCTGTTGCTCAAATCAGCGAAAGAAAGATATATGGAACTCGTTGATACAAAAAAGGGGATTGAACGAATTCCATTGAAATATCTGGCTTCCTACCTGGGGATCACACCGCAGAGCCTAAGCCGACTGCGGTCCCAAAAAATCTAAGAATTACCATATGGTAACTTCACTCATATTGTCCCTGTTTACTTTTGTATCACAAACACATTAAATACTGTAAAGATGCAACAGAATACAACTACTTCCAGAATGCCCCTGAACAAAATTTTGGCTGTTCTTATAGGCTTTCCTGTCATATCAACCCTGATATCCTTCCTTTTATTAAACCGCACATTGATTACAGGTTTAGGTCTTGATTTTTTCAATACCTTTTGGATCATTATTACGGTTTGGTACCTGGTTCAGCTATTATTGATTTTAAAAATATTAAAATCGGAAGGTTGGGGCTGGCAGGAAATCGGGTATACATTATCGAAGAAGAAAACTATTTATTTTGCCAGTGGATATCTGCTGGTCGCATTTGCACTGTTTATCATGATTGAAATGGCGTTGAGTAATGGAAATGTAGACCCACAGAAGTTACATGCCATTTCTTCGCTGACACCCAAAACGACAACGGCAAGGATAATATTTATCCTGATGGGTTTAGTTGCGGGAATTTCAGAAGAAATCGTTTATAGGGGATTTGCAATAAGGGCATTGGTCAGTAACCGTATAAATAAATGGTTATCTATTTTAATAGCGGCCGTTCCTTTCATTTTCCAGCACGGCTTAAAATCAATTGATCAGTTTTGGTGGTTTCTGTCCTGGGGAATTGTTTTTGGGGTGTTATTTATTTTGCTTAAAAAACTGAATGTTTTGATTGCCATACATTGGCTGGTTATATTGTCTGCAATGGTTGCTGTTTTACAGGTCGTAAATTAAGGACTTAGGTTATTAAAGTATCCGACATGTTGTTTATTGAAATTAAAAATTATTATGGATAATTGGCTCCGTCATAGTTCTATAAAAAGTATAAAAATGCAATATGATTTTCATCGCCTGCATAATATTGCTCCAATCGTCTCATTTTTTCATAACCTCTAATTTATCTTGATATGCTTGCTCATACAGTTCAATAATCTTTGTCAACAAAACTTCCCGCTCATCATCTGTTATTTTTCTGTGATTTCTAAAGATTAAAAAGAGATGATTCTCTACAAAACTTAATTTTCAAATTGAAATTACTATAGTTAATAGAACGTTTCATACTTTTTTGATATATTTATATATGTTTTTCAGTTTTCTGAAAAGTGGAGCTTTAACCAATTGAATCCTGACTGATTTACAAATTCATTTATTGAGCTTCATAAAACGGAATGTTATGTACTATGGAGCAACTTGATTTAAATAATATTTTCTTTCAAGAAGATAAAACAAAAAAATGGATAGAGTGGAGGTTTAATCCCTGCGATTTTTTAAAGTTGATCATTCAAGAATATTTGATTATTGAATGCACTGAAAGCGTTGTTATTGAAACCCTACCCAGCAATCTATTTTCTCTGAACTATATTTTAAGAGGAGGAGTACAATTATCTCAAATTGATGGCTCTACTGTAGATTTACCAAATGCTGTTTCTTTCGGAATTACGCAAAAATTCTTTCGCTTTAGGTTCTCAAATTTTACAAAGCTTCTTGTTGTTGTCATAAAGCCTGGATATGCGTCTTCCATAATAGATAAACCATTAAATGAATTTTTCGATAAATTTATTCCCATTGATGAATTTTTCGACACTAAAACAAACCTAAACTTAATAGACGAATTAAAAACACTTTCCATACATAGTGAACTTATTTCCAAAATAGAGCATTTTCTTATAGATAAGATTCTTCAAAAACGTTATGAAAAGTATCTGTATGCATCCATTTCTAAAATTCATCAACGAAATGGATTGATTACTGTAAAAGAAATTTTAGCAGATTTACCTATTAGTAGGGACACCTTTGAAAAAAAATTTAAAATAGAAGTGGGGACAACTCCGAAAAAATATGCCAATATAATACGGTTTAAAAATCTGCTCGGAAGAACTCCTGAAACTGATAAATTGATCGATATCGCTTTAACTGCAGGCTTTTATGATCAGTCCCATTTTATAAAATATTTTAAATTTCATACAGGAAAACTTCCGTCTGATTGTTTTTGATGTTATATTTTTTAAGTACGTTCCGTGTGACAAAGCAAAGGTTCTGTTTCATTTATCACCTAGTGCTTAGAAGTCTTTATTAATATCATCTAGTATACCTAGTTCAGCATATTTATTATACATTTTGAATGAACCAAATAATTTTATATTAATTAGGATTTATTTCTTCCATGTAATTTTCCCGTTACTATCGTACATTTCAATCGTAGGTTGGCCTAAGCTGTCTACTTTTAAAATAAGTCTAGGCACCTCATTTGCATCTTTCATCACTAAAGAAGCATGACCGTTTTCAGTTTCTAAATTTATCCTATTAATATTATGTCCTGGTTTACCGGAAAGATCTTTATCATTGATAACTATACCAGCTTTAAAATATTTGTCAATCAAATTATCTTGAGCGTACATACCAATTGCATCCGCATTTTGATAATCAAAAGCAATAGCATTCAAATTCATATTTTCATGTTTTGAAATAGCTATTCCACCTCTTTCATCTCCTTTGTTGTCATAAAATATTAACCCTGCAGGGGCAACTCTTCTAACGTATTCCTTGCCATTAATAATCGGGTTAGGGATATGTTCCTCGTTTGAAATGACAATTCTATTGTGTCCATCTTTATTCTTAATATCTATTCTTTCCGTTTGTAAGGACGTACCTGTTGGTTTAAGAAATAAAAGATAACATATTAATGCAATGAAAATTAAGTTCAATGCGACCATGAAAGACGTGAAAATTTTATGGGCGTTTTGTTTCATTATAAATTATTGTTTTGTTTTTGCTAAATTACAATCATAAACATTTTAGGAATTGTAAAAAATCAGGAGTTTTTTCCTTTCATCATTTTCTTCGGTTTAAGGTCAGTTGCTGTATAAAAAACGTGATTACAAAGCGCTGTCCTCTAGTCTTTAAATTAATTTAGTTGCTAACATTTATCTTAGCAATTATTAAATCTTGATGGGGATGCTGTGAATGCCTCCTTAATTGATAAAGAAACTGAAATCTAATCACTGAAATTGGCACCTTATTATAACTGCAAAGGACAGACACTTGTGAATGGGCTACGATCACTTTATGCGTTTACGAGTATTTTAAGGAATAGCTCATTTCAATAACTAAAAATTGAACGCATAGATTAGAAGAAATTCTATCCTTTATGCCCTAGATTCCGTCAGCGGCCACTTCGCTATCTCGGTGGGATTTGAGTAGAAGAGATGAGGCATTATCAATCATATACGAGGTCTGCTCTCATTAGTGATCGGCGTTGCAGCCGGATAGAGCTTCGAAAATAGGTAATAAGTGTGTGGATATGGGCAATACGGCTATTTTCTGTTTAAAGATTTCAAAAATGGCCTATATTAGAATATCCCATTATTTAATATACTAAAGTTTTTTTAGGCCTGGCATATGCTGGGCTTTTTTATTTCATACAGTTCTTTAGCACGATTGTTATCCAATATGCATATTTAGCCTTAGAACAGGATATACGCGCCGTCTGTTACATTTTCTGCGTTATAACTTGAGATGATAATTTTAGGGCTGGAGACCTATCAGCCGTCTGGAACCCGCTGTGCTGAAAGGATCGGATGGACCTCTTTGCCGAGTTGTGCGATATGTCCGGCTGTATAGCGGTAACCGGAGGGGGCGCCTTAAAAGGTGAAGTAATTAGGTAGATGTCAGTTGAGCTTGCTATGGATCATAAAGCAATACCTAATGCTCGCAATCGATCAATTCCTTAATCTTATCTTTATTGATAGGCTTTTCCACAAAGTTGATGACGCTATTATAAGAAAAGGCCCTGTCTTTAATTTGAGGGGTAACTTCGGAAGTTAATATGATTACGCTGATATTTTCCAGCAGGTCAGACTCCTCAATGAATTCCAATACTTGCCAACCGTCAATTACAGGCATATTTATATCTAGAAATATTAGGAATTTTTCCTGGGGATCATCCGACTGTTTTAACTTTTCAATTACTTCAAATCCGTTATAGAAGGATATGGGCTGGATTTCAGACTTACTGTTACGTAAAAGAAAATCAAGGATGAAGTGATTTAATCTGTTGTCGTCAACTATTAATGTGTGATGTTGCATAGGCAAGCTATTTAAATTTTAAATATGAAAAGGAAAGTTCCCTGTTCCTGCAGCAATGTTTCCGCAGTTTTTCAATATCCTAGTCAGTTTGATTCCTATTATTGTCAGCTTTGGGACTTTTGCAAATTTAAATTTATGGAATGTATAGGTTTTTGTTACAGTGAATTTAGGCATGATTGCTGTTGTTTTGGGCATTTGACCATATCTTTATCGTTTAATAATAAAAATATTGTATAGAATGTGGCTTGTGCTGTTGGATCGCGCGGGTAAATTCATCTTATACGGCTATGGGTTTTTCGCCGGGAATGTAAGCAATAACGGTTGTTCCTTTATTGATCTCTGAGTTTACCTCAATTTTTCCATTCAGCTTTAATAGCGCCCTACGTACACTGTACAGTCCAAGTCCTGTGCCTTTCGCCTGATTACTGGTATTACAGAATGAGGTGAAGATATTTTCGATGCTGTCGGGCGGGATTCCGATCCCATTGTCACCGATTGAAATTACAGCTTCCTTGCTGTTTGCGGTTATTAGAATCTCAATCTTTTTGTTTGGATTAACTTTCTTTTGATATTTAAATGCATTTGAAATAAGGTTATGGAGGATCAATTCGATTAGCGTTCGGTCACAATGGAAGGCCTCTTCCTGTTTTATGGAAATACTAAAGGAAAGGTTTAGATTTTGGATGGTGATCTCATAAAATTTCCTGATATTTTGAACAATGTCATGAAAATCAATAAGTGTTAAAAGCAGTTCCCCTTTTCTCATTAAATAATACTCACCCAAGCTATTGATATAATTTCCCAGTGAAGTTAGGGACGTATTCATCAAAGTCAGTAATTGATATATCTTTCCAATATCATAGATTTCCTTACCTAGACCCAGTGCTGCGCGGACACTTAAAATTGGTTCCCTAAGTTCATGGCTTACTGTGTAAGCAAATTTATCAAGTTCGGCATAGGCCATTTGGAGCTGCTGGTTTTTTAGTTCGAGCATTGTGTTTGCCGTATAAAACTGATTTGCTTCTGCAATAGCAGATATGACTTCATCGGCGATCCAGGGTTTTCTTAAAATTCTGAATATACTGGCCCTATTTATGGCATCGATAACCGTGTTAGTGTCCATGGTTGCCGTTATAAGTATCCGGATAGGTTTGGGGTATATTTCTTTTATGCGTTGAAAAAAATCAATGCCCAGCTCACCCTGTGGCTGCTGATCACAGAAAATAATTTTGATGTTTGGATTGTCCTGCAGCAGTTTTTCAGCTTCAACGGTAGATGATAGGGTATGTATACAGAAATCGGAATTAAAATTTGCATAAAACACTTTTAAAATATTTGGTTCCTCGTCAATATAAATTATTTCGTCCATCGTTTGGGGCCTATATTTCCATAGCAGTGTAATCCATATTTATAAATTCACCTTTTGCAATATGGATTTAATAACTCAAATAGTAATTCACAGATCTTTTTATTCTGTTTGATTTAGCTCGCCGTATTTTTGAAAATTAATTTCCAACTGTCAATCAACTTATGTGGAGAAAGACTTCAACCCTACTGCACAAAATGTTTATCAGTCCAGACGTGCTGGTTTATTTATTCAAGTATTGTTTAAATGACAAAATTAAGTGTAGTTAATGGCTTAAGAATTTTGTTTTTGGGCATTAATTATTTGTATTCAGGCAAAATTTTGGGAAAATTTCTTTCTGCTATATTTTATTGGTAAATTCTTTCCAGTAACGAAAATAATAAAGAATATTCCAACAATGGTTAGGTTGATATTGAATAGGATGGAAGAGGTATTCTTGGGAATGATATGTATTGATATTAGTTTCCTGGGCCCAGCGCAATTTATCCATTTGTTCAATGACCTCGTTTTTATGTGGGCTGTTTAATAAAATTCTATGAAAGTTATTCATATAAGTGTCGAATGTTTTCCGGTAGCCAAAGTAGGAGGTCTCGCTGATGTCGTGGGCGCACTACCGCGTTATCAACGGAAATTTGGTGTTGATTCAGAAGTTGTCTGTCCGTATTATGAAATGCCATTTACCAGCGAGCATGACTTCGAAGTGATCTTTGAAGGTAAGTTTGGACAGGGAGATGACCAGATTCCGTTTACGGTAATTAAAGAAAAGTCTGACGTTCTTGGTTTTCCCATTAATCTGATACATATTCCCAATATATTGGACCGTGAAAAAGTTTATTGGTATCCCGATGAAGCAGAGCAGTGGATCGCATTTCAGCTTGCTTTTCTTACCTGGATAAAAAGCCTGGAGAAATATCCTGCGGTCGTGCATTGTCATGACCACCATGTTGGATTGATTCCTTTCTTGATGAAGTGGACCTCGGAGTTCAGATCGCTCGCTTTGATAAAATCTGTTATCACGGTACACAATACTCAATTCCAGGGATGTTTAAATTGGGATAAAAGAGCTTTATTGCCGGAATTTGAACGGTGGAAGTCTGGATTGTTGGATTGGGATGGTGTAATCAACCCCCTTGCTAGCGCAATCAAGTGCTGTGATGCATTTACAACTGTGAGTCCGGGATATTATAGGGAATTACAACAGAGTGCAAACGGACTTGAAAGTCTGTTCCGCTTGGAGTCCTTGAAGGGTTTGGGCATTCTCAATGGAATAGATGAGCAGTACTGGAACCCAGGCAGGGATCCGCTGATTTTTAAAAATTTTAATAGGTCTTCTGTAACCTCCGGTAAAAAGGCAAATAAGAAAGCCTTCTGTGAAAAGGAAGGTTTGTACACTATACCGCATCTGCTGGCTTATATAGGCCGATTTGTGGAAGAGAAGGGAGCGGACCTTTTACCGGAGATTATCGAGGAGCTTTTTGCATCGCCGGCGAACAATCTATGTGTTTACATCCTTGGTTCCGGAAACGAAAAGATTGAGGACAGGTTGGAAGCTCTTTTGGTAAAATATCCGAATAGACTGGCTGTTTTTTTTGGTTACGATGAAGATCTGGCCCATGAAGTTTATGCTGCGGCGGATCTACTGTTAATGCCCTCAAAAGTTGAACCTTGCGGGTTGAATCAGCTTTACGCTATGAAATATGGCACAATCCCGATTGTAAGGGGAACCGGCGGACTGTCTGACACCGTAATGGATGTTGGCCGGTACGCAGATGGCTCTGGATTTGTTTTCCACGAATCTCATCCTTCAGATGCAGTTAATGCTATCCTTAGGGCATTAAGCACCATAGGAAATCCAGGCAAAGTAAAGGAGATTAGGAACCGGGGAATGTCTTTGGATTTCTCCTGGGATAAATCGGCAAATGAATACATTGATTTATATAGACAAATAACACATTAAGCTACAGTACATGTTTGATTTCCAGTAATATTGCGCTATGGACCTAGGACTCGTTTTTATCCGATGGTCCGGCAGTAAAAAAAGTTAAGGGATTAAGCCCATTTTTAGCCGATTTTATGAAGAGAGTGTCTGCTCAATGCAGATGCTCTCTTCTTTTATTGTAAAATGTGCTTTTATTTTTTTTGCTGCTAGAACAAACTTGGTCAGTTTGTCAGTTAAAATGGTTTATTCAGATTGATTTGTGTTCTTTTTGTTCCTATACTCATTTGGGGTCATATTTGTACACTTCTTAAAAAACACGTAAAAATAATTGACATCTAAAAAGCCTAGGTCAGAGCTTATTTGTTTTAGGTTCATATCTGTTCTTTGTAACAGCATTTTAGCGGCTTCTGTAATATGATCATCGAGAAGTTGTTTGGGACTTTTGTTAAATACAGTTCTTGTTATATTTGAAAGGGTTCTCTTACTGATCAGCAGTTGATTAACATAAAAAGTTAGTCTTTTTTCCTTTCTAAAGTTAGTGGCAATAAGATTGAGGAATTCATTTGCTGTTCTTTGATTGTACGTACTGAAATTGAACTGGGATTGTTCCGCAACCATCTTTTCCATGACCATTTTATAGAAAATAACCATTTGGCAAAGAATCGAAGCAACAAATTTATCACTTAACTCATGGTCTTCGTATTCCTGGTTATCTTTAACAATTGAAAATAATTGGGACAAATATTTAATTTCATTTTCATTGAATTCAAACTCATAGTCATTTTGAATTCTCTCTTCGAACAGGACTCTAATTATAGGATCGGGCAGTAGTATTTTATTGAAAAAAAAGTATAACCTGTTAATATTTACCTGTTCAGGATCTAGAACTGGAGGTTCAAAAATTTGTGCTATTTTCCGAAATCGGTTGAATCCTAGTGCTGTGACTTCAATTTCCACCATGATATCATAGTCTATATTGTATTTTTGTCCTTCACATATCAATTTATTTAATTCTAATCCTGTTGTTAACCAGTAATTCTTTCTATTCATATTTTAATGAGTAAGCATTTAAATTATAATGCTTTTGGTAATTTTGGACTAAGGGTTTATACTTCTATTTTAATATTTTTCAATAAGGTGATTTGAGATTCATTGGATAGATGCCAAGAAATCCTTTAAAACTTCATATGTTAAGTTTGTTTTCCTTTCAACAAAAATATGTCAGTCAATTTGTTGTGTAGCTTTTAATGTGTTTTGGATATATATATGGTTGCAAGATCTGACCATAATTTTTGATTTATAGCAGTCATTAGAAATGACCGAATTAAGTGGACGTTTTTGTAGATACCATGGTTTTTATCTTATTCGCAGAGTCGAAGACTATATTTGTCGCTTTAGTTTGTTAGCGCCGATAATGGCGATAGATTTAAATATCATTAGTATTGCATTGTAACTTACGAACCATCTATATGAACTTAGAGCATATAATGTAACAAAAATAGTGCAATGTTTTCTGAAAATATAGAGTTATTCGGGAATAAGTACTTTGAAAATGAGCAAAATTTATAGATTTTATTGAACTGTATTTTTATTTTTTGTATATAAAGTAATGTGTTTTTTGTCTAATAATATGTTGATCATTAAGGTTTTGATTGGGTGCCCAAAGAATTAATGTAAATTTAAAGGGATTGATTAATTAAATGCATGTTATGTGGCTTCTAATTTAGACTAGGCATATTCATTATATTTATTGAGAGAGGTCAGGCAATTGGTACTTTTAAAGTAAATTACAATGTGGGTCTTACAGTAAATACTTTCAGAATATCTTTATAAAGAAGAAATATCTGCAGAAATAACCGCTAAATTTATTTAAATGAAAAACGGGAAGGACGAAATGTTATCAATGTATGGACTTACTGATGGAGACAGTATCTTAACGTTGTTGAATGACTTAGGAGATGAAGATGAAATTAAGGAATACTGTTGGAAGGTATTAAAAGCCTATCCCGACCTGAAAAAAGAAAATTGGTCAGTCGGAATAGAAGGCGGAGATTATATTTATAGTTTTGATGGTAATTATGTTTTCATCACGGATGATGTCTGGAGCTTTAATTTGGTAGCAAAACAGCCTGTGCTTGAATTATTAGTTCAAAAGATAAAAGAATTATGTCTTCATAATAACAGATAATAAAAAAGTCTTAATTCAAGTGTTACACATTAGGAATGTGCAGGTCCAAAGTAGTTATTTTCTTAAGACTGTAACGTATCCTTTATCAAATCCTGATAATTAGAATAGTGAAGAATAATTTACCAAAAATATGCTACTGGTGTGGTAAAAATCTACCTGTAGATAATAATACACGAGAACATGTTCCTCCTTTTACATTTTTCCCAAAAGGACATAGGGAAAATCTAATGACGATACCTTCTTGCTCGGAACACAATAACAATTTGTCGGATTTAGACGAGAAATTTCAGTTTTTCATAAAGGCATTTAAGACAAATGAGATTGCAATTAATGATTTAAATACAAGAGTAAAAAGGGGCTTTGAAAGAAAAGAAAAACAGTCATTTGTTAGAAATTTAGAAGAAAGAAGTAGATATGGAAGAATTTATGGGAAACCTCACTGGTTTTTACCGTTGGAACAGAATGAAGCTGAATTATTTATCGAAAAAATAGTTCGAGGAATATATTTTTATCACAAAGAGAAACCTGCAAAGGGAATTATTCAAAGTATTTCGAAAAGGATTATTTATGAAAATGGAATTAACACAATTGCTGGTGTTGATTTTATAAAAGAAGATTTAAATCCTGAAATTTTAACCAAAGGGGAGTATAATAACCCTAAAGTTTTTAAGTATCAATATTTAGATTTTGAAGATATGTTTATTGTTTTTATGCAATTTTATGATAACGTTGAATTTATTGGGTGGAAATATCCGGAAAATTTTTCTTTTGACTAATATGTTCTTCATTACATTGGATATTTCATGTCAGTCAATCGATGAATGAGATAATAAGTAATATCGTTTAAAAACAACAACTCATGTAGACGATTGGTTATAGTTTCCTCATTCTGATCCAGCAAATTTGCAGATTTTGAGAAGAAAATATAAAACCATTACATGTTAATCACCATTTTATGTGGACGAAGTTGAAAAATAAAGCACATCAATATTGTGCTTTATTTTTTTAACTAATAAGGTTCTATTTAATACTTTCAAAAAAGGATAATAATGGCAGAAGTAGTTCGACAGGACTCCCTCTCTCTCCAGTGAGAGGGATTTAGGAAAAATACAAATAGCTAAGAATTAGGGGTTTTGACCTAAAAATGCTTATATTTGCGTAATGAACTTAGTTTATTGGAGTTAAGATTTTAAGAGAATTAACAAGATACACGAGTGTGTGGCCCATATGTGGCACCTTTCGATTTTAAATTTGTAACTGATTGGTTTTCAAATTGATAGAAGAGTGGGCGGTAATCCCTCACTCTCCGCCAGGTGCAATTTTTAAAGTTTTTAAAAAGCACAAAAAAAATAGATAAATCCTGCAAAATCAATGTTTTGCGGGATTTTTTCGTTTATGGCTTTCTTTCTTTTTAAAGAGCTCAAATGTGAAGGACAAAACAATCCGCTTCATCTATATTCGGATTACAGTAGATAGTATCCCTAAAGAAACTTCCACAAAAAGGAAGTGGGATATTAACAGATGGAACCAAAAGGAAAAAAAAGCTATTGGTACCAAAGAAGACGCTGAAGAACTGAATTTCTGAATCATTTAGGACAAAGATTAATAGCCATAGGACAGAACTGCTGAATAATGATAAGCTAATTACGGCTGTTGATCTTATCGATTTTGTGAAGGGTAAGTACAAACGTCACAACTCCGTATTAGAAGAATTTTAGGAACATAATGAAGAAATAGCTTCCTTATTTAAGACAGGAGAGTATTCAGATGGAACTCGCGAAAGATATGTCACTGCTCGTTCTCATGTAGCAGAGTTTATCAAGTATAAATACGAGCGAGAAGATCTTTCATTTGCTGCTTTAAATTACAAGTTTGTAAAGAATTACGAACTATACCTAAAAACTATCAGAAAGTGTTCGAACAATACTTCATTAAAATATATCAGCAATTTAAAAAGATTGTTCTCCGAGCGGCTGCAAAAGAAATTATAACTCAAGATCCATTTAAGCTATTCTCAGGTAAAAAAACTAAAGCGAAAAAGAAGCCTTTGACTAAAGCCGAATTACAGAGAATAAAAGATAAGGTATTCTTATCTAATAGATTGATTGTAGTTAGGGCGATATTTGTTTTTCAATGTTATACTGGCTTATCCTATATATACGCTTTTCAATTAAAATGGAATGATATCAAAGAGGCTGATGATGGCTGTATGTGGATTATGTCCAACAGACAAAAATCAAAATCCGGAACTGATATTCCTTTGTTTCCTAAAGCCCGTGAAATTATTGCAAAGTATAGTGATGATCTGAACTGTATAAAAAGGGGGACAGTTCTTCCTGGCCGTTCAAATCAAAAGAGGAACGAATATTTGAAAGAAATTGCTGATTTATGTGAAATTTCTGAAACCCTTAATAAACACAAGGCTCGTAGAACTTTTCCGAATACTATTACTTTGAATAATGGTGTTTCAATTCACGTAGTTAAGTAAATGCTTGGTCACTATTCTATTAAACAGACAGAAGAATATGCAATTACCGAGCAAGCAACAATAGGAAGAGAAATGAAAACTTTGGGGAAAGAATGGAATTGCTTCCAAGGAAGAAAATATGATTTTTTCAGGAAAAAAACTGGTCAAAAATATATGAAATGAACATTAATTAGTGGTATGTACCACTTTTAGGTATGTAGAGATATTTTTTGAATATAACTGTCCATTATATTATTCCCGAAAAGTGTCATTTTTGGAACTTTAATTTCTCCAAGGTCTTTTGATAATAAAGTAGCTTTGTATAAGAAAATTTATAAAAATGGGAACTAACACTGTTTGGAAGTACAAAAACGAAGAAGAAGAAAAGATTGCAGCGCATATTATTGGCTTGGAAGAAGCTGCTCTTGAGAAATGGTTTAAAGGTGATACCTCAGGATATGCTCAAATTTGGTCTAAAAAGAGCTTTACCTATTTCGATGCTGTGGAAACGAAACGTTTGGAAGATTATGCTTCCATGGCTGATCTCTTCAAGCGGGTTGAAGGAAAATTATCAGCCAATAGTTATGAAGTCCGTAGCCCTCGTGTGCAGCTAGGAGTAGATATAGCAGTATTAACTTACCAACTTTTTGCAAGGACAAACATTCTAGATATGGAATATAACTGTATCGAGGTATTTCAAAAAGAGGAAGATGGAAAGTGGTATGCCATTCATTCGACATGGTCAATTATTCGTCCGATGGAAAAGGACTTTAGTAAATTAAAAGACATTGTCTAGCGAAAAGCAAATGATGACATACTTTCATCGCAAATTTCACCTGTGTAACTTTTAAATTGCGGATTAAATTTGGTGTGATTTGTAAGCTATCTTTAGCTTTGTAAAGTTGATTTCAATATAATATGAAAAAGATACATCGGTACAATTTCTTCCGGAAAAAATATGGAACGCATTTACTGGCAGATGTTGTCCCGATTTCAGATTTCAGAAATTACATTCTGAAAAATCCAACACATAGGTTGACTTACTATGATCTAACATTCATAACACAAGGTAGCGAGTTCATAACGATCAATCAAAACAAATTACATGTCCAAAGAGGAGATGTAGTTTGTTCAATGCCCGGCGATATCTGGACATGGGAAAGGAGTACAACTTTAGAAGGATTTGCACTGGTATTTGAAGAAGATTTTCTTCAGGCGTTTTTCATCAATAAGTTGTTTTTGAGTGATATATGCTTTTACAAGCTGGCCGTTTATCTCCATTGATCAGACCCAAGGCCAAATTGTTTTCTGAAATCCTGGAATTTCTAGAGAAGATCAGTATTGAAATACAGGAAAGAGATAGAAACGAGCACATCATTAGGGCATTTGTATATTTGGTGTTAGCCAAACTGGACAAAGAGGAAAAATTGCAGGATAAATCGAATTTTGATTTGCTATCTGAACAACAAAATAACAGGCACCTCCAGGGATTTATCAAACTGGTGGAAGAGCACTATCGGACCGTACACGAGGTGCAATTTTATGCCGATAGACTTTTTATATCAGCCAATTACCTCAATAAATTAGTACGTGATCTACTGGGCACTACTTCCAAAAAGTATATTACACACAAGATCTTACAGGAAGCGAAAAACTTGCTCAGTTTTACGGACTTGTCAATCTCGGAGATCAACAATCTGCTAAAGTTTGAGTCGCCAAGCTATTTTACGCGGTTTTTTAAAAAATCCGAAGGCATAAAACCAAAAGATTTTCGCATTGGAAATAAGTCTTCTAAAAATATATAATTATGGATATACAAATCTTCAGAGAATACTGTCTTTCGTTCGACGGTGCCATGGAAAAGCTTCCTTTTGAAAAAGCAACATCCCAGTATGACAAGGACCTGCTCGTATTTTATGTGGCAGAAAAATGGTTCTGCTTCGTTAACATTGACAAGTTTGATTTCTGCGATTTAAAGTGTAATCCTGAGGAGTCAAAAGAATTACAGGAAAAATACCAGGGCATCGAGCCAGGATATCACATGAATAAGAAGCATTGGATCAGTGTTAGTTTTAACAGTGACGTGCCGGATTCGCTCATAAAGGATCTTGTTAAAAAATCCTACGAGCTGATCGTTAAAAGTTTACCAATTAAAGTTCAGGAGTCTCTGAACGATAAGAAATAAACTTGGTGAAAAAATATGGATATAGAAGATTTTAGATTATTTTGTCTGTCGTTTCCTGGCACCCATGAAGGGCTGCCTTTTCAGGGATTTTTTAAAAACTCGCGTTCGATCCTTGTATTTTATGTTGGAAAGAAAATGTTCTGTTTTTTTGATATAGATAAATTCGATTATTGCACAATGAAATGTGATCCTGTAATTATTGAAGAACTTAAAGAGCAGGAAGGTATAAATGAACCGTTTAATCTGAGTCCTAAATATTGGGTCAGTGTCGTTTTAGACGGTTCTGTTTCCGACGACATAGTAAAAGATCTGGTCACAAAATCTTATCTGATAGTGTCGTCAACTCTAACAAAGAAGGCTAAGAAGTAATGCTGATGTACGCTACAGATTTACGACTAGTATAGCTTCGCCGTAACTCCGATAATCCAATTTATAGTATTTTAAATAGTATTATGGATTTCTAGAGTGTTCGTTGGAAAAACTGCGTTCCTATGATTTATTCCCCATTCAATCATTTTATCCAAAACTTCGATAATAGATTTTCCTGATTCGGATAATTCATATTCCACAGTAACTGGTGTTGAATCATACACTTTTCTAACGATCATTCCATTGAGTTCAAGTTCTCTTAATTCCTTGCTTAACATTCTTGGGGTGATCTTCGGAATATTTCGCTGTATTTCAGTAAATCGCTTTTTGCCAAAAAGCATTGAACCTATAATTGCCAATTTCCATTTTCCGCTGATTACGTTCAATGTGTCATTTATATTCAAAATATACTGCACTGGACAGGATTTAAAATTCTTAATGCTTTCCATTTTATCTTCAGATATTTAATTGTCACTATACTTTAGTATACTACTATACTTTAAGAAGCAAATGTACTGTATCTTTACCACATATTAATTAAAAAATAATATAATATGATTTTAATAACAGGAGCAACAGGAAATTACGGAAAGGCAACTATTGACTTTCTATTAAAAAAAGGTATCCCGGCAAATAACATTTCTGCCTTAGTAAGAGATGAAGCAAAGGCAGAAGATCTAAAAGCGAAAGGTATAAATTTGAGAATTGGTGATTACGACAATTACTCTTCATTGGTTGAAGCATTTAAAGGCGTTGAGAAATTGTTATTGGTATCAAGTTCTGATTTGTCTAACCGTACCCAACAACACGAGAATGCCGTTAATGCAGCAAAAGAGGCAGGTGTAAAACATATATTCTATACGAGTTCTGAACGAAAAAACGAAACAGAAACTTCTCCTATTTACTTTCTTGGTAAATCGCATTTTGAGACAGACAAGTTAATTAAGAACAGTGGGTTGGCTTATACCATTTTTAGAAACAATCTTTATCTGGAAGCATTACCAATGTTTTTTGGAGAACAGGTTTTAGAAACCGGGATATTTTTACCTGCAGGAGAAACAAAAGGAGCATTTGCTTCGCGTAATGATATGACTGAAGCTACTGCCAATGTCTTAACAGGTGAAGGACACGAAAATAAAGAATACTTCTTTAGCAATGCCGAAAATGTATCGTTAGAAGAAATCGCAAACGATATCAGTGAAATAGTTGGTAAACAAATCAATTATGTAAGCCCTCCACAAGATGTTTATGTAGACGCTTTGACGAAGGCCAATGTTCCGGCAGAATACATCGGAATGTTTTCGGGATTTGCAGAAGCAATCAAGCAAGGGGAATTTACAAGTGAAAAAACAGATTTGGAAAACCTTTTAGGTAGAAAACCAACAACAGTTAAGGAATACCTATCCACAGTGTACGGTTCTTAAAAAGATGAAGGAGTAGCAGTTTTTGCTACTCTTTTTTTTAATACTTCCATCTAGTTCTAACTTCATAACTGATCTAATTTGTATCAAAGAGATTTCGGGGTTAAATAAGATTTTTTTTCATAATATTATATTTTTGTGGACTATTTTGTTTACCCGGAGTGATTTAGATATGGTCAGCGACAGGAATATCTTCTACCTTATAATATATTTTTAGCCCTCTTTCCTGAGCTATTTTAACATCTTGGTCAGCTCCTTTGGATTCACCTTTAATACGTAATACAGCATCACATTTTTCTAACATCCTGTGTGCGATAGGGTATTGGATTTCTTCCCACTGCTGATCTCCTACATGCTTGGATCCAGCCAATTTCATTAGTGGAAGGGCCATCCATTCACCAACGAAAGGAATGTGTCCTTTTCTAAATATCTCCAATGCAAAAGACTCTAAGTTATCTAGATTTTTTTTCATCAAAATCGGATCGTCATTTGTTCCTCCACGATAAGGACCTGCAATTAATATAAGCATGATATTTTACGTTTGTTAACTGATCCAAATTAACGGCTATTCCGCAGGAAAAAAAATAAACTACTTTAAGATTTGTGTTTTTTTGCTTTGATCATACTTAGAAATTCGGGTGTAATACCTAAATAAGAAGCGATTTGTTTTTGCTTCACTTTATTTGCTACATCTGGATATTTATTCAAAAATATAGCATAACGTTCTTCGGCAGTCATGGAAAGATTTTGGATCACACGCAATTGTTCCCTGATATACGCATTTTGCATCAGTATCCTAAAAAATCGTTCAAACTTGGGTATGGCTAAATAGAGTTCATCTAAATCGGATTTTTGCAATTGGTAAACAACGCTATCCGCTATCGCTTCAATGGTTAACATTGCTGGAAGTTCATGGATAAAACAATACATATCTGTTACCCACCAATCCTTTACGGCAAACATGATAGTCGACTCTCTGCCAGATTCCTCCGGATAATAGGCACGAAGGGCTCCTGACTCAACAAAATAGATTGAATTGCATAAATGCCCCTGTGATAACACTTGGCTTTTTCGAGCAATATTTTTTCGCTTCAACAGATTTGAAAATTGAGAAAATTCATTCTCATCTAGTGTTATATGTTTATTAATATTCTCTAAAATTGATCGATGCTCCATGTTATTTCAATCTTTAGCAAATGTACAAATATTAGTTCTCTTGGTTACATTGCAATAATTTATCAATTAATTCCTTAGTCATTGATACAAGTAAAACACCAAATAAGAATTAGCTAATTGTGCTATTATCAACCCAGTATCTCTCATTATTTTTTAAATAAAGCGGAATATAAAATCCGACATTATCTACATCGGCCTTTGCTGTAACATTACCATCTTTATTTTTTGAATTTATAAGGGAGCATTTTATGTTTTCCCTATTGATCCTTGTTGTTTAATAAGAAAACAACGTTTTTTGGGAGTATTTTAAACCTGACGCCAGTTCCTTGGACTCGGTATAAGTAAGCAGTAAGGCCAAGCCGTTCACGGCTTAGCCTTAGCTGATGTTTTCATACCTTTCTCGCTCAGATCCAGATCTTTTAGATTTATTCAGAACGTTCCCGGAGTGGTCACTGTTAAAAATATGGAATTGCCCGTCAAGAGCAAAAAGCATCGGAGAAATTCCATTTAAAGAAAATAGATAGGTTGTAAAAATTTTCTATCTTTGTAGTCTGTTATACTATATCTAACATATTATCTGCGTCTTAACTAAAAAAGACGGGCTCGAAAAAAGAGTTATAACTGCGTGAAGTCTTTTGATTTTCAATGCACAGATAATTGTATCCCCTTATTTTATTAAATCACAAACGAAAAATTGATTATCAAATCGATTGGTTTATCATTTTACGATGTTATAGCATTTAAAATGGTTCTTATACAAAGAATATAATGAATAGTAAACAATTAATAAGTAGAGAAATAGAGTTATTCTACGATAAAGTATCGGAAGAAACCAGACTTGATAGGGGAATGGGAGTATTTGAGTTTGAAAGAATCAAATCACTTATTGAAAAATACATCATCTCTTCACCATCAACAATAATTGATATCGGTGGTGGCACAGGAAAATATTCGGAATGGCTTGCAAAGAAAGGACATCGAGTTCATTTGGTAGAGCCCGTTACAAAACATTTAAAAATAGCCCGCAACAGAGCTAATAAATTGAAAAACAAATTTGCTGTGCACAAAGGAGAATCTCGAAAATTAGAATTCTCAAATAATTATGCCGACCTTATTATACTACACGGTCCACTTTATCATCTTCAAGAGAAAGAAGACCGGGATTTAACCATTTGTGAAGCCAAACGAGTTTTGAAAAACAACGGAGTTATATTGGGTTTTGCCATTAATTATACTGCATCCACTTTGGTAGGTCTTTTAAATGGTTTAATACACAAAAAGTCATTTTTTGAAATGTGTAAAAAAGAACTAACAATTGGCAAACATAATCCGCCCCATGATTTCCCTTGGCTTTTGGCAGAAGCATTTTATCATAGACCCGAGCAGTTAAAGAATGAATTTTTAAATCAACAATTGACCTATTTAAATACGTATGCGGTTGAAGGTATGGCGTGGTTGGACAAAGACTTTTTTGCCAATATGCAGAACTACCAACGGCGGAAAGTATTGATGGAGCTTATTCAAATTACTGAAAATGATAGCTACCTTCTTCCATTCAGTCCACATATGATGATAGCGGTACAAAAAACATACAACCATGGAAAATAAAGACAAATATTACTGGGCACTAATCGACAATGATGGTGAACTAAACGAAATTGATCTCGGAGAAAAAATAGGATTGAACGAAAACGAAACCAACGAAATCATTGTACAGCTTTTGTCTGAATATAAAATTGAATATACAGCAATCAGATCCTGTAATTACAGCCCGACGAAAAGAGCGAAGAGAATGAAGAGTTACTGCAACAGCCTGGGGCGCCTTTAGATTGGCAAGTCTGGTTATAGTGATAGTCGCGGCTTTGCTTATTGGTGGGTTTTACGAAGAGATCATATTTCGAGGCATCGGTTTGATAAATAAGGAATATGGATATTGGGGTCAAGAAATCCTAATAACTTTTGTAAATTAGGAAAGCAGCAAAAGGCGTTGTCTGTTGACAACAGACAACGCTTTTTTTGTTTGATTATTTACTTATTAACGTTTAAAGGAAGAAGACATGGGCGGAAAATTGATCCTACAGTTCTCAATTTTGGTCGGACAGCTATTCGTATGGGAAAGCTGCACCCAAAGCTCACATCGGGTGACGGCAGAAAATACTAAAAATGAGATTACAGCAGTGTCAATTTCTACGGTTGGCGGATTTACAGTAACACCTTCAAAAGGTTATACGATTAAGATAACAAGAGATAGTGTTTATTGTCTGTTTTCTGGAATTGATACAGCGCAGAGTACCCTAAAATCATACGTCAACACGGAAGACAAATGGAACTTGCTATTGGATAAAATTGATTTGGAAAAATTTATTGCCGCTAAAGAGGAGGAATCGCGTCAGCCATACGACGGAATAGATATAAAAATAAGCATTACAACAAAAAAGGGGCAATATGTAAAACTGAATGCTGACGATAACCCTAGCTGGAATCGTGTATATAGACAATTGGAAGAATCTTTTCCCCCACAATCATATGGAAACAAAAAATTAGACAAGTGAATCAATTAAAGACCGTACCGCTTACAGTAGCTTTTTGTAACTTAGTTTGCTTTCCATTTTTACTGTGGAAATAGGGAAAGAAAATTTTCTGACATGTATAAACACAACAAATAAAATATAAATTAACATGGATGAGCAATTCAAACAGCAGGTATATGAGTTGGCTAAACTGATTCCGAAAGGTAGGGTGACGACCTATGGATCGATAGCAAAAGCCTTAGGCTATCCAAATCATTCGCGGCATGTCGGGAAGGCTATGGGAGGATGTCCCAGCGATGTACCCGCCCACCGTGTTGTATCCAGTGGCGGCACGCTTGCAGTGCCTGAATTTCGAGAACGGCTTGAAGCCGAAGGGCTTGTTGTTAATAATTTACGGATCAAGGACTTTAGAAAGTTGTTTTGGGATCCTATGGACGAAATAATCGATTAATTTAATACTATGAAATACTGTGCTTTTCTACGCGGCGTTAATGTGAAGGGAACCAATATGAAGATGGCAGATGTCTGTCAGGTTTTTAAGGACGCCGGTGTAACGGACGTTACTTCGGTACTGGCTTCTGGAAATATTGTTTTTTCGTCGGACAAAACGCCCGTCCCGCTCAAGCAGCTACTAGAAGAGTCCATGTCGGCATATTTTTCTTATGAAGCCTTTTTATTCATCCGATCACAGAAAGAGGTGGAACTGCTGCAGGCAAACAATCCTTTTGAAATGCATACGGACTTCCATGTCTATGCTTTTGTAGGGATGGCAGGTGTCGAAACAATACTGATGGATGAATTCAGCAATTCGACGCATGTGCCGGGAGAGAAGGGGAAAATTGTCGATAAGGTGTTTTATTGGTGCGTACCCAAAGGCAATACCTTGGATTCCAGCTTCGGAAAGGTGTTGGGGAAAAAGAATCTTAAAGATAAAATGACAAGCCGGAATATCAACACCTTTGAAAAGATACTGAAAAAAATGGGTTAATCAACGGAATGAGCCCGGAATTATCCGGGCTCATGTTTGTTCTATGGAATTCAGCCGGGCGCGAAGCAGTTACTCGGATGAAAACTTTTATAGCATTGATCTTAATCAATCTCAGCCGATTTAGCCCAGATATTGATATGGCCATCTTTTGCATAAAGATCGATTTCGTGAATTTCTTCCGGGCTAAACGATAGATTCTTTAATGCACCAACGCAATCGATGACCTGTTGTGGTCTTGATGCGCCAATTAGCGCCGATGTAACCTGTTTCTTACGTAAAACCCAAGCTATAGCCATTTGAGCTAGAGACTGTCCTCTACGCTGTGCAATTGCATGTAAGGCCTGGATATTCTTTTGATTTTCTTCGTTCAGGAATTTCGTCTGAAGTGATTTGGATTGCGACGCACGGCTATTCTCCGGGATATGCTGTAAATATTTATCGGTGAGCATGCCCTGTGCCAAGGGAGAGAAGACAATAGAACCAATGCCTATCTCATCCAAGGTGTCGAGCAAACCGTCGTTTTCTACCCATCTATTTAGCATGGAATAGCTAGGCTGATGAATAATAAAAGGTGTACCCAGTGATTTCAGGATTGCATAGGCCTCTTTCGTACGTTGCGAGTTATAGGATGAAATACCGACATAAAGTGCTTTTCCGCTACGCACCAGCTGATCCAGTGCCAACATGGTCTCCTCCAAGGGGGTATTGGGGTCGAAACGATGTGAATAGAAAATATCGACGTAATCGATACCCAGGCGCTTGAGTGATTGCTCACAGCTTGATATCAGATATTTACGGCTTCCCCATTCTCCATAAGGCCCATTCCACATGTGATATCCTGCTTTTGATGAAATAATCATTTCATCGCGTAGGCCGTAAAATTGTTCTTTTAATATTTGTCCGAAGGCCTTTTCGGCGCTCCCAGCAGGTGGACCGTAATTGTTTGCGAGGTCGAAATGGGTAATTCCCAAGTCAAACGCGGTTGTGCAAATATCAACTTTGGTTTGATGGGGTGTGTCGTCACCGAAATTATGCCACATTCCCAATGAGATGGCAGGCAATAGAAGACCGGATTGACCACAACGATTATAGATCATATCTTGATATCGGTCTGGATTTGCTGTATACTGCATAGTCTTGAATAGTTTTAATCCAAACTAAGATAAATTTATGCTTATTTGCAAGTTTTAATTCCATACAATGTCTGTAATTTTTTAGTGCGGGACAAGTTTTGGAAGTATCCTGTATAGATGTTCTTCAAGAGCATTTGGAAAACTGCTGGTGAATGTCTTTCATAAATCGAAATTTAATGTATTTTTATATGAAATCTAAGAAACTGATTAATTCATACTATGAGGAAAATTCTGACCATCCTATGCTTTGTTTTTATTGTATTGGGGAATTGTTATGCACAATCAAAACATTTGCTTTTCAAGACTGATTTTGGAGATTTTAAAGTTGTACTTTATGATTATACACCCAATCATCGCGATTTGATGTTGCAATCCATTCGGGATACTGTATATCAGGGAGCACTGTTTAATCGCATTATCGAAAATTTTGTTGTGCAGGGTGGAGAGCATGATATCGATATTGAAAAACGTGAGGCGGCAGATCCTCTTCATAAAAAACCACGATTGGCAGCAGAGTTCGATGACCGGGCTTTTCACAAAATGGGTGCCTTGGGTGCAGGACGGGATGGAAATCCCGCGAAAGCATCTTTTTTGAATCAGATCTATTTCGTGGTCGGAAAGACAATAACGGCAGCTGAACTGGATAGTCTGGAATTGAAGAAAGGTATAAAATATACTGCAGCACAACGTCAGGAGTACTTGGCTCGTGGCGGGCAACCAAGACTCGATCATGATTTTACCGTTTTTGGAGAGATTTATGAGGGTTTAGAGGTAATCATGAAAATCAGTCGGGTAAAGACGGATAAACAAGATTTTCCACTTCATAATGTGCCTTTTAAGATTGTTGAAATAAGTAAATAACCTTAACAATCGAGGTAATATTGATAAAAAAGGGCAATTAAGCCCTTTTTCTATTTGCGGTGTTGATCAAATTCTTCTTTAAGCTTCTGATAGCGCTCTTTCCACTCCTCTGGCAGCTTGCTCGGGATGTCTTTGAGACTTTTCAGCTGAAATGCAAATACACAGGCTGCAAAACCCACCGTACTTATAGCCATTCCGGTCCAGATCACCAGCGAAAAACCTGCAAATAATGGATTCCAAAGTAAGATAAAGCTGAAAATAATGCCTAAAATGGCAAATAACAAATTCCATCCCCAAGATTTACTACCGTAATTTTTGAGATCAAATGAAAAGGACAGCAGCTGAAAGGATTTAAAGAGCGCATAAAAGCCTACAATAAACGCCAGCGTGCCAGCTGAAAGCAGCGGATTGGCAATCAGCAATATGCCGAATAGGGTATAGAGGATCCCCCCGGTGAGGTACCAGCCCCAACCATCTACTTCATCTTTATTCTGCACTGCAAAGATTATTTCCAAAATACCAGAAATAATAAATGACCATGAAAATAGAATCGCTAATGTGAGAAATGCAGCAACAGGTGTGGAAATGGTATAGAAGCCCAAAAGAATTAATAAAATGCCGATAATCAATGGGATATACCAGTGCTTGATGGATGTTCGGATCGTTTTAAAAAATGAATTTGCCATAATAATGAGTTAAAAATAGTGCAGTATTGCGGATAAAAAAGCCCCATTAATTACTTAATGAGGCCTTACATATATAAAACTGATTAAATTAGGCAAAAGGAAAATATACTAGATCTTTCCAGTCTCTTTTAAAAGTTTGTAATATGCATACACAATATTGATTTCAGCATTTGTGTATTTCAATTCAGCTTCAAGTTTTGAGTTTGAAGCATCCATGATATCGACGATCAACGCCAATTGATTCAAATACTTTTTCTCAATAATACGATAGTTCTCATCTGCAAGAGCTTTATTGTACTCCAGCGTCTTGCGTTGTGAGTAGGCCTCATTGTATTTAATGTATGCAGTATTAACAGCGACGCTGGTTTTTTGTTTCAGAGCATTTGCATATTTCTCATTCTTTTCAATTTGTAGATCGTTTAGCTTAAGCTTCTTTCCTGTCGTATAGACAGAAGAAATCGTATAGCTCAGGGAGATACCCGTATTCCAGGTATTCATGTATTTGTCGATCACCGGCATCACATTGGTGATTGGTTTCACAAGACTGTTTCCCGCGAATACGCTGAGGGCAGGGGATCGTTCTGATTTGGTAATAGCCTTTTCTGTCCGCAAAAGTTCGGTTTCCTTGGCCGCAAGCTGTAGACCGGGGCTGGATACATAAGCGTCTTGTTTTAAGCTCGCAAGATCTGCCAGCTGAAAGCTGCTGTTTAATAGTTTATCATCCGGCTCAATTACAGTGCCCTCCTGCAGCCCTAATGCGACAATAAGCTCGTCATTCAGGATTTTCCGATTGTTTTGAATCACCTCTTTGGCTAACTCCAACTCGGATATTTGCAATTGGTTGCGGATAACATCATTTTTGGTGATCATGCCCTGTTTATATAATTTTTCCGTCAGGTTCAGTCTTTTGTGCGCAAGCTCAATATTTTGATTGTAGACAGTTTCTTGATTTTTCAGTTTAAAAAGATCGAGGTAATAGCCTAAAACCAAAATTTTAATGTTCTGTTCTTCATTTTTATGGTCCAATTCAGCAAGCTCTTCACCCAGCGAGGATGCTTTGATGCTATTTTTTACGACACCGCCCTTCCAGATAAGTTCTTTCGCTTCCAATGCATAGTTGTTACCGAAATGGGGTAAGGGGACTTTTTCCGACCCCGACAGGTCTTTGTCGATTAACGCAGCATTGCCGAGGTAAAAAGCCGATGCCGAAGCGCTGATTTCGGGAAGCCTTCTTAATTTTGCAACTTCCGTTTTTTGTTGGGCGATACTTACGGCCGAGGCCGAAACAATAAGATTTGGGTGGTTATGGATAGCAAGTTCGAACAGTTTTTCAATTGATATTTTTCGGCTGTTTATGCTGTCTTGACCGTATGTTTGATTGCAAAATAATGTAAAGAAGCATAACGTCAAGTAAAAACCTATTTTTCGGGCTCTTGACTTTGTATTCATGGTATTTAACTTTGTTTATATATGTGATACAAAGTTAGTATGCCCCGGGGTGACAAGAAATGTTTGATTACTGCTTTATGATGTTCAATTGGTAACAAGATTTGCCTGTTGTTCACGAAATAGCTTAGGTGTTATGCCGACATGTTTTTTGAAAAACTTGCTAAAAGCATATTGATCTGAAAAATTAAACTCTTGTGAGATCTGGTTGATTGTTTTGGTAGAAATGGTAAGCTGCGCTCTAGCTTCTGTGACTAGCCAGTTACTGATAATTTCAGAGGGCGATTCTTTTGTAATCTCCTTAACGCTAATCGACAGGTATTTGATTGAAATGTGGAGGTGGTCGGCGTAGAATGCGAGATCGCGCTGCGCTTTATAGTGATCGGCTACAAGTTGTAAAAAATGTACGGTAATTTCTTCCTTTCTCTTGTTGCGTGCCTTTCCGGAGCTTTCACCAGCGGTATAGATCACATCGGCCAAAAGGTAGATAATTGCCATAAAAATATTGATATTGGCTTTTTGGAGGAAATCCTTCTTCGGATCCACCGGTTTTTTACGGTTGCTATGTAAAGTGGTTAACAATGTCCAGATAGCTTCAAAATCGTTGGGGGCAGGAGTAAAGGGTGTCGAGCTATTGGCATTAATTAATCGATAAGCATCGTACCGACTGATTGACAAGCGTATTCGGTTGGAAAAATTCCGGTCATAGTGAAGGATTTTAAAAATGGCATCGGTACTGATTGCCGTAAAGCTATAGTACTTATTGTATCCGATAAAGAGGATATTACCGGCTTGAAGGTCGGTGGGCGTACCATTGCTATTGACTTGAACAGTGCCTCTATACAACAGAATACAAGTCGTCCATAGGGGGTGATAGTGGTAATCTTCTCCCTGTTCAGGAAATTCGGATTGATCTATAAGTTCTATATCATTCATTTTTTCAATAAAAAGGTACGGAATATTTTAGGCAACTTGGTCACTATGGTAGTAAAATATGTTAAACGTATTCAGGAAAACGAGAATCAGTTTCTTTGGCACTAAAAGCTCAACAATATAAGATTGGTGGAGCAGCCCCAGAGCGACTCCATCAATCCTATATTATCGCCTTTAAAAAGCGACTTTTTTAGGGTTCGATCCAGAAAAGCCCATTTCCGGGAAATCGCGGATAGTTTTGATATCGCTTGCTGTCAGCTCAAAATCTTCGATAGCTAGATTTCTTTTTATATTATCGGGATTGGTTGATTTTGGCAACGGCAAGATTCCCTGAGATAAAGCAAATTTGATACAGATTTGTCCAACACTCGTATTCTTTTCCTTAGCCAGTGCAACGAGTGTTTCATCCTGTAATATTCTGCCCGAACCCAGGGGTGACCAAGCCTGAACAAGGATGTCATTGGATTGGCAGAGTGCCACAGTATCTTCCTGAAGGTAACCCGGATGAAATTCAATTTGGTTTACAGCAGGGATGATTGTCGCTGACTCCAGTAATTTGGCAAGGTAGTCTTTGGGGAAATTACTCACGCCGATCGCTCTAACTTTCCCCTCTTTGTACAGCTGCTCAAAAGCCCGCCAGGTATCGGCGTTGATGTCAGACCAGTTTGTAAATTGCGTTTCGTTGGCAGGCCAGTGAATCAGGTAAAGATCGAGGTAATCCAATTGTAGATCGCTGAGTGATTTTTCGAATGCAGCAATTGTCTTATCGTATCCACGCTCGGTATTCCAGAGTTTTGTTGTGATAAATAGCGAATTACGATCGATACCCCTGTCTTTTATCGCTTTTCCAACACTCTTTTCGTTGCCATATATGGCCGCAGTATCAATATGTGTATATCCAGCGGCAAGAGCTTCTTTAACTGCCTGATAAGCTTCTTCGCCCTCGGGAATTTGCCAGGTTCCAAATCCAATTGCCGGAATTTCAACTCCATTGTTCAGTTTGAATGTTTTCATTGTCAGTCGTGTTTTTATGATGAGCTAAAATAGGATTTCGCCTGTAGTATCTGGTCACTGAAATGTCAAGAGGAAATACTTTTGGGTGGAGGAGGAGCGACTTATTCTGTATTGCCAAAATATATTTATTTTCACAATATTATTGTCAAAAGGGGTGCAATTCCTCGTTAATTATGGCATTTATTCTTATCTTTAGGCGAATTTTTGAGAAATTCAGATTTTTCAATGATTTCACATAGCATTAAAAATTAAACATATTTCTAATAGATTACTATGTCAAACAAATCAAAAATTGTTTGGACAAAAACAGATGAAGCTCCTTTATTAGCGACTTATTCGTTTTTGCCTATTGTTCAAGCGATTACAGCTACAGCTGGTATCGATGTTGAATTGAGAGATATCTCTTTAGCAGGCCGTATTCTTGCTAGCTTTCCAGAATTTTTAAAAGAAGATCAAAAAATTGCTGATGCATTGGCTGAGTTGGGTCAGTTGGCAACAACTCCTGAAGCAAACATCATTAAATTACCGAATATCTCCGCGTCGATTCCGCAGTTAAAAGGTGCTATCTCTGAATTACAGCAAGCAGGTTACGCTGTTCCAAACTATCCTGATGAAGCGACAACAGAAGAGGAAAAGTCAGCCAAAGCTAAATATGCTAAGGTATTAGGTTCTGCGGTAAATCCTGTATTACGTGAAGGAAACTCAGATCGCCGTGCGCCTAAAGCAGTTAAGAATTATGCAAAAGCAAATCCACATAAAATGGGTGCTTGGGCGAAAGATTCCAAAACAAAGGTGTCATCAATGACTTCAGGTGATTTTTACGGATCAGAGCAGTCTGTGACGGTTGAAAATGAAGGCCAATTCAAAATTGAGTTTGTTGATGCGCAAGGAACAGTAACAGAATTAAAAGGACTTTCGGCATTGAAAGCGGGTGAAGTTATTGATTCTTCAACGTTGAGCTTAACAGCATTGAAAGCTTTTGTAGCAGATGCTATCGCTGAAGCGAAAGCCGCAGGGGTATTGTTGTCTGCACATTTAAAGGCAACAATGATGAAAGTTTCTGATCCGATTATCTTTGGTGCTGTTGTTGAAACTTATTTTGCAGATGTTTTTGCGCAATATGGCGATTTATTCAAAGAGCTAGGCATCAATAAAAATAACGGTTTAGGCGAGGTTTATGCTAAAATCGCAGGCCATGCAAAAGAGGCTGAAGTGAAAGCTGCTATTGACGCTGCTATCGCAAATGGCCCTGCTTTAGCGATGGTAAATTCGGATAAAGGCATTACAAATTTCCACGTGCCTTCTGATGTCATTATTGACGCTTCTATGCCAGCAATGATCCGTATTGGTGGTAAAATGTGGAATAAAGACGGTCAAGAAGAAGATACTATTGCGATGGTTCCTGATCGTTGTTACGCTGGTGTTTACGAAGCAACAATTGAAGACTGTAAGGAGCATGGTGCCTTAGATCCTCAAACAATGGGTTCTGTGCCAAACGTAGGGTTGATGGCGCAAAAAGCTGAGGAATACGGGTCCCATGATAAAACTTTTCAGGCTGCAGGAAACGGCGTTATTCGCGTGGTGGATGCTGAAGGAAATGTTTTCATGGAGCAAAAAGTGGAGACAGGAGATATCTTCCGTATGTGTCAAACGAAAGATGCGCCAATTCAAGACTGGGTGAAATTGGCTGTAAATCGTGCTCGTTTATCTGAAACTCCAGCTATATTCTGGTTGGATGAAAACCGTGCGCATGATAGAGAAATCATCAAGAAAGTAGAAAAATACCTACCAAACTTTGATACAACTGGTTTGGATATTCGTATTTTATCTCCGATTGATGCGACGAAGTTCTCTTTGGAACGTATTCGTAAGGGCGAAGATACCATTTCAGTAACTGGTAACGTATTGCGTGATTATTTGACGGATTTATTCCCGATCTTAGAAGTGGGTACATCAGCTAAAATGTTGTCTATCGTTCCATTGATGAATGGTGGTGGTTTATTTGAAACAGGTGCTGGTGGTTCGGCTCCGAAACACGTAGAACAATTCCTTCAAGAGGGTTACTTGCGTTGGGATTCATTGGGTGAATTCTTGGCGCTTGGTGCTTCTTTGGAACACTTGTCTCAAACACAAAATAATCCAAAAGCGCTTGTATTGGCAGAGACCTTGGATGAAGCAACAGAGAAATTCTTAGCGAACGATAAATCTCCGGCACGTCGAGTTGGTCAGATTGATAATCGTGGATCACATTTCTATTTGACACTATATTGGGCTCAGGCTTTGGCAGCACAGACAAAAGATGCTGAATTGGCCGAGAAATTTGCAACTGTTGCAACGGTGTTGACAGATAATGAAGCGAAAATCAATGAAGAGCTGATCGCTGCTCAGGGGCATGCACAAAACATTGGTGGTTACTATTTCCCGAATGATGAATTGGCAGCTCAGGCAATGCGTCCTTCTGAAACATTGAATAATGCAATTTCCAGCATTTAAGCGGTAATTGTTTTCATAGCAAAAGAAGCCCAGTTCGATTGATCTGGGCTTCTTTTGTTATTTGCAAAAACGAGTATTTCTGCTACTTTAATGGATATTTGACACCTGTAAAGGTCATCTTAATAGGTATGATATGTCCATTTTTGTCAAATTTCATTTCTTCGATACAGGTGACGCGCTCATTGGCTCCATCTTTGCCAAGCGGTCTACGGTGATAGACAATAAAATATTTGTCATTGTTGGGCACTTTGATGACTGAATGATGCCCAGCGCCAACAGCGACTTCAGGATCTCGTTCCAATATAGTCCCGATGCGTTCAAAAGGGCCAAAGGGCGAGTCGGCGATGGCATAAGCGACTTTGTAGTCGGGGCCTGTCCAACCACCTTCCGACCACATGAAATAATATTTTCCATCTCTCATAAACATAAATGGCCCTTCAACATAATCCTTAGGGGTGATTTCCTTATAAAAGCTACCATCATCAAAAGGGAGCAAGCCGGTGAAATCTGGTTTGAGCTTCACCATATTGCAATGCTTCCAACCGCCGTAATACATGTAGAAGGTGCCGTCTTTATCTTTGAAAACAAACTGATCTATCGGTTGAGCGCCATTGATAATATCGTTGATTAAGGGTTTGCCCAATAGGTCGGTATAGGGACCTTCTGGCTTGTCGGCCACAGCAACCCCGATGCCTCCGATCTCACCCTGATGTACATCATTCGCTCCGAAAAACAGATAATATTTGCCCTTGTTTTCCAATACCGCCGGTGCCCACATGGCTTTCTTTGCCCATTTGACATTGCTGTTTTCCAAGATGCGGCTGTGTTTTGTCCAGGTGGCCAAATCGGAAGATGAAAACGCGTCGAAGAATATTTGTTCTTCATAAGGCGCCGAATAGGTCGGGAATATCCAATATTTATTACCATAGATAATACCTTCAGGGTCGGCATAATTTCCCGTGATAACAGGATTCTTCTGGGCAAAAAGTGTCGCGGTTAAAAGTAAGGCTGTTGATGTTAAAAATGTTTTAATCATTGTGTCGGTTTAAACCTGTAAGATACAGGATAAATAGTGATCTTAATGAGTCAAAATGAATCATTTTTCTGCCCATTTGTCTCATTGTTTTTTGAAACGTTAAAATTTTGTTAAAATATTATTGTGCTTTCGATTGTTTCCGGTTTATTTCACATATTTGTTTATGTCATTTCCAAATGGCATAAATACTTTTCATAAAATAGGTTAATAATATGGCTAAGATACCCAAAGTCTCCCAGACTTTGGGTGTTTTTTTATTCTCGCTCCAACCCAAAAATCATGACTAGTTTTCTGTCGTTATATAAATTTAAGGTCTGCTCGGCTATATCAAATTGAATTTGTCTTTGCTCAAAAATTTGAAAAAAATCATTTTCAATATTTAAGCCCTTACAGGCGCGCATCGTACTCGCCAGATGTAGAAAACTGATTTTGTCATCTTTAATGGTGAAATTTCCCCAAAAATTGTTGCATCCCGTTGTGCCGGTAATCGTGCCATTTTTGGCATCGAACCCCATACTTGCTTTGCTAGAGGTTACATCCTTTCCATTTAACTGAAGTAAATTCCATTTAAAACGAGCAAGAAATGCGGCCACACTAGGCAGTTCATCTGTACGTTCTTTTGAGACAACTTCAATTAAGCTGTACCTGAGGGTGTCTGTATCTTTTTGTTTCGTTTGTTTTACCCGAATGCGGTACCGGTAGCCTTCCTGGTAATCGAAACCTTGAATTGCTGTCGTGAGGTATTCCCATTTATTCTTTTTATCAGATTTTACCTGCAAACATTTCAGTTTGCCAAGGCTTTGGGCGTTTACGTAGTTTTCTCCAATTTCCCATGTGTCGACTGCCGTCTCTTCCGATAGTGATTTTGCGATCGTTTTGGCTAAGCTGTATGTTGAATGTGAACCGTTTTGACGTTTGAGGATTTTGATGTCATATTCAAACTTGGGGTCATAATCAAATTGGCGTATTTCGGCATTGAATTTCTCCCAATCTTTGCTGTTGTAGTACTTAACAAGATAGGGTGGTGTTTGCCGAAGACCTGATTTTACTTTTACGCGAAATGAAGAGCTCTGGGCAAGTAAGCGGTAAGAGGGAAATAGGAGTGTTAAAAAAAGGAGTAATGAACTGTATGTGGAAAGCTTCTTCATAATTAGAATGTAAATATCAATAAAAACGTATCTTTAAACATGAATATTGCACGAGTGAACCTGTGCCTGCTGCTTGTATTTTCTCTGTTAAGTCTGCAGGTTTACGGCCAAAATAGGAAGGATTATTTTAAAACGCAAATTGCCCTTGGGGAATTGACTGATCCACAATTGAAAGAGGTTTCGGGCATTACAGCGGCTTATCAGGAAGGTAATTTTTGGGTGCATAATGATAGTGGTGATGATGCAACTATTTATTTAATTGATCGTCAGGCCAAACTACTGAAAAAATTTTCACTTGAAGGGGTATCTGTTGTCGACTGTGAGGATATCGATCGCGTGAAAATTGGGGACACCTATTTTCTCGTCCTTGCGGACATCGGAAACAACGCGGGAAAAAGAACTTGGACATGCCTGTACGTATTTCCTGAACCTCAGGCCGATGATCCCGGGCTTATTCCGAGGAAGTCAATACGGACTATCTTTCTTAAATTTCCGGGCCAGCAAGGTTTGGATGCCGAATCGATTATGATTGATCCAATTGACAACATGCTGTATGTAATATCTAAACGTGAATTTCGATCGACTGTGTATAGCGCTGCAGTATTTACAAATGTTAAACAGCAATATTTTACCTTAAATAGGGTGGCGGAGCTGCCATTTACTTTTGCCACTGCTTCCGCTATAGATCCGACAGGTACACAGCTGCTCGTAAAGAATATTACCCATATTTTCTATTGGCAGAGAAACCGAAGTGAATCCTGGAAGCAGGTATTCCAACAAAGGCCAGCTATTCTGCCTTATCAGGTGGAGCCACAAGGGGAAGCGATAGCTTTCGATAATAGCGGCAATGGATTTTATACAATTAGCGAGCGCCCATTTGGTTTAAAATCCTATCTTTATTTTTTTGAAAGAAATCAATAAATTTATGATAAACACTAGACCTATTTTCAATTATTCGGTGCATAATTTTCATCAAACCGAGCCTATCAAAAGCTGCCTATTTTTTTCAAGAGGTATTAGGTTCATGTTAATTGCCTTCGTTTTATTTTTATGTACTCTCACGAGCGTCTATGCTGCAAAAGTAGATACGCTGTCCATTCAGAGCCCGTCCATGGGTAAAGCAATTAAGACAGTCGTAATTCTTCCGCAAAATTACTCGAACAAAATCAATTATCCCGTCCTTTACCTATTGCATGGTTATTCCGGTAATTATAGCAATTGGGTTAAAAATTCAAGTGTAAGCGCATTGGCAGATCAGTATGGCTATATGGTGGTTTGTCCCGATGGTGGTTTTGGAAGCTGGTACTGGGATGTTGCGAACGATAAAAACTACCAATATGAAACCTTCGTATCTAAAGAGCTGATCGATTATGTAGATCAGCATTATTCGACGATCAAAGATCGGAGCGGAAGGGCAATTACGGGGTTAAGTATGGGGGGGCATGGCGCGCTGTCGCTGGCCATAAAACATCAGGATAGCTACGGTGCTGCAGGAAGTACGGCCGGTGGGGTAGATTTTAGACCTTTCCCTCTAAATTGGGAAATTAAAGATCGCATCGGGAACTATGCTGATGTACCGCAAGAATGGGATAGTCGTGTAGTTATTAATATGGTTCCCAAATTGGTCAATAATAAACTTCGTTTAATCATCGATTGCGGCAAGGAAGATTTTTTCTACACCGTGAATGTTGCGCTGCACGATAAATTGATGTACCATAATATAAATCATACCTTTGTTACAAGTGAAGGCGGACACAACTGGGAGTACTGGTCTCGGTCAATTGTTTATCAAATGGCGTTTTTTAAGGGATATTTTGATCAAGCAAAGAAAAGTGAAAAGAAAAATGGATAAATATTTGGCATAAATGAATAAAATGCTATTTTTGTTAAACAGAGACCTTAACTAACAAATTATAAACTTATTATTAAGCCTTACAAATTGTAAGGCTTTTTTATTATTTTCAGCAAAATTTTTGACTTCACTTGATTATGTTTAAACCTATAAAGGTTGTATTTTGTTTTTCTTCCATTTTGTTCTGCGCGCAGCAAGCGTATAGTCAACAGTCTAAATCTATTTCTGGGTTTGTTAGGGACAGTATCAGCGGTGAGAATATCATTGGCGCCGTCATACGAAACGATACAGAGAAAAAATCCACCGCTTCAAATAAATATGGTTTTTTTAGTTTGTCTGTCCGTGATGCCGGCAAAGGGATGGAAGTATCATCTGTAGGCTATCGAACGAAAGCATTTTCTGTCCACCTTGACAAGGACTCCACTTATATTATTCAGTTGGTACCTGAGGAAAATCAGCTCGCTGAGGTTACCGTAACCGGAAATAGGCGCAAATCAATAAAGGATCTAACCCCAGGGTTGACACAATTTAGCCCTAAGGAAATCGAAAAAGTCCCCGTACTATTTGGAGAAAAGGATATTCTCAAGACCATTCAGCTATTTCCTGGAGTAACCAGTGGAGGAGAAGGAAGCAGCAATTTTTATGTGCGCGGTGGTGGTGGCGACCAAAATCTGATTTTGCTGGATGAGGCTCCTGTTTATAACAGTTCCCATCTGTTCGGTTTTTTCTCGACCTTTAATTCCGATGCGATCAAAGACGTGAATTTCTACAAGGGCGGGGTTCCGGCCCAGTATGGGGGTAAAATTTCATCGGTCATGGAAATAACCACCTTGGACGGAAATAACCAACATTTCAACGTGGAAGGTGGTTTGGGGCTTATTGCCTCGCGTCTTAAATTGGAGGGACCGATTCAAAAAGGTAAGAGCTCATTTATGATCTCCGGCAGACGTACCTATGCGGATCTTTTCTTAAAGCTTTCAAGTGATGAGAATATTAAGAAGAGCGCGCTCTTTTTTTATGACCTCAATGCAAAATTAAATTATCGTATCAATGATAAGAATACACTTTACTTGTCTGGATATTTCGGTAAGGATGCAATGGCTTATCATGATTTGTTTGATTTCAATTGGGGAAATGCGACGGGAACCATGCGTTGGAACCATGTCTGGAGCAATAGGTTGTTTAGCAATACAACGCTAATTTTTAGTAAATTCAATTATCAGGTTAAGATTGAGGATGATAATAACTTTAAGATCCGCTCAGATATCTTTAATTACAATTTTAAACAAGATTTTCAGTACAATCTTTCGGACCGTCACAATCTAAAATTTGGATTGCAGGCAGCCCTGCAGGAAATCCGACCAGCAAGTGTCGAAGCGGGAGAAGATTCGAAGGTGAATTCATTGCAAATTCAACATCGTAAGGGTGCTGATGTTGCTGCATATCTAACCGATGACTGGTCTGTTACCGATCGTTTAAAATTAAACTACGGACTGAGAGCATCCGCTTACGCAGCATTGGGACCGGGAACATTTTATACTTTCGATCCTGCAGGTGAGGCCGTAGATTCTACCTATGTAGGAAATGGCAAGTTGGGTAAAAAGTACTTCTATCTGGAGCCTCGCGTTTCCTTAAACTACGCGATCAATGATTTAACAACGGTAAAGGCTTCTTTTAATACCAATGTTCAGTATCTGCATCAATTGAGTAATACGACAAGCAGTCTTCCTACCGATCAATATGTGTTGAGCAATAATACAATTAAGCCGCAACTATCCAATCAGTACTCGCTGGGCTACTTTCGAAATTTTGCATCCAATAGGTACGAATTTTCCGTCGAAGGTTATTATCGGGACTTAAAGAACCAGATTGACTATAGGAATGGTGCCGATCTACAAGCAAATGAATTGCTGGAAGGGGAATTGCTGTTTGGAAAAGGCAGGGCGTACGGAATTGAATGGTTTCTAAAAAAGAGACTGGGGCGATTTAGCGGCTGGCTGAGTTATACGTTATCCAAAAGTGAGCGTCAATTTGAACAGATCAATGATGGTGCGTGGTTTAGTGCGCGGCAGGACAAAACCCATAATATAGCCATCGTAGCACAGTATCAGTTAAATCCGAAGTGGAATTTGAGCGCCAATTTTGTCTACTATACAGGAGACGCCGTAACGATGCCCGCGGGGAAATATTTTGTTGACGATCGTACGATCTTCTATTACGATAAAAGAAATGGGCAGCGGATGCCAGCTTACCATCGTCTTGATCTGGCGGCAACCTATGATATTAAACGCACCAAGAATAGCTACTCGAGCTTGTCGTTTGGTCTCTATAATGCCTATAATCGAAAAAATGCATATTTGATCGACTTTAGAGAAAAAGAAGGACAATCCAATGTCACCGAGATTTATCGGATAGCATTATTTGGGACGATACCATCGATTACGTGGAATTTTAAATTTTAGCAAAGAATGAAGAAGATATTAGGAGTTATAGCTGTTGCATTATTTACTTTAGGGAGCTGCGAGGACAAAATAGATTTGGAACTGCCTGAAAATACAGGTCAACTGGTTATTACAGCTGATTTGATGGTTTCGGATCAACAACATGAGATTAGTATACAGCAGGTTGTAAGCATTAAAGACTTGCTGTTTTCTCCGATAACGAATGCAGAAGTGATCGTTAAGAATATGCAAAATAATCGCACCTATATGTTTCAAGCGGGTGCTGATGGCCTGTATACCAATAAGACATTACGCTTACAGGAGAAGGCCACTTACCAGTTACAGGTAAAGACCGCTGATGGGAGGGAGATCCAAGGGGTATCAAAGGTTCCCAGCTATGTGGATGTGGATTCTATAGGACTTTCACAGCGAATTATTTTTACCGATACCATTTACTATCCAACCCTCGTCTTTATTGACCCACCGGAAAAAGGTAATTATTATAAGTATAAAATGTCGGTGAATGGAGGGAAATTACGTTTTATCGATGTCTTTAATGATAAGTATAACAACGGTTTAGAGGTGCAGCATGATATTATCGACCGCGATAGAGATTTAAAAGTAGGTGACCGCGTGCGTATTCTACGCCAATGTATCGATGTGGGGGCCTACAATTACTGGAATAGTTTTCAAATGATTAACCCAGGTTCGGCTTCACCGTCTAATCCGATTTCAAATTTAAGTAACAATGCACTGGGGTATTTCAGTGTCAGTGTAGGTAAATATTATGAATCTGAGGTAACGTTTGCTAGAAGTAAACCTTAATCTATTCTCGAAAGCTGATAGTGATTTTTTAATAGAAATTCTATTGTTTTAGGGAGAACATATTCGACACGAGGAATGGCTTTGATATTATCATGAAAAATAATAACAGAGCCATTTTTAATATTGGGCAAAACGTTTTCCAGGCATTTCTGGGGACTTAAATTCGGATCAAAATCACCCGACATAATATCCCACATGATCACACGGTATGTTTTATAGAGTTGACGGAGTTGGGATTTTGTTGCTCGGGCATAAGGCGGACGAAAAAGATCGGTTTTGGTCAGTTCCTGGCATTTTGCAATATTTGCCAAATACTGCTCATCATTTGTCTCCCAGCCTTTGAGGTGATTGTAAGTATGGTTGCCCACCTGATGTCCTTCCGTTAAAATTCGTTGAAACAAATGTGGATTTTTTTTAATATTTTCACCAACACAAAAAAATGTTGCCTTCACCTGATATTTTTTTAGGATATCGAGTATAAAAGGTGTAATTTCAGGAATTGGACCATCGTCAAAAGTAAGATAGACTTTTTTTTCATGACGTGGCATATTCCATATTGATTTGGGATATAGCCATCTAAGGAAAAATGGAGATTTGACAAAATACATAACCGATAAATGAAGTTCAAATCTAAAAAAAAATGTATGGTTCTACATATGGACATGAAAAGATTTTATTATTCTGCAGTAGTATTTACTGGGTTATTTCTAGGAACTAATGATTTGGTTCAAGCCCAACAGGTTGTGGGTGTGGCAGAAGCCATTCGTATAACATTGGAACGGAACGTACAAATAAAGCAAGCTGCATTGAACAAAGATCTTGCCGAGCAGGACTTGTTTCAGGCAAAAAGTAATTTATTGCCAAACCTGAGTGCTAGCGTGGATCAAAGTTTTCGTTATGGCTTTGGCTTCGATTTAACTTCCGGACGAATCGTCAATAACACCTGGACAAAAGGAACCAGTGGCTCGGTGGGATCGAGTGTCAATTTATTTCAGGGCTTTCAACAGATCAATCAGATCAAAGCGAATAAATTGCAACTGGAGTCTACGGCGACTCAGGTGGATAAGATCAAGAATGACCTTGTGCTCAATGTGTTGGTGAATTATTTGGAAGCGATTACGAATCATGAGATGATGGTTGCCAGTGAAGATCAGATCGCCTTATCGAAACAGCAATTTTCATTGGACTCCATCCAATTTGCGGTTGGTAATAAAACAATTGCCGATCTTGCCAAATCAAAAAATCAGGTTGCCACAAATGAACTGAACAAAGTTAATCTAAAAAATTCATACGAAATGTCGTTGTTGACCTTGAAGCAGTTGATGGAAATGCCTCCTGAAACTGTTATTTCTTTGGAACGCCCGAGTCTGGAAGCCATATTGGTTCATGCAGTGGATAAGAATGCCGTGGATGTTTACCAAAAAGCGCTCACCTTGCAGCCAAATATTCACAAATCTGCATTGGATAAAGAGGTCGCATTGAAACAAATCGATATTGCGAAGGGAGGCTATTATCCCACACTCAATTTGAATGTGAGCTATGGAACGAATTACTCTTCTGCAACGACAAGACAAACCGATCCCTTAGATCCTGCAACTCTTTTTAGAGTGCCTTTTGGCCAGCAGGTATCGGATAATAAGTCTTTTTTCACAGGTTTATCCCTTGCTATTCCTATTTTTTCGAGAAATCAAAATAAAGTAAATGTGGCCAAGGCAAAGATTGGTTTGAAGCAGGCGGAAGCATCCGAGCAGTTGGCAAAAAATAACTTAAACAAGGCCGTTAATCAGGCTGTATTGGATGTGAATGCGGCCAAACAACGCTATAGCTCTGCTACTGTAGCATTTGAAAGTGCTGAAACAGCATTCAAGGCAACAAAGGAACGTTACGATATTGGTATGGCGAATTCACTGGAGTTGTTTACAGCTCAAACAGAACGAAATAAGGCCGAATTTGACCTTATTCAAGCAAAATATAACGTAATATTCAGATCGAAGATCATCGATTATTACCTTGGAAATCCAATTCAATTCGATAACAATTAATCTATTTGAACTAACAAAAGAAATGGCAAAGAAAAAACGTAGCATTGGAAAAATTATATTGATTATAGTAGTGCTCTTGGTGGTCCTTGGCTTCATAGGTTTTAAAGCTGGCTGGTTTGGAAAGGGAGAGATTACTAAAGTCGCTGTGGATGTCGTAAAAGAGACTGATGTTGATGAATTAGTGTCTGCAAGTGGGAAAATTCAACCTGAGGTGGAGGTTAAGTTGAGTTCGGAGGTGTCTGGAGAGGTGGTGGAGCTTAATATTAAAGAAGGTGATTTTGTTAAAAAAGGACAAGTACTTTGTCGGATCAAACCCGATATTTTGCAGTCTGGATATGACCGCTCTGTTGCAGCAATGAATTCACAACGGGCCAATCTCGCAGCTGCACAACAACAATTAAAACAACAGGAAGAAAACTTCAAAAATGTTGCTTCTACCTATAAACGGAATCAGGAGCTTTTCGAAAAACGTGTTATTTCCGCTTCAGAAATGGATAAAAGTTCGGCCGAATATTTTGCCGCACAGGCTTCTATCCAAGCGCAAAGGGAAACTGTACGTTCTACAAAATATGGCATTGACCAATCACAAGCGTCAGTAAAAGAAGCACAGGATAATTTAAATCGGACAACAATTTACGCGCCGTCAGATGGTATCATCTCACTCTTGTCGATCGAAAAGGGGGAGCGTGTAGTTGGAACGGCGCAGATGGCGGGTACAGAAATTATGCGTATAGCTAATATGAGCTCGATGGAGGTTAATGTCGATGTAAATGAAAATGATATCAATAATGTAAGGGTCGGGAATCAAGCTGAGATCGAAGTCGATGCTTTTAAGGATAGAAAGTTTAAAGGTGTTGTGACGGAAATTGCTAGCTCGTCTAAAAATATAGCAACGACAACGACGGCGACATCATCTACAGATCAAGTTACAAATTTTAATGTAAAAGTTCGCATCAGTGCAGAATCGTATCAGGACTTGATGAAAGAGAATGTGGCATCGCCATTTAAACCGGGGCTTTCAGCAACAGTTCAAATTTTTACAAAACATGATAAAGGGCTGGTTGTTCCGATTCAATCGGTAACTGTGCGTTCTGATGATAAAGATTCTACAAATACAAATAAGAAAGTGGATGAGTATGTATTTGTCCTAAAAGATAAAACTGTTAAGCAGGTGTTGGTAAAGACCGGTATTCAGGATGATAAAAATATCATCGTTACCTCAGGGCTGAAAAAAGGGGATGAAGTGGTCTCTCGACCATTTGATGCTATTTCAAAAACCTTAAAGGATGGTAGCCAAGTTGAAAAAGTGGATAAGTCGAAATTATAAATCTCTTTGTAGATAATAATTAATAAAAAGGGAATTGTTTTTAATAATTCCCTTTTTATTTTCCTTATAATTTATTAAATTTAGATATCCCAATTATTAGCGGCTTATGAAGAGGCTATTGGCTTATTTTAAATTTAATAAAACAGAACAAAATGGATTTTTCATTATTTTGGTAATCATTGTGCTGTTTGTGACGATCTATGCTTTGATTAAAAGCAATACGCGCGACCCAATTCCCAACCAGGCCAAATTATTTGAACAATCCTTTCATGACTCTCTTGAGGTTGCTGGTCCGGTAAACAAACACCAGGTCGAGGCAATCTATTCGACTAAAGACAAAAGTAGGGGGGCGATATCTGAACCTTCGGTTTTGGAAGAGATCAAACTATTCTATTTTGATCCAAACAATTTACCTCACGCTGATTGGCATAAGTTGGGGCTTTCTGATAAACAGATTGCGGTCCTGAAAAATTATGAAAAAAAAGGTGGACGGTTTAAAGTAAAAACTGATCTGAAGAAAATTTACTCTATTAATGACCGACTTTACAAGAGATTAGAGCCCTACATTCAAATCAAAACAATTCCCGATTCAGCGCGAGCAAAACAACAAAATAAAGCGCCTTTGCTTTACGATAAGTTTGAAAGAAATGAAGCCGAGCTTATCGATATTAATACCTGTGATACCACAGCATTAATCAGTCTTAAAGGGATAGGTTCGGTTCTATCCAAACGCATTTTGAAATATAAAGATGTTCTTGGCGGGTTCTACCGCATAGAACAATTAAAGGAGGTTTATGGAGTTACGGCCGAGACCTATGACCAGATTAAAGACTATATTGTTGTAGCCAACTTAGATGGAATCAAAAAAATCAATATTAATAAGCTTGATGCAAATTCATTGGCCAAACATCCGTATCTTAGCCCTAAAGATGCGAAACTAATCGTCAATTATCGGGATCAACATGGAAGTTATGTCAATATAGAAGATTTGACAAAAATAGGAACACTTTCAGATCTTGCGATTGCGAAGATTGCGCCTTATTTAATATTTGAGAATGATTCAAGATAAATTGAAACTGGAAATCCGGGATATTGTGGATTTTCCTAAACCTGGTATTGTCTTTAAAGATATTACACCTTTGTTAAAAGATGCGACATTGTGTAACGAAATGGTTGATGCGATTATTGATCAATTGCAAGGCATAGAGATAGATGCTATTGCTGGAATTGAGAGTCGGGGTTTTCTATTTGGATTTTTACTTGCCAATAGACTGGGGTTGCCTTTTATTCCAATTCGAAAACAAGGTAAATTACCTTTTAAGACAGTTTCTGAATCCTATGCACTGGAATATGGTCAGGCAACGATTGAAATCCATGAAGATGCTTTTGAAAAAGGAAGCCATATATTGGTTCACGACGACCTTTTAGCGACAGGGGGTACCGTCGTTGCCGCCAGTAAACTTATTGAACGACTTGGTGGGGAGATTGTCGCCTATAGTTTTATTATCTCTTTGGATTTCCTAAAAGCGAAAGGAAGATTATCGAGGTTCAGTGATAATATCTTTTCATTGGTAAGTTATTAATTTTGAAAATTAATTTTGAAATATACGATTTAGAGCAATTCACATGATACTTTTTGCAAACGCTAAACTAAATATTGGGCTGCAAGTAATTGCCAAGCGTACGGATGGTTATCATGAACTGAACAGTGTTTTCTATCCGCTCCCGATTTACGATATTATCGAATTATTGGATACGACTGCTGTGGAGACAACGCTAAACATCCAAGGGGAACGTATCCCGGGAAATCTCCGTGATAATCTTTGTATAAGAGCTTTTGAATTGTTGAAAAAAGATTCTGGCATTCCGCCCGTTTCAATTGATTTGATTAAACAAATTCCGATTGGAGCAGGATTAGGCGGTGGTTCTGCGGACGCGTCCTTTGTTTTGAAAGGGCTTAACACCCTCTTTCAGCTGAATCTTACAAAAGAGCAACTGGCGGGATACGCCGCAAAGTTAGGAGCCGATTGCCCTTTTTTTATTGAAAATAATCCTGTTTTTGCAACAGGTATTGGGACTGATTTTAAAGATTTAAATCTAAATCTGGATGGCTACCATTTTGTGGTAATTATGCCTAACATTCATATCTCTACAGCTGAAGCTTTTGCTGCTGTACAACCTAAGGTGCCCGAAGTTAATCTGGAAGAAGCGATTCGTTTGCCTATCCAAGAGTGGAAGTATCATATCCGAAATGATTTTGAGGATGGTATTTTCGAGCGTTACCCCTTGTTGAAAGAAATCAAAGAAACTTTATATCAAAAAGGAGCGATTTACGCTTCTATGTCGGGTTCCGGAGCGGCTATTTATGGTATATTTTGGGAAAAGACGGATTTAAGTGAGCTTGCAAAATATGGCAAGATCTATCATCCTACCAAGCTGTAGAAGTAATATTGACTACTGAAAAAGCGTTATGTATAGCTGTTCAAACAAGTATACATAACGCTTTTTTAGTATATAATTAATACTCTTCTTCCACCTGATAGTTGATGAGTTCGCGAGCTTCATTTAATACCTTTTCTTTCCGTTCTTTTGTTAAGTTTAGGAGATCCAATTTTTCGGGATTGCTGACGATATCTTTTACCAAAATAAGCTGATTTTTGAGCAGTTGTTGTTCTTCAAGGTCTGAAAGAGTTGTTAGACAGGTTACTGGGTAGAAAACTGCTTTATCGACTCTTTTTTTAATGCTATTTTCTTTGGGATAATCCCACGAGAGCAGGTTAATATTATAGTATTTGGCAAAATCAATCGAGTCGGATGTGAAGTATGCATTGGTGATCAGCCAGCCTTCTTGAAACTGTAGCTGCTTTCCAAAAAACTGATAATTGATATTGCTGATATCTTTGAATCTGGAAAGATAATACATGGGTGTCGTTACGGATATTTTCGCGTCAATATCGTTTCTAAATTTGCATTCGGCGGTGATCAGTTTACCGTCCTTATAGGCTACAACGTCCAATTCATGCGAAACGGCATGTCCCTGTACGGTCTGTCCGGTGGTGCTTTCATATCCGATGGATCGCAAAAGGTGGGCAATGTATTTTTCGAAGTAGAAACCTTCAGGGCCAAGTTCACGCAGGGCCTTCTTAAGGCTGTAGCGAGCGGCGTAGGAATTTCGTACTGTTTTTAAAGTATCAAAGGCCAGCTGATAGAGTTCTCTTGTTGAAATACCATCATATATTTCGTTGAGTACCTTATCGTAGACCTGATTGACCTGGTCCGCATTGGCACCGGAACGAGAAAGCGAATGACGTAGCGATTCACCATTAAAAGGGACTAATTCACCAGAATATTTTTTGATTTGCATGTATTTCCAATTTGTTAAATACGAATATAAGAGATGTCATTGGAGAAACAACATAAAAAACTATTATTCTATTCCTAAACTTTTTTAGGTCATCATTTGTTTATACTATGTACGATAAATAAAATAGAGATTATTATGAATAACCTACTCACATTTGCATTTGATAAGATAAAAACAAAGATAGAAGACGATTGTATCGAAGAAAACATTGGCACCTCTGAGCGTGTATTATCGGTAGTTGCAGGCGGTTTTATTTTGGGTTTGGGTGTTAAAAAACTTTTTAAATCGCCGCTTACTGGATTGTCAGGATTAACCCTTGGCGGAGCTCTGATCTATCGCGGCGTAACTGGTCATTGCGATGTTAAGAAAGTGCTGGAAGACAAGGATATCAAAAAGGTAGAGGTGATTGAACACCGCTATTTTGTTAAATAACACACACAAAAGAGGCCAGTACGTGAAATGCACTGGCCTCTTTTTTATATTTACCTGTTTGAACAGGCGGGAATGATTATACGTTAAAACGGAAGTGCATGATATCGCCATCTTGGACAATGTATGTTTTTCCTTCCACCGATAACTTTCCAGCTTCTTTTACCGCATTTTCGGAGCCAAGTGTGACAAAATCGTCATACTTGATTACTTCAGCGCGGATAAATCCTTTTTCGAAATCTGTGTGGATTACACCTGCAGCCTGAGGGGCTGTAAATCCATTCTCAATCGTCCAGGCACGAACTTCTTGTACACCAGCGGTAAAATAAGTCGCCAAGTTTAAAAGCGAATATGCAGCGCGGATCAGCTTGTGTACGCCAGATTCTTCAAGACCCAAGTCGTCTAAAAACATCTTGCGTTCTTCGTAGCTTTCCAATTGTGCGATTTCGGATTCGATCTGTGCTGAGATAATCAATACTTCGGCTTTTTCATCCTTTACAGCTTCCTTAACACGTTCTACGTAGGCGTTACCTGTATTAACAGAACCTTCATCTACATTACACACATAAAGTACTGGCTTGGCCGTTAATAAGGCTAAATCCTGGATAAACTCAAAATCTTCAGCTTCAATTGCTGCTGTACGGGCGGATTTTCCAGCTTCAAGATGATCTTTGACGATCGATAGGATATCAAATGTTCTTTTTGCATCTTTGTCGCCGCCTGTTTTAGCCATTTTTTCTACCTTCTGGATACGTTTTACTACAGTGTCCAAATCTTTAAGCTGCAATTCGGTGTCAATGATTTCTTTATCTCTGATTGGGTCTACCGAACCATCTACGTGGATCACGTTCCCATCGTCAAAACATCTTAAAACGTGAATAATAGCATTTGTTGTACGAATATTTCCTAAGAATTGATTGCCTAAGCCTTCACCTTTTGAAGCTCCTTTCACAAGACCAGCGATGTCGACAATCTCGATGGTGTTTGGAACAATTCGTTGCGGGTTGACTAATTCAGCTAATTTATTGAGACGGGCATCCGGTACGGTAATTACCCCAACATTTGGTTCAATTGTACAAAATGGAAAGTTAGCCGCTTGCGCTTTCGCGTTCGACAAACAGTTAAATAATGTTGATTTACCAACGTTTGGTAAACCTACGATACCGCATTGTAAAGCCATATATAGTGCAAATTTTTGAAATTGCACAAAGATAGAAAATTCACTGTAATTTTTAGCTATCTTGTCGAATGGTTCATTGGTACAAAATTGAACATGCCGATTTTCTGAAAAATCAGGGCATCAGCGAACATAAATTCGGTGGGAAAATTATTTGTATAACGTGGTTTGAAGACAAACTCTATGCTTTCTCCCGAAAATGCCCCCATGCTGGAGCACCACTGAAAAATGGCTGGTGTGAACGTGGAAAAGTAATCTGTCCTTTTCATCGCCATGAATTTGATCTAATTTCAGGAAGAGGTAATCCAGAGCAGCATGATTTTATTGCTATTTACCCCGTAAAATTCGAAGATAAAGACTATTATGTTGGTCTGGAAATAGGGTTTTGGCAACGTTTATTTGCTTAGAAAGTAACGAAAGTATCATATCTCACCGCGTGAATCGTATATCTAATGAGTAAATAAGTATATTTGCTATCGAAAACAAATTAAAGACATGCAGGGGAAAAAGATTGGTATAATTGGTAGCGGAAGTTGGGCTACAGCTATGATCAAGATGCTATGTGAAAATGACCAAGACAAGCATATTTTTTGGTGGGTAAGAAAAGAAGAGGATGCAGAATATATTCAAAAATTCAAACACAATCCGACTTACCTGAGCAGTGTTTCAGTTGATCTTAGTATTATTACGACGATTGATACTGATGCAAAAAATGTAATTACTAATTCGGACATTGTCATTTTAAATACGCCTGCGGCTTATTTGAAGGATGCATTGGCCAATGTGACGAAAGAAGATTTTAGAAATAAAATTATCGTTTCGGCCATTAAGGGGATTATTCCCAAAGATAATTTGATTATCGGTGAATTTTTGGAGCAGCGCTATGAGGTAGATATTGAACAGATCTGTGTGGTTGGTGGTCCCTGCCATGCGGAGGAAGTGGCCTTGGGCAAATTGTCTTATTTAACTTTCGGCTGTAAAAACCTGGATAGCGCAGCATTGGTTGCTTCCTTTCTGTCGTCACGGGTTATTAAGACGATTCTTTCGGAAGATGTACTCGGGATAGAATTTGGTGCAGTATTGAAAAATATATATGCATTAGCGGGAGGTATTTGTCACGGATTAGGCTACGGTGATAATTTTCAGGCTGTGTTGGTCTCCAATGCAATTCGCGAAATGCGTCGTTTCGTAGGTAAAGTAGACGGTGATACGTCCAGGGATGTGAATACTTCGGCTTACTTAGGGGATCTTTTGGTAACAGCCTATTCCCAATTCAGCCGAAATAGAACCTTTGGAAATATGATCGGAAAGGGCTACAGTGTACAATCTGCGCAATTGGAAATGAACATGGTGGCTGAAGGGTACTATGCATCGGCATGTATTCAAGAGTATGCAAAAAAATATGCGGTGGAATTGCCTATATGCGATGCCGTGCACCAAATTTTGTATGAACACCTCCCTGCATCTAAAATTATTCAAGCATTGAGCGAAAAATTAACATAATAAAGTAGCAATAGAGTACATGATAACAAAAGAAGCGATTGCTTTAGCTTATAAAGAAATTCAGGACGAAATATGTCAGGCGCTGGAGAAATTAGATGGATCAGCACGCTTTGAAGAAGAATTGTGGGAACGTGAAGGTGGTGGCGGCGGTCGTACCAGGATCATCCAAAATGGTCAAATTTTTGAAAAAGGAGGCGTTAATTTTTCGTCTGTATATGGCAAATTGCCCGAAGCGATCAAAAAATCATTTGCGGTGGAAGAAGATGATTTTTTTGCGACAGGAGTTTCCATCGTAATACATCCAAACAATCCCTTCGTACCTATTATACACATGAATATCCGCTATTTTGAGCTAAACGATCAGATTCGTTGGTTTGGTGGTGGAATCGATTTAAC
>JBMAAL010000040.1:0-50190 GCA_050281725.1 Sphingobacterium sp. | reverse complement strand
TGGGAGAGTAGGTCGGTGCCTTTTTTTACACGGAAGCCCTTGCTGGAAACAGTCAAGGGCTTCTTTCGTTTAGATACCTCCGTACTTCCCTGTACAAACTATTGCATATCTTCCGCATTGTTGGTTATCGCAGCACTCAGCTTGAGTTTACTGCACGATAATTTTCTAGTGCTAAAACTTAAGCAAGCGAATTAAGCCTACTGTAACTAATTCTGCTTACTTGATGTCGAATTGCTGGAATGCATTTATAGAAACAAAATATATATGTATGATATTCTTAGTGTGAGAATTGTTGGCCTTATCAAATTCACAAACCTATAACATTCGTTGTGCCGAGTAGGAACGAGGTCATAAAACGAGTAATAGAGAAGTCCGAGTTTAGAGCATTTTCTATGGAATTTCAACTTAAATATTTATAATTTTTTTACTTAATATTCCATATGCCTAGGTATGTCCAAAACATGAGCAATGAGACAATTATAATATGCTACGTATAGATTTTTAAGTTAAATGTTCAATTTTTTTAATGTTTTGGAGGTTGTAAAATGAATTATTGGAAGAATTGTATATTTGTGGATATTAACTTATATAATGAAAAAAACTAAATTATTAATGTTGGGCCAAATGATGGCAGTTATTGTTCTACTTATATTTTCCGAAATACTTTGTGCTCAAAAGAAATCTAACAATGCAGATTATATTGTTTTCATGAACGGAGATAGCTTATATGGGAAAGTTTCTTCAGTTACGGATAGTAAATTGTCATGGCGTGATGGAGATACGCAGATGGATTTTTTTCCAGACCAAGTTTTTCGCGTTTATCAGAATAGTAAAAACAAAATTTTCGCACCTTCTTACATCGAAAAAGGGCTAGAAAAGGTTAAAAATACAAAACCTCGGGTTTTTCGGATTAATAAAGAAAAATCAGAGGAATTAAGATTTGCTGAATTAATTCAGGATGGTGAAATAATGGTCTATTATTTTAAAAGCTCTGGCTTGGCGGTGGGAGGTGGAACCTCTGGACCTATTCTCGGTTTCACGACAACGAAATATTGGTGTGCTCTTAAGCGTTCTTCTGGAGAGATAATTGAATTGAATGATGTTGTAAAAGATATTTTGGGGAATGATGTAAAACAAAGGGCTAAAGCGCTATCAGCATTAATAGAAGATGAACCAACCATATTAAAGCAATTTCAGCTTGAAAAAAAATATAGTTACGAGTTGTTTTTAAATTATATAAAAAAATATAATGAAGCCAGGTTATCTAAAGAAAATGGGACCGACATCGTTTCGGAACGTATAATTTATTAGCTTATTGGTGTCATTCATGACGCCAATAAGCTAATATATCATCAAAAGGGAATTCTGAGATAATAGATTTTAATCTTCTTCTGTATAAAAATCAATTAATGAAGATATATATGGATCTTCCCATCCATCCGAGATATTTTCAAAGTCTTCATCTGGTATATTTGTCTGCCTAATTTCCAAGGATGTCCCTTTTTTATGTTCATGCAGCTTTAATGTAACAATCGAAGGGTTGTCTGTTTCACCGAAGTACCATTCTTGTACAATTTTTGTCGAAGGTTCTAGTTCCAAGAATCGGCCAGTTATAGCACCATCCCATAAGGAGAATTCTCCATTGACAGTAGCGTCTATGGACACTAGGTCCCCTGTCCAAAGACGAGCGGTAATTTCGGTCGTTAATGCAAGATACAACTCCTCTGGAGTTGCAGGAATAATAGCATATTTCTTGAATTCTTTCATGGTGCAAAGTTACTCTTTCTTGTAATTTACCACTTATTTTGACTTCATTTTTATTTATCTTAATTTTATCGCAAACTATTAGGACAACATGAGTAATTTTCTGCCAAATTCTTTAGTGAAAAAGTTAGGAGTGAATCCATTATTTGATACTGATGCATTTATTAAGATACATGAGGAAGGCATTCGAGCGACAGCAATACGCCTAAATCCTAATAAATTAGATGATTGTCCGTTTCCTAATGCAGGACAAGTTCCTTGGTGTCATGTGGCTTATTATCTTCAGGATCGTCCAGTGTTTACGTTAGATCCTTTATTTCATGCTGGAGCATACTATCCACAAGATGCGTCTTCTATGTTCATAGATCATATTATTCGAAGTCTGAAGTTACATGAAGAGAGTGTTCGGGCGTTGGACTTATGCGCCGCTCCGGGAGGAAAGTCTACTTTATTAAACAGTAGTTTGCATCCGGAATCGCTCTTGGTTGCAAATGAAATTATTAAAACTAGGGTTACAATCCTGCAAGATAACTTAATGAAATGGGGAAATGCTAACACAGTAACGACAAATAATGATCCTGCAGCGTTTAATCGTCTTCCTGGATACTTCGATTTGATGGTTGTTGATGCTCCATGTTCTGGATCTGGGATGTTTAGAAAAGATACTGATGCAATCGATGAATGGTCCGAAGCTAATGTTAAGCTTTGTAGCGAAAGACAACAGCGGATTTTGGCTGAAAGCTTGACCACTTTAAATAAGGGCGGATATTTGTTCTATTCAACGTGTTCTTATTCACCGGAAGAAAATGAAGATATTGTCGATTGGTTATTGGATAGCGGCGATTTCGAATCTATTGAAATAGTTATTGAAGAGCATTGGGGAATTGATCATACAAATTCTAATAAGCATCGTGCGCACGGTTATCGATTTTACCCGCATAAATTAGGTGGAGAGGGCTTTTTTATTGCTGTCCTTAAGAAGGTTGGCGAACAGGAAACTTTCAATAGAAAGCGAATTAAACCTGAGAAATCAGATGTACCTAAAGGAATTTTAGATAATTGGATTTCGGATAGTGCTAGTTTTCATACTTTTCTTCATCATGAGGATGTATATATTTTCCCAAAAATGTACGAGCATGATCTAAAGTATCTCCAAAATGTACTTTATCTTAAGAATGCGGGAACTAATGTTGGGAAACTTAACAGAAAGGAGCTAATACCAAGCCATGCGCTGGCTTTGAGCAATCATTTGACCAAAGACTTCCAATGGGTGGAATTGTCGCTTGAGGATGCCCGCAATTATCTTAGAAAGGAAAATATAGCTGTGGATACGATTGCCGAAAATATTCAAGGATGGGCCATAGCAAGTTTTCGAGGTAAACCTTTGGGCTGGATGAAAGTATTGACCAACCGAATTAACAACTATTATCCCAAGGAATTGAGGATTGTAAATTTATAACATCTGGAGATAGTGAACTCTGAGGGGTGGATATAAAAAATTTGCTTAAGAAAGGCTCACGATAATTGAACAGATATCTTTAGCAACCTCTTCTTTCGATTTTAGGCTAAACTCACGGGTATTTCCGGACCGATCAATTATGGTAACTTTATTGGTATCTGTCGCAAAGCCGGCACCTTTATCTTGCATGGAATTGAGCACAATAAAATCCAGGTTTTTTCGAACCAATTTGTCTTTCGCATTTTCGAGCTCATTATTGGTTTCCAATGCAAACCCAATGAGTAATTGGTTTCCTTTCTTTTTGGCCCCTAAAGTAGCCAGAATATCGGCCGTTTTCTTCAGCTCGATAGCGAATTCGTTTTCTTTCTTTTTTATTTTTTGGGTAGCGACTTCAACTGGCGTGTAGTCTGCCACAGCAGCGCTCATCACAACAATATCTGCTGCTTCAAAATATTCTTCGCAGGCGCTTAGCATCTCAGCTGCCGAGGTAACTGAAATCGTATAGACGCGTTCGGGTAATTTCAGGGCAGTCGGTCCCGATACTAGCGTGACGTCTGCGCCAAGTTCTTCAAGTTGTTTGGCGATAGCATAGCCCATTTTTCCACTTGAATGATTGCCAATGAAGCGGACTGGGTCTATCGCCTCATAAGTAGGGCCAGCTGATACTAATGCTTTCTTTCCTGCTAATGGCAGCCCTCTCTCCGAAAATTTAACTAAGAAATCCATTATTTCTTCCGGTTCCGCCAAACGTCCCTCACCCACTAGACCACTTGCCAGTTCCCCTTTTCCCGGAGGAATGAGGATATTGCCATAAGAACCGAGCTTATTAATATTGGACTGTGTGGAAGGGTGTTTCCACATATCTAAATCCATTGCTGGAGCGAATAGTACTGGACATTTCGCTGATAGATACACAGCTGTTAAGAGGTTGTCGCAAAATCCATTGGCCATTTTGGCTAGGGTATTTGCTGTTGCTGGAGCGACTAAAATGTAATCCGCATTTAAAGCAATTTCGACATGATTGTTCCATTCCCCAGTATTCGGTTGATAATAATCTATTAAAACAGGGTTTTTGGATAGTGTGGAAAGCGTAAGCGGAGTAATAAAGGCTGTCGCTTCTTTTGACATGACTACGTTAACACGGGCTTCTGCTTTTACCAAAAGGCGGATGAGGGATGCAATCTTGTATGCGGCAATACTGCCGCATACAGCAATTACAATATTTTTCCCAGCTAAAGCCATTGTTTAAGGATTAGTCCTGCTCTTTTGAAGGATTTCTGTAGTACACTTTATCGTGTAAAAATTCATCAATAGCAACCAAAGTAGGCTTTGGCATACGCTCGTAATGTTTTGAAATCTCAATTTGCTCACGGTTTTCGAATACCTCTTCCAAGTTATCGTTGTTACTTGCAAATTCGGCAAGTTTTCCGTTCAATTCTTCTTTAATGTCTACTGCAATTTGGTTCGCGCGTTTAGAAATAACTACAATAGATTCATAGAGATTGTCAGTGCCTTTGTCCAATTGTCTCAAGTCACGTGTAACTGTAGAGTTTGGAATTGAATTGTTATTTTTTTGACTCATCTTTTTGGGTATTTTCTTTTTCTTTTTTCGCCTTTTGTTCTTTGATATATACTTCCTGCTCTGCAACGGCTTTATTATAATCCTTCACTTGAGAGAGGGCGGTTTTAATCCCTTTTTCAGAATTTTCACGAAGAGATTCTGCCTCTTTCATATGTTTACTATTCGGAAAATTACTTGCGAAGCTACGGTAATAATCCAAAGCGTCATCAAATCTACTTTCCTGTTTCAGGAAGAAACTTTTGGATGCATAGATGTATTGTGCTTTTAAGGTTAAAAACTCAATCTCTTCTGCGTATTTTGTATCAGGGTATTCTTTTAATACATTCTGTAATGCGATGACAGCTGCCCTATAATCATCCGTAAGACCCATGTCATAGTACAGTCTTGCATTAGCAAATGCTTTAAGCTCAAGCTTATCTCTTAATTTCTGAATAAGATCTGCAGCTTCTTTGGACCGCTCCGATTCGGGATAGAGATTGACAAAGAGCTGTAATGCATCAATTGCTTTTCTTGTATTTGCTTGATCTAAGGTTGATCTCGGAGAATCCAAGTAATAGCAATAGGCATGCATAAACCGACATTCCTCTGCTCGTGCACTGTTTGGATAAACATCCGCAAAATCTTTAAAGTGAAATGCTGCAGATGTATAATCTTTCAGACGGTAGTTGGCAAATGCCAAATAATAGTAAATATTTTCTGCTTCAGCTTGTCCACGGAACTTGGTCCGCAAGTCATCAAACAAAACTAACGCCTTTGTATATTTCTTTTTCTCATAAAGTTTTACGGCCTCTTCGTACTTTTGAGCGATATTATTGCTTGCGCGCAATTTCTCAAATTTACTTTTACAACCAGTAAATACCAATAGAAACATCATGCCGGCACAGATAGCCGCTATACGCCTATTTAAAAACATTTTACAAAGATAAGTGAATTTGTTATACTAATCAATTAAATTTTACTGCGCAATATAGTTTAATAATTATTTGATCGCAAAAACAACATTTCTTATTAACATTCTTTAACTCGATTGGAGCTATGAAGAGGGTATATTGTCATATACTTGTTGTTTTCCATTGGTAGCGAAGCCTAAAAATACACATTTTAAAATATTTGATTATCTTTACATATTACAATCATTGAATAGCATTAAGAGTATGACTTTAAAAGAAAAAGTTGAGCAAGCATTAGATACCTTGAGACCATATTTGGAAACTGATGGCGGAAATGTGAGTGTTGAAGAGATTACAGCGGATAATGTCGTGCGTTTAAAATTATTGGGAGCATGTGCTTCATGTTCAATGAGCATTATGACCTTTAAAGCTGGTTTAGAGCAGGCAATTAAGAGGGCTGTTCCTGAAATTACAGCAGTGGAGGCTATTAATTTAACAGATCCCGATTCCCCAGAAGCAACTTTACCCCCTGTTAATTAGTTGTTCTATTAACACAATTTAACGGCTAGTTCGGCTACTTTTGTTTAAATTTGTTCTATGAAGTTGCTGGTTTCTATATTATTTGCTGTATTTATACTTTTTTGTTCCGCTGCATTACAAGCGCAGGAAAGGAAAATTATTCAGTACTCCGGTATCGTAACAACGGTTGGGTCTGGACTTCCTGTAGGTTATGCGACTGTCACTAATTTATCATTCCGCAATGAAGCATTTGCTGCAAATAATGAGGGCTACTTCTCTTTTGTAGCACATGTGGGAGATACGCTTCGTTTTACTTCTGTCGGTTTTGATCCTTTAGTTGTCACTATTCCTGAGGTTTCTGGAGATAAATATACCGCAAATATCATTATGCAAAATCTAGTGACGGAGCTTCCGATGGTAACGCCCTATCCATGGGCAAGTATCGAAGAGTTTAACATTGCATTTATGAATCTAGACGTTTCTGAAGATAACATCGTGAGAGTAAGGAGGTCTTTGTCGTATGAGTCCTTGTCTGCAATGGCAGCTGTAATACCACGTGACGGAAATGAAATGCGTTCAATTAATAATGCGCAGAGCTTTAATACCATGAATAATAAAGTCATCAACCAACGTTATGCTAATCCATTGTTAAATCCTTTTGCATGGGGCAGTTTAATCCAACAGATTACAAAAGGAAGTCAGAGCCGAAAAAGTTCAAGTTATTAATCAGTCGCCTTCAATTTATTGAGTTCTCTGACACTTAATTTAGCAGAGAAATAGGAAACTAGACCAGAGATGCTAATGACTGTCATGAAGACCAAAATATAGTCACCCCACTTACTTACCATAGGGTAGCTGTCAATAATTGTATTAGCTCCATCTTCTACACGAATGATTCCATAGACTGACTGAATATAGTTGAATATGCCGCCTATTAATAGACCTAATACACAACCAATAATAGCGATCATAAGGCCTTCATAAAAGAAGATACGTTGAATTAGATGATCAGCCCCACCCAGACCTTTCAGGATCGTCATATCCTTTTGTTTGTCCAGTACAAGCATGGTTAAGGAACCTACGATATTAAAGATTGCAATCACACTGATTAAGGTCAGGATAAAGAAGACGACCCAGCGTTCAACACGCACATTTTTATATAGAGTGGGGTTTTGTTTTTCCCTATTCTTTACAATATAATCCGGTCCTATTTTCTTTTGTAATGTCTGCCCAAATAAGTTGACGTCTATGCCGTCTTTCAGGTAAAATTCGATCGATGAAACGCGGTCATATTCTCCGAGAACCTCTTTAGCAAATGAAATTGGTGTAATAATCAAATTGTCAAAATCTTGTTGATAACGCATTACCCCTCCAGGAGCTATGGATCGGATGTTGAACTCTTCAGCAGGATTGGAGGAATTTTTTACACCTTTTCTTGGTGAATACACTTGAATTTGTTCAGCAGAGTTCTGCATAGGAATTGCCAGATTTGCCTGCACGCTTGCGCCTAGAATTGCTAGGTTAGTCGAATCATGGGTAAGCTCGTATTGACCATCTACGAGGATACTATCTCCAGTCTTCTTACTTAACGATTGAGGTTCGACACCTTTTATATTTGCAATAAATTGTCTATTTGAATATTGTAACAATACCTTCTCTTGTAGAACCTCCGTGTAATGAATCACATTAGAATCTTTTCGTAATTCGCTGAAGATAGCCTGTTTGCTATCAAAAAGTTTGCCTTTCTTGGGTTCAATCTTCAGCTCAGGAGCAAACTTACTGTACATCGATAGTATCAGCTGTTCCATTCCATTGAACGACGACAACAAAATGATTAAAGCGGCACTACTTACCATTACGCCAATTACACTAATGGAAGAGATGATATTAATGGCATTAACTGATTTCTTTGAAAACAGATATCTTTTCGCAAATAGAAATGGCAGATTCATGACTTTTATCCTCGGATAAATGGATTAGAATTTTTTTCAAAGCCAATCGTTGTGGATGGCCCATGCCCCGGGTAGACGATCGTGTCGTCGGGCAAGGTATAAAGTTTTGTTTTTATGCTATCCAAAAGCTGCTGGTGATTTCCCCCAGGAAGATCGGTACGGCCAATGCTATTGCGAAATAGAACATCTCCTCCGATCAAGAATTTTTGATCAGCTGAATAAAAGCAAATATGTGCAGGGGAATGACCAGGGGCAAGAATGACCTTTAGTTCATCATTATCCAAATAAATGGTATCATCGTCATCTAGAAATGTTTCCCCAATTGGGGATATGTCATATCGGATGCCCATTTGAGGAGCATAATTTTGAACCGCTACTAAAATTGGTACCTCACCTTCGTGGAACTGCGGGAGTAAGCCAAATTTTTCATGGACAAAACTATTCCCCAACACATGGTCAATATGACAGTGTGTATTTAATAGGAGTGTCGGCTTGAGTTTATTGTTTGCGATGAAAGCTAGTAGTTCTTGCTGATCTTGCTCGCCATACATCCCTGGATCAATGATAATTGCATTTCCTGACTCGTCATAAAGTAGATAAGTATTTTCCTGATATGGATTGAAAGTGAATGTTTTGATCGTAAGCATAGTGGTAAAATTACAGTTTTTATTGATTTCTTACTATTGAAAGCTCAACTATTCCAGATTTCCCAGTTTTTTTCTGCTTGTAGAACCAGCATTTCATATCCGTTTTTGATTCTGGCGCCTTTTTCTTTACTTTTTCGAAGAAATGCTGTTTCCTCTGGATTGTAAATGAGATCATAACAGAGGTGGTTCTCAGTTAGGAATTCGTAAGGGATTTTTGGATATTCTGCCGTATTGGGAAATGTGCCAACCGGTGAACAGTTGATAATCACTGTATGGTCAGCTAGGATAGCAGCATTAAGTTCATTATAAGTTAGCTGGTCTGCCTGTTTGGTTCTGCTTACTAAAGTATGCATTATTCCAAGTTGATTCAGGGCATAAATGACAGCCTTTGCAGCGCCTCCATTACCTAAAATTAAAGCCTTCTTATCCGCCAGGGGATTTAGTAGCAGCCTTAGTGATTCCTCGAAACCATAAGCATCAGTATTGTAGCCTTTTAGATGCGTTGCGCCATCTGATGTATGACTGATTCGAATACAGTTTACAGCTTGTATCGCACGAGCTTCTTCCGAGAGCTCATCCAAGTAATCCATAACCTCTATCTTATAGGGAATGGTCACATTAACACCATAAAAGTCTTTATTGGAGGCAATTGTTGTAAAATCGGCTATTTGAGCAAGTGGATATAAATCATAATCCACATCGGTAATATCCTCTTGATGAAATTTTTCTAAATAATATTTTTTTGAAAAAGAATGCCCTAACGGGTATCCTATTAAGCCTAATTTTTTCATTTGAATTGCGAAAAGTACGTTGTGGGAACAGGAATATATTTTCAATTTTAATATCCGGTCATTGCTATACAATGACCGGATATTGGGCCTCTTGCATGTTAATCTTTCGGCTTTGTATATTTTTTTACAATTTCAGTAATGATCTGATTCCCTTGTAACTGCGGGAGGTAATCAAAAAGAATATGATGCTTATCGGGATCCGTCGCCAGGCCAAGCTCTAAAAAGTTCAGTGCTTCATTGTATTGTCCATTGGCAAATAGATAAGCAACCACACGATAGTACAGTTCTGCAGCATTTGGATTTTGTGTGATGGCATCGGATATTACATCAATGGCTTCTTCAATTTTACTTTGTTCAAATAGAATGGAGGAATAATCGAGCCACGCATCTATATCTGTTGGGTTCAAAGCGACTACCTTTTTATAGGCTTCTTCTGCAAGATCTATTTGTTGTAGTTTGTATCGGGCATCGGCAATCGCAAACCAGTAATCGGGGTTTGTATCCTCCAGTTCTAATGCTTTTTTGTAGAAATGAAGAGATTCAAAATAACGTTCTTCGAAATCTAAGGTAACACCAATACCGAACCAGGCATCAGCAAGCTCCGCATCTAATTTGACGGCCTTTTTATAATAATTGCGGGCTTCCTCCATCTGCTCAAGTTTTTCATAACATTCGCCTATCGCACAATAGGTATCAGCACTTGGTTGCTCATATTCAAATGTTTGTTTGTAGACATCCAATGCTTCTTGATAGCGGTCTAAATTGACTAGGGCGTTCCCCTTATTGAAATAAGCTGAAGAAAAGTCTTCTTTAATTAATATAGCATAGTCATAAGCATCCAGAGCTTCCTCAAACCGGCTTATTTTATGGTAAGAATTTCCCAGATTATACCAAGCGTAGTAGGAGTATGGGTCTGAATCAATGTACTTCTTATAAAAAGAGATACTTTCCTCCTGTCTATCCAATACATCATAGCAATAGGCCAATTCATAGAGTGCTTCCTGGTAATCCATGTTGAGCTCAAGTGCTTTCTTTAGATAAATTATTGCCTTGTCATAATTCATTTGCGCTTGAAAGATCATCGCAATATGGAAATAGACCTCATCTTTATTATCTAATAGCGGAAGTGCTTTGAAGAGCTGTTCCAAAGCATTATCAAACTGGCCGATACTGCCTAATATGCCACCGCGGATCAAGAAGATGTCTCCTTCTGAAGCTTCCAATAATTCCGCTTTATCAAGCGCTGTAAGTGCATTCTGATATTGTTGAATCGTTGAAAACAGTTGTGCCTGTTTCAATAAGAAGGTAATATCAAAAGGGTGTTGGCTGATCGCAAATTCGGTAACCTGTAGGGCCTTAACAGGGTCATTTTTTTCAGCGTAGTAATCAATAATTCCTTCAAAAGCCTTGGAGTCAAAAAAATACTGATCCTCGTTTCGAAGCATTTCCTCATATCTGTCCACCGAGATTTTTCTTTCTTCGGGGTTTTCAAATTCAAAATCCTCTTCCATTCTCAAAAGTTTAAAACCAGTATTCTGTTCCTTAATTCAAAATACTAATTTCTTATCTAATTTGTTCGAACTAATTTTCCACAAATCGGATATCCTCCACAAAGTTAAGGATAAATACGGGTAAAATAAAAAAGCCGGCTTTAAAGCCGGCTTTTATTATAATGGTATAAGTTATATACGATTATTTTTTGATCTCAACACGACGGTTTTGAACACGACCTTCTTCAGTAGCATTAGATGCAACTGGGTTTTTCTCTCCGTAACCGTTAGCAGTGATGCTTGATGAAGAAACACCAGCGTTTACTAAATATTGTTTTACAGAGTTCGCACGGTCTTTAGATAAAGTCACGTTATAAGCTTCAGAACCTTCAGCAGATGCATAACCATCTAATTGTACAGATGAATTGTTATCACGTAACTCTTTAGCCAATTTGTCTAATGTAGAGTAAGATGAAGTTTTCAATACTGAGCTATCAAATTCGAATTGAATTGGAGCGTAGTAACCGTTAGAAGTAACGTTGTTAACAACTGGCTCTGGGAATTTGATTGGACATCCTGAACCATCTACTGGAGTACCAGCTGGAGTACCAGGACATTTGTCAAATTTATCAGATACACCGTCACCATCAGCGTCAGCGCTTAATGTGTTAACAGTACCTTCTAAAGTGCTTACACGTTGTTTCAATGCTTCAACTTCGTTTCTCAATGAAGGATCTTTCAACTCATCGTACATTGTAGCAACTGGGTTAGCAAAAGTCAAGTTTTGTTTGTCTTTTGAACCTAAAGTGAATTCTAGACCAGCCATAACTGAAGAGAATTTACCTTTGTAAGATGATTGACGAGCTGGACCGTAGATTTGATCATCAGCAAAGTTCATTGTATAACCTAAGTTCAATGCAACAACTTCTGATAATTTGAATTTAGCACCAACACCTACAGGAACGAATGCTGTTAATTTGTTATCACGATCACGTTTTGGATCACGGTCTCCGATAATGCCATCACCCCATTTACCTGAATTGTCATAAACAACTGTTCCAGAGAAATCATTGTTTGCGTATTGAACAGGGTTGTAAGCCATAGCTCCCAAACCTACTTTAGCGTAGAAGTTAACCGCATTTTCTCTTCTCAAGAAATCGATTGTACCCAATTGGAATACACCGTTTAAGCTAGCTGCCCAGTTTACACTAGTTTCAACTGAACGAGCACCTCTTGAGTTCTCAATAGCAGGACCAGAAAGATCGTGGTTGTAAGTTTTGATCTTACCACGGTTAGCTTCAACTTCTAAACCAAATAAGTGAGAGAATTGTTTACGTACTGTCAAACCATAGTACTCACCTACTTTATTTTGGAAGTAACCTACTTTTTGACCAAAAGCGTTACCACCACCGATTACGTTGTTCGGTGTAGTGATACCACCTTGAACTCCGATAGACCAAGTTCTGTATTGTGATCTACCACCGAATACTTGTTGAGCTTGTGCTGTACCAGCGAAACCTAAAGCGGCAACTAATGTAGCAGCAACAGCTGTTTTTTTAATTGTAGAATAGTTCATACTCTTGTTTTTAAGGTTATTATTAATTTTAATTGTTTTCAAACTTAATTATTGTATTAACACATGGAACAGTACAATTGCCGTGCCAAAGTCTTAAAATTATGTTAAAATTTTGTTTTTGCTATATTTTGTACTAAATTAAGTATTTAATGTGAAACAACAAAACAAAAATCCGCTACGAAAGTACCAAATTTTTGTTTTGTTTCAATAGGTTTAAGAAAAAAATTAAGTATTTTTTTTCTAAAGCAAATAATGTACGACCAATAACGACAACGCACCCAACAAAGCTGAAACTGGAATGGTTAATATCCAAGCCCATAACAAGCTGATTGTTACTCCCCAACGTACTGCCGAGACCCGTTTGACAACTCCAACACCGATGATTGCACCTGTAATGGTATGCGTTGTGGAGGCTGGTATTCCAAAATGTTCTGTGATACCCAAGGTGACAGCTCCTGCAGATTCAGCACAAACACCTTCCAATGGTGTTACTTTTGTGATCTTGGTTCCCATCGTTTTAACAATTTTCCATCCACCGCTCATTGTTCCGGCAGCGATTGCTGCGTAACAAGTTAATGGAATCCACTCTGGCATGTGTTCAGTCGTTGGGACATAGCCACCAGCAACCATCGCCACAAGGATAATTCCCATGACTTTCTGTGCATCATTACCTCCATGTGCAAAGCTCAAGGCGGCAGAAGAAACAAGTTGCAATATCTTGAACCATTTTTCGGCAACACTTGGACGGGAGTTTTTTGCCAGGTTGATTACAATCAATGTGATGATAACCGATATCGTCATACCTATAATAGGGGCTAGTACGATAAATGCAATAATCTTTAAGGTTGCATCAATATTGATGGCGTGGATAGGATCTGCGCCAAGAATGAAAGCGTAAGCCATACCCGATCCTGCAAAACCTCCAATAAGTGTATGGGACGAGCTTGATGGCACACCATAGTACCATGTAAATAAGTTCCAACCGATTGCTGCAAGTAACCCCGCAAAAATAACTTCTAAGGTAATGTATTCTTCCAATACTGTTTTTGCAATGGTATTGGCTACTTTATGATCTGTAAAGTAGAAGTAAGCTGCAAAGTTGAATATCGCAGCCCATAAGACGGCCATTGCTGGCGTTAAAACTTTTGTTGATACAACTGTCGCAATAGAATTGGCAGCATCATGGAATCCATTGATGTAGTCAAAGGCAATCGCAAGGACAATCACAACAACGAGTAATGTTGACATCATAATCTCGTAGAATTTTTGTGCACTTAAATCGAATGATTATGCGTTTTTAACCAGAATGCTTTCTAATACGTTAGCAACATCCTCACATTTATCGGTTGCATCTTCCATTGCAGATAACACTTCTTTGTGTTTAATTAATGAAATTGCATCTTTTTCAAATTCAAAAAGGTCAGCTACAGCTTTATCGAAGATATAATCGGCTTTGTTTTCTACGCTATTGATGCGAACACATGAATCCGTAATATTCCGGATATTTTTCAAATCTCTAAGCTCATGAATAGCTTTTGATACATGTTCGGTAGCTTCAACCAGTAAATCAGCAATTTCAATCATTGGCTCAGTGGCTTTTTCAACCTTGTAAAGGTCCATTCTATTGGCGGCACCGTGTATAAAATCTGCGACGTCGTCCAATGAACTTGCCAAAGAGTGTATATCTTCGCGGTCAAAAGGAGTGATAAAGTTCTTCCCCAGCTCCAAATGAATTTGATGCGTAATGTTGTCGCCTCTATGTTCCAAATCTTCCACTTTGCGTGTTAATTCCTTTTTCTTTTCAGGGTTGCTTGAGTTAACAATATCTTTTAACAACTTTGACATCTCGATCAAGTTGTTGCCGGCTTGTTCAAACAAAGGGAAGAATTTTTTATCCTTTGGAACGAAGTATTGAAAAATGCTATTTAAAGACATATCTTAAATTTATTTTTGCAAAAATAATACCTTAATGTTAAGTTAATGTTAACATTGATTTTGTTTAAACACAAAAGTGTCATCAATTGTTTAATTTCCGGACTGAACTTTTTGTAAAGTAAAGCCAAATGTTGTCCCAATGCCCTCTGTACTGCGAACATTCACATTTTGCTGATGTGCTTCGACAATGTGCTTTACGATAGCCAATCCTAATCCTGATCCTCCGATATCGCGTGATCGGCTCTTATCGGTTCGGAAAAAACGCTCGAATACACGACTGAGATTTTTTTCTTCGATGCCATAACCGTCGTCTGTAATTTCGATAAGAACCTGTTCAAACAGTGGGAAAATCTTAATTTTAGTTGTTCCACCCTCTTTTCCATACTTCAGGGAATTGTCTATCAAATTGTATAATACCTGGTGGATTTTATTGCGGTCAGCTTTAACCCAATGGGGGGTACCCGCTTTGGGTTTGAATTCTATTTTGATATTGTGTTGTTTAGCTTTGTCTTCAAGAGAATAGGTGGTGTCTTTGATGAGGTCGACGATATCGAATTTCTCTATATTCAGGACCATTTTTCCGGATTCCAGTTTGGATATTTCATCAAGATCCTGAATCAGGTAATTTAGCCGGTCTAGATTCCGGGCAGCCTTATCTAAGAAATTCTTGGCCATTTCCATATCTTCTTCCATAAGGCCATCTTGCAGGGTCTCAATGTAACCTTGGGTGGCAAATAACGGCGTTTTGAATTCATGAGAAATGTTAGATAAAAACTCTCTGCGGAATTTTTCTTGTGATTTTAACTGCTCTATCTCGTTTTTTTTATCTTTTGCCCATGCTTTGACTTCGTTCTCAGCATCTGTGATAGGATCCTCACTGACATGTTCTCCGATAGCATCTTTAAGATCCTTACCGAGTTTAAGGTTATGAATTAGTTTATACATCGTATTGAGTCTACGATATATATATTTTTCAAATAGATAGTTAAATAGGAGGAAACTCGTTACCACAGCAACAAAGAAAATGATCAGCGCTGTTTGTAGGTCATGTTTATAATAAAAGCTGATCGTAGAAATTGCAATGCCGACAGCTGCGGAGTTTGCCAATAGTAATTGTTTAAAGTTCATTTGCAGAATAAAAAAGGCCCCTGATTTGGAGCCTAAGTTACTTATAATGATATTAATAAATTGTTAAAATTTTCCGATAATCGTTTTTGCTCCAGTAACCTTGTCACCAATGTTAACATTGATTTCTGTGCCTAAAGGAAGAAATAAATCTACGCGGGAACCGAATTTGATAAAACCAAACTCATTGCCTTGCACGACTTCGTCATTTTCTTTTACATACCATACAATGCGGCGCGCTAAGGCTCCTGCAATCTGACGGAAAAGGACCTCCCTACCAGCCTTATCTTTGACAACAACTGTTGTTCTTTCGTTATCTGTAGATGATTTGGGGTGCCAAGCCACTAGAAACTTGCCGGGATGGTATTTAAAGAACGTGACTAACCCACTGATTGGGTTTCGGTTGACATGCACATTGACAGGAGACATAAATATAGACACCTGTATCCGCTTATCATGGAAATACTCATTTTCCTCAGTTTCTTCGATAACAACAACTTTTCCATCCGCTGGACAAAGAATCACGTCATCCTGCGGGTTGACCACTTTTTTTGGACTTCTGAAAAACTGAACAACTGTAATGAATAGGAATGCTGATAGCGCATAAATAAACCATTTGGCGTATTGCGGGGCGTCATAATAATCCGCAACGGCATTGATAATGAAGATAAAAAGTACAGCGATCGCTAATGTGGTATATCCTTCTTTATGAAATTTCATATCTATTTATTTCTGCAAAGATAATTATTTACTCGAATTGTCTATTTGTCTTTCGATTTTAATTGAATGGGTATAGATTTTTCCATCGTTACCCTGTGTGATCCCACCAGATACTCTGATGAGGTCGTCTTGAGGCTGATTGTCTTTATACGTAGGGAAATAGAAGTCAATACTTTTCGCAATACGGCTCAAAATGCCATCGAAAGACTCGTTTCCGGAATCTGATATTAACTTGAGACTCTTTAGATTAGCCATTCCGCTTTTCTTTACTTCCACCAGGTAAGAAAAGTTAACCTGTTTGGTGATATCTAGTCCGGTTTTATTGAGATTGTCGTTAAAACGTTTGGTTAAGAATGCATAAAAATTAGAATAATCATCAAAGCTGCAAGACTTACCGTTAAATAGTTCCGCTCGTAAGAAATAGTCGTAAGGGAGGATACTTAACGACATGAAATCCTCATTATTTAGATCCCCATTGTCGTCATAAGTTGTTGTGAGTACACCATTTGCAAAGCGTTGTGTCATAGCGTAAACGGGTTGCTGACCTACATTGTAGAAATATGTATTCCAGTTTCCTTGTGGCCTACCGCTTTTCACCTTTCCTTTGCGTAGGTAGAAATCAAAACCAAATTCAGTAAATCCTTCAAATGGAATAGAAAATTCATAGTTGCCTTCGCCATTTATTACTTCCTGTTTGCCCCTGTTGTCCCAGTAGTCTTTTATAAAGTAGCCTTGTTCACTATAGGTAATGGTCAATAGAGGTTTTCCATCCGGATAGTAATATTTCCAATCACCGATCGGATGGTTGTTTTGAAAATTTACTTCCCATTTCAGCACTCCATTTGGATGGAAGGCTTGAAATGCGCCTTCTTTTTTACCATCTTTATAGGTACCAATGAGTATTCTCGCTCCATTTGGCGCAAAATCGCGAAACTCTCCGTCAAAGACTTGCTTTGCAAAATCAAATTTGCTCACACGTTCAATCGTTTTAAACTCGCACTCTTTTGAAACCAAATAATAATATTTGTCAAAATAAAAACGAATCAATCCCTGGTCTAATTTTTCATAGAATACAGGTTTTTCATCCTGTGCATACAGGTTTGTAAAGCTGCACACAGACAATAATAATAAGATATGGATGAGTTTTCTAATCATAACTTTAGTGTGCTTCTAGCCAATTTTTGCCTTCTCCAATTTCTACGATCAAAGGAACACTTGTTTTTATAGCATTGGACATTTTGTCCAAAATAATTTTTTTGAATACCTCGATTTCGTCTTTAGGTACGTCAAAAACCAATTCATCATGCACCTGCATGATCATTTTGCCTGTTAAACTTCGCTGCTCAATTTCCTTCTGAATGGCGATCATGGCAAGTTTGATCAAATCTGCTGCCGATCCTTGGATCGGAGCATTAATTGCGTTTCTTTCAGCGAATCCGCGAACTGTCATGTTTGCAGAATTGATATCTCTCAAATAACGTCTTCGTTTTAAAATTGTTTCAACGTAACCATTCTCTTTTGCAAACTCGACGGCATCACTCATGTATTTTTTTATCCCTGTATATTGGTTAAAATATTCATTGATGATATCGGATGCTTCTTTACGAGATATGCCAATATTTTGGGAAAGGCCAAACGCCGACTGGCCATAAATAATGCCGAAGTTAACTGCTTTCGCGTTGCGACGTTGCTCAGAAGTAACCGCATCAAAATCCATATTATATACTTTCGCGGCTGTTGCCCGGTGGATATCATGACCTTGGTTAAATGCTTCCATCATATTTTGATCTTTACTTAACTCGGCAATCAGGCGAAGTTCAATCTGTGAATAATCGGCTGAGAGGATCACGTTGTTTTCAGATCTTGGGATAAAGGCTTTTCTGACTTCTCTCCCCCGTTCGGTACGGATCGGGATATTTTGCAAGTTCGGATTAGTTGAGCTCAGACGGCCTGTTGCGGCAACCGCTTGATTGTATGACGTATGAATGAGCCCTGTTTCGGGGTTTATCAACTCAGGTAGCGCATCAACATAGGTAGATTTGAGTTTTTGCATCTGCCTAAAGTTCAAGATATCTTGGACGATATCTGATTTATGGGCCAATGCTAATAACACATCTTCACCTGTTTTATATTGTCCCGTTTTTGTTTTTTTAGCTTTAGGATCCAGTTGCAGTTTATCGAATAAGACTTCTCCCAATTGCTTAGGGGATGCAATATTGAAATTTACGCCCGCTTTCTCAAAGATGGATTCCTCGAGATTTTTAATGTCTTGCTCTAGTGTTTTTGAAAACTCTTCAAGTGCCGGAACATCTATTTTTACACCGTTTCGTTCAATTTCTGCGAGTATATAGACTAATGGGAATTCCACATCCTGAGCGAGCTGCATGGTGTTGGTCTCGACAAGAAGAGGTTGAAATACATTTTTTAGCTGCAGGGTAATGTCTGCATCTTCAGCTGCATATTCTTTTATTTTCTCCACTTCAACATCGCGCATATTCCCTTGCTTCTTTCCCTTTTCACCGATAAGTTCGGTGATTGATACCGGACTGTAATTCAGGTAATTTTCTGCGAGTACATCCATCCCGTGGCGGGTATCTGGATCAATTAGATAATGTGCAAGCATGGTGTCAAAAAGGGTGCCTTGTACCTTTACACCATAGCGTGCTAATAACAAAATATCGTATTTGATGTTTTGTCCTATTTTCTCGATGTCTGGGTTCTCTAGAGCTGTCTTGAAAATATCAACTATAGCTTGAGCACCCTCACGATCGGCAGGTGTTGGGACATAATACGCTTTAGCGTTTTCAAAAGAAAATGATAAGCCCACAATATCGGCAAGGTTTGCATCCAATCCTGTTGTTTCTGTGTCGAAACAGAAACTATCTAAAGACGCAAGCTGTTGGGCTAGCGCTACTTGTTTTTCCGCTGTGTCGGCCAAAACATACTCATGTGCTATATTATGTATGTTATTTATTGCGGCATTTTCGACGCTGATTTCAGTGACAATTTCGGTCGTGGTAATTGTCGTCGTTGTTGTCGAAAATAAATCCATTTGCCCATTTGTCGGACTGCTCTTGTCAAGTACGGAGAATTCTTCGCCGAAAACTCGTTTTCCAAGTGTTCGGAATTCCAATTCTGCAAATAGTGGTTCAAGAATTTCTTTGTTTGGATCTTCCAGTTCTAGCGATTTTTCATCAAGTTCAATTGGTACATCCAATAAAATAGTGGCTAATTTTTTGGAGATGAGCCCTTGTTCTGCAAAATTCTCCACGTTCTCGCGCATTTTTCCTTTAAGTTGATCCGCGTTAGCGATAATGCCTTCGACAGATCCGTATTCCTGAACAAGTTTTTTCGCTGTTTTTTCTCCAATTCCAGGTATACCAGGGATATTGTCCACGGCATCGCCCCAAAGACCAAGGATATCGATGACCTGGCAAACGTCAGAAATTTCCCATTTTTCAAGAATCTCTTTGACACCTTGTACTTCTGCTCCATTACCCATGCGTGCAGGTTTATAGATAAAGATATTTTCAGACACAAGTTGCCCGAAATCTTTATCCGGTGTCATGCAATAGACCTGAAAATCTTGCTTTTCAGCCTTTTTTGCCAGCGTACCGATAATATCGTCGGCCTCGTATCCATCCATGGTGATGATCGGAATATTGAAGCCCTCAATTAAGCGATTGATATAGGGGATAGAGGCCGCAAGGTCCTCTGGCATAGATTCGCGATGTGCTTTATAAGCTTCAAATTCAATATGTCGTGCGGTAGGTGCCGCCGTGTCGAACACTACTGCTATGTGGGAAGGTTGCTGATTTTTCAATACATCCAATAGGGTATTGGTAAATCCCATGATTGCTCCTGTATTTAACCCTGTTGAGGTAATTCGAGGAGTTTTGCTCAAAGCAAAATAAGCTCTATATATGAGAGCCATTCCGTCTAGAAGAAATAGTTTTTTCACAAAATTGAATTTTAGTCTCCTTACAAAGGTAAGAAATTCATCAAAGGGTAAGTTTAATAAATTTTTCCGATTTTTGTACTATGACACATTTAATGCAACAGGATTTATGAGAGGACTGGTAACTAAATCGACAGGTAGTTGGTATCAAGTTTTGGGCGAAGATGATAAAAGATACGATTGTCGTATCAAAGGAAAGTTTCGTACCAAAGGAATAAAAACGACTAATCCTGTTGCTGTGGGTGATTGGGTACATTTTGATGTGGAACCTGATCAGGAAAGTGCGGTCATTCACGAATTGGAACCTCGTCGAAATTATATCATTCGAAAATCCGTCAATCTGTCTAAGCAAACTCAAATTATCGGAGCAAACCTAGATCAAGCTTTTTTAGTGGTGACACTTGCCTCGCCGCCAACATCTTTAGGCTTTATCGATCGCTTTCTAGTAACAACGGAGGCTTACGGAATTCCTGCCGTAATTATTTTCAATAAATTGGATCTTTTTAGTGATGAGGGATTGGAGATATTGGCAGACTATAAAGCTATTTATGAACATATTGGCTACCCCTGTTTCGAGGTTTCTGCGTTAACCGGTACCAATATCGAGGTTGTCAAGCAACTGCTGAAAGATAAAATAACCTTGGTATCTGGCCATTCTGGAGTTGGTAAATCAACGTTGATCAATGCAATCGTTCCTGAATACGGGTTGAAAACTGGTGAAATCTCCGATTGGTCTGACAAAGGAAAGCATACAACTACTTTTGCTGAAATGTTTGATCTTCCTTTTGGAGGGAAGTTAATTGATACGCCTGGTATTCGTGAGTTGGGAATTGTCGATATAGAAAAACAGGAGCTATCCCATTTTTTTCCGGAGATGCGCGCGTTGATGAATCAATGTCGATTTCATAATTGCAGGCATATCAATGAACCCGGTTGTGTCGTTTTGGAGGCTGTGGAAGAAGGATATATTGAGAGTTCTCGCTATGATAGCTACCTCAGTATATACCATAATGAAGATAGTAGATCTTAATCTTTATAAAAAATATAGCGCCTTCCTGATGTAGGAAGGCGCTATATTTTTATAAAGCAAGGTAGGCGGCAGCCCTTATTGTATCGCTTGTGTCAAGTTTAAAAAGTCACGAAGATAGGTACACTCTTTTGACGCGATGGTAAAGAATGGTGTATCTTTATATTGCATGCTCAATTCTTTGAAGTACCTATTTTGCATTGAAAAGCGGTAAAAAGGATTCTTCAAGGGTGAATCATAATACTGCCAGCGCGATTCATTGGTATAAACAAAATCTTTTTGTTCGCATTTGGCCAGCATAAAAGTGCATTTAGCCTTGAATTCTTTATTGGAACTGAGCGCGCGCGCTTTGCTATACCATTCCTTTGCCGATTTGGTCTGTAGGTAGTTTCGTTGCCAATGGAGTGTCGAGGGCGCATGGTTGTCTGTCGATGACCAATCGTAGGATACGATGGACCATGCATTGCCGTAGGTACTTGTCTGATAGATACCTGTAGCCATTTGAAAGTAATACTCCGCTTTTTTCTGATTATCTTTTTCCGTTTTTATCGCATTTTCCAACCGCGCCATCCGTTCAGCATATTTTAGTTTGGTTGTATTTTCCTTTCCATATTTTTTGGGATAGTCATTTATTGTCACAACAAAGGGGTTCGGTTTGATGTCATCTTCATCCGCGCTGTACCAGTTTTTAATTTCCTTTATTTTATGGTCTTTAGGAAGTGCTGCTAAAGTTTTTGCTGCTTTTTGGAAATCCAGTTCGCGCAAATAAGTTGTACCCAGTAATTCGGTGAGATAATCTCTATTGAAATGTTTGATATCCTTCAATAAGAATTTAGATAGGGTGTTCTGTTGGGAATTGTCCGACAATAAATTCCTTATTTTTAACAGCGTTTTAGGTGTCAGGCTATTTTCCCAAAAGTGCATTGTTGACCACTGCATATTATCTTCCAATGAATCTTTCACAAATCCATAGTTGTAAAAAGCATCTGCCTTTACAGCAGCTAAACTAGCCATAGCAGTGTCTTGTGTATTCAAATAGTGTTTTACAACAAGATTTTGTAGAATGTTCCGGCAAATTAAACTATAGTTGCTGTATTCAAAAGCACTATAACCCCAGTTTTGTTTGCGGATATCTTCTTTACCATCTAGTTTTGCTTTTTCTTCTAACCAAGATAGCGTTTTGGTCAATTGAACTTCATCTAGCTGCTTACTGCTTTGCCAGTCAGTTAATTGCGTGAGCAATCGGGTAATTTGCAGCTGATCAATCAATTTTGGACTGAGGTCAGTCTCTTTTATTCCAGCAAGGTATTCTTTTGCTAAAGCATTTTCCTTATTCATCCAACTTAGGTAGGCAGCAGTAATAAGGCCCAATTGGGGTTGAACATATTTTTTGTCGCGATAAAGTTTTAGTGCAAAATTGCGGAGCGAATCCAGATGTAGCTTAACCTTTCCTTTATCGTCATTTTTACTGTAGTAATTATAATTATCGCTACTGAGGTAAAAAGACTCGTTCATTTCTGTCTCTATCTTATTGACTTCGCGTCCTAATAGTACCGCATTTACGGTATTGGCAGGATCGAGCTGATAGCAATCGTTTAGATATTTCAGGGCATAGTCACTTGTTCCAAAGCCAATGATAGCATTGATATTGAATCTATCAGCGTCATTTTTTGCATATTGAAATATCTCGGCATCGCTGGCTGTAATATAATGGAAATTAGCATACGCGAGGATGCGCCTTTCCGGACTGGCAGTGAATAATTTGGAAAAGAGATAAGCTGCCCTTGCAGGATCACCATTTTTGCGGACAGCGCCCGCATAGTTGGATAGTGCCCAATTGAGGATAGCTTCGTCTCCCTTAGCAGATTGCAGGTACTTTTCATAAATCGTCATGCTCTTGGGGTATTCCTGCCCAAATAGATACAAACGGGCGGCTTGATAAGCATAACGAATATAGAGAAAGCTATTTTTGGGGTACTTGGGAATCTGCTGTTCGGCTAGTTCAGCTAATTGTGTGATTTCTTTGAAATTTCGGGTATCCGGATCCCAATAGTTATGTTGAATATTCGTGATGGGTTCCTGCTTTTTGGTGAACATAAAATAAGCGCGTTCAGCTTCATGTTTTCCGTCAATCAATGTGCTTAAGAACGTATTTCCTCGAATGGAATCGGGGAGGTTGGCCCAAGCCGACTTTTGTTGATTGCTCGCTAAATTAGCGGTTGCATCGTTGCTGTTGTACATCAATTGTTCGACATCCTTAGCCCTGACCTGTGAACCGAGGTGTTTCACCCAAGTTTCGGCATTGATTAAACTTTCTTTGACTGGCGCTTCCTCCGTATAAAGAAATTGGTAGGGGATGAATTGAAAGGCAGAAAATCCATTATCCTCCAGATTGGGGAGATAATATGTCGTTTGATTGTCGTAAGGATCCACTTCAGGACCGCAGGCGATATTGGTTGCAATCTCCCCAAAGAAGAAAGCTAAAGTGGTGCTAGAAAGCAGCAATAATTTTTTGTAATTCGGCATTGCCATGGTTTGCTAGTGTAGCTTGATCTAAATGATAAAAAATAATCCGGTGTTCTTTTCCTTTCAGCTCTCCCTTCAAAAATTTTGCCGTTTGTAGGAGTTCCGCCTGATTAATGGATTCAAAACGTATAACATCTCCCTTTTTAAGGGTTGCCTTTGGGAGATCCTTTGTTAAAATATAGAGGTTCGTATTGGGGTTATGGGTAAATAAAGCCGAGTCTTTGATATCCTCTTCGTTGATATGTTTTGAAATGCCGATGTAATTATTATTTCTGAAAACGACAAACCACTGAAATAGCGGTAATGCAATATCCATTTCCATCGGATAGTTGCGTAATGTTCCGCTTAGGTAAGTCTTGAGTTCCTGTTGATTTAAAATGGAGTTCTGATTGCCAAATTGTCTGAGATTTCCCATGTTGTAACACATCAACATGGCTTTTTTCACAGGCGGAATTCCACTGGTGACCGTATTTTTGACTTGGTGGAGCCGCAGCGTAGAGCTCACGATAACATCTTTTAATGCTGGTAATTGCTGTAAATAGGTGAGCAGATAGAAAAATTTATCACGGGATGTCTTTGTCCAATCGCAGTCCAGCTGGAGTTCGGTAAATTTTTCTTTTCCGGCTTGTTGTATTTTAGCCGTCACAAACGGAACAATCTTATTTGCAAGTCCTCTGATCTGCAGGCTATCCATTTCTGCAAAAATACGTTGGTTGACGAATACTACAGGAATTAACTGCTGTTCTTTGGGCACAGGTTGCGTAAACGTAATGGGGCTAATAGGGACGGCTTGTACACCGGATGGATCGAGATCAATATCCATGATGCGGACATAGATAGATTTCGCGTCAATTTCTTTTAAGGAGCGGCTTTCTGCGGTATCTAACTGAAATACGGTCTTCCAAAAATAGAAACCTGTTTCATGCTTTGTTTTGGTGCAGGAACCTAAAAAAAGTAGAGATAACGGTACAAGAAATAAAAATAGTTGTGTTTTACGCAGCATATTCACTTTATTTAGTCGTAATTCAAACAAAATGGGCTTAATTTTGTTTGTTATTCAATAAAATAAAGACGAAATTACAAAGAGATTGTGACTTTATGAAGCCTATTTTCAAATGGATTCTTGGTATTGTAGCGTTTATCCTACTGGCATTGGCTGGCGGTATTTGGTATTTTAGCAATAAGTGGAAGCCACTTTTAGATACTAAAATCAAGCAGCTGGTGTCTCAAGCAACGGACAATTTGTATACTATTAAATACGACGATATCCACGTCAACCTATTATTAGGCAATATAACAATAGACAATCTGCAGCTCGTGTCAGATAGTTCCGTATATAAAAAGTTGGAGTTGGTCAAAAAAGCACCAGATAACCGCTTTGAAATTTCCATCAATAGGCTGAAAATAAAAAGCTTTGGTATCCGAAGGGTATTAATGGATAAGGAACTTTTTTTGAATGATATCACCGTTGAAAGGCCAACAATTCATGTCATTAATGAGGTGCACCGTTATAACGATACGGTGAGTAGGGGACCTAAAAAACCATTGTATGAGAAGATAAAGGATAATCTGAAAAAAATTCAGGTGCGGGCTGTCAATTTGAATGATATCGATTTTAAATATACGCAGGTCCAAAAAGGGGTTTATCAAGATTTCGAAGTCAAGAAGGTCAAGGTTCGGATAGATGATGTTTTGATCGATTCGACTTCTGAGCGTGACAAGCAGCGCTTTTATCATACGAAAATGATTGATATTGAGGTTCCTGGTTTTACCTATAAAACTCCGGACGGGTTTTATAAAGTAAACTTTGATCAGTTGAAAATCAATAGTAAAAATCGCAATGTCCTGTTGACTAAAGTTGCTTATCAGCCGACGCTGAATAAGGCTGCTTATTACCGGAAGAAAGGTGAAGGTGGAAGCTATATGGTGCTAAAAATGGATACCCTGCTTTTGACGGGATTCAATTTTGCCGAGCTTTCGCGGGATAAGAAAATATATGCACAAAATGCACGCCTAAAAAATGGTTCTCTTTCGATTTACAGTGATAAGCATTATAAAAGCCCGCCAACCAGTCAGATTGGAAATGCTCCGCACATGAAATTAATGAAAATGTCGACACGCTTGGGAATTGATTCATTGATTTTAGATAATATAGGAATTACGTATGCTGAAATGAGTGATGAGTATAGTCAAATCGGTACCATTACTTTTGATCACACGTATGGTACAATATTGAATGTGACAAATGATTCGACAAAATTGTTTAAGGAGAAGCTCATGCGTGCAAATTTGAGCAGCAATTTTATGAATGCAGGCAAGCTTTCTACCAACTTTGTTTTTGATATGACCTCTAAAGTTGGGGCCTATACCTACAAGGGCACGCTTGGGAAAATGGATCTAACGGTCGTTAATAAAATGATCCGGCCATTGTTAAATGTTGAGGTTAAATCGGGCAATCTCAGTCAGATTACATTTGACATATGGGCTAACGATTACCGTAGTAAAGGAACCTTTAAAATGGATTATGATGATCTCAAAGTTAATATCCTGTCGGAGCCAGGTGATGATGGTTGTCGAGAAAAAAAGGGGCTGCTGTCTTTTATGATCAATCAGGTGTTGTTTAATCCGGGCAATCCGGATTTATACGGTAAATATACGGTAGGGCATATCAATAAGCGGAGGGATCCCAATCATCCATTTTTTAAAGCGATGTGGCAGACTTTGTTGGTTGGAATTAAGCAATGTGTCGGCCTTGGTCCAGAACGGGAAGCTAAATTAATGAACACAGCTGGAAAAGTTGAAAAAGTCGTTAGCGGAGTCAGCAAGGCTAAGAAAATGATTTCAAGTATATTTAAGAAGCATAAAACCCCTGAGGAGTTGCTGAAGGAAGAAAAAGAAGATGAGGCCAAAGAGGCGGCAAAGATTGAAGAGAAAAGGAAGCGTGACCGTGAAAAAGCTGAAAAGGAACTCGAGAGAGAAGGAACGGGAAATTAAGGATCCGTTTCACGTGGAAAGGCTGCCTTGGTTTAGTCAGCGCGCCAAAAAATACAACGGAGATAGATTTGCATTTATTGACAGATTTATCTTAGTTTGAGACATTATGATAGATTCGATTTTAAGTTTTATCCGATTTGTTTTCAAATATAAAAATGGGCTTGTAGACAAAATAATGTTCTATGTGAGCATGATTTGCGCTGCAATAGTTATTTTTAATGTAGGCTATGTTACTGATCCTGCATTAGGGAAATTGCTGGGTAAAACAATTCATTATCTTTTCTTTGTGCTCTTTTTCATGATTGCTCTCCGCGAGTCATCATCCATTTACGCACTCAAAAAAATTGCTGTGGAGCATTACTCGGGCTTGGTTATCCTCATTTACTTCATATTTATTCTTATTGCCCGTTTTGCAGGATTTGGAGCACTCGCTGTTTTTTCAAGAGAACAGTGGGTTTATCTCGGAATCTATCTAATTTTTATCGCGGAGCTATCGAAGAGCACACTTTTCTTTGATAATTTTTATTTTAATCCGACCATATTATTTGTCATCAGTTTCCTGGCCCTGATCTTGCTCGGCACCGTACTCTTGATGCTGCCGCGCACTACGGTAGAAGCTCCGTTAAGTTTTGTGGACGCCTTATTTATGGCAACAAGCGCTGTTTGTATCACAGGCTTGTCGGTTGCCGATATTTCAACCAATTTTAGCATGTTCGGACAAACTGTGGTCATTGTCTTGATACAGGTTGGCGGATTAGGTATTATGACTTTTACAGGTTTTTTTGGTTATTTTTTCTCGGGCGGATTTTCGTTTAAGAATCAATTGATGTTTGGTGAAATTTTAGGTGAAAATAAAGTAGCCTCCGTCATTAAAACCCTATTGACCATGATATTTATTACGCTGCTGTTTGAATTTCTTGGAGCGATACTGATCTTTAGTACCCTGGAAAGAGCTAATTTTCCAAATTTGGGGAGTATGGTTTTCTTTTCGATCTTTCATTCTATTTCTTCATTCTGTAATGCTGGATTTTCGATCTTATCTGGAGGAATTACCCATGAAGCCTATAAATTCAATTATCCGTTCCAATTGGCATTGTCCTCGCTTTTCATTCTGGGCGGTTTGGGGTTTGGTATAGTATTGAATTTCTACACCTATATGAAAGAATCCATATTGCTTTATTATCATCGGTGGATCACAAAGAAAAACTATAAGCATAAAGCATGGAACTTTAGCTTTAATTCTAAATTGGTGCTGGTCTGTAATGCGATCATTATTGTAGGTGCCACTTTGTTTTTCTATTTCCTGGAGCGAGGCAATACACTTTCTCTTGAAAAGGGAATCGATGGGGAATGGGCGACTTCCTTCTTTATGGCCAATGCGGCCCGTTCGGCAGGTTACAATAGTGTTGATTTGGGTTTTATTGGGCCACCAACTGTTTTTTTGATTATGCTGCTGATGTGGGTCGGGGCCTCTCCCGGATCTACTGGTGGGGGAGTAAAGGTAACTACCGTTGCTGTTTCACTGTTGAATATTGTTTCGCTGGCTAAAGGAAAAGAATATATAGAGATTTTTAAAAGGCGGATAGCCGGCGAGTCTGTTAACAAGGCTTTTGCGATTATTTTATTGTCGTTTTTTGTGGTTGGGTTCAGTTTCTTTGTGCTCATTTTTACAGATCCCGATAAGAATATGAAAGCACTCCTCTTTGAATCACTATCAGCCTATACAACATGTGGATTAAGTTTGGGGATTACACCCTCGCTCAGTATGGGGGGAAAATTAATTATTGCGTTGACAATGCTTGTTGGACGTGTAGGGATGTTGACGCTATTGGTTGCTTTTATTAAAAATACAACACGGAGAAATATTGTATTTCCCGAAGAAAGGATCTTGTTTTAGGTAGATATTAAACGTTTTGACTAGCTTTTGATGACCTTGTTAGAGAAATATGAGCATATAAATTGAAAGATAGCTTGGAAATAAAAGTAAATTTATTTTAGTTTGACATATGAAGTATATTGTTTTAGGATTGGGGCATTTTGGACGTTCTCTAGGGGTACATCTCACTGAACTCGGACATGAGGTAATTGGTGCCGACCGAAATCTCAGTATCGTTGAACAATTAAAGGACAAGATAACGCACACGGTATGCCTAGATACCACCGACCGAGAAGCGGTATCGTCATTACCGCTTAGAGATGCTCATGCTGTCATTGTTGCAATTGGAGAGGATGAGGGAGCTTCGCTCATGACCGTAGCACTCTTAAAACAGCTGAAAGTAAAGCGGATTATTGGTCGTATTGTTTCAGATTTACAAAAGACTGTGTTGGAGGCCATGGAAATCAATGAATATATCATGCCCGAAGAAGAAGCTGCCGAGCGGTTGGCGATGCGTTTAGACAATATTGATATCGTCGATTCGTTTAAAGTTTCGGATAAATACTCTATTGTGGAGACTAAAGTTCCGGCTCGTTACGTGGGTATGACCTTGCGTGAAGCGAACCTGACGAATTTATACAAGGTGATCGTCTTAACCACCGTGAAAATTACAGAAATGAAAAAGAATGGTGTGACTAAAGAACAAAAGGAAGCTTCAGGAATTGCAGCATCGGAAACGATCATGGAAGAGGGTGATATTTTGGTTGTTTTTGGTGAGCTATCCAATATTAATAAGTTAATTCAAAAAGGAGAATAAAATATGTTATTGACAACAACAGGTACTATTGAGGGACACCAAATTGAACGCTATTTGGGAATAGTCTCTTCCGAAGTGGTTCTGGGGGCAAATGCAATCAAGGATATGATGGCGGGGTTTCGCGATTTTTTTGGCGGAAGATCCAACTCTTATGAACGCGCATTCCAGGAAACACGTGAAGCAGCGCTGCGTGAACTTGAAGACCGTGCACGCGCATTGGGCGCTGATGCGGTCGTTGGGGTTCGACTGGACTTCCAGACGGTAGGGACAGGAGGAATGATGATGGTGGGCGCAACGGGAACGGCGGTAAAAATGAGATCTTAATTACAAGGGAGCAAAAAGTTTTGCTCCCTTTTTTCTCCTTCCCTCGCCAGGACAACATTTCAGCTATTAAGTGTTCAAAGGCCTTGACTTCGCTTTTCTAGACACCTTCTATTTATGTATTTAAAGGGAAGGGAGATCGATTGTCAAGCCAATACAGCTAATAGTCTTCTGTTAACAGGACACTGAGCGATAATTATAATTGTATATAAAGCCAAATTTATCTAAGTTTGGCTTTTAAGACTTTTAAACAACCTAAGAAGGTAAATGAAATCATCGAGATTTATCAAACCGCGTATAATGTGTTCATAAATACAACGAAAAGAGTTATGAATGAACACTTATTTGGTAAGTTGAATAAATTAGATATATTCATCACCTTTAAATGACAAATTTATACGGATGAAAAATTGGTTTAAGGCGAATTCAGCACATTTGATCGTTATTGCGATATTTATTGCGCTCGTATTTTTTTATTTTACCCCTGTTTGGCAAGGAAAAACACTGGCGCAGTCGGATGTGGTACAAGCGCAGGCGGCGCAGAAGGAATTATTTGATTTTAAGGCAAAGGATGGTAAAGCGCCCTTATGGACTAATTCTATGTTTGGCGGAATGCCGACTTATCAAATTTGGCAAGAAAATGAGAATAACATTGGTACATATTTCTTAAAAGCGGTTAAGTTCGCCTTTCCGAGCCCAATGGATACGGTGCTATTTTATTTGTTGGGGGCTTATTTCCTTTTTAGTGTCTTACGGATCAAACCCTGGCTTGCTGCGGTCGGCGCAATAGCCATTGCATTTACATCCTATAATTTTATTTATATTGAAGCTGGGCATATAACAAGGGCCAATGCAATCGCATTTATTCCACCTGTTATCGCTGCGGTTATTATGTGTTATCGGGGAAGTAAATTGTGGGGCCCTGTATTATTGGCTTTGTTCCTTTCGCTGGAAATTCGCGTCAATCACTTACAGACAACCTATTATCTGTTGATTGTCCTCATGGTATACGTGATTTTCACGTTCATCGATGCACTTAAACAAAAGCAATTAAAAGGTTTTTTTATCGCTTCGGGAAGGCAGATTATCGCAGTGGTCATCGCTTTAATGGTAAATGCATCTATTTTATTGCCGACTTGGGAATATAGTAAATTAAGTACGCGTGGGCATGCCAATATCACGAAGGTTGATAACAACAATTCCAAAGAGAAGGGACTTGATAAAGAATATGCCTATGAGTGGAGCCAAGGGATTGGTGAAACCATTACCTTTTTGATTCCAAATGCGTATGGTGGTTCAACTGGAGGACAATTGGACGAGAAATCACATGTCGCTAAGTTCCTAATGGAACGAGGAGGGGCGTCGGAGATTCAAGCTGGTCAGATGGCGCAAGGCATGCCAACCTATTGGGGCGACAAACGTTTTACTTCGGGGCCATGGTATTTCGGAGCCGGAGTTTTCTTCCTATTTGTGTTAGGGCTTGTTATTGTCAAGGATCGCTTCAAGTGGTGGATTTTGGCAACAACCATTTTAGCATTGCTTTTGTCATTTGGGAAAAACTTTACACTTGTATCGGATCTGTTCTTTGACTATTTCCCCATGTACAATAAGTTTAGGGCTGTTGAATCTATTCTTGTTGTGGTTTCCATTACCGTACCAATGATGGCGATTATGGCAGTAAATGAACTGCTGACACGTGCTAAGGAGATACCAAACTTAGATAAAAAAATCTTGTATACCTTTATAGGTGTTGGCGGAGTCTGTCTGTTGATTGCTGTAATGCCAGATCTCTTTTTGAATTTTGGAAATGCGGGGCATAGCAGTTTGGTAGAAATGTTAGAGCGTCAGATAGGTGATAAAGCCTTTGCGACAGAGTTGGCAAACCAGTTGGTTCTGGATCGTAAAGATATCGCGAGTAAAGATGCCTACCGTTCCTTTTTCATCGTTCTGCTAACCTTTGGATTCGTTTGGGTCTTTTTAAAGAAAAAACTGAGCGAGGGTGTATTACTGGGGGCTTTGCTGGTCTTATTCTTGTTTGATTTGTGGAGTGTAGATAAGCGCTTCTTAAATGACAAATCTTTTATGGAGAAGGGTGCTACAGCACAGCAAGTATTCCAACAACGTGAAGTGGATCAATTGATCTTAATGGATAAAGATCCAAGCTACCGCGTACTTGACTTGACTTCGGATCCGTTTTCGGATGCCCGTCCGTCCTACTTCCATAAATCCTTAGGCGGATACCATGCAGCAAAATTAATGCGTTTCCAGGAAATTCTGGAAAATCAATTTAATGGCGCCCTTAACGAAGATGTATTGGATATGTTCAACGTACGTTATTTGATTACGACAGATCCTCAGAATCAGTCACAACGTATTGTAAGAAGAAGTACAGCTGCAGGAAATGCTTGGTTTGTGGATCGGGTAAGTTTTGTGAAAGGAAATGCTGAAGAAATGCAGGCAATCAGTTCGTTTGACCCACATAAGGAGGCCTTTGTGAATCAACAATATCAAAATGAGATTAAGGCTAAAACTTCGAATGCTTCAACGACGGGGGAGATTAAGTTGACCTCCTACCATCCGGATAAAATGCAATATGAATATACAGCTGCCAATGATGCCTTTGCGGTATTTTCTGAAGTATTTTACGATAAAGGATGGAAAGCTTATGTGGATGGAAAGGAAACGCCAATTATTCGTGCGGATTATATCTTAAGAGCACTGCAGTTGCCTGCCGGAACGCATAAGGTAGAATTTGTTTTTGATCCAGAGTCACACAAAATGGGTAATTTATTGACTTTAATTTCATCTATTGTTCTTGTACTGGGAATAGGGGTGGCGATATATTTCTCCTTTAGAGGGAATAAAAAAGAAACAGTGGCTTAGCTACTGTTTCTTTTTATTATTGTGTGAGCTTTAGAATAATTTGAGCTGCGGATCTGTTATTCTAAAGCTTTTTCTATGATGTGGGGTCGAACCATATTCCAAGACGGCAGTTCGGTGTTTAACCGTTGGGTATCCTTTATTGTTGAGCCAGTCGTAGTGGGGATAGTCCATGGCAATATTATCCATGTATTCATCACGGTATGTTTTAGCCAAAATAGATGCCGCGGCAATGGATAGGTACTTTCCGTCCCCCTTCACAATACATGAATAAGGTATCTCTTGGTAAGGGATAAATTTATTCCCATCCACAATAATATATTGGGCTTTAGTTTTTAATTCATCAAGTGCTTTGTGCATGGCTAGATAGCTCGCATTGTGAATATTTATGCGGTCTATTTCTTCTGCTGAAACACTCGCAACGGCATAGGCAAGGGCTTCGCGCTCAATAATAGAGCGTAGAGCCATCCTTTTTTTCTCACTAAGTTGTTTGGAGTCATTTAGCTGTTCGTGATGATAGTCTGTCGGGAAAATCACTGCTGCGGCGAAAACTGGACCTGCCAGACAACCCCTTCCAGCTTCGTCACAACCGGCTTCAATCCACTGTTCCTGATAATATGATAATAGCATATGCGATTCTTAAAATAGCCGAAATTACAAATAAATTTGGAGTTATTTATTGTAACTTCTGTGTGAATATTGGCCATTTACATTAATTAACACTAATAATGTCTTCTTTTGTAAAGATTTAGAGCACTAGACTATTAAAATAATGGAATAATTTTCATTAGCAAAATAAGAAGTTGTTCCGGTCTGGGCCATATTGTTTCGAAATTAAACTTGGGCAATAGTTTTGGTGTCAAAGATTTAACAATTATAGAAATATAAAAATACGTATTATGAGAGGCTTTATGCTTTTGTTTTTTAGTATGCTGATGGGATGGACCGTTTATGGCCAGACGAAGAGCGTACAGGGAATCTTGAAAGATGACAAGAATCGAATTGTTGCCGGGGCGACGGTTAAGCTAACGTCAAAGTTGGATTCTATGACTACAGGATCCAATATGGCTGGGATTTTTATCTTCGATAAGATCAAAGCTGACACCTTTAAAATTACCGTTTCAAACTTAGGCTTCGAGCGTTTTGAAAAAGAATTTAGTATTCCCAAAGGCGAGTCAAAGTATATAATTCCAAGTTTAACTTTACAACAGAACTCGCAGATGCTGCAAGAAGTTGTTGTTGATGGAGTACCTACAGTCGTTGTCAAAAGTGATACGTTGGAATATACCATGAAAGATCTAAAGCTCCGCGATGGCGCCGTTGCGGAAGACGCTTTGAAGAAGCTGCAAGGCGTAGAGGTTGATAAAGACGGCAATGTAACGGCACAAGGTGAATCCGTAAAGCGGGTTCGTATTAATGGTAAGGACTTTTTTGGTGGAGATGTAAAGACTGCTACCCAGAATCTACCTGCAAATATTATCCAAAAGATGCAGGTAATTGATGATTATGGTGATATGGCCAACGTCACTGGCAATAAAAACGGTGATTCGGAAAAAGTATTAAATATCCAGATTGACCCCAAATATAATACAGGACACATGACTACACTACGTGCAGGCGTGGGAACCGAAGACCGTTACCAAGCTACAGGAATGTGGATGGGAATGCGTGAAGGTGAGCAAATTTCGGTGCTAGGGAATTTGAACAACACCAATGCCCCCTTATTCGATTTTAGTACTGTAGGTGGTGGCGCCCGCCGTGGTCAAGGTGGTGGTGGTCGTCGTGGTGGCGGCATGTTTGGCGGATCGGACGGTTTAACTAAAATCGGTTCTATTGGGCTGAATTACCGTAAAGACTTTAATGATAAATTGACCGTTTACGGTAGTTACAGTTATAGCCATAGCAACAATACAACAGTCTCGCAGCGCTTTCAGGAAAATACACTGCCTAATATAATGCAAACGGATAGTGTCCAATCTAATTCCAATACAGTAGGTGCAAGCCACCGTTTTGAAGCAAATGTTGAATGGAAGCCTACAACGAAAGATTATATCAAAATTTCGCCTCAGTTTGGTTACGACAATAGCGATGTGACAACGGGTACTAATTCGCTCACGTACCGTAGTAGCGTATTTAATAATTCACAGGCGCAAGATATTGTTGCAAATTCTACTGCACCGAGATTTGGGATTAGCGGGCTATACAATCATAAATTTAATGATAAAGGAAGGAATGTTTTTGTAAACATGAACTTCAATAATGCAAAAACAACGAAAGATCAGAATGCCATTCTAGATAGGTTGTTGGCCGATCCCAACAATGCAAATGCTCCCTTAGATTCGATCTATGAAAAGACGATTCTAGAAGCGAATAATAAAAGTTGGAATGGAGGCGCCTCGGTGAATTATACTGAACCTGTTTCCGAGAAAGGAAAAGTAGAGTTTACCTATGATTTCAACAAAAATAAGTATGATAATTCGAACAAACAGCAAGGGTTCGACCGGGATGGAAACTTAATTGCGGAAGATCCCAAATTGAATTTTGATTACAATTATGATTATTCCTTCACAACACATAAAATAGGAGCAAACTATTTGTATAGTGGTGATAAAATAACCTATTCCATTGGAGCAGCGGCGCAACCTTCTCAATTAAGAGGTGATGCGATGAGTTCAGGTTTAGTCGTGCCAATTCATCGCAACAATATGAACTGGATGCCTATTGCGCGTTTTGAATATAAATTTTCGAGACAGTCCAATATCTCTGTCAATTATTCGGGAACACCAAATGAGCCTTCGGTAACGCAGATCTTGCCGTTTGATATGAGCACAAACCGCACGAGTATTGTGATCGGTAACGCCAACCTGAATCCGGAATTTAGCCATCAGTTGAATGTACGGTTCCGTAAGAATGATTTTCAAAAGGGAAACAATTTCTTTGCGTTCGTTAATGCCGGTTTGACCAACAATAAGATTGTGAGCTTGAGCAAAAGCTATTTTGATGATTTAATGGATTATCAAACTGGACAAACAAATTCAACGTTAGTTTCCGAGACCCGTTATTTGAATGAAACAAGCGATAAGCCTTTTAATGTAAGCTCTTTTTACCATTATGGAAAGTCACTTAAAGAAAAGACATATAATATTATGTTAATGGGTGGGGTGTCCTACAATAAAAATATTGGATATGTTTCTACGGAGAAAGATGATAACATTGGTCAAAAGAACGTCGCCCGGAATATTGTATTAAATCAAGGTCTAATGTTTAGATATAACCCTTCGGAGAATTTGGAAATCAATCCGGGGGTACGCTACCAATTTAATCATACGGAGAATTCATTGACAAATCGTACGACGAATGTTTCTTCTTGGACACCAACATTGATTGGCTCTGTCAACATCACAAAAACAACCATTTTCGGAGCGGATCTATCGAAGCAGTTCAATAATGGCTATGGAGCCGGTATTAATGCAAATCCATTTGTCATCAATACGTACCTTGAGCAGAAGTTCTTGAGCCAACAACGTGGTACAGTACGTTTACAAGCATTTGACTTATTGAATCAGCAAACGAATGTTTCCAGGACGGTAAGCGAATCTATGATTACAGATAGCCGTACCAACCGTTTGGGACGATATTTTATGATTTTGTTTACATACAAGTTCCAAAAATTCGCCATGGGGAACCCTGAAGGTGAGAACAGATTCCCTGGAGGAATGAGACCTCCGCGTATGTAATTTGAATAATCTTATTGCTATAGGATATAAAAACGGTCATAGTGATTTCGCTATGACCGTTTTGCGTTTAAAAATGCCTAGTTTTGTGGTGACTTCATGTGCCCCATGATTTGAAGATTGAGCAAAGTGGCTAAGAATGTAAGATTTTATATTTTTTTGGAGGAGATGGTCAAGGCTAATGGGCACACAAAATAGATAGACTAAAGAAGTTACAGCAAGTTTATACTGCATGGAATACGAAATTATTAGACTTTCAAACGGAATACGCGTAGTATTTCAATATCAGAATTTACCGGTTACACATGTCTGCATGGTCATCAATGCGGGGTCTCGGGACGAGTCTGCTGGAAAATATGGTGTAGCCCATTTTATTGAGCACCTTTTATTTAAGCGTACTGAAAGACGCTCTACCCAACAGATTATAAATCATTTGGAATCCGTTGGCGGAGATTTAAATGCTTATACAACGAAGGAATATACCTGTGTGCATGCCTCTATTCTTCAGCCTTATTTAAGTCGTGCCTTAGACCTTTTTGAAGATATCTTTTTTCATTCGACTTTTCCTGAGATAGAATTGGATAAAGAAAAGTCTGTCATTGTAGATGAAATGGCGTCTTACCTGGATAGCCCGGAAGAGTCTATTGTAGACGATTTTGAAGATCTGGTTTTTCAGGGGTCGGGTTTAGGACACAATATTTTGGGACTGGAAGATCAGCTTCTTGCATTACAAAAGGGCGATATCGTCGACTTTATGCAGGCAAACTACGATACAAATGAAATGGTTATTGGTATCACGGGTAATTATACGCTAAAAGAAGTTGAGCGTTTGTTGCACAAGATCTTTGGTGGTGTTCCAGCAAATACAATTATGCGGATCAGAAATGATGTCAATCCAATTATTGAACAGCATATTGCCGTTGCAAAACCAATTAATCAGGTTCATTACATGCTTGGATCTTTGGCCTACAGTTATCGTGATGAGCGTAAGACAGGGCTGTTGCTTTTGAACAATATGCTTGGCGGCATGGGAATGGGTTCTATTCTGAATCTTTCTATTCGGGAGAAATATGGAATAGCCTATACCATTGAATCTAATTATACTATTTTTTCGGATACAGGGTTATTTAGTATTTACCTCGGTACCGATGAAGAAAAAGTTGAAAAAGCTAAAAAACTCGTCTTTAAAGAACTTTCGAAGCTGAGCGAGCAACCGCTATCCGAAACTGCAGTAAAAAAGGCGAAGCAGAAATTTATTGGGCAGATTGCTTTGACCGAAGAGAACCGTATGAGTATGATTATCTCTGCCGCGAAAAACGTGATGGACTATGATCGTGTCATCTTATTGGACGAAGTAATTGAAAAAATTCAGGATTTGACGAATACAGGGCTGCTGGAAATAGCACAAGATGTATTTGATCCGAAGAAGATGTTGTCGCTAAGTTTTGTTCCCGAAGACTGAATTTAAGGACCGATTTAGACCTTTCAGAGGAGATGAATAATATGAGATCGATGGGCCGACGATGGGAATAATAGCTGGCTGACATGAATTTATATTGCATATAAAAAGCAATTTATCTAAGTTTGCGCTTACGGGAATTCGTTCTTCTCAACCATTGACTGCCGAAGGCAGATTCAATACCTATGGTAGCAGACAAATAAATGAATAAAAAATATAAGGGATGAAAACAGCATATGTATTTCCTGGTCAAGGGGCCCAATTTGTTGGAATGGGGCAAGACCTGTATAATTTAAATGATGAAACGAAAGCTTTGTTCGAACAGGCTAACGATATTCTAGGGTTCCGCATCACAGATATCATGTTTTCCGGTACAGACGAGGAGTTGAAACAAACCAACGTAACTCAACCTGCTATTTTCTTGCATTCGGTTATTTTAGCAAAAGCATTGGGAGAGTCTTTTCAACCGGACATGGTTGCAGGCCACTCATTGGGGGAGTTCTCAGCCTTGGTAGCAGCGGGCGCATTGAGCTTTGAAGATGGCTTGAAATTGGTTGCACAACGCGCCAATGCGATGCAAAAAGCATGTGAGCTTCAACCTTCAACGATGGCTGCGATATTAGGTCTGGAAGATGCTGTCGTAGAGGATATCTGTGCTAAAGTTGATGACGTTGTTGTGGCAGCAAATTATAACTGTCCCGGACAATTGGTGATTTCGGGATCTATTGAAGGTGTGGATAAAGCTTGTGCTTTACTGACCGAGGCCGGTGCTAAGAGAGCATTAAAATTAAACGTAGGTGGAGCATTTCACTCACCATTGATGGAATCTGCCAAAGTGGAATTGCAAGCGGCTATAGAAGCTGTAGATATTTTGTCGCCTAGCTGTCCGATCTATCAAAATATCGATGCCAAACCGCAGACAGATCCAGCGGTTATTAAGCAAAATCTTATTGCGCAATTGACTGGCGCTGTACGGTGGACGCAGACGGTACAAAATATGTTGGCCGATGGTGCAACAGCTTTTGTAGAAGTTGGCCCAGGCAATGTATTGCAGGGCTTAGTAAAGAAAGTCGACCGTCAGGTGCAAACTTCTGCGGCTTCAGTGACCGCGTAACAAAATATTCAGTATAAAAAAAGGAATTATTTTGCAGTGCCCTCAAAAAGTGCTCAACTTTTTGAGGGCATTTTTTATGAACGAAAAATCGGAATCACATCAAGAATTACCTGTAAAAATGGATAAGACATAGCGATCAGTTTCGGAGATTACTCGGTGCTTCTTCGGTACTTGTTCGGAGCTCGTTCGGTACTTCTTCGGTTGCAAGCGAAGAAACACCGAACGAGTTCCGATCGATATCCGTTTTTTAACCGAGAGAATGCAGAATCAACTATGAGCGTAAAACCTATTTGTCCTTAAACATACTATAGTGGTCTTTCATGACCTGCAGCACAAAGTCGTTGGGCGTCATTTTTTCAGGATGTTTGACTTCCATAACCGCTTCAAGACGCTGGACCAAAGCTGTTAAAATGCCCACATCTCTTCTGTCAAAAGCTGTTTGATAGATCTCTTTGACCGAATTAGCATCCTTGTCGCTCAATTTGATAACCTGTGGAAATAGAATTGGATGATTGTCGAAAGTCTCTTCGTAGATTGTGTCGTTCAATTTTAAGGTAGGTTTGAGGCTGATAACAGAAGTTTCCCCGGCAATATCTCCAATGCGTTGCCCATTTTTGGATAAAACGATCGAAGTAATGGCGACACCACCCATCGTCATCCAAATATCTACAATAGATAGGCTCCATCTGGACAAGTATTGATAGAAGTTGGCACGGGAGCCGTCAAGTTTAACGACCTTTATTTTCATGATTTTCTTGCCGACTGTTTGGCCTCCGAAAGCTGTTTCAGTAATCAAAGTATAAAAAAATGCAGGTAGGGTCAATGCCATCATAATCCCATAAAAGAGATAGGGATCTCCTGCGTTCATGTTTATGCTGTCCAAGAGAAAGAAGCAAAAGAAATAATAACAGACTATAATAAAATAATCTATTGCAAAAGCGATCATTCTTGAACCAAGACTGGCAAGATTATATTCGATTTTTACATTTTGTGCTGTATTTATCTCAAGCTTATTCATATGTAAATTATTTGAGTTTAATAGCAATATAGAATTTCTAGGTCATTTTAGCTCCAATTTGTGCTTTTCAATCATGGATATTTCCTATATTTGGTTCAGCCAGTTAAAAAAATTAATGAGAGAAGCATCCTTTGTAGAACGAAATAAAGAAAAATGGACGTTAATTGAAAATAATTTATCAATTAATATGCAGGTTGATCCAGATGAACTGGCCTCAAATTACATTGAGCTCACAAATGATCTGGCTTATGCACAAACTTTTTATCCTGAAAGTAAGGTAAAGGCTTACCTGAATGAACTGGCCGTGACCGTGCATCAGAAAATCTATAAGGATCAAAAAGCTTCCAATAATAAGTTTAAATCTTTTATCAATGAAGAGATACCGCAGGCAATCTGGTCAATCCGTAGACCTTTGTTGTACTCCTTCTTAATTTTTGTCTTGGCTTCAGTTATCGGTTTTTTGTCGTCTATGTACGATATCGATTTTATTCGGCTTATTTTAGGGGACTACTATGTAGATTCAACCATAGAAAGTATAAAAGCTGGAGATCCTGCTGCGGTATATGGGAAGGGGAGCAACTTTGGATCAGCGATTTGGATTACGATTAATAATGTGCGGGTTGCTTTTATGGCCTTTGCTGCCGGACTATTTTTCAGTGTAGGAACAGGTTATGTTTTGTTTAGCAATGGTATTATGCTTGGGGCATTTCATCATATGTTTTTCCAGTATGGCGTTATGGGAAAAGCCATGTCAGCCATTTGGATTCATGGGACTATTGAGATTTCGGTAATCATTGTGGCAGGGGGATGCGGATTGGCCATCGGTAATAGCATTCTATTTCCCAAATCGTTTACACGTTTGACATCTTTTGTTCGTACAGCAAAGATTGCGATGAAAGTTTTAGTCAGCACGATTCCTTTTTTTATCATAGCCGGTACATTGGAAGGTTTTGTAACACGGTATTATAATGTGTCAATTTGGTTGTGCTTATTGATTATCGTTTTATCCTTACTGGCTATCCTTTATTTTTATGTTATTAATCCTTATCGACTAGCAAAACGATTTCAATGGAAATAGATTTTGAGTTTCAAAAAGAACGGAAGGTGGGGGACTTTATCCAAAGTTTCATAGATCTTTTTAAATTGATCTATAAGCACTTTGTTTCTACTATTTTTGGTTTATCTGCGGTCCCCCTAGCAGCGATTGCTTTAGTTTACTATTTTCTTTCTACAAAAATCACTTTTTCGGCTAATAGCGATTCTTTTGAGGATATCGATGCTTTTACTTGGGCTGGATTACTCATTTTGGCATTGATTGCTTTGGGATTGTACGTGTATGGTATTTCCATTGAGTATTTTATGCTACTCAAAGAACGTAAAAGCACAGCATTTTCAGGATCGGAAGTATTCAGAAATTTCAGATCTAACCTCGGTAAATACTTTATGTTTTTGATTGCCATGATATTGGCTTTAATCGTTGTCTTTATCCCACTGGCAATCGTAGCTGCGATTTGTGCATTTATCCCTTTTATTGGAAGTTTTGCCATTGGTATATTGGGCTCGATGGTTGGGATATGGTTGTTTTGCTCTTTTCTATTTTATCGGGAAGGTTATTCGGATCTGGGAAGCTGTTTTACAGATGCCTATGTCATGCTGAGCAAGAAATTGATTCAGTATGGTATTGCCACCTATATCGTGAACTTTATTTTCCAAATGGCTGTCATGATGATTTCCATTGTACCATTGATTATCATGGGGCTTTTGTCATTTAACTTCCTTGGAATAGATGCCGCTTTCTTTGACTCATCCTGGGGAAAACTCCTGATGACATTTGGGGGCTTATTTATCACACTATTTACGCTATTTCTTTATATGTCCGGTGTTTTGGCCAATGGTATTATTTACGAAACGGCCAAGGATCTCAAATTTGGAGAACGTATTTATGGCATGATCGAAAAGATAGGAGGAAAAGATGAATAAACTCTTGTCTTTTTTCTGCATTGCCTGTTTGTCGATTATGTATGCCTGTGATCCCAAACCAAGGGACACAGAATCCAACAGCGATAGGATTGATTCACTTAATGTGCAAATAGATTCAACCTTGGTTGGAGCAGATTCTGTTCGCATTGATTCTGCCGTAAAGGCACCGATTGGACAACAGGAGAAGGAAGAAATTGACCTGTGGGATCCAACATTATTTGATTCGATTCCAAAATATACCGAAGAACGTTCGTTTAAAATGGACCCTTATCAGGATATTATCAAAAGATACGAGACGGACGATTTTGTTTATTCTGAAAATATTAAAGATCGGGTAGGCGTATTACAGCGCATCCTTGCCCGGCTCGCGGATTGGATCGGGAGTATCATGCCGGATAATCCCTATAAATTTCGGGAAGAGTTTGGCTATGTATTTGCCTTTTTAGCTGTCATCGCATTAGCGTTTATTCTCTATAAAGTGCTCTACAACAGGAAACAATATTTTATTAAGCATAGTGAAGAGGAGAGTGAACTGGACGTTTTAGCGTATGTGGAGCGAAACCTGATGAATAGCAACCTCGAACCTTATATTCAAGAGGCTATTGCCCAAAGGAATTATGCATTGGGTATCCGGTACTTACAGCTATTGAATATTCAGAAATTAGCGCAATCCGATCATATCAAATGGAAGCTGAGTAGAACAAATGCTGAATTTGCACAAGAGATTCAAAACGAGGAGCTCCGTCGCGGATTTGCGGAATGTACAAGAATATTTGATTATGTCTGGTTTGGTCAATTTGAATTAACAGAGGGCAATTTTAATCAATATCAGCAATTGTTTCACCAATATCAAAAACAAATTAAATGAAGGGATCGGTAAAATTTGGATTGATATTATTGACTGTTGTGTTAGTGTTAATAGCCTTTATCGATGCAACAAGTAAGAAACCGATTATCTGGGATCGGACTTTTGATGCAAAGGATAAAAATCCCTTTGGGGCTTATGTGCTACGTCAAGAACTAAAGCATATCATTGATCAAAAGAACACAACGATTGAGCGACCATTGTATGAATATTTGGACAGTACAAAGAAAACCGACGCTAACTTATTTTTTTATACGTCCTATTTTTCGATGGGTGAAGCAGCGGAAGATAAATTACTGGATTATGTAAACCGGGGTGGGAAAGCAATGATTGTAGCCGAGGATATTGATCCTTATCTGTTGGATTCCCTAGGTTTGAAAACAGATAACTTCTATGGTTTTAAAAAAGGTGTAAATATAAAAAGCCAACTGCGTGTGCGGTTGATGAACGATAACAATAAAATCCATTACAGTAAATCAGATCTTGGCGAAGTATTCAAAAAACTTCCTAAAAATGCGACCATTTTGGGCGCGATTACCTATAAGGAATTTGAGTTACCGAACTACATAGCCGTTCAATTCGGTAAAGGGACATTCTATCTGCACCTGACCCCTGATTTATTTGGAAACTATTACTTGCTGAATTCCGCTTCGCAATATGCCTATGTTGCTAAATCATTATCTTATCTAAATGATAAGCCGATCGCTTGGTATGATTTTAAAGCGAATCTGGAGCAATATCGGACACCTTTGCGTGTATTGCTTATGAATGATGGTCTTAGGCAAGCTTGGCATGTTTTGCTGGCGGGGCTAGTTCTTTTGCTTGTATTTCGAAGTAGACGTGAGCAGCGGCCCGTGGCGGTCGTGAGCCCAGAACCGAATCTCTCGAGGGACTTTTGTGGAACCATTGCTACTTTATATTATGAAAATGGCGCACCAGGTAATATGGTCGCAAAAAAAATAGATTACTTCCTGCACGATCTTCGGATGCGATTTCATTTGGACACGCTGATGTTGCGGGAAGAGGAGTTCTGTGAGGAACTGGCGGAACGGGCTGGAGTTCCGCTCGTAGAGACACAGTCTTTAATCAGGCTGATTGTTCGTATGCAAGATGCTAAACAACATGATGTGGCTGATCTCAAAGTGATTAATGATACAATAGAAGAGTTTAAACATAAAGCAAAAATGATATGAGTGACTTCGATAAATATATATCTTTTGAAAACCGAATAGATGTCTCGGTTTTATTCGATAAAATGGCGCAGGTAAAGGCGGAGGTGAAAAAAGTCATCGTTGGGCAGGATCAATTGATTGACATGCTCTTAATCTCGATCTTGGCCTCAGGGCACTCTTTGATCGAGGGCTTACCTGGGGTGGCGAAAACATTATCCGCAAAATTGATCGCCAAAACGATTCATAGTGAATTTAAGCGGATTCAATTTACACCGGATTTAATGCCCTCGGATGTCACCGGTTCGTCGATACTCGATTTGAAAAGTAATGAGTTTGAATTTCGTAGGGGACCCATTTTTGCAAATATTGTTTTAATCGATGAAATCAATCGTGCTCCGGCAAAAACGCAGGCAGCACTTTTTGAAAGCATGGCGGAGCAACAGGTGTCCGTAGACGGAACAACCTATCAATTGCCAGGGCCGTTTGTTGTATTTGCGACGCAAAATCCCATCGAGCACGAAGGTACTTATCGATTGCCGGAAGCTCAGCTCGACCGTTTCTTGTTCAAGATCAATGTGAACTATCCTGAACTTGAACAGGAACTGGAAATATTGAAGGAGCACCATGCTCAAAAAGCACAGAATAAAGAGGATCAGGTTCAGGCTGTAGTTTCGGCCACAGAAATTTTAGAATTCCAGAAATTGATCAAGTCTATTTTTGTGCACGAGGAGTTGCTAACTTACATTGCTCAAGTTATTATAAAAACACGAACTAATCCGAGTTTGACACTAGGTGCATCACCGCGAGCTTCTATTGCTTTGTTGGAATCAGCAAAGGCTTCAGCTGCGTTGACAGGCCGCGACTTTGTTACTCCTGAGGATATTCGGAGGGTGGCATCTGCCGTATTGGGCCACCGTGTCATGTTGACTCCAGAAAGGGAAATGGAAGGATTTACCACCGCTTATGTCATCGACCAAATCATTAATTCTGTAGAAATTCCAAGATAATGAAGAAACTAAAACAGCTTTTTCTAACAAATCAATTCTTCTACTCCCTATTGGGGGTAGCGACACTCTTTACATTTTCTTTTTTCGTTAAAGGATTGTTGATTGTGGCCTGGATTGTCTTTTGGATCTGGTTGGCTGTTTTGGCTTTTGATTTTATTGTCTTATTTTCAGGAAAGGGTAGAATTGAGATCACAAGGATATATCCTGAAAAATTATCCAACGGAGATGAAAACCCGATGAAGCTTATGGTGAGCTCTTTTTATCCATTTGCAACAAAAGTGGATGTTTTAGAGGAGTTCCCTGTACAGCTCCAAATTCGGGACAAGGATTTTGCCGCCAGTTTACCCGCCTTTCAGCGCTCTGAAATTTCATTTTCCTTGCGGCCCACACAAAGGGGAATTTATCAGTTTGGTCGTTGTATGGCTTTGGTTAAACGTTTTGGATTTTTCAAAAGAAGGTTTGTTACCAATCAACAACAGGAAATCCCCTGTTATCCATCCTATATTCAACTACGAAAATATCAGCTTTTGGCAACAAGTAACCGGTTGAATGAACTGGGGATAAAGCGTATTCGACGTATTGGTTCAGCCATGGAATTTGACCACGTTAGAGAGTATGTGCAGGGGGACGATTATAGGCACATGAACTGGAAGGCATCTGCAAAAGTAAAGAAGCTGATGGTCAATCAGTACGAAGAGGAGAAGTCTCAGCCGATCTATTCATTTATTGATTTAGGTCGGGCAATGCGTATGCCATTCAACGGTCTTACCTTATTGGACTACTCGATTAATGCTGCACTTGTTCTTTCCAATGCGACCATCTTAAAGCAGGACCGAGCCGGATTATTAACCTTTTCAAAAGATATCAATGCATTTATAGCTGCAGAGAAGAGGAATAATCAAATGCATAAGATTTCGGAAGCACTATACCAGGTGTCGACCAAATTTGAGGAGTCTGAATTTGGAAGATTGTATAGTTATGCCAATGCACATATTAACAAGCGGTCGCTTATTTTTGTCTATACCAATTTTGAGACCTTAGATTCCTTAAGACGTCAGATAAATTATCTGTCTATGTTAAACAGGAGCCACATTATCGTTGTTGTTGTTTTTAAAAACGTAGAAATAGAGGATTTAGCGAAAAGTACACCTAAAAAGACAATCGAAATTTACAATCAGGTCATTGCTGAAAAGTTTATCTACGAGAAACAGCTTATTGTACAAGAACTGATTCGCAACGGATTTCAGACAATCTATACAGCGCCCGAAAACCTGACCATTAACTCCATCAATAAATATTTGGAAATTAAGGCCCGGGGCCTTATTTAATGATGGAGGTATCTTTGACCATTACTTTTGTCCAAAGATGCTGATATTTTTCGATCGCTTTTAAATGGATTGGATGTGTCTCGTAGATGGTAATATCTTTAAGGTTTTTAAAAGTGACGATCAAGGTATAGTCGAAGCTGTTGTCTACGACAGGCCGCGGGTTTGTTTGAGCCGGAACGCCGTAATTAAGTGTTTTGATGACGTCGATCTTGCGCAGTTCCTCAAAAAATCCAACAAAATTCTTTTTTTCTTTTTCACTGAGATCTTTTTTTAGCCAAAAATTCACAACGTGGACAATGGTGGCGGGTTGTAAATCTTCATCCGATTGAACATTATTTGCCCAGGTTGGGGCAGTTACGAGCACCATTGGTGCCAGAAGAAAATTGCGTCTTTTCATGATTGAAACGGTTTAGAACGTTTAAGATACAAAACCTGCGTGATTTCACCAATAGCCTGGGTATAAAAAGTCGGTTCAAATTGTTTAAGAATAGAATAACTGGGAAGGCGCTGTGAAGGGATGGGGTATAAAGTTGAATAAAAAAGGGGCTATCCAACCTGGACAGTCCCTTTCTATTTTGATGGATGTTTGGCGCTTATAAACCAAACTCTTCTTTTATTTTGTCGATATAATCCAGTTTTTCCCAAGTGAAAAGTTCAACCTCAACCTGCTTTTTCTCGCCTGTTGAACTTTCGAATTCTTTTGTTACTTTTCTTGGTGTTCTTCCCATGTGTCCATAGGCTGCTGTTTCTGAATAAATGGGATTTCTCAGCCCCAAACGGGTTTCGATTCCGTATGGCGTCATGTCAAATAAATGTGCGATTTTTTCAGCAATCTGGCCATCGGTCAAATTTACCTTGCTCGTTCCATAGGTATTTACATAGATTCCCATCGGATCTTTTACACCTATTGCATAAGAAATCTGTACGAGAATTTCATCTGCAACACCTGCCGCCACCAAGTTTTTAGCAATATGGCGCGTTGCATATGCAGCGGAACGGTCTACCTTAGATGGATCTTTTCCTGAGAAAGCCCCACCACCATGTGCGCCTCGACCACCGTAGGTATCGACAATGATCTTGCGACCGGTAAGTCCTGTATCTCCGTGAGGTCCACCGATAACAAATTTTCCAGTTGGATTGATATGAAACTTAATTTCATCGTTAAATAACAACTGAAGTTCTGGTTTCAATTGTGCCTTAACACGTGGAATTAAGATCGTTTTGATATCATGTGTAATTTTATCCAACATGACTTGTTCAGTAGCGAAGTCGTCATGTTGTGTAGAGATTACGATTGCTTCAATTCTTTTTGGTTTGTGATCGTCACTATACTCAAGTGTAACCTGAGATTTTGCGTCCGGGCGCAAATACTTGATTTCGTTATTTTCGCGGCGCAGTTCGGCCAATTCATAAAGTAAGCGATGCGATAGATCCAATGCCAAAGGCATAAAATTTTCGGTTTCGTTGTTGGCATAACCGAACATGATACCCTGGTCGCCCGCACCCTGTTCTTGTCTTGTCTTACGGTCTACACCCTGGTTAATATCAGCAGATTGCTCGTGAATAGCCGAAAGGACGCCACAGGAGTTTGCCTCGAACATATATTCCGATTTGGTGTAACCAATCTTTTGGATCACCGAACGGGCTATTTTTTGGACATCAAGGTATATGTTTGATTTAACCTCGCCGGCAAGAACTACTTGTCCAGTCGTAACTAGCGTTTCAATAGCGACGCGAGAATCCTCGTCCCATGCTAAAAAATTGTCTATTAATGCATCTGAAATTTGATCCGCAATTTTGTCTGGATGCCCTTCAGAAACAGATTCTGACGTAAATAAATAAGCCATGCTTTACGTAATTTTTAATATTGGATTTGCGCTAGAATGAAATAACAGCAAAGTGATAAGAGCCGTGATAGCGAGGGGTTTTTAGCACTTTTTTACTGTGGTTGCAATCTCCTTGTCGTTGCTTGTAACGCAACAGCACGCAAATCAGTCCACATTCTATTTTTTGTGCGACAAAGCTACGATACTTTGTGGATTATTTAAAATCAAATTTATATTTTAACTTTTAAAAGTATAAGGAAGTACGGTAATTCGTATAAAGATTACATTATTTTAAGAAATTGGTAATTTCCGCTATCTTTGGATATGTCAGAACGTAAACAAATATTGTTTGTTATTAATCCTATTTCGGGTGGGAAAAATAAAACTTCCTTTAAAAAACAGGTACTGGATGTACTTGATCTGCAGAAGTTTGATCCTACTTTCCAACAAACAGCGAGACAGAACCATGCTTATGAAATTGGGCTGAAAGCGATCAAAGACGGCTATGATGCAGTCATCGCTGTCGGTGGTGATGGGACGATCAATGAATTGGGATCCGCTTTGGTCGGATCTGGAATTCCATTGGGGATTATTCCTGAAGGCTCTGGCAACGGCCTGGCGCTCTACTTGGGAGTTCCAATGAATGAAGCTGCAGCTATCCGCCGGATTAATCGTTTTGAATCAATAGAAGTGGATTGTGGTGTAATTAATGATAGACGCTTTTTTAATATCGCGGGTTTGGGTTTTGATGCATCCGTAAGTGAAAATTTTGCTAATGAAAATATTCGTGGACCTTTGGGGTATATGAAGTCCGTTTTTAATGTGCTTAGTAAATACCAACCCGCACATTATAAATTGACGATTGATGGAAAGGTGTACGAAAGGCAAGCGTTTATGATCAGTGTAGCCAACTCCCCCCAGTATGGTAATAATGCTTATATAGCACCACAGGCTTCGGTTAACGATGGCATTTTAGATGTCTGTATCGTGCACAAGTTTCCACTTTATATTTTGCCAAAGATGATTTTCCATCTTTTTAATAAATCGGCAGATCAATCCAGTTATGTCGAGATTATTCCGGGGAAGAATATACAGATTGAGATTGATCAGGTTTCCCCGGTTCATGTGGATGGGGAGCCAATTGAACTTGGCGATAAATTGGATATTTCCATTATGCCAAAAGCGTTAAAGATAATTTGTTAAGATCATGAGTAAAAATAAGAAACAGTCCTATGAGGGCGTTGTATATTCAACAGATGACAGCTTCAGCTATCAGCTGGCCGATTTTTTTCAGGAAGCAGATACGTTACCTGTAAATCAGCAAAACTTAAAGGTGCAGCTTGATCGGAAAATGCGAAAAGGGAAAGTCGTTACGTTAGTAACGGGCTTTGTTGGAAAAGTGGACGACTTGGAGAACTTAGGTAAATTGTTGAAAACGAAGTGCGGAGTTGGTGGAACAGTGAAGGATGGGGAGATCATCATTCAGGGAGAGTTTAAACAAAAGATCTATGAATTGTTACTTAAAGAGGGGTATCGCGTAAAATTAGTTGGTGGTTAAACAAGTATATCAAGCAGAATAGCGGTAAATCTAATGAATTGTCTATTAGGCAAGTATGGTTTGCTCATGGTATGGTAGTTCATTCAAAAACATGAGTAATCACTTACTTTTTGTCGTTTAAAATCCTTGATTTTCTTGCATATCAAAAAAAAAATGGCTTTCATTGTAAAATAATTATTGCGAATAAGCGATTTAGCATAGAGTAACAATGATTATATAACGGGAACTGCTGAGAAAAATAACACTGATTAATGGTGTATTCAGTTTTAAAAACAAATTT
>JBMAAL010000039.1:0-50238 GCA_050281725.1 Sphingobacterium sp. | reverse complement strand
CCTTCCTGCATCCGATCATTCATCGACGGATACAATAAATTCAACAGGGGAAACAAACTTCTAAAGGTGTCCCAAAAACCCGTATCCGTAAACATTTCGCCAGGCAGGACCTGCCCATTATAGGGGCTATAGTGAATACGCTTACCTGTTCCATCAATTTCAGAAAAATCTCTCGGAAAAAGTGTTGAACGATAGAGGCACGAATAAAATGTACGTAATCGGTCAATATTTTGGTCTTCAACCTTTACACGCCCAAGGACTTCGTTCCATTGTGCTTTACCTTCGTCAACAACTTGTTGAAATGTTTTCGATTTAACCTCTTTAAGGTTAATTTCTGCCTGTTCAAAACTTATAAAAGAAGAAGCAATCCGAGCGATGACTTTCTCCCCTCTTTTCAAGGAAGAGAAACCCACAACTGCTCCGGCGTGATTATCCTGAATTTCCAGTTCATCCTTACTTATCGCTCCACTTTTCACAGCAGCCTTATAAGAGAATGGTCTATCGAAAGTAATGACAAAATAATTCTTGAAATTCTCTGGAACACCGCCGCTATTTTTTGTTGAATACCCGATAATCTTATTCTCCTGCGGAATTACTTTAATATATGATCCCTTATCAAAAGCATCAACAATAATATAAGCACTATCGGTTTTGGGAAATGTGAACTGAAATATTGCTGCCCGCTGTGAAGGCGACAATTCTGTGGTCACATCGTGATCCGCAAGATAAACACTATAATAATAAGGTTTGGCAATTTCCGCCTTATGTGAAAACCAGCTCGCACGTTTTTCCTGATCAAATTGAGGTGTACCAGTAACGGGCATAATTGAAAATTGACCATAGTCATTGTTCCAAGGACTTGGCTGATGCGTTTGCTTAAATCCTTTAATTTTATCCGCCGTGTAAGTATACACCCAACCATCACCCATGTTTCCCGTTTGGGGTGTCCAAAAATTCATCCCCCAAGGACGAGCTATTGCAGGATAGGTATTTCCATTGGACAATTCATACTTCGATTCTGTACCGATCAAAGGGTTCGCGAAATCAACTGGCGATGCCTGCTGTGCCATACCCGTATGAATTGCAAATAGAAAAAGAATATTCCCCGCTAATTTTTTAATATTAAACATAAATTATGTATTTGGTTGATAGTACAAGCAAAAAGCTAAAACGTATTAGTAAATATAAGTAAGATAATTAAATATAGGAGAAGGAAGGTGAAAAAAGCAGCTGTAATATCTCCGAGACAGAGCATATTTTACAGCTGCTTTTTGAAATCATCAAGCTGACGATTTTAGCACTATTATTTCAACTGATGCTTTTCTTCAGCGCTTACTGTGGTAGTTCCAAAAGTCTAAATTCGCTCATTTGGAAATTTGACCCAGAAGAAACCGATTTCACAACATACCGATAATGAGTGTAAGGTTTTGAATTCGTAAAGGTGAAATTGACCGATTTATTTCTATCTGCCGGAGTAGTACCAAATCCATACGCCGTAACTGTGCTCAAGGTTACCCAAGAATTTCCATTTTCAGAGGCCTGTATTTCCCAATCTTTAGGATCCCTTTCCGGAGAATCATTTCCAGTTGTTATGGTATAACCATTAATGGTTTTTGGTTGATAGAATACAAATTGCCAATACATCCCTGGCTGATACCCGCCGATAAATAATTTCGTCTTGGTATCACCGTCTATCAGTTTCTTCGATCCTTCGCCGGCATCAGGGCCACTGGAGTTATCCTGAGAAATTAGGAATGTATTATCAATATTTGTCCAGTCTTTTACAATGCCTAGATCTGTAAGCATCTTGGTAATGATAATTTGAGACCCCTTGGGAGTTTTTACGTTTAACTGGTAAGTTTCAAATTTTCCCACCTCAATCGATATATCTGCTTTCTCCTTATCAGAAACTTGCTCATATTTATCTTTATCAGTCATCTTTGACCAAATGACTCCTTTGACTGCAATGTCACTCGCGTAACTCAGGATCAACTTTCCAGTTCCGTTTTTTGTCGCATCGAATCGAATTAGCTTCTCCGCATCAATTTTAATTACCTCTTCCCTTTGAGCCCAATCACCATTCTCATTGAGTACTTTAAGTCTTACCGTGAAATCACCCGTACCTAAAAAAGTATGTTGCGGCGAAGTTTTCGACGAGGTGCTATCATCCCCAAAGCTCCACCGTGTTTCAGAATAGTCTTTTGACTGATTTGTAAATTCAAAAGTAAATGGGTCATCCTTCGCAACCTGCTTAATAGAAAAAGCAGAAACTGGATTGGGGAGCTGGGGTTTGTCAACAACCACTTCCTTTTCTTTACCGCAGCCTAATAAGGTAAACAGTAAAAGTATACAATAGCTATATTTCTCTAATTTCATTGTTGTAAATTTCATTGTTGTTATACATATAGTTGCCACAATACCTATAAGAATTCGATCATACGCCATTCGGAACATTGAAATAAACGATTCCCTACATTTTCTGTAATATTTAAACGATAGAATTTATAGCTTCCTGGTTTTTGCACATTAAATCGCCTTGTTTCAAGCCTATTTGGAAAACTTTCGTTGGTTTTTGTATCAATGACTACCCAGTTAGTACCGTCCAAAGAGCCCTCAAGGTTCCAACTTTTTGGATCCCGGCTAATTTCATCATTGCCTGAAGTCAATGTATATGCGCCAATCTTCAGTGTTCGAGTAAATGTCAACGTACATTGTAAATCTCCAGTAAACCCACCTTGTAAAAATTTAGTATCCGTGCGATTATCAACCAATTTAAGGCTACCTTCACCTGCATTTGGACCACCATCATTATCCCGATTTACGGTTAAAGTCCCTTCACCTGTCACGTCAAATTCCACAACATTGGCACAATCAATTAAAATTGTCGTATAGTTTTTCTGTGGATTGATAACATGTAAAGTGGGGTCTTTTAAATAAACTGTCACCGCTAGAAATTTATCTTTATTTTTAGCGATGACGTCCCAAGGAACAGCAATATTAAAATTTGCAGATGATTTATTACCTGCCACCTGTATGCGGGATGAAAGAGAGAATTCGTTATCTTGCAATCCAATGGTATTTGCAGGCAGTATTTTTTTAGTGATCCAGTTTGGAATTGAATCTCTGGTCCCCCGTACCTCAACATAAAACCATTTGCTAGGAAAAGACGCTAAAGAAACTCCAACAGGAATTTCAATTCCGGAAGGTGTGGTTTCATAATTATTATGGTTGCTCGCCAAGATGATCCCGCCGGGGGTATTCGTCACGGAGAGATAATGAATATCTGTAGCAGTCAAAAGGCTTTTGGAATCTAATGTGACAATGACGCTATTGGGGTTCCCCAATTGATTTCCTTTTCCCGGATTGATCAACTTATAGGAAAGTGCAAATTTTTTGCCATACACTCTTTCTATTTCCGTCCGAGAAATTGTTAATAAAAAGGAGGCTGTGTCTGCGCCGTATTGAAACTTCACCACATTTGGAAAAGAAAAAGCTTGATTTGGTAAAGCGACAACATCCTTGAGCACGCCCGATCCTATCAACTTCGTCACAGTGTCTGTATTCAATTGAAGCTCCACATCAAAGGTTTTCGAAGCGGGGCTACTTAACTTGACCTTCATTGGCACTTGGACATAGTCATTTGTTTTTACTAAATCCTTTCCTCCACCTTCGGCAATAACCTGCACAGGATTATTCTCCAGCAAACCGAAGCCTTCAAGGCTATCTTTTGAACAGGCCATAAACTGGCAATAGCCCAAAATCAGCGTAAAAAAATAAAAAAATCTTTTCATCTGTAAATAATTTTTACCTCCATCTATTAGGATGAAGCTTACCATGTTAAACTATCCTGTTTAGGGTTATTTATCAACCCAAACTCGTCCATCCAATTGCCAGTTCTCCTGTCTCGCAATCTGCAACCAGCTAAATATTTGTGCTGTTATATCCGTATTTTTTGGGACCAATGTATTAATTGTTTCTACAGATGGGGCACAAAGAAAATCATTGAGCTTGGAGATTTCATATGTCGAATTCCCCAGATTCAACGTATTTCCATAAGGTCCTTCGTCGTAGAGAACACCATTGGTAACAGTTCCAACAACTGGCCAATTGGCCGCAAGATTTGCATAATAAGGATGTTCCTCATTTATTCCCACTTGACAATTATACTGCGAAATAACGGCCAATGGCAAGGCGGCCTTCCAAAATCGTATATCAGCCAAATAGTAATCACCTTCGTTCCAATTGCTTCCTCCATTTATTAGGCCCAATCTAAATTTTGCAGGACTACTGATCGATCCCCATGAACTAATGTCCATCTCATTTCCAGGGAGACCATTAGTATAGGTTTTCACGATTCGTTTCCCTTCACTCGTTAGCGACCCAACAATGGTTACATTATTCCATGTGGCATTGTTCAATTTTGGCCCGTTTACTTCTCCACTTCCGTTAGGACCACGGCCATTAAACATCCAATAGTCCTCCTTAAAGGCCAAGATCCATCCATTTGTCGGTGCACCCGACTCCCATTTTTCACGTTTGCCAATAAAAGATGGATAGTTAGGAAATTTGTAAGTGTTGTTAGGCCCTTTATTCTTTTTTACTTTTAATTCAATTGTAAATTCCTCTTTATCTCCTAGATCAAATACAGGATTATCCCCTTCGGTCAATTCTGCGTAAATTCCGCTCTTAAACCGCAAAAAATCCCCAGAAAAACGACTACCCAAATAGGGTTTATTGATATATCTCGATTTGTACTTAGGTGAATAGAAAAGTGTAAAAGTATTGACATTCGGGTTACTAAAAATCGTATTGTCGTTTTGTGCCGGGGGAATTTCAAAAGGACCACCTTTACTTGAAGTGATGATAACCAGCCAATTCTCCTTTTTAAATGCTGGTCGTTGCTCCAAAGCTTGTATAACCTCTCCCACTTGCTTGTCGAAATTTTCTATAGCAGCCTTATAAACAGTACTACTATTATCATACGCGCCGGTCTTTCCAGCTTTATCAACGGCCGTAAAATGCGCAGTCAACATCGTCAATTCAGGCTGCTTTAAACCTTCTTTGACATCCTTTACAACTGCTTCATCCGAATTTTCTAGTTTAGCTACCGTTGCAGGGGCTAAGTTATCAACAAATATCTTGGAGCTACTGTATACCTTAAATTCTGGGTTCTTCATATTCGCCGCCACTCGCGTATAGACTGTTGGAAAGGTCTGAAAATTATTATTTTTAAAATTATCGCCAATGACCAGATGCTTATTTTGGCTCACTCCTGTAATAATATTGGATAAATCAGCTCCCGTAGTTTGTGCATCATCATGTTCTTCGCTTAACGAAACCCACGAATAAATAGAATGGTTAAGCAAGCCATTCATGGTCGGAATATTTGCGGTTCGGACCGATTCTCCCCGAGCACCGTCCACAATGAGCAATAGTACTTTCGGCTTACCATATACCAAATCCACCGTATCCTGTTTACCTTCATTATCCGGCAACAACCGACCAAATTCATCCTTACAGGACATAACTGCCGATAACAGTACGAACGACAATAGCCAGTAGCCTATATTTCGAAAATTAGCTTGAGATCTCATCAATTTAATATTTAAGTTATTGTTCCAATTTAATTCGAATCAGATTATGGACCTCTTCGTTATTAAATCGACCAAAATAGCCCATCAAAAGCAATGCGCGTTTACCATCTTCTGTTTTTGTTTCAACTGCTTTATTGATAAACCCGGAGAAATAACCAGAGGTATTGTAATCATTATTTAATTCCCCACTTGGATTTAAAATCATAAAGCCATTTCGCGCAATATTATTATAGCGAGCAAAATCACCCGAAACAACAATTAAACCATCATTTAATTGCATTGCATAGGAAGGATTGCCACCGTCAAATGTTTTGGTCTGAAACGTTGGATCCAATGTCCCATTTGCATTCAACATCATCACTTTAATAGCGGAAGTACCATTATATTTACTAAACCCTCCAACTACCATGTATTTATTCATTAATGTATTGTAAGTAACTGACAAAACATTGTAGTCGGCTCCTGTACCGCCCGAATTAAATGTCGGGTCCAATGTTCCATCAGCATTTAATCGGGTAATATATCCTGTAGGTTGTCCATCAAACCTATTGAAAGAACCATAAACTAGGATTTTTCCCTTTAGGGTTCCGCTGTTGTGATATACTGTTGCTACTGATCCATTTCCACCTGCCAATGGTTTACCATCAGCCCCAAACCTAAAAGATTTATCCAACGAACCATCCAGATTCAATCGGGCAACATGCCTTATTTCTGTACTATCCAAGATAACCGTATCTCTAGTTTCCAGTTTATTAGGTTTTCCATAGATTCGATGGATATAATATCTAAAATTCCCTGTTGCTAAGATTTTCCCGTCGGACTCATAAATATTACCGATATTGCCATCAAATCCACCATTAAATGTCGGATAATACTTCAGCGTATCCGCTTGCCCAGGTCTACGGAATGGTTTAATACCCATGGTATCAATAGCTCCGGTTGTATAAATTCGCGTCAGATTGCTTATATCAGCATTTCGCTGCCCATATCCGGAAAAAGAACCTGCCAAAAAATAATAATTCCCCAATTTTAAAATGCTATTCAACGAATTATTGGCCCCTGTACCTATGCGGAAACTCGCGTCGTAGGTACCGTCGGCGAATGTCCTTACCAGCCGATTAATTGGCCGTATGGATCCTTTATTATTGTAATTTGTGAAAGAACCTGTAAAAATCATTTTACCATCTTCCAAAAAGAGCACATCGGAAACCATACCATTTGTTCCCACCCCCCCTTGAAAGGTTGCGTCTAGGGATACATTTCCTAAAACCGTAAATTGTGGTCCAAAAAAAACAATATCATCTATTGTGACAGAGAGCACTCCTGTACTGGCAAAAGGCGGAACCTTCAATTTCACATGATCTGCCGTTAACTCAACAATCTGCGCTTTCTCGCCGTTAAACCGAATGATAGCTTTGTCTTTATATTTATCTAATCCCTTAATCCGCATGATCGTCTCACCTCCAGTTTTACCCGATTCGGGCTGCATCTTATCTGTTGGATTGATTTCGATGCCCAATGGAGGTAATCCATCTTCATAGGGAGCTGAAAACATTTTATTATCCTTATTGCACCCTAATAGAAGAGCAATAACGAATAAAAGGGCTGTATATTTCCAAATCGTATTATACATAACTTTCATAATTTAATCTACAATTGGTTATTAACGCTTACTTTCCAATATATCCCACTGAATGTCACCCTGATTAAATCCAAACTGAGTCTTGGTATAGTCGATAACGTGGACAACACCATTATTCGGTTGAATATCCGATGAAGCTACCGGGCAGGATCGCCAATCATTTGGCCTACTGACATCTGGGATATAAGAGATATAGAGTTGCCTATAGCCCATATATTTTAGACGAGTTATATTATTTGGGTCGGAATCATTTATCGCATCATTGTAAACAACACCAATATTGGACACCGTATTTCCCAATGCGGTATAATTTTGACCTTTATATACATTCAAGAGATCAAAATCAATCTGGGGATAATCCATTAATTTTCGTTTCCCATTAAACATGTAACGTAGTAAATACTTACGCCAAATTACACTATCAATGTCCGCTAGTGTTTTGATGGTATCTCGTCCTAAATTGTAAAGCATCCAATTGACGCTTTGGTCGATAATGATATTTGATTTTGCCTGACCGATCAGCTTCTTTATATTCTCGTCTCTAGGGGCAAAAAAAGTGAACTCTTTAGACTTAAAATCTTCTTCCAGACCTGCTAATCTGATAATTTGGGCAATTGAATCGAATTCTCTGGGTTTCGAATCCAGATAATCCATAATCGAGCCATCAAATTTTGCCTGTGCCAATCCGCCATCCTGATAATACGCGTCTTTTTTGCATGATCCCATACCAAACATTAACATCGCCGTTATGAAGGCATATCCTATAATCTTTGCTTGTCTCATAATTAAACTGATTTAATTTCCACTTGTCCAATAATCGTTCAACACGATTTTTGAGTTAAAATTTTTGGCTGAAGCGTCCAAAGGCCAAGTCCACGCACGACGGTTATATTGATCGATCGTCATAGGGTTCATGGTCCATTGCGGATTTAATATTCTTCGCGTCCGGATCAGATCAAAGTATCTTACCCCTTCTCCAATCAATTCACGACAACGCTCTTCGAAAATAAAATTCTTGAGATCTGCACCACCGCCAGCATAGCGTGGAGCCTCAGCCCGATCACGGACAATATTAAGCACGGAGACCGCTTCAGCCTCTCGTGCACCACCTAAATTAGCTAAAGCCTCAGCCTCTAATAGCAACGCATCTGCATAACGAAATATCATAAATGTATTATCTGGATTAGAATCTTCATTTCCCGATGCAAAAACATTGGCTGCAAATTTCTTCAAGACAAATAGTCCGTCATTTGCGTACATATCCTCATACCAGAGCTCTTTTCGCTTATCAGCAGAACCATTAAGCGGATAAATACGATACATAAAAATAGAGGAATAATAGGCGATGCTGAACTGTTGGTTATAACGAGGAAACTTATAGGGCCAACGTAAAAAATGATCCCACAATGGCGCATACGCATTGTTCTGATCATTATAATTGATCGTTCTATAAAATTCAAAAAGAGATTCCTCTGTGCGTCCTTTAGAGACTTTAGCCCATTCTTCCGGTGTTAGTCTATACAGATGATGTACGCCGCTTGCACGCAGCTCCTTACCTAAGCTCGCAACACTTTCATAATACTTTGTTGAGTTACCTGAATCAAAATTCGCATTCCACATCTTCATATGCATTAATAGAGCGATAATACTTCCTCGACTTGCGCGAGCACCTCGTTGCGATGCATCGCCAAAAGTCCAGGGCATAATATCTTTTACAGGCTCTAAATCAGCAATACATTTGCTGATTACAGAAACCATATCCTCACGTGGAAGCTGCTTAGCAAAGTATGCATCGGTATAATACACCACATCACCATACAGGCGAACCATCCAAAAATAACTCAGACAGCGCATAAAAGTAGCCTCGGCCTTATAGCGATCTTTATCTGCGGCAGATAAGCCAGGAATTCCCTCTTCCAATTTGGAAATCAAAATATTACAGCTCTGAATAACCTTATAATAAGTATCCCAGATAGAAACCTTATACATGGCATACCCCTGTGAACGACCGCCACCCAATGTATTATTATACACAGCATTCATACTATTTGTCCCAAGATCGCGAAGAATCATACGATCAGTTCCGGATGTGGGAGAGGGAAAAATTTCACCTGATCTAGCCTCTCCAATCGCACCCATTACCCATGACTCGTTTAGTTTTTCAAAAAACTGACTATAGATACGTGCTATATTTGCTTCTACATCCTCTTTAGACTGGTAGAAATTGTTCCCCGTAAGCCGATCAATCGGCTCCACAGTCAAAAATTTCTTACAGCCCATCATTACGGTTGTACATAGACATATGACAAACGCTATTCTTACTATATTTCTTTTTGTTTTCATAATATAGCTCAATTAGAAATCAATATTAACACCAACATTATACTGCCTAGGCACAGGATATCCGCCAGAAGCATCTCGTCCCATCGTACTCACATTTTCGGGATTAGGCCCGCTGTACTTTGATAATGTAGTTATATTGTCAGCTGAAATATATACCCGTAGACGCTCAAGTCCATATCTCCGAATAGCATTCTTCGTAAACATATAAGACAGCGTCACACTATTTAATTTAAAGTACGATCCATCTTCTGCCCACAAATCTTGGTCCATCCGAAATGGATTAATGCTTGAGTACCTCTTGAAATCATAAGCATAAGGGTACTTTGCAATATCACCGGGCTTCAACCACATATTAACATCATCCAATGGAACTACGGCCCTATCACCATAGGGATCATTCATCAACTGCAGCCGTTCAGCTAAAGCGTTATTCAAAATGGTACGTTTTGCTGTATAGGATGCGTATAAATTCAAACCAAAAGTTCCAAGGGTTTCATGATTGTAATTAAAATTCAACTGCAAACCACCGGTAATCAATGGCTGAGAATTTCCCGTACGGGCATAGTCATTTTCATCTAGAATATAATTGCCATCAAGATCTGCAAATATGGGATCACCAGCTTGAAATTCTGTCCCATTAGCCATTCGATACCGTCGCCCAGTAGCTGGATCTACTGGCACATCAGCATCCGTACTGTAAACCCCTCGATTTAATAACATATAATTGGACATTGTTGATGTTCCTACCCTAAAAACCACATGTTGTTTATATTTATCATTGTTTTCCCAACGAACAAATTGACCGCCATAATGCTCTGGCAGTTTTAACAATACGTCTCGATTGTAGGCCCCGTTCGCTCCTATTGACATCGTAAAGCGACCCTCAGTCCATGGCCTTAGCATGACAGACAATTCATGTCCATAATTCGCAATGGCAGCCGAATTACTATTAACTTTATCAAAACCAAGCGAAGAGGAAAGCAACTCTTCAAATAGGATATTATTCACTTTTTTATAGTAAGTATCATAAGTCAATTCAAATCGGTTTTGAAAGAAAGCAAGATCCAAACCTAGGTTGACCTGACTTGTTGTTGTCGGTTTTAAATCGGGATTAGGAATTTGCTCATAGTTGATACCGATACCTATTTTATCATTATAGCTTCCAGCAATATCATATTTTCCGTAAACACGCTCCAAGGTACTATTGGGCATAACATTCACCCCCCAGCTCGTTCGAATGGATAGTAAATTAATCCAGTCCACATCTCTCAAAAAATTCTCGTGATAAGCATTCCATCGAAAACCAACGGCAGGGTTTTTAGTATAAAGATTGCCAAATCCATTCTGCGAAGATCCGTCCATTCTGTAAGAAAGATCTACTACATATTTTTTCATATAATCATACGTACCTGCAATTGCAAAAGACAATCCTCTTTCCTTTCCGAATCCACGACGTAATAATCCCCCACCTTTAGAAAAATAACCATCAAATCCGAGCGGCCCCTCAAATTGGTCATTAGGTGTCCGGGCCTGTAAAGTCGCATTCGCCTGTTTATCCAGGGTTCGGATCTCATTGAATAGATTGAAAAATACAGTGTGCTTTTCTTTAAAAGTATGGCTGTAATTGATCGAATTTCGGTTATATAAAGAATTGTATCGACCATAATAAGCATATATCTGTGCAAATTGACCATTTGCTGCGGCCGGTGTAAACGTATTTTCGTTATCAGAAGTGGATTCGTAACTCATGGTTGTGGTTGCCCGCAATCCCGGAATAATTTCATAGGATGCCTCAATAAAAGGTTTGATCGATTTGGATGAGTTATCATTGCGGGTTTTTAACGCTGAATTATATCCTGATGATGCCAGATAAAAAGACGGACCGGGTAATAGCGTTGAAGTCATCCCGTTTTTTGCTACACCTGACTGTAAAATACCTAAACCATTACCTTTGCTTTTTGAACCAAGGGAAGCGTTTACCTGTGCTGTAAACTTAAATTTTTCATTGGGGTAATATTCAAATCGCATATTGGCCATATAACGATCGAAACCTGTATTTTTGATGATTCCGTTTTCATTATAATAATTCAGATTCGCTTTATAATTTAACTTTTGGTTCCCTCCATCAATTGCGACATTATGTGTTTGATTGTATGTGGTAGCGTAAAACAAATCCTGCCAGTTGGTTGAATTATTAAAATACGCATTCAAACTATCCGATAACATCGGTGTCTGCGAAATTCGATCTAGATCTTCCTGTGACAAAGCATTTCCGTAGATCTGTAATAGCTTTAAACGGCGTTCTAGATTTCCACCTAAAGTTGGGCGCAATTGGGGCGGAGTTTTAAGAAAGAAGTTACCTGTATACCGCACCCTCGGAACCTCAGAATTACCACGTTTAGTATTGATAATAATCACGCCGTATGCTGCCAATGATCCATATAAAGATGTGGCTTGTGCATCTTTAAGCACCTCAATACTTTCGATATCTTCGGGAGGGATTAATGACAATGGACTAATTCCCGGCCCCTGCTGGCTCAATCCAAGCTCATTTGCCCTATCTGCATCCATTGGGACGCCATCGATAACATAAAGAGGAGACGTCGGTGTGAGAAAAGATTGATCGCCGCTACCCGTCACACTAATTGTCGAAAGTCCACGGATCTGGGTCGAGCCCCGAAAGCCGGGAGCCCCAGTATTTACCTGTATATTTAGACCTGCCACCTTTCCTTGAAGCAGATTCTCAACATTTGCAGACGGGATATCTTGAATTTCCTTTCCACTGATCTTGGTCGAAGATCCGGTAGTCGTCTCCCTTGGACGCTTTACATAGCCCCTGACAACAACTTCATCCATCTGATTATCTATTTCCTTCAAATGAACGACCACATTCCGATCGGCTCTCACAGTCATTGAAGCTCCATCATAACCAATTAATCTAAACGCGACCGAAGTCCCAGCCATCGTTGTTATGCTAAAGGCCCCCGATGAGTTTGTCGAAGTCGCTTCTTTTCCAGATTTGCCAAAACGTACGGTAACACCCGCAAGCGGCCGTCCTTTATTATCTGTTACTTTTCCCGACATGATGACGGTCTGCGCGAAAACCGCAGTAGAAAGAAACATACACAACACCAGCATACAACTATTATAAAATATCTTAAATTGCATAACCATTTCAATTATTCGTTATCAAATCGTGGATTTTCCCTTTGAAAATGAAAAACAATTTCCCAATCCCCTTTGGTAAAAATTTTAAAATTCAGACCAAAATTGGCTGTAATCAAACCGCCTCCAAATCCTTTTCTGGAGTAGGAAAAATTTACTTTTGCGCTGTTTCCATTTGTATACTTTGTTGGATAACTTGTTAGGGGAATTGGATAGGCTACATCATATTGTACATAATTGGATGTCTTTTTCATATTAAAGCCATGTACCAGTTCATTCCACTTTGTTTCATTAAAATTATCCGGATTTATCACCTCCCCATTCTTATTCAAAAAGACAAAACGTAGATTATGTCCATTGCCACCGGTAAATCTCCGTATATAGACAACAAGATCTTTAAACTCCTCATTCGTCCGCAATAGCTGATTGGAAGATTCTCCATAAACCTCATTCATATAAGATGGCCAGATGTAACTTCTCTTGTTGGGATTCTTGGGGTCATTTGGATCTGGGGCAGTTTCACCATTATATGGATTTTTATCCGAATAAGGTTCATAATCCTGAACACGCCAAGGGAGGATCATAAAATCTTTGATAACTGTTGATCCGCCAGAATTAGAAACCTTAAGGTCAAAATAACGTATGTTCTGCACCAGATCGATGCTGTCTTTTGAACGAGGTTCTATCAGCTCATTTGTAGAAGAATTCCATAAAATAAAACTGCCTGTAGAGTCAACTTCAAAAAGAGGCCGATACACCAATTGACGTTTTGCCTCAATTTCTTCCAGATTCTTTTCTGTACCATCGTAGCGGTATATCCAACGATAGACAGGTTTCACTTCAAAAAGATCCGTATAGGGACGTCCATCGCCATACCGAGGATTAACAATTTCAAAACGCAGTGGCGTAGTTGAATGATCCGTATTAATAGTCCCCATAAGCGTTGTCCTCCCTAAAATGGGATAAAAAGACTTTCCATCATAAGTCAAGTTGACGCTTAAAAATTCCTTCTCGTCAGGTAAATTGTAAAGCTTTTTGCATCCATTAAAGCCGATGCACATTAAGATGAGCAGGCCCAAGTTGCATATCTTATTTATTGTATTAAATTTTCTAGCAATTTTCATGTCCATACATTCTTAAGTTCGTTATTGATTACGGTTCATTGTCCAGTCCGCCAATTGGAAATCGTTACCATCATACATCCGTATAATATTCAAACGATAAGCTTTATAAGCTTTGGTGTTCGTAAAAAAGAATACACGCAATTGAAACCTTTCATCAAATTCTTCAGCCTGTCTAATATCCAACGTAATCCAATTTCCTTGTTCATCCAGTCCTTGTAGATTCCAGTCTGCGGGATCGCGACCTTGAATATCATTCGCTGATCTAAGCGTATAACTATTTGCAACCACCGCAGAAGGAAAGTCCCACTGCAAATAGAATAATCCAGGGCTCGACAAAAAGAACTTGGTTTCAGGATTACCATCAAATACATATTTTGATGCTTCCACCGCATCTGGACCACCAGAAGTCTCTTTTGAAGCGGACCACTGTCCACCAATCGTCTTGAACAAGTTTTCGGGCGGCGGGATATAAATAACTTGACTGACAAATTTGTTAAAACCAAACACATGATCGGGATTCAATACATGAACAACAGCATTATCTGTCTGTATATTTAAAGAGCTTGTTTCCGTCGTCACCCAATTACGATTGAAAACAGATCTTCTTGTATCTGATAAATCAACAATCGTAGGGCCTCCATTTAGGTAGCCCGATGAGGCCTGTTTATTTAATCCAATATGCATTGGGTAGCCATAGCGAATCCCCAATACATCCTTACCATCCTGGCTACTTAGAGAGTCGCTTCCAATCCGCCCTTGAATAATATACTGGCACAGCAGCGAATCCAATATTTCATATTTAACCGAATTCAGGTATTGTGCTGGCTTGTCAGAAACACTCAAGGTATTATTGAGATTTTGGATAGCCAGTTGAAAATTGGCATTGGTTAGTGCAAAAAGTGTCACTGTACTATCTTCAAGTTTCTTTTGCAGACCAATTCTATCAATGACTTTAACTAAAGAGTCATATACACCAGGTTTACTTTTAAGATAGCTATATAAATTACCTTTAAAGACCTGCTGCTGTGATGTGGGCGAATAATAGCCTTTATCCTTGGCACAAGCGTACAGCAGGGTTGTCATTAAGAATACATATACACCACGTACAAATAGGTTATTTCTCATAATTAACTCCTTTACTTCCAATAAGCATTTTGTTCGATCAACTTATTTTGTGCGAGAATCTCTCTAGCAATTGGCCAATAGATCCCGTCATTAGCAATTAACTGTGCCAATTGGGGATTGTCATGTTTTATCTTTTCCCGACGAATCATATCGTACCAGCGATGCCCTTCCCCCATCAGTTCCCTCTTTCGTTCTAAAAAAATAGCATCCACCAAATCTCCATTTGCATTTTCACTGTAAACTTTAAGTCCTCTCCGCTCTCGAATCTCATTTAACAGTTCAATGGCAGTAGATTTCTCCCCCAACACGGCTAAAGATTCTGCACGTAAAAGCGCTATATCTTCTAAACGTGTTAAAACAGTGGCACTGGTAAAAATGCGAAAGGTAGGATCCGAAGAACCGCCCATAATACATTTGATCTTGCTAAAAATCGGGTATTTCCCATTGAAATTCCGGAAATACACTTCTGTGGTAGGTGCCCCAAGTGTATCAATGCTAAACCGCTGGTCCTTCTTCTCGTTAAATGTTTTTAAAATCGTTTCTTTCGGCATATAAATATCCGGCACCGACTTATTAACAACAGGTGACGCAAGGGAAAGCTCTTCAATATGTCCGGTAAACGATGCCTCCACATGTGCCCATATATAAGGGAATGAGAACATCTGTTCGGATCTCTTCTCAAAGAAGAATCCATTACCATCTGTTAAAAACGAAGTAGACACATAATAGGCTCCCCCTTTACTATAATTATCCATCACAAATTGCGAATAGGAAGCCGCATCCGCATAATTGGCTTGCCAAGCCGCTAAATGTGTAAGAATAGCATACACGGAAAGCTTTCTTACCAAGGCACCATTCCATCTGCCTGATGTTTCATTGTAATAATTACCAATCTGCTGTTCATCACCCGTGCTATATGAATACGGCAACAGCTGTGCGGCATCATACATTTCCTTTTCAATCCAAGCATACAGTTTCAAACGGTCCTCTTTCGCTTTATTCTCAAAATTTCCATCATGGGAATTTAAGATCAAGGGTACATCTCCCCAGATACGCACCATATTAAAATAGGCATACGCACGTAAAAATCGAGCTTGTGCCACATCGACGACCAAATTGTTTTCCGTATAGCGCATGTCCTTTTCCCGCACTTGCGGTGCACGCTCCATAAAAATATTGGCTGCATTCACTACTGCAAACCACCGTCTCCAATTCGAAAGCGCATTCAACGATTCATAATTCGCTTTGAGGTCATTCTTAATAATTGCTTTTAAATCTTGTCGATTAGGACTCTCAAAGTCCCCTGACCGAACTTCTCCATACAGCCAATATGCATTATAATCGTCCAAAGCTGCTTTGGTTAAACCATAAATTCCCATCAAACCTGCACGCGTATCCTCCAAAGCATTCCACATATTCTCTTCCTTGACCGTGCGAGAAGAGTCTATATCCAGCATTTTCTTACAGCCTCCTAGAAGCAATAAAAAAAGCAACAAAACACTAAATATGAGATGATATCTTTTCATTTCTTTTGCGTTTAAAAGTCAACTTTTATTCCTAGCGTATAAATTCGCGGTATCCTCATTTTTGACCCAATATCATAGCCTGTGTAATCCACAATTTCAGGATCCACACCACTGTAAGATGTAATTGTGGCAACATTATTAGCAGACACATAGGCATAAGCATTTTTAATGGCCTGAGTCCGGCCCGCCAAAAGAGAAGTTAAGTTATAGCCTAGCGTGATCGCCCTTATTTTAACAAATGAAGCATTCTCTAAGAAAAGATCTTGATCGGCCTGATAAGCGATAACAGTACTCCAAGGATTATACAATGGATATTTACTATAATCACCTCGTTTTTCCCAATATGTAATCTCTTTGATCGCATCCAGATTTTTAGCGCCTTCATTGTTGATAAAATCAAAACGATTGGCCATTTCCTGATTGATGAGCTCCCGACCAATATTATAATACATATTAATCCCTAGGTCCCATTTCCCAAACACAAAATTGTTATACCAATTCCCAAAAACAGCAGGTAGACGATGGCCCTGCAATTTCCGATCTTCATCATTGATTATATTATCGCCATTTCGATCCGTCCAAATGGGATCACCTGCGCGTAATTGTATCGCATTATAGGTCATTCCCTGCGGGACCTCAGCATCCGTCCTATAAATACCCTCATTAGCAAGTAACCAATATTGGTCTAAGGGCTTGCCGACCTCCAGAAGATTATTACCGATTACCAGCTTATCGAGGCCATTCGGTAATGCCTTTAATTTATTTTGATTATGGGATACATTCAGTGCCGTAGACCATTTAAAATTATCGGATTGAATAGGATCAAGCCCAACGGTTAATTCGGCACCAACATTCTGTACATTCATTCCCGCCGCATAACTGGATTTATACCCATATTCGCTATAGGATGGAATATTGATCAACTGGTTCTTTGTTTGTTTTACATAGACATCAAGCGAAACATGGAAATTTTTCTTTTGAATCGCGTAGTCCAGCCCCAAATTACCTTGATCTGTATAAGCCCAAGGAATATTGTATCCGACCCAACCCGACTCATAAGGCCTTACCAGCCCGGCAATCGCATTATAACCTGCAATAAGCTGATTACCCGTAAAACCCATCTGCGCGACATAATTCGGTCCCTGTGCAAAATCGTCAAACACATTGCTTAATCCTATACGGCCAACACTCAGACGAGCAGTCAGCTCTTTCAAACTCGCGTTTGTATTGAAATAGCTGTTCTTAATATTCCAATTTATCGACAAGGAAGGCGTAAAAATCCATCGCGCATCCGGCTGTGCATTGGAAGACCCGTCAGAGCGCAATACCAAGGATGTTTCGACCTCATTATCATAGTTGTAGGTTGCTTTTCCATAAAATGAAACTAAGTTGTGGCGGATACGGTCTAAATATTTAAATATAAGCGCCTTGGGGTATGCAGTAGCCTCCAAATAGTTTGATTTTAAAGCATCGTCTTCCAATAGATTCACCTTAATAAAATCATTCACTCCTTTGTACGCGTACGCATAATTGTAACGATAGGTATCCCATTGCAAACTATTGCCGAACAACAGATTTAATTTGTTCTCCGCATTGATATTCCAGTCATAAAAAGCTTTATTGTCAAATACAGCCCGCTGATTATAACCATAGTAGTTCGAAGCAAAATTATTGGACTCCATTAGCTTACTGTGATAGAATTGATCTCTATAACCTTCATTATAATCCAACATTCCTGTCGAAAGAAAATGAAAATTGCCAAAATCAAACTGCAGCTTGCCATATCCCTGCACGACATTGGACTTGTTGTTATCAAAACCTTTTTTATAATAACTCAGGTACTCATTGTAAACTTCTTTATTTGGCGATAAGGGAGCCGACAAATCGGGGAAATAAGCAAGTTGGGCAAATCGATCACGAAGATTTAGATTTCGATTGCGGTCGAGCCTCGCGATATTCGCCTGCATGGAGAACGTAAGCCAGGTCATCGGGCGCATATTCAAGCCAAACAGGGCATAATACTTATTTAATTTCACTTGATCAGCGATGCCTTTATCTTGGGTCGATCCAGCAGCAAATTGAAAATTTGCACGAGGACCACCTCCAGAAAGATTGGCATTCAGATTATAGACTAAACCATTATTGTAATAAGAGTCCGTCCAATCAGATTTCCCAAAATAATTCATATTAAGCGAGTCGCTTAAATACACTGGATATGAATCTCCGTCATCATATTTGCCGTTGGAGGTATACAGATCATAAAACTGCTTTCTGAATTTATTTTCGTAGTCACCATTAATTGTCGTAACATGTGGACGCTCTGCTAAGCCGGTATACATATTGACTGCTATCCGATTGCTTTTATCCGCTTTATATTCTTTTGTGTGAACAACGATAGCTCCATTTGCCGCATTAGGACCGTACATAGCCACCGCCGCAACATCTTTTAATACTTCAATGGACTTCACCATATCAATATTGATATTCGCCAATAAGTTAGTGGCCGGACCGATTCGTTCCAAATTATAGGTCTGAACGGCATAGGCAAATGGATGCTCCCCAACCAATGGAATGCCATCCAAGACAACCAACGGCTGATTTTGGAACACATCAATATCAGAAAGCAATGGTCTAGAAATCCCTCGAAAATACATCGGTTGTTTGGTTCCCGGCTCCCCAGAGGGCTCAGTTACATAAAGCCCTGTATTGTTCCCTTTCAGGTACTGTGCCAAGGAAGAATAAGGTAATAGGGCTTGTTTTTTGATTTCGACGGGATTTACCTGGCTTGTTTTAATCTGAAATATAGAATCCAATTTCGCAGTTCCAATCTGAAGCTTAAGGCTATCAGAAGGTGATAACACCTTGTCTTGACCAAAAGCAAAAGAATAACAGGCACAGGAGCACCCTAACAGAACAAGCCTATCCAAATACCTTTTTTTAATCATGTACATATGGATGATATATAATTAGGTTATTTTTACTTTTCTACTATAACTGGTTAAAATCACCAAAAAAACAGGTGAAAATTTATTGATTTTTCGAGATAGGAAAATTGGTCGATTCCCATCCAAAATTGATCTTATGCAGTATCAAACAGGACTAACATCATAATCTAAGGTTTTAAGTTTAAAAAATAAAAACGTTTTAGCATAACAGAACATCATGAAATGTCAAAACGGATTGGATTGCTTAATTGGTCAGCACTTATCTCACTTGGTTATAATGAAGATATATAGAAAAACGAGAAAAAAAAATTTTTAGAGGTATTTTTTTAATTTGCTAAACTGGTTTAGTTATCGACATTAAGCAATTTATAGCTGAAAAAGCGGGTTATTTAATATAAAAATTATGATTTTGCTAAAATGGAATTTTAAATTAATTTTTTTTCAAATTGTAACGTCATAGCGAAAATGACTCTAAAAACGAATAGATAACTTAGCAATTATATGAATATCAGGTCGGTAGTATACTCCTCCAGACTGTAGAAAAAAAAAACGAAAACCCCTCGTAAATGAGGGGTCTTCTTTATAGCAATCTATCTTTAATCCTATTTGTTCGGTTTATTGCTCATCTCGAAGATTAATTCACCGCCATTTATAATGCTACTATAGGGTAGAAGCAAACCAGCTAATTTTCGCCCATTTAAAGAAACGGATTTAACGTAAACATTCTTTTCAGACTGGTTACGAGCAACTATGGAAAGACTGCGTCCATTTTCAAGATTAACCTTAGCCGATTTTACCAAAGGACTTCCAATCCAATAGCTCTCTTCCCCAGGTGCCACTGGATAAAAACCTAATGCAGTAAATAAATACCAAGCAGACATTTGTCCACAGTCGTCGTTCCCGCCTAATCCTGCGTGACCATTATGATACTGATTACGTATAATTTGTCTAACACGTGCCTGCGTTTTCCATGGACTCTTGGTAATGTTGTACAAATAGGCCACATGATGTGAAGGCTCATTTCCATGTACATAGTTTCCGATAATACCGTCCCGTGTGATATCTTCGGTATGTTCAAAATATTTATCCGGTAATTCCATGGTAAAAAGCGAATCTAAATAGGTTTCTAAGCGCTGCTTCCCACCCATTAATGCCATCATTTCAGTTGGTTGATGGGGCACATAAAGGCTATAATTCCATGAATTTCCTTCGATAAATCCTTGTCCATGTGTATCGAGCACATCAAATTTCTCTTGAAACTTTCCTGCAGAATTCTTGGGACGCATAAAACCAATAGAAGGATCGTATAGTGATTTCCAGCTTTCAGCCCGTTTAGAAAATGTGTTATAGATATCCTCTTTCCCCAATTTTTTCGCCAATTGCGCTATACACCAATCGTCATACGCATATTCCAATGTATTAGAAACAGATGTTCCCGATACATCTGCAGGAACATACCCCTTATCAATGTAAGCGCCAATTCCCTCGTACTGACGAGTATTTGCCGTTTGTACGCAAGCCGCTAGTGCGGCTTCTGCATCACCTTTGTAAACGCCCTTAAGTATGGCATCAACAATAACAGACACCGAATGATAGCCGCTCATGCACCAATTATCATTCGCATAATGTGACCAAATCGGCAACATTTTCAATACACTCTGGTCATAATGCGCCATCATGGATGCTACAATATCTGCATTGCGAGACGGGTTTATTAGATTCAACAGGGGATGAAAGGCCCTAAATGTATCCCACAAAGAAAATGAGGTATAATTCGTAAAACCTTTGGCGCGGTGCACCTCCTGATCCAAGCCTTTATACTCACCATTAGTATCCATATAGACTGTCGGCATTAAGCTTGCATGGTACATGGCTGTATAAAAATTGACCAGATCTTCCTTGTTCAGCATCTCCGCCTCAATTTTATGCAACTCCTTTTCCCAAGCTTCTTGGCCTTTCTTAACGTAGCCATCAAAATTCCAGTCCGGAGCCTCGGCCTCCATATTAGCCAATGCATTCTTCATACTTACTGGACTTAAAGCTACTTTCAGAAGGATGGATTCTTGTGCTTTTGTATCAAAATCCAAGTGTAACTTAATATTGTGCGCTGCAAGGTCAGGGAAATTGTTTTGTTGATCAAACTTACGCCAGAAACCATTATAGACAGATTTACCATCTTCATACTTGGCGCCATAATTCTTAAAAGCTTTTGATGTCTTTATTGCAAAGTATACGGTGCGCGTTCTCGACCAACCGTTTGTTTGACGGTAGCCTACCAGCGTTGAATCGTTCAATACCTTGACAACGGTCCAAACATTCTTGCCATCATAATTATAAATCCCTGCCGTTAGATCTACGATAAGATGTGAAGCGTCAGACTCTTTGAACGTATAGCGGTGTAGCCCTACACGTGTTGTAGTCGTTAATTCAGCTTTAATCTGATGTTTATCCAGTAAAACACCGTAATAGTTGGCCTCAGCTCGTTCATTGGCATGCGAATAGGACGATCGATAACCATCTTGTGGTCGATCAGCTGTACCCGGATTTAATTGAACTTTTCCTTGTGTCGGCATGATCTGTATATCACCAAGATCGGAGTGACCTGTGCCGCTAAAATGGGTATGACTAAACCCGACAATCGTCGGATCATCATACTGATAACCAGCACAGTATTTATAAACATCACCGTTGTACCGCCCATTGACAGCATAAGATAATGTATCTGTATCAGGACTTAATTGTACTGCACCGAATGGAACTGTCGCCCCCGGAAAAGTATGTCCCATTTTCGCCGTTCCGATGAGTGGTTTGACATACTGAACTAATTTAGTTTCTTGTGCCTTTAATAGATATGGGACACTAATTAATCCCAAAAAGACTAAACTTCTGATATTCATCGCTTATGAATTATAGTGTGGGATTTTGGCTATAATCGGCCCATAGCTCATCAATAGTTTTACCTGTCTCCACTTTCCAAAAAGCATCACTATAGCTTTTGCTACGCATCGCTGCATCCAATTTTTTGACAAAATCCTTCTTTACATGTAGATTGATCCAGTACAAAAAGCGCGCTGTAATACGATAAGAATCGGTGTATTTCTGCTTTTCGTTATATTCTGGCAGCTTCCAGTTTGCCCCCGCATTATCTAGGCCATCATCAAATCGAACAAAATCGGCTATCCCCTCCGTAATCCACCACGGGCCCGCCCCATCGGGGTATGCTTGGACAATATGCATGACCTCATGGGTAACCACGTCAATATCCCCCGGATTTTTAGCAAACCAGGCTGGACTATAACGGACAATCCCGCCCGCTGTCGCTGCCACACCTTTATAGTCCGGATCAATAACAAAAGAGACCTTTTTTATAGTCTTTTTATTATATTTCTTGGCTAGTTTAGGATAGTTGGTAAAATATGCCGCTACCAACCTTTCTTTTAAGGAAGCACTAAAATCTTTGTCTTTATTAATCCAAATCAAGGTATAACCACCTTTACTGATACTATCAACATCCACTGCAACCTTGCGGTCATTTTCGGTATGTTTCCAATTGTCCTGCGCAAAAAGTGAACAAGAGTATGCCAAGCCAAATACAGTAACAACAATTTTTAAGTTTTTAAAGTTTATCATAACCTAACGATTATTTCTTTTTGTTCGATTTCAACTTGATATTTGTTTGCAAATCCGTTGTCATTGAATAAGGTGATGAATTTTTGGATGCTCCCCTCGTATAATTAGGCTTTGCTGCCATGTCAAAATTAAGTGTCCCACCTTCATGCAATGCTTTGTGACTTAACCAGTTCTTACCGTAGTCCTTACCGTTCATTTGCAATGTATTTACATATACATTTTCAGTAGAATTCTTTGGAGCATCAATGGTCAACGTCTTACCATTTTCAAATGTTAAGGTAGCTTTTTTAAATAATGGCGCTCCAAGCACATATTCATCCGTTGCCGGACAAACAGGATAGAATCCCAGCGCTGAAAAAACATACCATGCAGAAGTTTGACCATTATCTTCGTCACCACAATAGCCATCAGGTGTAGGCTTATACATTCGGTCCATCACTTGCCGCACCCAATATTGTGATTTCCAAGGTTGGCCAGCGTAATTGTACAAATATGGCATATGCTGAATGGGCTGATTACCATGTGCATATTGCCCCATATTCGCAACTTGCATTTCACGTATTTCATGGATAATACCGCCATAATAGCTATCGTCGAAATCTGGAGACTGGACAAACACCGAATCCAACATGCTCACAAATGTCTTTTCTCCTCCCATCAGGTCGATCAGCCCCTGAACATCGTGAAATACGCTCCACGAATAATGCCAGCTATTTCCTTCGGTGAATGCGTCACCCCATTTTAATGGATTAAAAGGAGTCTGGAATTTCCCATCTTTATTCTTTCCACGCATAAGATTGGTCGATGGATCAAATAAATTCTTATAGTTCTGTGCACGCTTAGCATACAAATCAATTTCAGCCTTCGGACGGTTCAACGCTTTTGCCAATTGGTAGATCGTGAAATCGTCATAGGCATATTCTAATGTACGTGCTGCATTTTCATTGATTTTAACATCATATGGCACGTACCCCAAACTATTGTAATATTCAACGCCTTTTCTTCCAACAGCACTCATTGGTCCCTCGTTGTTAGCACCGTGTTGTAAAGCTTCGTATAACTTATTGATATCATAACCGCGTAATCCCTTCATATAAGCATCCGAAACCACCGAAGCGGAATTATTGCCCACCATAATATCGGCATATCCAGGACTACTCCATTCAGGCAGGAAACCTCCTTCCAAATAGGCATTGAGAAGACCTTCCTGCATTTCCTTATTAATGGAAGGGTACATAAAGTTTAAGAATGGATACAATGCTCTGAAAGTATCCCAAAAACCTGTTCCTCCAAATAAATAACCAGGAAGTGTTTTTCCATTATATGGACTGTAATGTACAGCCTTTCCTTGCGCATCAATTTCATATAACTTGTTTGGGAAAAATAAGGTCCGATACATCGTCGAATAAAATGTACGCAACTGATCGATATCATCGCCTTCTACTTTAATTTTTCCTAAGGTAGAGTTCCAGATCTGACGTCCATCTTCCTTTACTTGATCGAAAGACTTATTACCTAACTCATTTAAGTTTAATAAGGCTTGTTCGGCACTAATAAAGGAAGACGCTACTCTCACCTGTACTGGTTTCGATTTGTCTTTTACCTTAAACCCTACGATTGCACCAGTGTGATCACCTTTGATCTGAAGTTGCCCATCCTTCTTCTCTTTGCCTTCCCAAGTAGCGACACTTGCAAAAGGTTGATCAAAAACCAAAACAAAATAATTCTTGAAATTAGCAGGCAGTGGGCCCCGTGCATATTTCGAAGAATAGCCAATGATCATATTTTTTTCTGGAATAATCTGAACTTCAGATCCCTTTTCATAAGCATCCAAAACAATATACGCATCGTCTGTTTTATTAAACGAGATCCTAAAAATTGCCGCGCGTTCTGTTGGTGTCATCTCTGCAGTCACATCGTGATCTGCTAGATAAACCGAATAATAATAAGGTTTTACTATCTCCGCTTTATGCGAAAACCAGCTCGCACGCTCCTCTTGATCAAATACAGGCTTTCCAGTCACAGGCATGATTGAAAAAACACCGTAATCATTCATCCAGGGTGATGGCTGGTGAGTCTGTTTTAAACCACGAATCTTATCAGCGGTATATTGATACTGCCATCCATCGCCATTTTTCCCCGTTTGAGGTGTCCACATATTCATCCCCCAAGGTCGCGCTATTGAGGGATAGGTATTACCATTGGACAACTCAAATTTGGATTCCGTACCCATTAATGGATTAACTAGATCGACAGCTTCCATTTGCTGCCCTCTAAATTTCTGAGCCAAAACCGGTTTTGCGCAAAACAAACCAAAAGACAATAACGAACCCAGAAAAACACTTATAGATTTTTTCATTATTTAGGATATATAAAAATATTTCTACTAAAACGTATTAGTAAAGATATAAAAAAGAATATTAAATCAAAATAAACACCTGGCATTGAGAAGCAGGTCTTATTATTTTTACAATCAATTTCTATACATCCTTTTATTGTCCCATTTTAGCGCCGAATCAATTTTGTTGAGATGATATATTCTTTTGGTGTGGATATTCCTTGATCTATTTCCTTTAACAAAACTTTCACACAAGTCTTAGCCAGAGGTTCCAATGGTTGTTGTATACAGGAGATTTTAGGATTTAAAAGATCAAACAACTCATGGTCATCAAAAGAAAACATTGGAAAATCATAGTTATTTTCATCCGCTGACCGCAAGGCCTTCAAGCCGAGAATACAAAGGTAATTTGTTGTAAAAAAGAGACCATCTAATCCAACCTCCTTAGCTGCCCAATTTTTTAACGTACGTGAACCTTTCTGCTTCAGATGCTGATAAGGTAATTGCAGTATGCGAGGTTCCATTCCGTATGTATCACAAAAATCTAAATAGGCACGTTTGCGCGCCAACATTTGTGGTTGATCTGAATCGATGGTTACCAGCCCAAAATTGCTACAACCAATAGATTTCAAATGGTCACATGCATTCTTCCCACTAACTTCATTGTCAATATGCACATAATGAGTTGCCACTGCTGGAGTATTTCTATCAAAAACTACCAATGGAACTTTATGCTCCAATATTTTGCGCTGGTATTCTTCCAAATTTACTGTCGGAGCCAAAATAATACCCTCTACTTTTTTTTCCAACATCGAATCGATGATATCGCGTGCATTTTGCGAATCGCCAAGCGTACTACTGTAGAGGACGTGATAATTTTTCTTTCGGAACAATTCCTCTACATACAATGCAAATGGACCAAAAAAAGAATCCCCAATATTCTCTACAATTAGACCAATGGTATTTGACCGCCCCGTTGCTAAACTCTTGGCGAGAGCATTGGGCTTATAGCCAACTTTTTCAACGTATGCAAGTACACGGTTTTCCAATTCCTTGCTAATACGTGCTCGCTCGGCTTTGTGATTAATGACTAACGAAACAGTTGATTTAGACACATTGAGTTCCTGTGCTATTTCTTTAATTGATTTGGCCATAAGAGCATTTTCATAAAATTAGGGTGAAATTAGAAAATAAATATGAACATATCGGAGATTACAATTGATAGCACACAATAAATTATTACACAATCGTATGCGTAGACAGCAAAAAGTAACATATTATCAAATTAAGGCTCTTTCATTACCGCTATTATCTCTCAACCAATACGAACTGGTACGATCAAAAGCTATTTTTGAGTAAATTTAACCCTCATTCTTTTTTTAATAACTAGAATAATATACTTCTCAAAAATAGAAGTACTCAAAAAAAGCATACGAAGTATAACCAATAAAACTAAATTAGGACCACCTGACTGTTTTAATGGATTAAATTGCACTACTATATAAACTAGTGGACAGTCTTAGCTAAGAAAAAAATTAATTTGAAGAAATAACCGAATGCAAATGAAAACATCTTTTATCTTATCTCTTCTTTTGACGCTAGCCTCTCTTGCCATAGCTCAAAAGAAGGACCAAAGACCGAATATTGTACTTATTATGGCAGATGATCTTGGTTATGGAGACCTTGGTGTATACGGTCAGCAAAAAATTGAAACGAAGCATATCGATTCATTGGCTGCCAAAGGAATGAAATTTGACAACTTCTACGCTGGGACATCTGTGTGCGCTCCGTCGCGATCATCTTTAATGACAGGACAGCACACTGGCCACACCTATGTACGCGGTAACAAAGAAATTGAACCCGAAGGACAACAACCGCTAGCCGACTCTGTACAAACTTTTGCTATGCTTCTACAACAGGCAGGATATGCAACCGGTGCATTTGGAAAATGGGGCCTTGGAATGGTCAATACAACAGGGGCGCCCGATCAAAAAGGATTCCATGAATTTTATGGCTATAACTGTCAACGTCAATCCCATCGTTACTACCCAACTCACCTCTGGCATAATAAGGAAAGGATAGAACTCCATGGCAATGGTTTAATGGCCAAAGGGCAGTATGCACCAGCATTAATCCAAGAAAAAACCCTGGAATTTATTGATAAAAATAAGGAAAAACCTTTTTTCCTTTATGTACCTACTGTTCTTCCTCACGCCGAATTATCAGGCCCGGATGACAAATATTACCAATTATATGCAAACAGATTTGATGAAAAACCGCATAAAGGAAATGACTATGGACCACAAGCAACTGTTCCCGGTTACACTTCGGTTGAAAAACCACATGCGATGTATGCGAGTATGGTAAGCCGTATGGATGCTTATGTCGGTCAAATTGTTGATCGGTTACGTGAAAACAAGCTATTGGACAATACAATTATCATTTTTACAAGCGACAACGGATCGCACAAGGAAGGCGGAGCCGACCCCAATTTTTTCAATAGCTCTGGTGGGTTGCGTGGCAACAAACGCGACCTCTATGAAGGTGGCATCAAGACCCCTTTCATTGTGTATTGGCATGGTAAAGTTGCCGAAGGGAAAACTTCAAACTATCTGGGCGCCTTTTGGGATATTATGCCTACGATGGTTGAGCTTGCCGGAGCAAACAAACCGCATTATACAGACGGTATTTCATTTTTGCCAACACTACTTGGTAAAAACCAGCAACAAAAACAGCACCAATACCTGTACTGGGAATTTCATGAAGATGGGGGACGTCAAGCCTTGCGTCAGGGAGACTGGAAACTCATCTTACAAAAAGTTAAAAGTAGCCAATCTACAGCCGAACTATATAACCTCAAACGAGATCCCAAAGAACAACACAATATTGCTCAGGAAAATCCAAAGAAAGTAAAAGAATTACGCCAGCTGATTGAAAAAGCGCATGTCGAAAGTGGTATTTTCCCATTGACAAGTATAACTCAGCCATGAAAAATAAAACAACTACTTGGGGGAAACTAACAGAGTTTTATTCCCCAAAAACTATTAAAGCCCCTGAAAATATAGAAATATAGTAAAACGCTAAAAATAGAGATTATCGTTCCTGTAACTAAAATCATATTTTTTTCATTAAGTTTACTGCCCGAGTGTACCCATGAAAAATCAAAAATCATATCAATACCACGAGCTTCTCCCTCTTATACGCCAAGGGGATCAACGGGCATTTGTTATATTATATGATCTATTTACACCCGATTTAATCGCTTTTATTGCCAAAAAAGTTGCTAGCAGTGAAGTCGCTGAAGATATACTGCACGATCTTTTTATGTCAGTATGGAAAAATAGGGAAATGATTGAACAGATAGAATCTCTTCCAGCCTATCTATTTAGCTCCTGTAGATACCTCATTCTTGCTCATTATCGCAAGAATTTAAAATTAAAGGTATCATCCCTCGAATGTGACGAGCTCGAACTGGAAGATGAAACCGTTGCAATAGAAGACAAACTCTATTACCGTTATATCATCGATATTGTCGCCAAAGAAGTCGAAAACCTTCCCGAAAAGTGCCGAGAAGTATTTAAATTGAGCCGTGACTTCTACATGAGCAACAAAGCTATTGCCCAGCAGCTTAATATCAGCGAGTCTACCGTCGAAAAACACATTAATAAAGCAATCAAACATCTTCGAGCAGCGACAAGCCATTTATTTCATTTTACACTGTTTTTCTAGTCAACACCCGTACCTTTTTAACAGGTATTTTCATAGATATTTTACCCATTTTAAAAAAAACACTTTTTTTTCATTTTCGACTGGAGGTTCCACCTTATTTTACACACTTGTATAGTAACTGACCATTCCAATGGAACCTGTTATGAATCAAATGAACGAAATATACAAGCTGATTTCCGTCTTCTTGAACAGGAAGGATACGGTTCAAGAGAGAAAAGAACTACTTGACTGGTTTGAAAAACAATCAGAAGATGGTATTTCTGAGACCGAATTTGCAGCTATTCAACATAATGCGAGAAAGAGCCTTATCAAGGATATACAAAATCCGAAAAGAAAAATTATACTGCTTCGTACAGCCAGATATATAGCTGTCGCTGCCAGCGTCCTACTGATCGGTTTTTCGATCTTACAATTCTGGCCAAAGCCCGAGATCTTAGCGACCACAGCGCAGTTGGCATCAATCCCCCCCGGCAAAGAAAGAGCAATCATTATCTTGGGAAATGGCAAACGAATAGATCTCGAACATCTTTCGCTCAATCAAAGTATACAAACAGGTGATGTTATTATAAAAAAGGATGGCAATGGACAAATCAGCTATCATGATGTTAAAACAGGACAAATAAGTATACAGAAAAATAGCATGTATACCCCAAAAGGTGCCACCTATGAGCTAACCTTATCAGATGGCACATTGTTGACACTAAACGCTGATTCGAAAATCTCTTATCCAACCTCCTTTGACAATAGAGACAGAGAAGTTGAATTACAGGGTGAAGCCTATTTTCATGTGCAGAAAACAACCAATAGAAGCAAATTTATTGTTAAAACACGTGGTCAGAAAATTGAAGTTCTTGGAACCCGCTTCAATGTGAATGCATACCCCGAAACAGATAGAACACAAACGACCCTAGAGGAAGGATCTGTGATGGTCTCAGCGCAAGATGTACCGCAATCCAATATTTACCTAAAACCAAATGAGCAGGCTACTTTGCAACATGGCACCCTAAATTCCCGCCACATAGATATTGAAGAAGTATTAAGTTGGAAAAAAGGTCAGTTTTATTTCAATGGTAATAACACAGAAGAGGTAATGCAACAAATTGCCCGCTGGTATAATATTGACATTATCTACAAACGAAGTAAAAGCAAAGAAGAATACACAGGAATAATTCCCAGAAATCTCAGCTTAAATAAATTGATTGAGCTGCTCAATTATGCAGATTTCAATACAAAAGCTTTGGCGGGTGACAATAGCCGAATTAAATTAATTATTACATAACCAATTGCTAAAATTATGATAAGCACAAAACTGCCACCATAAATCCTTACTGCTAATACCAATAAAAAACGGACCCTGTTGGCGCAGAATCCGTAGTAGTAATTGGTATTTAAGCATCGTATAACATCTCAATTATTAACACATTAAAACCAAACGAATTTAATGAAATTTTCAATAACTCCGTTCATGAGAAAGGAGAGGGATTTTCATGAAGGTTTGTTGGGCGTTAACATGACGCCTAATAAAAGCCTTAAAAGTGAAAAACAAAAACCTTTTTTTGCGCGACCATTACCTAGATCTCTTATGAGGGTCAACTTAATCACTTTATTGATCGGCCTAGGACTATCCCAAGTGGATGCTCATACCTATGCACAGCAAATTACGCTTAAAAAGCATAATGCAAGTCTTCAAGTTATTTTAAAAGATCTTGAGAAACAAAGTGGATATACTTTCTTCTATAAAAAGAATGAAATATCTGCCAATAAAGACATCTCAATCGATGTAAAAAACCAGCCATTTTCACAGGTTTTAAACATTGTATTGGGGAATGCAGATTTTACTTATGATTTCTTTGACAAAACAATTGTCATTAAGAAAAAAAATGAAGCGCAGAGAGACTACCTTAACAAGATTATTAGCAAACCAATAATCAATAAGAGTTTAGACTTACAGCAAGAAACCCAAGTTACAGGTTCCGTCAGTGATACCTTAGGTAGAAAACTTACCGGCGTTAGCGTGAGTATCAAGGGGAAATCAGGCCTTGGTACAGCGACAGATATCAATGGAGCTTTTGTACTAAAAGTACCCGCTAATGCGACCCTGGTTTTCACAATGGTTGGCTATGATCCACAGGAAGTTGCTATTAACGGAAAATCAAAATTTGATATCATATTAAAGGAATCTGCATCAAGTTCTATTGACGAAGTCGTTGTTACAGCATTTGGCCAACGCTCCAAGAAGAGCGACCTTATTGGTTCTGTTTCATCACTTAGTCCAAAAGAATTACGCGCACCAGTAAGCAACCTTACCGCTGCATTACAGGGCAAAGTAGCTGGTGTCGTCTCATTTCAACGTAGTGGAGAGCCGGGAGGCGACAACGCTGATTTTTTCATCAGAGGTGTAGGTACTTTTGGAACAAATAATAAACCATTGATTCTTGTCGATAATATGGAGGTCACAGCGGATGATTTGGCACGTATCCCCGTTGATGACATCGAAAACTTTTCGATCTTACGTGATGCCACCGCATCAGCTGTATATGGCTCCCGTGGAGCAAACGGAGTTGTGTTAGTGACAACAAAGATAGGACGTGACGGACCTGCAACGATCAGTTTTAGAGCCGAACAACGCATATCAACACCTACCCATACGCTGAAATTTGCTGATCCCGTCACTTGGATGAAAATGTACAATGAGGCAGTTACAACACGTGACCCCTTGGGAGTAGAACCTTATGGGCAATATAAAATTGAACGCACCGCTGCTGGAGATGATCCGATCACCTACCCAGCAGTAGATTGGCTCAATGCCCTTACTAAGAAGACCACAACAACCCAAAACTACAACTTAAGTGTATCTGGCGGTGGACAAATTGCAACGTATAATGTGAGCGGAAATTTTACCAATGACAATGGTCTACTTAAAATGGATGCTTTGAACAACTTTAACAATAACGTTAATTTCAAGGTTATGAACCTGCGGAGCAATATTGGTATCAACTTAACCAAATCAACGTTCGCTATGGTTCGCACCGTGGCCAATCTGCAAAATTACAGTGGTCCACCGACAAATGGAGCAGAGGCATACAATCTTGCACTTCGTGCAAATCCTGTTTTATTTCTTCCTGTATATCAAGCTGGCCCTAGCCAGTCCTATATTCAGCATCCACTCTTTGGAAATGCTGACAAGGGACAGTATGCCAACCCTTACGCACAGATTATGCGCGGATACTCAGAAAGAAAGCGAAGTGATATTCAGGTGCAATTGGAATTAAAACAAGATTTTTCAACAATTCTTTTGGAAGGTCTAAATTATAGAGGACTCTTCAATCTAAGCAGAAATTCTTATTTTGCCCAATCACGCCAGTACAACCCGTTTTATTATGAGCCAATAGGAACCGATCCAAAAAACAACTCTTTGCTCTTTCGCGAGATCAATCCTGAAACAGGAACAGAATATCTCGACTTTGTTCCTGGAGAAAGAACCCAATCCGCTGTTTTCTATATGGAGAATCAGCTCTCCTATCAACGGACCTTTAATGAGAAGCATAATGTATTTGGAATGTTGATCAACACCATTCGGGATAATATCAAAACACCCGTCGACAATAACATTTCCCTAATCAATACGCTTCCCAACAGAAATGTGTCCTTATCAGGTAGTTTCACCTATGGTTATGATAATCGTTATCACGCTCAATTTGCTTTTGGGTACAATGGCTCGGAGAAGTTTTCGGACAAATTTCGTTGGGGATTTTTCCCTTCCTTCGGTTTAGCATGGAATGTCTCCAATGAGCAGTTTTTCGAACCAATTAAGGACGTCGTCAGTAATTTAAAATTCCGCTTCACGCGTGGTATCCTCGGTAATGACCAGATACTTGATACCAGATTCTTCTATCTTTCCGATGTCAACCTGAATAGTACAGACTATGGTTATTCTTTTGGCTTACCCGCCGAATCAGGACGTAGAACAGTCAACGGTATTGTGGTCAACCGGTATGCCAACCCTGACATTAGATGGGAAATCTCCAAACAAACCAATTTAGGAATTGATTTAAGCTTATTTAAAGGCGCATTGACATTTACAGGTGATTTTTATCAGCAACAACGCGACAATATCGTTCAAGCCCGTTCATTATCCTCAATCAATGGTCTAACCGCTTCTGTTTTTGCCAATGTCGGAAAATATAAGAGTAAGGGATTTGACGGGGAATTGGTTTACAATAAGTCTGTTAACAGTGATTTATGGTTCCAAGGTAGAGGAACATTCACTTTTGCAACAGGAGAATATGCATTCTTCGAAGAGCCAGCATATAAAAACGAGTACCGTCAACGTCAAGGAACTTCCGTCAGCAATCAGTTTGGTTATATAGCTGAGCGATTGTTTATCGATGACAACGAAGTCTATAATAGTCCCGCCCAAGAATTCGGATCAACAGTCCGTGGTGGAGATATCAAATACTTGGACGTTAATCGAGACGGTTTAATCAATGACGACGACCGCATGCCAATAGGCTATCCTACGACTCCAGAAATCAATTATGGGTTTGGTTTAAGCACAGGCTATAAAGGTTTCGACTGCTCTTTCTTTTTTAGCGGCGTTGGAAGAACATCGTTATTTATTAATCCAACAACGAATAATACAAGCAGTCCATTGAGTCGAGGAATTGCTCCATTCGGCGTTGAAACATCACCCAACGCTGTCTTCCAGGAATGGGCGAATAACTATTGGTCCGAAGACAATAAAAACATCTATGCGGCATGGCCTCGTTTAAGCGTCATGCCAATGGCCAACAATACAGTTCAAAGTACTTTTTGGATGCGTAATGGCAGTCTGCTTCGTTTAAAACAAGTCGAATTAGGTTACACATTCAACAAAAAACTTACGCAACGATACAAATTCAAAAACCTGCGTATTTATGCCAGTGCAACAAATCTATTGCGATTTAGCTCTTTCAAATTATGGGATCCTGAAATGGGTGGTAATGCGCTTAACTATCCACTACAAAGGGTATTTAACATTGGTATCAATGCTAATTTATAAGAAACTATGAAAATGAGATTTAAGAAAAGTATAATCGTGTTAGGGTTGTTAGTAGGTCTTTCGACCTCCTGTAATAAGTTTCTGGATGTTGTTCCAGATAATGCACCTGTACTCGACCAAGCATTCGCAATGCGTACAATGGCCGAGCGTTATTTAGTGACCTGTTATAGTCAATTACCGCAAAGCTTTTCAATGACCAATAACCCTGGCTGGCTCTCGGGCGACGAATTCTGGCTAAACTCCGAATCAACCTATTCGGGGTATTTCAATTGGAGAATCGCTTTGGGCAACCAAAATGGCGACAACCCCTTGTTAAATGCTTGGGATGGGAACAACGGAGCAACAAATCTTTGGGTGGGTATCACAAACTGCAATACATTTCTCGACAATATTATGTCGGTACCGGATATGACAGACGAAGAGAAACAGATGTGGATCTCAGAAGTCAAATTCTTGAAAGCCTACTATCATTTTCTCCTAATGAAACAGTACGGTCCAGTACCTATCAGAGACAAGAATATCCCTATATATGATAGCCCGGGATCTTCTCAGCTGCCTCGAAATAGCGTCGATGAATGCTTCAACTATATTATCGGTATGATTGATGAATCCATCCCCAATTTAATGGATGACGTTACTGCAGTGAACAGTGAAACAGGACGGATTACAAAAATCGTCGCCAAAGCAATGAAGGCTGAAATATTGATTTATGCCGCCAGCCCTCTTTTCAACGGAAATGTGGGTACAGAAGCTTCTATTAAAAACAACGATGGCAAGGAGCTATTCAATCGCAGTTATTCATCCGAAAAATGGCAATTGGCAGCGAAAGCCTGTAAAGAGGCCATTGATTTTGCTACCGAGCATGGTAAAAAATTACATACCTGGACGCCCACAGGAGGATTCACTCCACAAGTGAGTACACAGTTTCAAATGAATATTCGGGAGGCTTATAACGAAAATACAGACAACCCAGAAGTTTTATGGCTGGATACGAAATCAACCGCCAATGGAACCATTCAAGGTTATTTTATGCTTCCCCGCTACACAGCCAATGCCACATCAGGAACTTTATTGGGCTTTATGTCTGCGACTTTAAATATTGTAGAGAAATTCTATTCCAACAATGGTATTCCTATTGAGGAGGATATTACTTATCCATACACATCGAGATTCGATTTGATTACAGTTCCCAACACAGATGCTAATAAATACGATTTGGTTGCTGGGAAACAAACAGCCCGGATGAATCTAAATCGGGAAAATAGATTTTATGGCACCTTAATGTTTGATGCCGGACGTGTCTTTATGTTGCAAGCCGGTTCGGATGCAAATGCCTACAATATTGATCTCAAATATTCGGGATCTTCTGGTAAGGTTGACCCGACACGATTTAATTGGACTGGCTATGCCTCAAAAAAACATTATAATTATCGAAGTACTGTTGGCGCAAGTAACGCCTACACAGCTCGGTTATTTGGGCATCCGATCATGCGTTTAGCCAACCTCTACCTTTACTACGCAGAAGCATTAAACGAAGCAAATGGCCCATCAGTAGAGGCTTATTCCTACATTGATGCCGTCCGAGCGCGCAGTGGTCTTAAAGGTGTTGTAGAATCATGGCAAAATTACTCTTCAGCACCAAACAAACCCACAACCAAAGATGGACTACGTGAAATTATCAAACGTGAACGTACAAATGAGTTTGCTTTGGAAGGTGTACGTTTTTGGGATCTTCGCCGTTGGAAAGATGCCGTCAAAGAACTAAACAATCCAATTTTAGGATGGGATATCAATCAATCATCCGAAGGCTCTTACTATCGCACAACACTATTATATACACGGTCATTTATGGATCGGGATTACTTTTGGCCATTAAGCTTAAATGAAAGAAGACGTAACCCAAATCTTGTACAAAGTGCAGGATGGTAATCTAAATTACAACTATTGCATCATGAAAAATTTAATAAATAAAACCGCTCCCATCATGCTAGCAATCCTTTTGATGACTCCATTACTATGGACAAGTTGCAAGGAAGACATAGGCATTACCGCAGCAAGGCAAGGAGAAAAACCAAATACCTTAAAGAACCTTGCCTATGAAGAAGCTCCCGGGGGAGCAAAGATCAGCTACGATTTACCTACTTCAGCAGACTTACGCTATGTCAAGGCAACCTATACATTGGAAAATGGGAAAGAAATGGTCACTAAGGCCAGCATATACGATAATCAACTTGCTGTACAAGGATATGCTGCGATCGGTGAACATGAAGTTAAACTTGTTGCTGTCTCAGTTGGTGATGTGGAATCGGATCCCGTTACTATTAAAATCAAGACAGGAAAGCCCAATTATATCATCTTAGCCGAATCGTTTAAATCTAACGATTTTTTCTATAGCACATTTGGTGGAGTAAACATCAAATTTGAAAATAAAGATGCTGCGAATATCATTTTAAGTGTATTCAAATATGGGGAAAATCCGACCACTAAAGAGATCGGCTGGAACGTCCTAAACGAGACCTATACAAAATCCAAAGAAGGTGTTATTCGCGTGCGTGGGGAACAACCTGTCGCAACCACCTACGGTATTGTAATACGCGATCAATGGGGTAACGTCTCAGACACCGTTCGTCGCAATTTAACACCACAAGAAGAATATGAAATCAACAATTTATTGATCTATAACGGTATCACGGCCTATAGCGATATGAATAGAAACGGTGATTACATCAGCAATTACAATGCACAAGGTGGAAGTGCCGAAATGCAAGTATCACTATTTGATGGGATTGAAGGATCACCCTATTATATCACAAACAAGCAGTGGTGGGGTAAGGCTGCTCCGATCCCATTCCAATTCACTTTGGATGCCCGTAAAAAGGCACAGATAAGTCGGGTTAAACTTTGGGGTCGAAACGACAATTACGGGCTATTGTTTCAAGCTACACACCCAAAAGAATTCGAGCTTTACGGCAGTAATTCACCGGCACAAGATGGTTCTTGGGATTCTTGGACATTACTCGGAACATTTGAAGGCGTCCGTCCATCCGGCCTAGCCTTTGGCACTAACGCGAATAGCGAGGATCAAGACTATGCGCGTAAGGGAGAAGATTTTGAAGTAAACTGGGATAACCCGAGCGGATTCAAATATTTCCGTATAAAAGTAAACTGTACGTGGAACGGCGTTCGAGAACAACCGCTAGGTAATGCCCTCACAGTTGCTATATCGGAATTGAAATTATATGGAAAATATGTAGACTGATAAATTATGAAAAAAATATTGAATTATATACTGATCGTGTTGGGTACTATTCTTTTAAACTACAGTTGCAAGCCATCAGACTACTATTATGGGGAATACCTAAAAAATGGGGAAATTTACTATCCTGGCCGCGTAGATTCATTATCTATTATACCGGGCAATCAAAGGGGAATACTGCGTTTTAAGGTAACGACAGACCCCAAAGTGAATAGTGTGAGAGTATATCTCAGGAGCAGCCTCTCACCTATGGCAGAAGTGAAAAATTACCCGATAGAAGCCAGCGAACATGGTAAAATAAAATTAATCACCTTAGATGCACTTTCGGAAGCAACATACACGGCAAACGTTTACTCATTTACTAGTCTAGGTGATAGTTCTCGATCAGTAGCCTCGAGCCAGTTTATTTACGGTCAGAGTTACATACGCACCCTTGTAAATCGCTCATTTTCAAAATTTGACAAATCAAACGCCAGCGAGCATTTCTTGGTATTGGCACGAGAGAACAACCTCCCCAGACAGGGCACATTTTACCCAATGCAGTTTACGGAAGTTACTTATCTTAATAATTCAGGAGATTCCACAACTGTTCGCATTACGCCCTATGAGGATTTTGCAAGTTTAAAAAATATTGTAAGTCCAAGCACGGTCAAGTATAGAACTGTTTACAAACCTGTACAAGCTTCCATTGATTATTTTTATACTGCCTTTACAGAACAGAAATATAGCAAATAACACGAATACCAACAAAATTGTAACTATTGCAACGATACTTGGTAAGGTAAATAATTGGGATTTCCTTACATGCATTTTTTGATCCCGTAGATTACAACAGAAAAGGTTAGACGGAAACGCTTCTCAAGCAGTTCCCTGTCTAACCTTTTTTAACTATCTTTTTTTAGATACATTTGTACCATAATTGGGGAACTAAAAGATGGATAGTACAATTGCACTTTGGCTGAAACAAATCGCAGAAGGCGACCGAACTGCATTCGATGCACTATACAATCATTTCTGGAAAACAATCTACCAATATGTTTACCCCAAAACTAAAAATACAGAAGCAACGGAAGACATTCTACATGATCTATTCCTGAGTATCTGGAAAAACCGGAGTAGATTGCAAGAAATCAATAACATCGAATCCTACCTCAAAACTGGCGCACGCTACCTCACCTTCTCCTACTTCAATAAAAATAGCGAACAGCATATGGTGGATATCGATAAAGTAGATATCATCGTTGATGATGCGCCAATCGAAGATCGCTTACATTACCGCTATCTATTGGACCTCATTCAAGAAGAAATACAAAATCTTCCTGAACGTTGCCGAATTATTTTCAATGAAAGCCGCATCAACCACAAATCCATCAACCAGATAGCACTTGAATACGGCCTATCAAAAAGTACCGTTGAGAATCAAATAAACAAAGCGCTCAAACGTTTACGCCTAGTTACCAAAGACTTCCATACCTTTCTCTCATTTTTTTAATTTTTTTTCATTTTAGCGTAGGTGCTTTTAGTTTTTTCGATGACTATATCTATACAAGGCTAACCAAACGACCTGTGAAGTCATCATGATGTATTCAAGTGATACAGGATAATGCATATCACTGATAACTCAATCATAGCTGAAACAGTCGAAGGCAACATAAATCTCTTAAAGAGACTGCTTACTAATGAATAAATAGATTTAACTAGATGAAAGTACCTAATACGCTGCAAAAACTAATCAAAAACTATCTATTGGGCTTCGAAAATAAAGCCGAATACCATACCTTGAAAAAATGGTTTGAAGAAGCCGAGGCAAACAACATGCCCACGGATAACGATATTCAAGCAAGTCAGCACCGTATACTACAACGTCTAAATCATAGTATGGCATTCCCTGAACCTAAATCAATTGGCTATAGGTATGGGATTCGTATAGCGGCTTCGATTACTATTGCGCTCGGTTTTGCAATGGGCTACTTCTACTATCAGCATGCAGTGTTCGATAAAATAGCACCTGCGCAAGTAGCGATGATACACCCCGTTCAGGAAAATGTACAGCTTACTTTTGAAGATGGAGCAGTCGTCATACTCAATAATCAAGGTAAAGCTACCCAAGCTATTGAAGGCGTTCAGGAGATCAAAAACGGAGAACTTGTCTATAATGACAATGCAAATCACATCGTTCAAAATACGCTTTCAACACCTCGGGGGCAACTATTTAAAATTGTACTTCCCGATGGAACCAAAGTATGGATGAATGCGAACAGCTCTTTGAGCTACCCTTCGAAATTCATAGGCCCAGAGCGTTTAGTTGAATTACATGGTGAAGCCTATTTTGAAGTTAGCAAAAATCCGGAACAACCATTCATTGTAAAAACAACCAATCAACAAGTCAAAGTTTTGGGTACACATTTCAATATCAATGCCTACGATAATGCTCTTACGACGCAAACAACACTTGTTGAAGGTAAAGTTGAAGTACAGCATCAGCTGCAGAAAATACTCTTGACACCCAACCAACAAGCGACTTTTAAAGGTACTGCTCTCAGTAAGAAAAATGTGGATGCCGCCGAATATATAACCTGGCGTGAAGGTTATTTTACCTTCCATAATGCCACAGCAAATGAAATCATGCAACAGTTGGCTAGATGGTACGATCTCAACGTCCGTCCTGACGACTCCGAAATAAACGAACGATTCAGTGGAAAGATCAATAAACAGATGAATTTGCAGGAAATCCTAACCGTCCTACAAACTGCTGGCTTGAATTTCGACATCGTGCAGAATAAAAATCAACAAAAAACAATCCTACTGAAAAACTAAATTATTAATACTGAACTTATAAAACATTAACCTAATGCAAAACAACAGGAAGGCCAAACCTTCGGTCCCATGGGATAACCATGTCCAAATTTCAGCAAACTCAGACGCCATTACCTGGCCTCGGGCTTTTGTGCAGAGCAATAATGGCAACACATTACCCACCGTATTTAACCGAAAAAACAAAGTCCGTTTTCACCTTGTTTCGGCGCTTTTGACCATCGGTCTCCTGCAGCTCCACGGAACTACCAATGCACAACGTATCTCCATCAATTCGAACAATTCTACTATCAAACAGGTTTTCCAACAATTGGAAAAACAATCGGGTTATAGTTTTTTCTACAAAGACGTTGTACTCGAAAAGATCAAGGATACGGGAGTCAAACTTGAAAATGGGACCCTACAACAGGCACTGGATGCCATTCTCAAACCGAATGGATTGGACTATGAAGTTGTTAATAAGACTGTAATTATAAAACCAAGACTGGCGAATACAATCATCATCAAAAGTGTACAAAGCTACATCACTGGAAAGATCTTAGACGAAAATAGTAAACCTATCTCCGGCGCATCTATTCGGCTGAAAAGCGATGAAAAGAAAGGAGTTAAAAGTCAAATTGACGGAAGTTTTAACCTTCCTTTAACCTCACTCAATGAAGTTCTAGTCATTTCTTCCGTGGGATATGAAAAAAAAGAAATTAAAGCCAGTTTGAACAGTGCCGAAATGGTCATCCGTCTGAAACAAGAGAATACCGCTCTGGAAGAAGTTTCAATCATTTCAACAGGTATCTTTAAAAAAGAAGACAAAAGTTTCACTGGAGCATCCAGAACAATTTCAGCGAAAGAACTAAAACAATATGGCTCTCGCAACTTAGTAACTTCCCTTCGAAATATCGATCCTTCATTTAATATCATCGAGAGCAATTTATTTGGATCTGACCCGAATAGGCTCCCAGAAATTCAGATGCGTGGGAATACAAGCATCCCAAATGTTAATCAAATCCAAAGTGAAACGAAGACTCAGTTAAACACACCGTTAATAGTAATCGATGGATTCCAAACGACATTACAAGCATTAATTGATATCAACGAAAACGATGTTGAGTCTATTACTTTATTAAAAGACGCCGCAGCGACAGCTTTGTATGGTTCAAGAGGTGCAAATGGAGTTATCGTAGTAACAACCAGAATGCCCCGACCAGGAAAACTGCGAGTAACTTTTGGATCAGAGTTAAAAATTGAGATGGCAGATTTAAGCGGATACCATCTGCTTAATGCAAGAGATAAACTGGAACTGGAACGTCAGGCAGGATATTATGACAAAGCAAATGCCTACCAAGATATACCTTCAAAAAGCTATTATAATTTTCTACTCAATGAAGTCAATAGCGGTGTGGAAACAGATTGGATAGCAATCCCACTCAGAACCTCACATGCCTTAAGAAATAACCTCCGGCTTGAAGGAGGTGACCAGCAATTTCGGTATTCCGCAACATTACAAAACAACAATACTGCCGGAGTCATGAAAGGATCCGCACGAAACACCATAAATGGATCGATTACATTATCGTACAGTTATAAAAATCTTTTGTTCCGAAATTACCTGAATGTCAAGAATGTAAAAAGTCAGGAATCTCCGTACGGTTCTTTTTCAGACTATGTCAAACTCAATCCATATTGGCGTCCCTACGATGTAAATGGTAATGTCAATAAAGTATTGGGAGATCCAGGAAATGATGACAACATGTATGTATGGGGCACACTACCGACCAATCCCTTATACAATGCGACATTAAAAACATTTGACAAAGGAGAAGAAACGGGCGTAACCAATCAGACAGCTATTGAATGGAAAATTGTAAAAGATTTACTGCTGACAGGTAAATTTAGTTTTACCAAAACAAATAGTCAAAATGATGCATTTAAACCCGCTGAACATACAGACTTTGCCAACTACACCGGTGATGATGTATTCAGAAAAGGAAAGTATGCCTTCGGAATTTCTAACGGAATGCGGTATGAAGGTGGGTTAAATCTATCTTACAGCACTAAATTCAAAGACAAACATCAGTTCTTTGCCGGGACCGAGGCAAACATATTACAGAGTAAATCATCCGACTATGCTTTTGTAGCAGAAGGATTCCCAAATGCTAACCTAGATTTTCCTTCAATGGCTTTACAATATGAAAAAGGGGGAAAACCAGATGGTGCAGAGTACTTCTATCGGACTTTGGGATTCGTCGGAAATGCAAACTACAATTATGACAATCGCTATTTTGTCGATGGTACTTTTCGTTACGACGGATCGTCACAGTTTGGCTCAAACAAAAAGTTTGCACCTTTCTGGTCTGCCGGTTTGGGCTGGAACATAGATGAAGAGAAATTTTTCAATAAAGAAGGAAAAATTAATAGACTGAAGCTAAGGGGATCCGTTGGAACATCTGGTTCAACAAACTTCAACACCTACCAAGCACTCACGACTTATGCTTATTACACAGGCGACCGCTATTATAACTGGGTCGGCTCTTACCTATTGGGTATGGGAAATCCTGATCTCAAATGGCAACAAGTTATGAAATATAACATCGGAACAGACATCGATTTGTTCAATCGGTACCTTCTTCTACAAGCAAATTACTATATCGAAAACACCAATGATTTAGTTTCAGCCATTAATACTCCTGCTTCCAACGGGTTTAGTTCCTATACGTCAAATGTTGGAAAACTACGCAATAAAGGATTTGAATTCTATGCCACGGTTTTTCTAATGAAAAAACCAGAAGGAGTTACTTGGTCTATCTCAGGAACCGTTTTACATAATAAAAATAAAATTATTGAAACGTCTAAAGCATTAAAAGACGCACAAAAAACCTTACAAGGAAATCAATATAATGCAGAGCAGTTGTATATAGAAGGATATTCGAGTAATGCCATCTGGGTGGTGAAATCACTCGGAATAGATCCCAGTACAGGAAAAGAACTTTATTTATCCGCAGATGGATCACCTACTTACACCTGGAATGCTGGTGATGTAACTTCTGTAGGAAATACAGATCCCAAAATATGGGGGAGCCTGAATACCATGGTCCGCTATAAGGGATTAACATTCACAGCGGCCCTGAGCTATAGATTCGGTGGACAAACCTATAATCAAACGCTTGCAAGTCGGGTTGAAACAGGAAATTATGCCTATAACGTTGATCAACGGGTATATACTGGCCGCTGGCAAAAACCAGGTGATATTGTGCCATTTAAAGGTTTATTAAATACTACACCAACCTATAAAACATCTCGGTTTGTACAAAATGAGAATACCTTTTACGCAAGGAATTTTAATATACAATATGATTTCCGTTATGCGAATTGGGTTAAAAAAATCGGTTTTGAAAATGTGAATGTAGGCTTAAATATATCGGATCCATTTATCTTATCCACTATACGTCAAGAACGAGGAACCAATTACCCCTTTTCACGTCAATTTACTTTGAGTTTAAATGCAACTTTCTAATCATGAAAAAATCAATCTATATAATCTTACTAGCTTGTATGACATTAGGTACTGCTTGCAACAAGTTCCTGGATGTAGTACCCAAAACCCAAGTTCCCCTTGATCAGCAGCTCGACACTGAACAGGGGTTTAAAGATGCTTTGACAGGCGTCTATATTAATCTAAAGCATGAACTGGCATATGGAAAGGAACTAAGCTTTGCAACCATTGAAAACCTCGTATCCAGTTGGGATGTCACCAGCAATACGCTAGAACAACAATTGGGTCTTTACAATTATTCAGACAGTAAAGTAATCAACAAATTCAATTCGATTTTTAGCCAGCAATACACGACGATAGCACATATAAATGCTATTCTCCAACAAATCGACGCAAAAAAATCCGTACTGAAGACAGCGGGCACCTATGAAATCATCAAAGGAGAATGCCTAGGTTTACGCGCTTTTATTCACCTAGACCTAATGCGTTTATATGGACCAATGCCACAAAATCCTGCTGTCGGAAACGAGCTCGCTTATGTGACTGAATTTGGAAGAAATATCAATACCCATATTTCATTTGACGCTTACAAAGCACAGCTTTTCAATGATATTAAACAAGCGGAAGACTTGATAAAGTCTGTAGATCCAATGCTGAACTATTCTATGTCAGACATTCGTAATCCCAATGGTTATGGGAGCGCATTCAAACCAAATGACAATTTTATAGCCTATCGCAACATGCGTATGAACTACTATGCAATAAAAGCATTGGAAGCTAGAGCTAACCTATGGTATGGTGATAACGACAATGCTTATGAGGCAGCAAAAGAAGTCATCGAAGCACACAATGAAAATAATACGCAGAAATTTCAGCTAGCTAGCGGAGCCGACTATGCCGCAACAAATTTTATGCTAACCTCCGAACAGGTCTTTGGATTGTATGTCTATAATATGGCTACAACTTATACAAATAATTTTGGCAATGGACTCTACCGCAAAGGTACAGCGAGTACAACGATTACAAATCAATTATATGGCAATACCGGCACCGATTTTAGAGAAGCCACATTATGGAATATAATTACCATGACAAATGGCACAAAGTATAATGTCATCAAAAAGTATGTTACAAATGAAAACAACGTCACGGTAAATACAGATTACAAACAAATCCCATTGCTTAGAACAAGTGAGTTGTATCTAATTTTAGCTGAAACGGCGCCCTTCAACGAAGGTTTAGAATATTTTAAACAATTCAGACTCTCACGCAATATTGGCTCCCTCGCGATACCGCAAAATCAAGCGAGTTTGATCGCAGAAATAATCAAAGAATACCGTAAAGAATTTTATGCGGAAGGTCAGGCATTTTATACCTACAAACGATTAAACGTCGAGAAAACGCAGGTACTATTTGCGCCCACTGCGGCTTTAATTAATTACTTACTACCTATGCCAACGGTTGAATCATCAAATTAAAGAACAAAATGAAAAATTATAAGTCAATATTTTTTTTACTCCCGGTCTTCATCCTAATGTTTTTCTCATGTGCCAAAGATCAATATTATATTTTTAATGATGAAGCCCGTATTCAATTCGGTCCACCGATTGTACCGCGTGGTACAACAGTCTCTGAATATCAGGATACATTAAAAGGAGCAACTTTTTATTACGACGATCAAAAGGTTATCAAAGATACAATATACTTCGATATTTATACGATAGGCAAATTAGCGACAACTGCTCGTAATTATTCAATCGAACAAATTAATTTACCGAATGTCGACAATGCAGTCCCCGGTAAACACTACATAGCCTTCGACGACCCGAGTCTATCAAACGCATATCGTATAGCGGGAGATTCAGTACATGCTCGCGTGCCGATTGTTATTTTACGTGATCCGGAATTAAAGCAAAAAACGATAAACCTTGGATTTCAATTAGTGATAAATAATAATTTCAAGCTCGGAGAAAACAGTAAACTTTGGCGTAAGCTTCAAATTACGGATCGGCTGAGCAAACCCAACAATTGGAGCACTTCAGTGACGCAGTATTATCTAGGAACATACAGTGTCCGCAAGCATCAATTTATGATTGAAACGACTGACGACCGATGGGACGATATTTTCTTCACAGAGGTCTTTAGTGCGATCGATCTTAGTAGCTATTATAAATCTGTTCTTAGTTCAGCATTGATTGACTATAATAATGCTCATCCGGGCAATCCATTAAAAGATGAAAATGGGGAATTAATAACCTTTCCAAACTAAAAAAAACATGAAAAAGTTTCTCTATTTATTAATTGGGTTCACGCTAATTATTTCTTCTTGCGCCAAGGACAAAAGTAATTACATCTATAGTGCAGAAGAATATATTGAAATTAAAGGTATTGAAGAAAAATATACTGCAATTGCCTTCCAGGATACCCTTACGATTGAGCCACAGGTTAGTTCCAACAAAGAAGGAGAGTTAGAATACAGCTGGGGAATCTACGAAACAAATGTTCAAGGTCGTGCTGCCCCGGTCGACACCATAAGTCATTCCAAGAACTTAAAATATGTAGTCCATGAAGATGCAAAAGATTGGGTGCTTGTATTCCTTACAAAGAATAAAAAAACAGGATATACACAGTACAAAACGACAACAATGACGGTGGCTACAGCTTTTACTCGAGGTTGGTATGTATTGAAGGACGATGGCAACAATTCGGATCTGGATCTTTTCTTAACACCTCAAAATGCCCAAGTGAATGGAAAAATCGTAGACGTGCTCAGCGCCGCTAATGGCTCCAAACTGCAGGGGAAAGCAAATAATTTCAGTTTTACTTCGTCTTACAAAAGTAACATCCTGAATCCTGCAACATATTCAAACACCCGAGCCCTACTGATTACTACAGAAAAAGATGTACAAGCTGTGGGTGTTAACAATCTAAAAACACTACGGGACAAATCGACCATATTCCTAGGGGGAGATCAGATCATTGCTCCTCCCGTTGGAGGATTTCTTGGAAATTCGGCCGTATATCTTATCAATAAAGGTCAATTATATAATATCTATTCCAATAGCGTAAACAAGGGCCAATTTGGAAGCAGAGTAAGATTTGATGACAACAATAGTCCCTACAGCCTGTCCCCTTATTTTGCGAGCTCCTCAAATATAGATCCAATTTTGTTTGATAACAGTAACAGTTCATTTGTGACACTTGTAAATGGATCAGGATCAGTCTTGACTACTTATACCAACGTTGAAGGTAACACAATTCCCACGTCCAAAAATAATCAGACAGCACTATTTATAGGATTCAAAGCAACAGTATATCTACCTGCGCCAGACTACTATTACAAAAGGCAGGGGTATGTTATTCTGAGGGACAATACGGATCCCTCCTTAAAATCGTTATGTTTTTTCGAAGCTGATAAAACAAAATTGACCCTTAAAAGTGAAACATTAAGCCAAACCTCTCTTTTACAGAATGCTTCGCTTTATACCTTGTTGACTGAAGATGAAAATCTATTATATTTTGTCAATAACAACAGGGTCTACAGCCGAAACCTCAGTAACGGATTTGAGCAGTTGCAATATACTGTACCTGCAGGTGAAGAGGTTACTTTTATCAAACACCTGAAATACGCAGTCACATCCGAACCTGATTATAATTTCAATTTCTTTATCATAGGAAGTAAATCTGGTTCTACATATAAAGTGAGAATGTTTACGAAAACTTCAGGAAATCTTGCCGCTGCACCTACACAAACCTTAGAAGGAACAGGTTCTCCAAAATCTATTTTATACATCTCTCCAAGGGTATCCGACAGCAGCTATCCTAGTACCTATTAATTAAAAGAAAACCTGATACCAACATCATTAGCATCCAAACACAAAACATTCATTAGCTTGAATATAAGCTATTCAATTCCAGTAGCATCATTGGACACTGATTGCCGGCCTCTATAAAAGGCCGGCCAATCGATCATACTAACGAAAATTTATTTAGAAAGCGATCTAATTATAAACAATTTATGAGGTATATTCAGACTAAACAAGCCTTTTTATTTGGATTATCCATCTTATCGGGGTTCTATTGTCATGCTCAAACCAAAAACATATTCGGCGAAAAACTGTTCCAAACTTTCCAACAGAAAGACACCACCTTGATTGTGGCTGAATTGGCCCAAAATTTCTCCATAGCAGGACACACCGATACTGGCGCCAAGTTTCGGTTAAACCAGATTATCAAAAATTACCCCGTTTCAAAAATTGAGGTTATAACAGAAGAAAAGACAGCAAAGGGAACACTCTTACAATTAAACTTTACAGCTGAGACGGATAAAAAGCGTAATGCTGAGGCCTTACTCGATAAATCCGGCAAGTTAGTGCGCCTTTCCTTATTTGACCAACTTTATGGTATGCAACGTAAGGGAAAAGCACAATTACGGGCAACTATTCCTTTCGAAAACAAAAATGGATCCATCTATTTCCAGGTCAAAATCAATGGCTACGAAAAACCATTACGCTTACTGTTTGATACAGGTGCGGACGGTATGGCTGTAAATCAGCAATTAGCTGACGCTATTGGACTAAAAGTCACCAGAGAGAATAATGCTTCAGTAGTGGGTGGCAATACCAAAATTCAAGTGTCGGACAATAACAGCATCTTATTAGACACCTTAAAATTAAGCGGACAAGGTATTGCGATATTCCCAGAAATGGGCAAAGAAGGTGATGGCATCATTGGTAATACCTTGATTCGTCAATATATTACCCACATCGATTACGACAAAAACTTAATTTCACTGTATGATTTTGGAGATTTTCAATATAAAGACAAAGGAACTACCATTCCGATTACAATGCCCGCGGGGGTCATGATTCTTCCGGGTCAACTCGAGATTATAAAGGGCAAAGCGTATACGGGACATTTTGTCTTCGATACCGGAGCATCCTATGATCTGATCTGTTTCCGTCCCTTTGTACGCCAAAATAAGTTACTTGTTAGTGGATTTAAACCAGAAGCTCAAGCAGCAACCATAAGTATGGGAGTTTCTTCACCCACCTTCTCCGGCAACAGTTATCAATTTGCCATTTCGCCTCTCCCTGCTATCCAAGGGCTACCCATCACATTGATGGGAGGTAGCGCCGGGAATGAACAATGGCAACCCGGTTTCGACGGTTCTATCGGCGTCCGCCTACTCAGTAGGTATAATATGACAATCAATCTGGCAGAAAGTGAGATCCACTTCTTCCCAAATAAGCTGCATACCTATCCCCAAGACTTTCTAGTAAAAAACTATCAGTTTGGATGGGATAATATGGGTCAACTAAAAACCTTAGGAACTATAGGTGCCTCAGAAGACTCTGGAGGGTTAAAAGCGGGAACATTGATTCAGGGTATAGATAGCTATACGGTAGATCAACTCAAGGCAGAAGCAATATTGATAGAAGAAATAAAGGCAAAAGCAAAAGAACAGCCCATTGTAATTACTATAGCTCCTAATAAAACCATCACAATATAATCATAGAAAAAGTCTATAAATCCAAATTCTTAAAACCAAATTAAATGGAAAGAACCCAATTTTATATCTTCACAGCTTGCTGTGCACTGTTCTTGCACCCTCCACTTCTAAGTGCAAAAAAAGAATTTATTGCATTGAAAGATGCGATAGACAAGAAGAATTCAACTCTATTCCAAGCCAAAGACGTCAAAAAAATTATTCCATTTAATCTTAGTTAAACTAACAAAATCATGATTAGAAAAACCATTTTATTATTCACTGCATTAATTTCAGTTTTTGCTGTGCTGGCACAACAACCAAGCAACATCACTGGAACCACAGATCCCATTAAAGTAAAACGCGTTGGATTATTTAAAGTCCTCAATGGACGATTAAAAGAAATTGCAACAGCGATTCCCGATGCTGCTGGTCGATTTGGATTCCGTTTCACACCAGAATATGAAGGCCTGTATTCTATCGGTAGTGGAACTGCACAAAATCAACAAGGACTGTTTCGCTTTTATTTCAAAGGCAATGAAGATCTAAATTTAAAATTGACGCAAATTGATTATGAGCTCGTAGGGAAAAATAGTCCCGAAAATGAAACGTTATATGCATGGGACAAACAGTCAAAAAGTTTCCATAACAAAGGAACAACACCTGGCGGAATGAGTACCTATGTCGATTTCTTTCCCGAAGTAGAACAATTTAAAGGGAAACTGGACGGCATCAAAAAATCGGTCAAAACTGGAAACACGAACTTCGACAGATTTTTTCCCGAAATCGTAGATTACGATTTTGCCTATTATGCGATCTCTTACTTATACATGCCTCGTACAGCGCACCCAAGCAAAGAGGAAATGAGCGATTATTATACGCAATTTAATGCAGATCGCTTTCTCACAACTGAACTTCTTAAATTTCCTTACGGAGATCGTTTCATGAGTAATATGGTGTACAGGAAGTTAGACTTGGCAACGAAACCGAC
>JBMAAL010000038.1:0-50427 GCA_050281725.1 Sphingobacterium sp. | reverse complement strand
ATTGTCAGCAAATGTTATGCATTCCATGAAGATGCGGCCCATTTTTTTGTAAAAGACAAGGAACACCCTTATATTCAGGAAAAACCTTTTGACTGGATCAGAGGCTATCAGGTTGGTGGCAAGTCGTTATTATGGGCGAGACAGACGCAACGTTGGTCTGACTTTGATTTCGAAGGGCCAGCTAGAGATGGTTTTGCCGTAGATTGGCCGATACGTTATGCTGATTTAGCACCCTGGTATGCTTATGTCGAAAAATTTGCCGGTATCGCAGGTAATCACGATGGGCTTCCTGAATTGCCGGATGGTGAGTTTTTGCCAGGCTACCCATTAAATATTGTCGAGAAGTATTTTAAAGAAAGCGTCCAGAAAAAATTTCCGGAGCGCAAAGTTATCTCAGCACGTTGTGCACACCTTTCCAAACCGAATCAGATTCACATCGAACAAGGGCGTGTACAGTGCCAGAATCGTGTACTATGTCAGCGGGGATGTCCTTTTGGTGGGTATTTCAGCTCCAATGCGACGACAATTCCTTGGGCTGCGAAGACCGGGAATATGACCTTACGTCCATTTTCAGTTGTTCATTCAATCCTCTATGATGAACAAAAAGGAAAGGCAGTGGGTGTACGTGTTATTGATACCAATACAAAAGAGGAAATAGATTTTTATGCTAAATTGATTTTTGTCAATGCGGCTGCAATCAATACCAATTTGATTTTGTTGAATTCTAAATCCAACCGTTTTCCAAATGGGTTGGGCAATGATAGTGGTGTGCTAGGAAAATATGTTGCCTTTCACAACTATAGTGCGCGTATTTACGCGGAGTATGAAGGATTATTGGATTTTACGGCCGAAGGGCGGAATCCCGCAGGTGGAGGGTATATTCCACGTTTCAGAAACTTGCACAAACAGGAAACAGACTTTTTAAGGGGCTATGCTGCCGGTTTCGGAGCTTCACGTGGTAAAGAGTCTGATCGTTCGGGTTTAGGGTTGGATCTGAAGAACAATTTGTTGAATCCTAAATTAGGTGTTTGGCAGGTTGGATCGCACATGATGGGTGAAACAATACCAAAAGAATCAGGTATGGTTTCATTGGATAGCAGTAAAAAAGATGACTGGGGTATACCTTTGTTAAAAATTGCTGTCGATTATGATGAGAACGATGAAAAAATGAAAAAAGATTACATTTCCGTCATGACGGAGATGTTTACGGATGCTGGTTTCACAAACATTCGCCAGGATACACATTGGCAGGCTCCAGGTTTGGATATCCATGAGATGGGCGGTGCACGTATGGGCCGCGATCCGAAAACTTCGGTATTGAATAAATGGAATCAGATGCATGCGGTGAAAAACGTTTTTGTCACCGATGGTGCAAGTATGACCTCAACGTCAACACAAAATCCTTCATTGACCTATATGGCATTTTCGGCACGATCTGTCGATTATGCGATCAGCGAGATGAAGAAAGGAAATATCTAATTTTACCGGGGAAAGGTTTTGAAAATAAATCTTTCCCCAGTAAAATTAAAGTGCTATCTTTCCAAAGAATAGCACGTTAAAACCAAGAACTAATAACCAAAAAGGAAAGATAAAAAGTAATAAACAATTAAAAAACCAAGATAGGGAAACCAAAAAATTTTACAAAAAAAGCAAAAGCGATTTAGCTCAATTTATTGCGAGTCCTTTGGGTTGATAGTCCCATAGGTATTCCAAAACTGCTGTTTTCTCTTTTATGTTAAACGAAAGAATGAACACAAAAAGGAAGCGGACAGCTAATTTTTAAGGAAGCGGATCAATTTAAAAAAACATCAATTAAGGGAAACTAAATTAAACTAGACGTTTTAAGCATCTTTAGCTAAAACGTTTTTATAAACCAAATCACTATTAATATGAGCAAAGTTGACGTAAAATCATTTGCGCAGCTTGGGAAAAAATCAAAGTTATTTTTCTCATTGGCTGTCATTGCTGGTACTTTCCAACAAGTCAATGCCGCTGTCGGAACTTCAGTCAATTACGAAGCTAAATCTTTCGTAAAAGAAGTAAACCATGTGCAGCAGCAAGTTAAAGGAAAAGTATTGGATGCTGCTGGAAAACCAATTTCAGGAGTTAACATCGCTGTAAAAGGAACTTCGAAAGGCACACAATCCGATGCCTTGGGTAATTTTACGTTAGATGCTAAATCAGGGGATGTATTGGTGGTTTCTTCCATTGGTTACAAAGCCAAAGAAGTCACTGTTTCCGGTGCAACTGTTTCTGTACAATTGGACGATGATCAAAGCCAATTGGACGAAGTTGTCGTTGTTGGTTACGGTACCATGCGTAAATCGGATGTAACAGGTTCTATTGCGATGGTCAAAGGAGCCGACATGATCAAAGATCAAAACTTTAGCCCTTTGGATAACTTGAGAGGAAAAGCATCAGGGGTTAACATCTTTTCTAACTCGAGCCAACCTGGAGCCTATGCAAACCGTGTAGTAATTCGTGGTGTGGCCACGATCAATTCATCATCCAATCCACTCTATGTTGTAGACGGGGTCGTGATGGAAGATTTTCAGTTGTTGAATCCGAATGATATCGAGAATATTGAAGTATTGAAAGATGCATCTTCAGCAGCGATCTACGGGGCACGTGGTGCAAACGGGGTTATCTTGGTAACGACAAAACGCGGAAATAAAGATGGATCCAAAACAATTAGTTATCAAGGATCTGCTGGTGTGAGCTCGGTTCAACGCTACATGGATGTATTGAATGCACAGGAATGGGTAGATGCCTTTATGATCGGCTTACAAAATGAAAATAAGTATCAAGGGAAATCCTGGTCTTTGGATAAAAAGACCTGGTTTAATGATGCCAATTATTTCGATGCCAGTGGTAACCCGCTTTATAATACAGATTGGCAACGTGAAGCAACACGTACAGCTATTTCGCACAATCATCAGTTGAACGTACAACAAGGGGATGACAAATCTTCTGTCGGGGCATTTTTGAATTATACCGATCAGCAAGGTGTTGTTAATAATACCTGGAATAAGCGTATCAATGGAAAGCTTGCTTATGATGCTAAACCAACTTCTTGGCTTTCTACAGCAATTAACTTAACCGTTAACCATACTTGGGGACGTTATACACCAGAAGATGGTGGTGGACAAGAAGCTCGTCGAACCATGATCGAGATGATTCCTTGGTATCCAGTCTACGAAAAGGACGGTACCTATACCAATTCCTCTTCTTCAAAAGTAGCAGAAACATTGGGTTTTGAAGGTATGTCTAATCCGGTCGCTATTTTAGACAAGCAAAAACGCATGCGTTATAACACCCAGATTTTTGGAAATGCAGCATTGACCTTCCACTTGGCAGAAGGTTTGGACTTGAAAACCCAATTGGGTATTGATAATCATCAGAAGACTTACCGTGGCTACTCTTCTGTAACACTAAATAATATTTCCAGACCAAATGGTTGGGCGGAAATTAATCACCGTAACACACTTTACTGGCAAGAAGAAACTTACCTGACTTATAACAAAAAAATTGATAAGCATCGGATCAATGCGATGGCAGGTCTCTCCTGGCAGGCACGAACCAATGATTATGATGGAAGCCGTACGACAGGCTTTGCTGATGATTTCTATGAATACAATAATATGGGAGCCGGAACAATTCCTGATCCACCGTACTCAGCATATGACAAATGGGCAATGAACTCCTATTTCTTACGCGCCAACTATTCTTACGATGACCGTTATTCGGTGGTATTTACAAGCCGCTATGATGGTGCTTCCAAATTTGGTTTGGATAAGAAGTACGCCTTCTTCCCATCTGCAGGTTTAGCATGGAATGTGGGTAACGAAGATTTCCTGAAAGGAAATGACAAAATCAGTAATTTGAAACTACATACAAGTTATGGTCTAACAGGTAACTCGGAGATTGATCCATATAGTTCACTTGCGAATGTTGCTACTGGAACAACTTTACTAAATGGTCAACGTGCGACTTGGTCTTATGTCGAGTCTATCGCAAATCCGGATTTAAAATGGGAGAAAACTGCCCAGTATGACGTCGGAGTCGAATTAGGCTTGTTTCAAAATCGATTGAATTTTGATGTCTCTTACTACCATAAAAAGACCAATGACCTCCTATTAGAAGCCCCATTGCCTCACTCTTCGGGTTTTAGTTCAGTCTATAAAAATATTGGATCTGTAAAGAACCAAGGTTTGGATTTGATGATCAATGGAACCATCTTCAATCACGAAGATTTTAGTTGGAAAGCATCCTTAAATGCCAACTATAACCAAAATAAAGTCGTAAAACTTGGTGAGAATAATGAAGATATTCAAATGAACTTTTGGGTAGGTGGTGCCAATAGTATTATTCGTGTGGGCGAGAATCTGAACAGCTTCTATGGTTATCGTCGACTAGGTGTATATACACAGGCAGATGTCGATGCCGGCAATGCAACGACAAGCCAGATTGGACGTGCGAAGAGATCTGCGGAGAAAGAGATCATAGGAAAAGGGTTGCCAGATTGGACTGGTAGTTTTATCAACAACTTACGCTACAAAAACTTCGATTTTACGTTGGATATGCAGTTTGTAAAGGGGGTAGATGTAATGCAACAGTTCTTCCATTCGACATACGACCGTTTTGGTATTACCAATGGTTTGAAAAATATCCTGACGGACGCGTATAATGGCTCGAATCCGAATACGATGCAACAGGCTATCTATCTAACGAATGGTGGACATGCCGGACAAGATACAAACGTAGATGACGCTTGGGTGGCTGATGGATCTTACCTTCGCGTTAATTTGATCCAATTGGGGTATACCTTTAATCCTGATGTGCTGAAACGTGTCGGTATGTCTAGATTACGTGTTTATGCATCTGCGAATAATCCATTCTTATTTACATCGAAAGAATTCTTGGGTTATGATCCTGAAAGTACTTCTCAAGGGGAAAGTAAGTTCGGTCAGAACATGACTTTCTTCTCTTATCCGAGAGCGAAAACTTTTTCTGTAGGTGTGAATGTAACCTTTTAACTCTTAGAATTTAACAAAATGAAGAATAAATTATGTATGTTGTTATTGGCCGGGTTGGCATTGACAACTTCTTGTAATAAATTTTTGGAAGAAGACCCCAAATCAGGGGTTGTTTTGGGAAGCTTTTATAAAACAGAGTCTCAAGCTAGAGAGAATGTCAATTATCTGTACCGTAATGGTGCACCCCAACGTTATTCATACGCGTCAAGCGCTTACCTTGGACCCACAGCTTCCATCAATTCCATGTTGACGGGCTATTTTACAAGCAGCTACGAAGGACAAGAGCGGATCTGTTTATTTGCCAGAGAATTGACCCGTCAAAGCAATACCAGTATCATCTCCAATACAATGAATACCATTTGGGATGAAAGCTATAAAGCAATCAACGTATCCAATGCCGCTATCCAATACATTCCTCAAATCAACATGGCGGATGCTGTTAAGAATAGCTTAGTTGGAGAAGCAAAGTTCTTTCGCGCATTCAACTATTTTTATCTGGTAAAGACTTTTGGTGCTATCCCTTTTTATACTACGCCAAATGAGTCTTTAAAAGACAATCTATACTTGGAACGCACGGATGCTGCAAAAGTATATGAATTAATAGAATCTGATTTGAAGTCTGCGGTGGAAGTTCTTCCTGCTGCAACGTTTGCGGCAAATGGACACCGGATAACCAAATATGCGGCGGCAATGACTTTGGCCAATGTTTACCTGCAACAGGGTAAATATGCTGATGCTGCAGCGGCAGCAAAGATTGTCATTGGCTCTGGCCATAGTATGACCACAAACACCAATCTTGGGATGAATAGTGCCTATAATAAATTACGTACGACGGATGATCTTGATGAAGTAATTTATGCACAGGAGTATAACGCGACTATCCGCGATGGTAGCTGGTGGCCGACTTATGCTTTCAATTCGTCAGCCGTATCGTTATTTACATCCTATTCGATCTTTGAAAGAATCTATGGACCAACCAAGCGATTTTTGAATGTCTACGATAGCAAGGATCTTCGTATCCAACCGAATCAATTCTATCATTGGAAGTATACGAATCCAAAAAATGGAAAAGTGTGGGAATCAACGGATGCGGGAATATGGTATTTTGTGGATGAAGAAGCTCTATTGACAACAGGTAAAGCAACCAAAGACTGGAACTTCTACCGTTACCCTGAGGCTTTGCTTATTGCTGCCGAAGGAATTGCGAAAACCTCTGGCGTGAGTGCTGAGGCTGCAGGTTATTTAGCTCAGGTAAAAGCACGGGCAAATACCCAGGGAAAATCAGTTGCTGCTTATACGGCCGAATTACTAACATTATCAGCAGACAATTTTGTGAAAGAATGCTGGAAAGAGCGTCTCCGCGAGTTCCCGTTGGAATTTAAAATGTGGGACGATATTGTTAGGACTAAAATGTTCCCTGTAATTTCAACGACTGAGGCTGGTAAAGTAGATTTCGTACCATTGATTGGCGCTAAGAATGGATCTGGTGCAACATTCAAAGAAACAGACTTATTATGGCCAATTTCTCCGGATGAAATTCAGCGAAATAATAAATTGACACAAAATGCAGGCTATCAATAGTCTTTAAAATCTGAGTTTAAAATGGCCATCAATCGATGGCCATTTTTTTTATAAACAATGTCTAACGTAATGGAATCTAGTGACAATAAACGGGGAAATTATGTGTTTAGGTAACATCTATAGCGATACTGTTTAAAATTTAAAAAAAAACCTTTTCCCTTTAAAATTAAAATCCTATCTTGAATCCACAATCAAACACTTAAACTAAAAGCAATAACCAAAAAGAGAAAAATCAACAAAACATATAATTAGATAAAATCACATTCGCTTTTTTTTCTTCAAATAGCAAAACCGATTTTGCTTCGTTTTTTACAATGATTATATGCTTTGTTGTTCCAGCTTAGGTGCATTTTTACGTTTTTTTAAAAATAAATAATTAATAATCCATGGGGTTTAATCTATTACGATAGAAATGAGGCTCAAGTATTCGTATTAATTTATTAAAGATGAAACTAATTAAACATGATCGTTTTAGTTTTGATTAGCTAAAACGTTTTATAAACCAAAATCACTAGTTATATGAGCAGAATCGATTTAGAATCATTTGCCCGCTTAACGAAAAATACCAAGCTGTTTTTTTCGTTGGCTATTATCGCCGGGACGGTACATCAGGCAAATGCGCATGTCATCACCAAGGGGGAAGACCCAAAAGAGACCTTCACCCATAAGGTCGCTAAGTTTCAGGATTTAATTAAAGGAAAGGTACAGGACGCAAAAACTGGAGAAGGGGTCTCCGGTGTTTCGGTTACCGTCAAGGGATCAGCAAAAGGGACAACATCGGATGGACAGGGTAATTTTTCCCTACAAGCCAAGATAGGAGATGTCCTGATTGTGTCGTCCATCGGTTATCAAACCAATGAAGTCAAAATAACGGGAAATGTTCCGCTTGATATTAAACTATCAGCGACAGAAGATCAATTGGATGAGGTGATTGTCGTCGGTTATGGTACACAAAAGAAAAGCGAGGTGACCTCAGCTGTAGCCTCTGTCAAAGAGAAAGATTTCAATCAAGGTGGGATGCGCAATCCAATGGATCTGGTACAAGGTAAAGTTGCCGGGTTAAACGTGACGAGAACCCAGGGCAGTAACCCAAATGCTGGATCGGATATCCAATTGCGGGGGATGGCTTCCATGAAAGGTGGCAACTCACCGCTGATTGTCATCGATGGCATTCCTGGTGGAAATCTAGATTTGATAAAGCAAGGAGATATTGAATCAATTGACGTGTTAAAGGACGGTTCTGCAGCGGCTATTTATGGGACGCGTGGTAATGGAGGGGTAATTTTAGTGACCACTAAAAAAGGCAAATCCGGAGAGCCACGATTTGAATATTATACTTATGGACAACACGAGTCTGTGGCAAAGAAACCGTCCATGCTGAGCGCACAGCAATTCAGAGACTATGTGGTCAACGGACAGAATAAACCGGATCTTGATTTAGGTGCTTCAACAGATTTGTACGATGAATTGATCAATAAAGGTAATTTCTCAACATTCCATAATTTTGTCGCCAGTGGTGGTGGCGATAAGTCCAACTATCGTGCTTCAATTAACTACGAAAATGCCGAGGGTATTGCCAAACAAAATGGTCGCCAGCAATTTGGCGGTCGAGTTAATTTTTCGCAGACGGGTTTGAAGGATCGATTGACTTTCTCCGGTAATATCGCTGCTAATTTTAATAAGGCCGATCTTTTGGGTGGAAAGACCGAATATTTCGAACAGGCTATTCAACGTAATCCAACCGCGCCACTGTACAATGCCGACGGTAGTTTCTACCAAACTCAGGGTTATAATAATTTTAATCCGCTCGATCGTATGGCCAATCGGGTGGATCAGCGTAATCAGGAAACTTTTTCGGGAGATGCGCGTATGAAACTCAAGATTATAGAACCATTGAGCATCTCAGCCTTCGGATCCTATCTTAGAAACAATTGGAACGACCGCCAATATCGATCAATCAAAGATTGGGACCAGCGTCAGAACTCCGAATATCAAGGTATGGGCTATGCGTGGAAACGAAATGAGTTAAATTGGTCCAAAACCTTTGAAACAACAATTGATTATAACCAGACATTCAATGAAAAGCATAACATCACGGGATTACTCGGTTATAGTTTTCAATACAATGGCTATGAGCGGTTTGAAATGTCCAACAATGGCTTTACAACAGATGCTTTTCAAGATTGGGATATGGGAAGTGGTACGGCTCTGACAAATACGAAACTACCGCGACCATCGATGGGATCATTTAAGGAAGACAATAAACTGATTGCCTTTTTTGGACGGGTAAATTATAATTATGACCAGAAGTACTTTGTGAGTGCGATTCTTCGTCGCGAGGGATCCTCGCGATTTGGTGCTAATCATAAATGGGGTAATTTCCCAGCTATTTCTGCTGGATGGACCATTACCAACGAAGACTTTTTCTCCAATAAAGACCTTGTCAACAATCTGAAGCTCCGTGTGGGTTACGGAGTAACCGGTAATCAAGGCTTCCCGAATTACAATTCGTTGATCTTGTTGGGAACTGGCGGGGTGTATCCACAGGATGGCATCTATTATCAAACGTATGGACCGACACAAAACCCCAATCCAGACTTAAAATGGGAGCAAAAAGCCGAATTGAATGTAGGACTTGACTTTGGCTTGTGGAATAACCGACTGACAGGATCCCTAGATGTCTATAATCGCAAAACCAAAGATTTATTGTACCAATATAAGGCGCAGCAGCCAGCCTATGTGAGCACAAATATTTGGTACAATGTAGGCGAGGTTTCGAACAAAGGAGTTGAATTGCAATTGTCTGGAGTTCCAATTCAAAAAGAGGATTTTAAATGGACGGTGGATTTTGCCGGAAGTTATCAAAAGAATAAACTCGTTACCATGTCCAATGATATCTTTAAAAATAATTGGATGACTTTTGGCGGTCTGCCTTCCCCGGGTAATCTTGGAGATGCCATTCGTCTTGAAGAAGGTGGTGAAATTGGTTCCTTCTATGGAAAACGCTACGCGGGTCTAAACGATGCTGGAGAATGGCTTTTTTATAAAGCTGACGGTTCCAAGGCGACTATTGCCGATATAAATGATAATGATCGCGCCTATATTGGAAATGGTGTTCCCAAATTCAATGCCTCGCTAGGTAACCGGTTTACCTATAAGGGATTCGATCTGACAGTGTTTTTTAGAGGTAAATTCAAGTATGATATTTTAAATACGGCCGATATGTTTTTTGGTAACCAAAAATGGTTGCCTAATAATGTATTTGAAAGTGCTTTTACCAAACATGCCGACCTTAAACAGGATCCACAATATTCTGATTACTACCTCGAGAGCGGAAGCTTTGTGAAGCTGGATAATATTACATTGGGATACAACTTTAAATTAAAAACTGATTATATCAAAAGTCTGTATGTATATGCGACGGGAAGAAATATCGTAACAATGACCAAATATACGGGGATTGATCCAGAGTTGCAGGACACAGGTTTTGAAGCAGGGATTGATTCTCGCAGTTTCTATCCAAGAACGAGATCTTGGACCATTGGTTTAAATGTTGGATTTTAAAATAGTAAGGTTATGAAAAAAACAAATAAATATTTATTCGCCATCCTGAGCGCTATTACCTTAGGTCTCTCTTTTTCTTCCTGTACCAAGTTGGATGAGACAGTGTATAGTCAGATCAAGGATGATAATTTTTACAAGAATAAACGGGAGGTTATGCAAGCTGCGCTCCGCCCTTTTACACATATGCAGGCCTGGCTTGCACCCACAGGTGGAAATGGCTTTTATTATCATTCCGAATTAAGTGCCGATCAGGTGGCCTGGCCGCAAAAGGGGCGCCATGGTTATGACGGTGGGGATCATATCCGGCAGCACTATCATACCTGGACAAGCAATGAAAGCCGAATGCGTGGGACCTGGGAGTTGATGTGGGGCGGCGTTGGCTATGTCAATAACGCTATTCAGGATATTGAGAAACTGGATATTACTAAAATTGCCGATCTGACCGAGGAGGAGCGTACGCAAATACTTGTGCAATTAAAAGTAATGCGGGCCTTTCACTATATTAAGATAATGGATCTTTGGGGCAACGTCCCTATCGTGACAAAGGTAGCCGATCCAATTAACCCTGAAACCAGACCGAGAACAGAGGTCTTTGCATTTGTGCAGAAGGAGCTGGAAGAAAACGTAGGAAAATTACCTAAAACTTCTGCCAGTAACATTGGTCAAGTGTCTATGGCTGCTGGTTATGCCATGCTGGCTGAACTCTATCTTAATGCCGAAAAATGGTCGGGGAAAGCAATGAATGATGAATGTATCGCTGCTTGTGATAAGATTATTTCCGGACAGGCTGGCGGCATCGGAGGTGCACCTAAATTGAGTTCTGATTTGAATGCATTGTTCAGTAATACCAATTCGGCGAATCCCGAATCGCTATTTCAATTTCAGTACAGCCGGCAGGCAGGTTTTACATTTGACTGGTCGGGATTCTATATGAGCTATGACTATATGAAGGAAGTGCTTAAAGTTGGCTATGGTGGATGGAACGCATTTGTTGTTATCCCTACCGCATTCAATGCGTATGCTGAAAATGATTTGCGGAAGAAAGAATGGTTTTTGTTTGGACCACAATATAAATACGGCACGACTACACCTGTATTGGGAACGGAAGAGTATTCAGGTAAACCGCTGGTGTTTGTCAACTCGATTCGCAGAGAAAGTGAAGGTGATAAGACTTCAGAAGGTGGTATGACAAAAGGAGAGGAGAATTCTGGAGCTCGTTTTAATAAATATAAATCAGGTACCCTGGACGATGCCAACTATTGGGAGAATGATTATATTATTTATCGCTTAACGGAGATTTATTTCGATAAAGCCGAAGCACTGATGCGCAAGAATGGCGGTAAAGCCAGCAGTGAGGCGGTTGAATTAGTCAATGAATCCAGAAAAAGGGCATTCAGCACAGCCGATTGGCCTGCGGCACAGTACACTTTAGCTACATTGACATTGGATGAGCTATTGGCAGAACGGGGCCGTGAATTTATTTTTGAAGGAAAGCGACGAACAGATTTAATCCGATTTGGGAAATATATATCCGGATCCTGGTGGGATCATAAAGCGACGAACGATAAGAATAAAGAACTTTATGCAGTGCCGATGGATCAATTGGCCATCAACCCCAATTTAAAACAAAACCCTGGATATTAATGTTCGTGAATAGTAGATGCCCGCGAGGGTGTCTACTATTCTTTTTCCTCAAACATATGAAAAGATATTTTACATTGTTTCTTTTGAACTTTATCGGTGCTGCAGTATTCGCGCAGAAAGGTAATTTCCAAAGCTATGCTACCCAAACTTTAGATAGCATCTATTCCAAGTTTGGTAATGCTAAAAATCAGCTCTTGGCTGAAAAATATCCCTTTGATGAAAACTTTAAAGCTGATTATCTGGATAATAGTCAACAGGCGGAGCAACAAAAGAAATATGCTTACCTATGGCCTTTCTCGGGCAGCTTCTCGGCTGTCAATGCTTTAATGGAATTGCCAAAGACAAAAAAGGCATTTCAATTCATACTTGACAAAAAAGTCTTGTTGGGATTACAGGAATATAGGGATGAAAGCAGATCGCCTGTTGGCTATGCGTCTTATTTAAACACAGCTCCGGCATCGGATCGTTTTTATGACGATAATATCTGGCTTGGTATCGATTTTACTGATAGCTATATCCATACAAAAAAAACAAATTACCTGACTTCGGCCAAAGAGATCTGGAATTTTGTAAAGAGCGGAGAGGATGATAAATTAGATGGTGGCGTATATTGGTGTGAACAAAAAAAGGAATCTAAAAATACCTGTTCGAATGCACCGGCAAGTGTGTTTGCACTTAAATTATTTATGGCGACCAACGATAAATCCTATCTGCAGGAAGGAGAACGCCTTTATGCTTGGACAAAAAGAAATCTTCAAGATCCCGAAGATAAATTATACTGGGATAATATTCAGCTCAATGGAAAAATTGGAAAAGCTAAATTTTCGTACAACGCTGGACAAATGTTGCAGGCTGCAGCCTTACTTTATAAAGTAACGAAAAATAAACAATATCTCGAGGATGCGCAGCAACTGGCAGAGGCTTGCCTAGGATATTTTTTCGAAACGAAAGAAAAATTGGATTTTCCAAAGTTGAAGAATAGCAACTTATGGTTTCATGCAGTGATGATGCGGGGTTACATGGAGCTTGCAGCGGTCAACGGCGATCAAAAGTACTTATCTATTTTTGCTAAAAATCTTGAATTTGCCTGGCAGCATATGCGTAACGGCGAAGGATTGTTTGCTGCAGACTGGACCCTAAAAGATCTACATAAATCCAAGTGGCTCCTTGATCAGTGTGCTTTTGTCGAAATGTACGCAAGGCTGGCGAAAGCGGGGTACTAGAATACCTGTGTCGTTATTAATACCACTCGAAAAAAAATCCGCTAAAGATATTTTTCTGGCGGATTTTTTTGTTCTTGTAACATCTTGGTTAGAGAGATTAAATAATGTTTACTTAACATAATATATGATGTAAAATTTCTATTTTTGAAATAGGTCAACTTCTTACCGGACTGAACAGTAAAATATAATCGATAGACCTTAATCCAGCATGTGAACGATTTATTGGGGCGGGTATATCGGGTTTCTATGCTAGATAAGAGAAAGGTTAAAGGAGTTACACAGGGATTGAAAACCAAGTTATTTTATTATGAAACCATCATGATTTATTCAATCACATTAGGGAATGAATAAATCTGATAGCTTCATCGCAATTGAAAAACAAATTTATATAGATGAAAATTAAAAATCTTTTATTACCGTTGATCGTACTGGGGCTATCCACAAGCGCTGTGTTGGCACAGAGCAAAAAGATCAAATATGTTGTTTTAGTGGGTTTTGACGGTTTTGGTGCTTATGCCTTGCCAAAAGCGGAGATGCCAAATCTCAAAAAAATAATGCAGGAGGGAACCTATAGTACGCATGTACGTACCGTTTTACCTTCTTCAAGTGCGGTGAACTGGGCTTCCATGCTTATGGGTGCCGGCCCTACAGCTCATGGATATACAGAGTGGGATAGTAAAACACCTGAGATTCCTTCTACAGCCAAAACAGCCAATGGAATGTTCCCTTCGTTATTTAATGCAGTTGCCAGCAAAAATCCTAAAGCGCAGTTTGCCGTGGTACACAGCTGGCCAGGTATAGGCTATTTGATCGATAACAAAGTCGTTCAAAAGGTCATTAATACCAAAGATGATGATGAAGCTGCTTTGCATACCACCGTGGACATTATAAAGAAAGAGAAACCGACGATTACTTTTGTACATTTCGATCAGCCTGATGGTGTAGGGCACAATATTGGACACAATACCCCGGAATACTATGCCGAGCTAAAGCAGGTTGATAGACGCATAGGTACTTTGCAGCAGGCTATAAAAGATGCTGGAATCGCAGATGAAACGATTCTTGTTATTGCTGCGGATCACGGCGGCACGGGAAAGGGACACGGAGGTAAGTCTCTAGCTGAAGTGGAAATCCCCTGGGTAATGACCGGACCCGGTGTACCAAAAGGGAAAGAAATTAAGGAAACTTTAATGATTTATGATATCGCGCCTACATTAACTTGGTTGCTTGGTGCGCCACTTGATGCCGCTTGGCGCGGACAGGCGATCAAAGCGTTTCAACGATAGCCGTCGCCCGTCAAACAAAAAAGCCTCAAAGAAAACTCTTTGGGGCTTTTGTTTGACGAATCGTCAATATTATATATCTACGACCACATCCATTTTAAAGTCGTCATCTTTTAGATGGACAATTTCCGTTGCTTTTTCGTAGTTAGTTGATTTCTTGGAGAAGAAGTCATGTTGTGTCGTTTCAGTATTCAATCCATTCAATACGATTGGGTTGACTTGTTTTACTTCGAAGATCGGATCAAAACCTAAGTTCATCAATGCTTTGTTGGCATTGTAACGAACATATTCTTTTACCTCTGCCGTTAAGCCTACTTCAGTATAGATCTCTTCTGTATATTTCAGCTCATTTTCATACAAATTGTAAAGCAAGGCTAGGAAACGAGCTTTTACCTGATCTTGATTTTTTAATTTTTTGAATTGATCTTGGGCTATTAAACCAACGAATACGCCGTGAATAGATTCGTCTGCGATAATTTTCTTAATGATATCGGCAGAGGCAACCATTTCACCTTGTCCACATAACCATAATGGCAAGAAGAATCCCGAATAGAATAAAAATGACTCCAATAATACGGATGCAGCCATCGCCATATAAATCTCCTCTTCAGAAGCATCTTCTTTATCGATCGCGCGGTAGTAGCCATCAATCGTTTCTGCTTTGTATTGAAGATATTTATTTTGTTGAACCCATTCGAAAATATCGTTTATTTCGGCGGTTGTAGAAACTGTCGTGAAAATAGTGGAATACGATTTTGCATGGATAGCTTCCATCATACACATATACGACAATACAGCTTTATTCTGTAATGTATCGATATGATCGATGATTTTAGGCATACCAGTATGGCTTTGAAGGGTATCCAATAGGGTTAATCCTCCTAAAGCTTTTTTATACGCATCTTTCATTTCTGGACTGATACGTTTCCAGCTATCGATATCTTTTGAAGGAATGTATTCCGTATCGATCCAGAATTGACGGATATTTTGTTCCCAGAACATCAATACATAATCGTTCTCAGGGGTATTCCAGTTGACAGCTTTATATGTTTTACTCATTTTTAGTTTAAAGTATTAGGCATTTATTATCACGTATTTGGATTGTTGATTTTAGATAAGCCAAAAGCCGCCAATGGCGTAGGCAACTTTTGACTTTCTCCCATTATATATCCAAATACTAAAATCTCAAAATTAAGCTGAACAAGAGACACATTCGTCGATTGTCGATTTTCTTGTTCTTGTATAATAAAGGGATTTCAATCCCAATTTATGTGCATAGATATAATATCTAGACAAATCTCGCGTCGAATCCTTCGAGTTTGTATGCAAAATTGTAGATACACCCTGATCAATATGGCGTTGGATAACCGAGATCAATTTCAAGACCTTGAATTGATCCATGTCATAAGCCGATTTGAAATAGAAATAATTATCGTTTGTCAAATATGGCATTGGGTAGTAAGTAGTACTATCTCCATACTCACGCACTTCAATGATATCGACGATTGGCATAACCGATGCAGTTGCATTCATGATATATGAAGTCGATTGATTTGGAGCAATCGCCAATCGGTAAGCATGGTAAATACCATGTTCTTTGATTTTAGCTTTTAATTCCAACCAATCTTCTACTGTTGGAATATGTATCCCTTCGAACAATTCCGTTACCTTCGCTGTTTTAGGGATGTAATCACGGTTGATATAATTGTTGAAATACGTGCCATCAGCATAGGCTGATTTCTCAAAGCCAACAAAGGTTTTACCACGTTCTTTGGCAATTTCCATCGATGCTTCCAATGAATAATAGTTCATCATCATAAAGAAGGTATTGGCAAAATCCAGGGCCTCGTTAGATTCATACATGATGAAGCTTTTTGCAAGATAACCATGGAGGTTCATTGCGCCAAGACCTACAGAATGTAACTCACGGTTTGCTTTTGCAATAGATGGAACCATATCGATATTGGTCACGTCTGTAACGACAGTCAAAGCACGCATAGCCGTTTTTACGGTCTCTTTGATACGTTTGTTGTCCATTACGGTCGCAATATTTAAGGAGCCTAAGTTACAGGAGATACCATAACGGATCGTGTCTTGTTTGCCATAGATCTCAATATCGGATACTTGAGATACCTGCATGATCTCTGTACACAGGTTCGAGAATTTCACTTGACCGATTTCATTCAATGCATGGACACGGTTGGTATTCTCTTTGAAGAAGATGTATGGATAACCTGATTCTTTTTGCGTTTGTGCAATCTTAACCAATAGATGACGCGCATTGATCTTTTTCTTTTTCACGTTCGGGTTCGTGATCAATTCATCGTACATCTTGTCCATATCCATTTCATCCAAAAACTGGCCATATTCCTGCATGACAGTATGTGGATAGATTAAATAACAAGGTTCATCTTTTTCTGCCAATTCCATGAATTTATCAGGTACGATGATACCGATTGACAATGATTTAATCCGTACTTTCTCGTCAACGTTGATTTTTTTACAATCCAAAAATTCTTCAATATCGGAGTGGAAAATGTTGAGATACACAGCACCTGCACCTGGGCGTTGGCCCAATTGATTGGCGTAGGAAAAAGTATCTTCCATAATTTTCATAATTGGAAGTACACCACCAGCGCGACCTTCCACGCCTTTGATAGCCTCGCCCCGAGCACGGATTTTGGATATATTGAACGATACACCGCCACCGATCGAAGATAACTTCATAGCGGAATCAACAGCGTAACCGATACCATTTAAGTTGTCTCCGATTTCATCTAAGAAACAAGATACCAATTCACCCGAGCGTTTCTTTCCAGCATTCAAGAATGTAGGGGTCGCTGGCTGGTATTCTTGATTGATCATGATTTCAGCATATTCAATTGCTTTTTGAACACCCTCTTCTCTTGCCAAGAATAAGGAAACAGCAACTACGCGATCCTCATAGCGTTCCAGGAACTTTTCACCAGAATCGTCACGTAAAGCGTAGCTCTGGAAGAATTTGAATGCCGCCATAAAAGATTCGAAACGGAATTTCTTAGCATACACATAATTGAATACCGTTTCCATTTCTTCAAATGTAAACCATTGGTAAAAGTCAATATAATAGTTGTTTTCTATCAAATAGTCTATTTTTTCTTTTAATGTATAAAAGAACACAGTGTTCTTATTTACATATTCCAAGAAATATGCACGAACCGCTTCCTTATCTTTATGTAAGCTGAATTCGTCATCATGCTTAATCATGATTTCATTATTAAGCAATATCCAGTTTTTTGCTACTTCGTTTGCTACCATCGCAAAAGTTCTTTAAGATGTCAATAAATTGATTAATATCTTCCATTGTTCCGGACAGTTCAAATTTGAACGCCAGTGGAATGTCGAAATCCTGTGAAATGCGATCAGCTGCTAGACCAAAATTCGGTCCCCAGTTGCGGTTGCCACTGGAAGTAACAGAATAGATATTTTTAGCTTCGCGTTTCATGAATTCTTTTGTGTTTTCGGGCACCTGACCAAAATTTGTGGTGAAAGTGACCAAATGACCAGGGTCTTTTACCGTTAAATCGGCAGTGATCTTATGGATTTGCCAACCCGTTATCTGAGCTACTTTATCCATAAAGCGTTGTACGTTCCCCGTTCTGGAATCATAATAAATGTGTATCATGTCACTGTTTAATTTTAATGATACGCTGAATTTATTAAAGTGCAATGGCAGCCAATTCTTCTGGTTTAAAGCCAATGATACGGTGTTGAATCTCTTCATTTTCCAACACAATTACCGTAGGAACAGTGCGGATTTTGAATCTTGCGGCCAAGTCTGGTTCATCAAAAGGATTAACCGTTTCATATTGGATACCTTTTTGATCCAAATAAGCCGATACTTGTGCACAAGGAGCACAATCGTTTTTCTCAAATTTGATAATTCTTGCCATGTTTACTTGTTTATTTTTTTATTCCAATCTTTATAGAAAAACCCGGTACGGAGTTAATGGTATCAATTTTAATCGGGGAGACCAGATTGAAGGTTAATCTAGCCATTTAAAATAGACAATTCGTCAAAAAGAAAAGTCTGTGTTTCGATACTTAAAAACTTCGTTGAGCTGCCAATTCTTTCATTAGCTTAACAAATATCTTATATTTTCTTTCGATGCGGTAGTTTGACTTTTCCACATTTTGGGTAAAAGTTTGTCAGAGATTGCGTTTGCTGAAGATTCATGTTTGTAAGTTGTTGTTTTTCTGTATTTTACAAATGTGGATAACTTTAAATTAGTAATTTTTACCACTATTTTACAAATGATTTAAGTTTAATTTTAGTGTCATAAAAAAGCTACAAACCTTGCTTTTTTATGAAATTTTTATTACCTTATTTTGCCCTAATTTGAAAAATAAATTTATGAAGAAACTATTCTATGGTCTCTTGCTTCTAGCGTCGCTACAGACGCAAGCGCAGGAAAACATTACCTTTCAAAAACCCTCTACTGAAATTTTGGCCTTAGCCGATTACGTGCGCCCCCCTCAGATAAAGATTTCAAGCGATAAAAATTGGATGTTATTCACATTTCGACCTACGTATAAAAGCCTGGCCGACTTAGGTCAGGAAGAAATGAAACTGGCGGGATTGCGAATTAATCCGAAGACGAACATGGAAAGTTCAACAATCTTTTTCGATAAGATTGCCTTGAAAAAAATAGGACAAAATATGGAATTTTCCGACTTCACGGGGATGCCCGAAAAAGCAGCGATGGCCAATTTTATGTTCTCTCCGGACAATAAGCATTTGGCATTTAGCAATACAAATGAAAACGGAACAGCCTTATTCGTCATTGATCTTGCAACGCGAAATGTCAAACAGTTGACCGCTTATAATTTGAATGGAACATTGACAGCACCCTTTCAGTGGCTGAGAAATTCTTCTGGTTTACTGATTACAAGCCTGCCAAAGGATAGGACTGCACTGTTGGATCCTACAAAAGATTTACCGACAGGACCTATTGTCTCAACAAGTGACGGGAAGGTATCCCAATTGAGAACGTATCAAGACCTGCTTAAAAATCCGCAGGATGAAGCAAATTTTGAGACATTGGTGCAATCCAACCTTGAACTTGTAGATCTGGACGGCAAGATTTCTTCCTTTAAAGATAAAGCCATTTATACGGGGATCAGTTTCTCGCCGGATGGTGAGTATGTGATGATCACGACGATCACAAAACCTTATTCCTACGTAGTTCCGGTTTCGTCTTTTCCACAGCAGGTTCGAATTTATGATCGGTCGGGTAAGGAAATAGCGCTGGTGAATGAGACTGCCTTGACAGAGGTAATGCCGAAAGGTTTTTCGTCGACACGATCGGGAAAACGGGCCTGGCATTGGCGGAGTGATCAGCCAGCTACCTTGGCTTATGTAGAAGCTTTGGATGGTGGCGATGCAAATAAGCCTGCTGAATTTCGTGATGCCTTATATACCTTGTCATATCCTTATACAGGTGCGGGCAAACTTATTTTTAAAACCAAAGACCGTTATGCAGGTGTGACATGGGGGAATGATAAATATGCATTGATCAATTCGCAATGGTATGATACAAGAAATACAAAGACTTTTGTGGTAAATCCTTCTACCGGAGAATCCAAATTGCTGCACGATCGGAATAGCCAGGATGTGTACAATGATCCGGGTGATGTGTATCTGGAAAAAAATAGTTTAGGCACTTATTCGATGTATGTGGATAAGGATAAAGCATTGTTTGTGGGGAAGGGCTTTGCGAAAAATGGTGAGTTCCCATTTGTGGACGAGTTTGATCTGCATTCATTGAAGAAAAAACGTATCTACACCGCTCCTGCATCGGAACTACAGGAACGTATCACTCAACTAGTGAACCCTAAAACTGGTGATTTGTTGATTTCACTTCAGTCAGCATCGATTTATCCGAATTATTTCATGAAAAACATGAAATCAGGTAAACAGAAGACACTCACCACATTGGAAAACCCGTTTAAATCTTTGGAAAAAGTTCATAAAGAGATTTTAAAGTACAAACGCAAGGATGGGGTCGAACTTTCCGGAACATTATATTTACCTGCCGGTTATGATTTTACCAAGAAAGAGAAGTTGCCTTTGCTAATGTGGGCTTATCCACGGGAATATAAGGACAAGAATACAGCCGGACAAAGTACAGCCAATCCGAAGGAGTTTACCTTCCCAAGTTATGGCTCTTTTATCTATTGGGTGTCTAAGGGGTATGCCGTATTGGATAATGCGGCCTTCCCTATTGTTGGAGAGGGCACAAAAGAACCCAATGATACCTTTATTGAACAACTTGTGGCAAATGCCGAAGCTGCAATTGATGCGGTAGATCATTTGGGTTATATCGATCGGAAAAAAGTTGCTGTGGGGGGACATTCCTATGGCGCCTTTATGACGGCACATCTGTTGTCCAATTCGAAATTGTTTGCAGCCGGAATAGCGCGTTCTGGAGCATACAACCGAACATTAACACCATTTGGTTTTCAGAGTGAGCAACGTAACTTCTGGGATGATCCAGCCTTGTATATGACCATGTCTCCTTTTGTTAGTGCTGATCGGATGAAAACCCCACTTTTGTTAGTTCATGGCGGGGCCGATAATAATCCCGGAACATTCACCCTGCAGACAGAACGCTATTTTCAGGCCTTGAAAAACTTGGGGGCACCTGTACGAATGGTGATTTTACCACGTGAAGCGCATGGATATGTTGCCAAAGAAAATATCTTCCACTTACTTTGGGAACAGGATCAATTTTTGGAAAAATACCTTAAAAAATAAGGTGGACATCGAAAAGAATAAAAGAGGTTGCAAAAATGAAGTGTAGCCAAAAAATTGGACAAAGTTAGAAATTAATTGTTTAGGTGATGAGCTCGATATTTTATCGGGCTCATTCCTTTTAGATGGGGCAGCAGCCCCCGATTGGACCTGCGTTAACTTGATGCGGGAATCACGAAGTTAGGATTCAACGCTGAAAGCTACTGCTTGACTGCGCGCAAATGTGCTGAAGTGCCAATGAATTATACAGATTATTTTTTAAGTTTGGGTAATTTACTGGAGGGAAAAATCCAATTATGAGACCTGATATATTTAGAGAGAAATCGCCATTATCTTCCGATGACTGTTTTGTGGTCTTCGATCGTAGAAAATCCTCTTTTACGTTTCCTGTGCATATTCATCCTGAATATGAGCTCAATTATGTTGAGGGGGCAGCGGGTGCTCAACGTATTATTGGTAACTCGATCGAATCTATAGGAGAACGCGATCTGGTGCTCATCGCTAGTCCTGAGCTTGAACATGCCTGGAAAGATGGCGAATGCCAATCGAATGATATTCATGAGATCACCATTCAATTTCATCCTTCCTTGATTGAACAGTATCTGGATAAAAAGCAGTTTGCAAGTATACAGCAGTTGTTATCCAAAGCTTCGCGTGGTGTAGTTTTTGGTAAAGACACAGTAGATCGGGTATTACCCCTGTTACGCATACTGACTTTGGAAAGGGACGGATTCTATTCCGTTATGAAACTCCTGGTGTTATTGTATGAATTGTCCAAGGGCGAAGATATCCGTGTCTTATCTACTGCGACCAATACGGTGCTGAGCAATAGCGAATTGATGATGGGAAGGTTACAGGAATATATTGTTACCCATGTAAATAGAGAATTGAGCCTTCCGATGGTCGCCGCGGTGATGAATATGAGCAAATCAACATTTTCCCGTTTTCTGAAATCGACTACAGGGATGAATTTTACGGATTATCTGCTCGATTTTAGGATCAATATGGCTGTGCGATTACTGAAAGAAGAAACGCTGATTGCCGATATCGTCGAACAATGTGGATTTAACAGTGTTTCGTATTTCTACCGTGTATTTAAAAAGAAAAAAGACCTCACTCCAGTCGAGTACAGGAATAGCTTACGTAAACAGCAAATGATTATCTAGTTTTTTCCTTTTTTCATTTCCCATTTCGCTTTTCCAGCAAGCGGAAAGATCTCCTATGTCTATTTTTTCAGGACACGAAGATATTCGATAAAGTCCTGCCTATCCGATATATGATAATTCAATACAAGTGAGTCCAAAGTTCAATAAAATGACTTAACTTATTCTTTAATATGTTGTATTTCAGTCGCTTATTTTCTTGTTTTAATACACCGATATTTTTTCTGTTTTGTAGTCATTTCTAATTTACGCAATCGTTTGTGCTGACTTTTTTCTGATTTTTCCGACAGAAATATGAATGAAAAGTACAATACAAATGAGTTTATTTTGCTATTTACGGCTTCCCCTTTTCTCTAATTTCGTCAGATAGACCAATATTAGAATACCAATTAAGTATAGACATATTATACAAATCATCTATTTATTGTAAACCTTAAATACACAAAATATGAGAAAAACAGCTTTACTACTCTTACTTTCCACTTGTGGGAGCTTAGCTTTTGCACAGCAATCCCAAAAGGTGAGGGGCAAAGTCCTCGATGCGGATAATAAGCCAGTGGCAGGAGCTACGGTCAATATCAAAGGTAGTGTCAACGGAACTAAAACGGATGCCGATGGTTCTTTTACACTTGATGTTGCGAAAGGCAAAACCTTAAAAATTACCTACGTGGGGATGAAGGAACAAGAAATCCTTGTCAATGATGCATCGACTTATAGTATCGTGCTTCAATCGGGCAACGAGTTGGATGAAGTCGTGGTGATTGGTTATGGTACAGTAAAGAAACGTGATTTGACCGGTGCAGTGGCATCAGTAACGGGCAAAGATTTACAATCTAATCTAGCTAAAAGTACTGCCGGAGCTTTACAGGGGCGTGTTGCGGGAGTATCCGTAACCAATTCGGGGGGAGCTCCCGGAGCGGGGTTGAATGTTACCATCCGTGGTTTAAGTTCTTTTGGTAGCAATACACCGCTTTATGTTGTGGATGGTGTATTTGGAGATATCAATTTGGTAGACCCGAACGACATCGCCTCGTTGGAAGTCTTGAAAGATGCATCAGCGGCAGCTATTTATGGCTCACGTGCAGCTAATGGTGTTGTTATTGTGACCACCAAAAGCGGCCGGCAAAACACGGCAGCTACACTCAGTGTAAATGCGTTCACAGGCGTACAAAAAGTTTCCAAAATGTTGGATCTTATGGATGCCGTACAATGGAAAGCATTTCAGAAAGAGAACAAGTTACTGCCTTCGAGTGCCGAAGCGATGACAGCTAATACGGATTGGCAAAAAGAAGTATTCCGTACGGCACCCATGCATAAAGTTAATGTGGATATTGCAGGCGGAGGCGAGCGTTCAACTTATAGTGTTTCCGCGGGCTATTTGGCACAGGAAGGAATACTTTTGAATACAGATTATAAAACTTTTAATCTACGAACTAAAAATACCTTTAGCCTGTTTAACAACCATCTACGCTTGGGGAATACATTCTTGATTAAGAATGGCGATCAACAGCGTGGATCAGAATTAGTGATTACCGATATTCTGCGCCAGAATCCTTTGGTACCTGTGTATGATTCGAATATATTGGGAGGCTACGGCACCTATTCTTCCTGGATGAAAAATATCGAAAATCCTGTTGGTGTCCTTAATTTGTACAATAATCAACGTCATCAGACCGATATTATGCTTAGCGGTTATGCAGAGGTCGACCTTTTTGTTAAAGGGTTGAAGTATAGACTGAATGTAGGAGCCAATCGTACGACCGGACGTAATTATAATAAAAAGGCAGAACCACATGTGTATGGTGATAAATTAATACAATCTTATTTGAGAGAAAGTGCATTTTTTAATAACCAGTGGTTGATTGAAAACACGTTGCACTATGATCGTACTTTTGACAAACATACACTATCCGTTTTGGCAGGATATTCAGCGCAGGAAAACAACAATCGTGGCTTTGGTTTGGGACGTTATGATATTCCAGTAGGCACAGATGCTATTGATGCCGCAGCAATGGATCAGCAGTCTACCAATGGAAATCTTCAAGAGGATGCGTTGGTTTCTCAGTTTGGCCGCTTGATGTACACCTATGACAACCGCTATCTTTTGACTGCTACTATAAGACGGGATGGCTCATCGAAGTTTGCGAGTGGACATCGCTACGGTGTATTCCCTTCTGTTGCGTTGGGTTGGAACGTGATGAACGAAGCTTTCTTTGAATCCGCTAAAAAAACGGTCAATGAATTTAAGATTCGTGCCAGTTATGGCCGCCTAGGTAACCAGAATATCGCTAATTATACAACCCAGTTCACAACCCAATATGGTATCAATTATATTCAGGGTGGTAAATTGTGGTTAGGCGCAATTCCGGGCTACAACTGGGTATCGCCAGCCGCCTTAACCTGGGAAGAAACCGAAACCAGTGATATCGGTTTAGATCTGGCTTTTTTGAATAAGCGATTGAGCGTTAGTGCTGACTATTATGTGCGTGAGACCAAAGACATCCTTTTGGGAATCAATCGTGCGCCTTCATCAGGTCTAGGTGGTACTCCGGTAATGAATGCAGGGGTAATCAGTAATAAAGGGTTCGAGTTTTTGGCCAGTTTTCGGGATGCTGTAGGTGCGGTTAACTACAATATTTCTGTGAATGCCTCTACTGTCAAGAACAATATGAAGGCTGTGACGTTAGGTTCTATCCAAGAGTTTGCTGGTTTCAATCCGCATGCTGAAGGTGATATTACCTGGGCAAGAGTTGGTTATCCTATAGGTGGTTTCTGGTTGATTAAGACCGATGGTATCTTCCAGTCTGATGCCGAAGTACAAGCGTACAAAAGCTCAAACGGTACAGTTATACAGCCTAATGCTAAGGCGGGAGATATTCGCTTTGTAGATTTCAATGATGACGGAAAAATCACGGATTATCAAGACGCCCAATATGTAGGAAGCCCTTTCCCTAAGCTGGCTTATGGTATTCGGGGTAATGTAGAATATAAGGGTGTTGATTTGGGCTTTTTCTTTGATGGTGTGTCAGGCAATAAAATATATAACTACACCCGGGCACGCATTGAATCAACCAATGAAGTCAATAACCATTCAGCAAGCTTGCTAAACTCTTGGACACCATCAAATACCAATACGGATATTCCACGCTACACGCGTGAAGATCCGAATAACAATAAACGCCGTACGTCTGACCGTTGGTTGGAGAATGGATCTTTCTTCCGTTTAAAAACCCTAGAAATCGGTTATACATTACCGCAGCTTATGTTGAGCAAGGCGGGACTGAAAAGTACCCGTATCTTCTTCGCTGGTGACAATTTGTTTACTTCGACGAAGTATAAAGGATACACGCCGGATTTAGGAATCAATTCTGATGAGAATGGTGGTGGATCTAGTACGATGACCGCAGGGACAGATTATGGTCGTTTTCCATTGGCTCGCACCTTTATGTTTGGCTTACAAGCCAGTTTTTAAACGACATAACGATGTTTTTCATGAATTTTAGCATTTTTAGAATACAACTATGAAATTTTTAATCAATAAATATACGATTGCGGTAGTACTGGGACTGTCTTTAACGGGCTGTTCTAAGGATTTTTTGGACAAAATGAACCCCAATAAGCCGGTGGAGGCTATCTTTTGGAAGAATGAAAACGATGCGGTATCCGCTGTAGCAACTGTTTATTCACCTATTCGTAACCAGATGGCGGGCTATTATGGCGCATGGAGCGGGTATCAGACGATGAACCGAGCGGATGATACATTTTTTCTGATCGGGGAAGAAGCCTTTACCTGGGAATTTGTTAATTTCCTGAATAGTGCATCCACGGGTAATAGTGAGTTTGGTAGCTTGTATAAAGGAATTAATCGGGCGAACGTATTTTTCAAAAATATAGACAAAGTGCCTATGGACGAAGCCAAGAAAAAGCAACTGATCGGTGAGGTAAGCTTTCTGAGGGGGATGTACTATTTCTTGTTGGCGGCCAACTGGGGCGATGTACCCTTGCGCTTGACGGTAGCTACCGATGATGAGGTACCGGGAGACGCTACGTCTGCACCGGAGGCTGAAATCTGGAAGCAGGTGATTGCCGATTTCAAAGTAGCTAAAGAAAACCTGCCTGTGGATAGACCGTCAGCTGAATTGGGCCGTGTGACTAAGGGGGCTGCAATTGCATACTTGGGTAAAGCATTAGTGTATACCAAGCAATATGGTGAAGCCGAAAAGGAACTTAAAGTACTACTTTCTGCACCTTATAATTATGATTTAGTAGCCGATTATCAAGATAATTTCAAACATACAACCAAGTTTAACAAAGAGTCGGTTTGGGAATTGGCTTATGATGGTACCTTGAGTAGTGGTGGTGTATGGGGAAATGATGAGCCAAACTCACACCTGGGTATGGTGCTAGCAAATTTTGTGGGGCCTGATGGTACTGGAGCATGGTTCAAGATTATGCCTTCACCTACTATTATACGTGATTTTGTCGCTGAGCAGAGACCAGCAGGATCCGATACCCGTTTTGACAAACGTATGAATGCCAGTTTCCTATGGAAATATTCGGACTACCAAACTGGGGCAGTCGATGGTAAATGGTATGGAAATCAGACTTTTGATGATATTTGGGGGAAATGTCAGGAGAAATTCAAGCGTCACTCTCCTGAAGAACTTGAAAAGGCTTTCCCTACTATTGATGGAAAACAGGGGCGTTTCTTGATGAATAAGTATACCAATGCTTATATGAATGCTGCGGGTTCCAACTCACATTATGATCCAGCGAAGAATAACAACAACAATCTACGGGTGTTTCGTTTTTCTGAAGTGCTATTGTTACATGCTGAAGCTTGTGCACAGAATGGAAACATAGCAGATGCTTCGTCCAGTCTGAAGCGTATACGTGATCGTGCAGGATTGGCTAACAAGACCTGGACTGGTAAAGATGATTTGATGAAAGAAATCATGAAACAAAATGAATTGGAGTTTTTCTTTGAAGGGCATCGTTTCTTTGACTTAAAGCGTTGGTTTACGTATGCTGACATGAAGAAGATTTTTGTAGACAACAAAAAACAAGGCGCCAATAATTTTCAACCTAAGCATTATTATCTTCCGATACCACAGGACGAATTGAATACCAATACAAAAATAGAACAACATACGTTGTGGCGATAGACCACAGCAGTGCTTCCGACAGAGTCGGTAGGCAAATAAGAATTATTCTCGATTCCACAGTTGAGTGTTAGTTTTTTCCGGTAGGGGAGTAGATGCCTCTGCCGGAATACTTTTTAAAAATTCTTTTAAACAATAGTAAGTATGATTGCAGTACAACGAATGTGCAGATTTTTCACCACTTCGATTTTACCGGGGGTATGCCTGGTGTTGTTGTTATTTTCCTGTAAGAAAGATCGGGAAACTGCGAATCAATTGCCCTCCAAGCTGGCGTTAACGTCGAAGATCGATGCCGGAGAATTGTTGCTTGATGTCAAGCAGAAATCACAGGAGTATGTCTTCAACTTTGAGAAAGGAACCGTAAATATTCCTATTCCAGATATTGTAAAGGTGACGCCAAACCTGGATCGGTGGGTCACTAATCTGATATTCAGTGATGGTTCGGAGTTGATCGTGCCCACAAAAGGAACTTCACTCGATTTCATGGTCGAAGGAATAAAGCTTGATCCTTCAGGTTACAATCCACTGGCAGCATTAGTGAATGTTGTGCTACCAACCTATGGACGTGTTCGTGTAACTGTGCATGGCAAGCATGGCCAATTAGGTACGATCACCCATCTATGCAGTGATGAGACACCACGTCAAAGTGTGCCCATATTAGGCTTGTATGCTGATTATGAGAATGTAGTCGATCTCGCTTTTACTGATCTTGAAGGCAAAGAACGCGGAAGTACAACTATTCATATCCGTACGCAGGCAGTGACTGTGCAAGACTTTCCCAAATGGAAGATCGTCAAAGGACAAACCGACAAAATGGAACCTGGAGTTAATCTGGTAAGTTATCCTGGTCATAGTGAGATAGATACTTCTTTACCTTATATGATTGATAACGAGGGTGAATTGCGTTGGTTGCTATTGTTGAAAAAATCGCCTGATTTACAGAAGTTTTCCGGATCGATAGGTCTTAAGCGAACCAAAAAAGGAACTTTTATTTCGGGTGATCAATCGCAGCAACGTGTCGTTGAAATTGATCTATTTGGAAATCTGATCAATCAATGGGATCTCGCCAAACTGGGGTATGGATTTCATCATGAAATTAGTGAGGGCGCCAATGGTAATTTCTTGATCAATGTAACCAAAGCTGCGGCCCGTTTAAACAATGGCCAACCGCGTATTAACGATTTTATCATCGAATTGAATCCACAAACAGGTGTCTTAGTCAATGAATGGGATCTTGCCAAGCAACTCGATACAACGCGTTATATCAAGCCCGATGGCATAACACCGCCGGCCTTTTCGCAAAGCCCAAATAACTGGGCCCACAACAATTCCATTACAGAAATTGGCGAAGATTTATTGGCCACGGCACGTTATCAGGGGATTTTCAGCTTCAACCATTCGGGAATAACGCAATGGATTATATCGCCCCATAAAAATTGGGGAGCCAAATATCAGGCCTTATTGTTAAAACCAATTGCCGAAGATGGTACAGCAATTACAGACCCAGCAGTGATCAAAGGGGATGCTGCGATGGCAGGCTTTGATTGGCCCTGGGGTCCACATACACCTGTCGCCTTGAGCAAGGATCGGATTTTGGTTTTTGACAATGGGTATAATCGGCAATGGAAATCAAATTTTGCTCCGGGGGTGAACAGCTATAGCCGCGTCGTGGAATATAAAATTGACATGGCCAACAGAACGGTACAGCAAGTATGGTCTTATGGAAAAGATCGCGGAGCGCAAGGCTTTTCACAGGCCATATCGGGCGTGCAATATTTGGGGCAAACTGGACATGTCTTATTTTGTCCGGGTATGGGTGTAGCAACTTCTATTGGTTCGGGCGGACGTGTTGTGGAGATTGATCCGAAAACAAAGGACGTGATATTCGATCTTGAGGTCGCTACGGGCAGCGGCACTGCATTCCACCGTGTGACGCGTATGCCGCTTTATCCCGAAAACTTGTAAAGTAACTATTTTTTTGAACTGAACTAAATTTATGGCCGAATCATTTGAACGTCAGCAAGCTTATATTATCGAATCACAACGCTTATTATTGGAAAGAGCCAATGTTGAACTGTCTAATCCAGGGAAAATTGTTAAGCGTTATTTATATCCTGTTGTTACCAAAGAACATATTCCCTTGACCTGGCGTTATGATTTTAATCCATTGACAAACCCTCTTTTTCTGGAGCGAATCACTTTCAATTCAACAATGAATGCAGGGGCACTCTACTGGCAAGGAAAATATCTTTTGTTTGTTCGTGTTGAAGGGGCTGACCGGAAATCATTTTTTGCGATAGCGGAAAGTGAAAATGGGGTGGATAATTTCCGCTTTTGGGATCAGCCATTGGCTCTCCCGGAATTAGATGATGAGGAAACAAATGTATATGATATCCGTCTAACTGCGCATGAAGACGGTTGGGTATATGGTATTTTTTGCAGTGAAAAACGTGATGCCGCTGCTGCTCCTGGAGATCTCTCCAGTGCCGTTGCTGCAGCAGGTATCATTCGGTCAAAAGATTTGAAGCACTGGGAGCGATTACCCAATTTGGAAGCGAGTAGTCAACAGCGAAATGTCGTATTGCACCCCGAATTTGTACAGGGGAAATATGCTTTATATACACGGCCACAGGATGATTTTATCCTAGCAAAACGTGGTGGCGGAATTGGATGGTCATTGGTTGATGATATTGAAAATGCTGTTGTTGTTGAAGAACAAATTATTAACAAACGTTTTTATCATACGATTAAAGAACTAAAAAATGGTGAGGGACCTGCGCCTTTAAAAACGGCGAAAGGCTGGCTACACCTCGCCCATGGCGTGCGTGGGACAGCTGCAGGCTTACGCTATGTGCTCTATATTTATCTGACCAGTCTAGATGATCCAAGTCAATTGATTGCCGAGCCGGCAGGTTATCTGATGGCGCCGGAGGGAGAAGAACGGATCGGTGATGTTTCCAATGTGTTGTTTTCCAACGGTTGGATCATGAATGCAAACGGTATGGTTTATATTTACTACGCATCGAGTGACACACGAATGCATGTTGCTGTATCTTCGGTCGACCGGCTTTTGGATTACTGTCTAAATACGGTACCCGACGGCCTTCGCTCGGCAACCTCGGTAGACAATATCCTCCAGCTTATTAGCCGCAATGCACTATATGCCATGGAATCTGGTATTTGTTCCCGTAATGATGTGAAAAGGGCCTGATCAGAGTATGTGAAAATTGAAAGCTGGTCTTCTATTTTAAATCGCATTGCCCAGTATGTTGTTCGTTATAAAATCAATATTTAGGACTACAAATGAAAAATTTGATTACGTATTATTGGCTGATTGCTTTGCTCTTTTTGTGTTTGACAGTGAAATCTCAGGTCGATCAACCACTAAAGATAATTTCTTACAATATCTGGAATGGATTTGAACATACGAAAGCAAAAGCAGATAAATTTGTCCATTGGATGGAACAGCAGCAACCCGATATTGTTGCTTTGGAAGAACTGGTTGATTTCAAACAAGCCGATCTTCAACAGCTGGCCGAGTCCTATGGACACCATTACAGCGTCTTACTCAAGGAGAAGGGTTATCCTGTAGGGATTACATCCCGGTATCCGATTACCTTGATTAAAGCCCAGGTAGATGGGTTCTGGCATGGTATGCTGCATGTTAAGATTAAAGATATTGACTTTATTGTCACGCATCTGAGTCCTTTTTCCTGGAAGTATCGATTGAAGGAAGCGCAGCAGATTTTGGATTATATCAAAAGTAATTCCCTAAATAACTGTATGGTCATGGGGGATCTCAATGCGTATTCTCCATTGGATGCAATTTGGCTGGAACATAAAGCAGCACTGAGAAAGAACTTATTGAATTGGGATCAAGCGCATCCGGAATATGGCAATATGCGTGGTCAGCGTTTTGACTATAGTGTGCTGTCGACTTTTATTGCTGCGGGTTTTGATGATTGTATCGGACGTAGGGTTTTTCCAGAAAATAAACGGGTCAGTTTTCCTACAGCAACACTTTACGGTTGGAATTGGGGCGACGGTCGACTTGCCGAGGTGTCGGAACGGCTTGATTATATCTTATTGTCGGAAACATTATCACCTTTGGTTCAGGAGGTCGAGGTACACAATAGTCCTGATCTGGAAGGGATATCAGATCATTATCCCGTTTCTGTCGTGATTGGCCAATTGGAGAAGTAGAAATATAATTGTAGATTGCGGTTGACCACGAGAAGAATATTCATGGAACTTTCCGTAATAGATATAGTGATCATTGTCTGTTATTTGCTGACGATGATTGTCATTGGCCTGATTCTTAAAAAGCGAGCTTCTAAGGATCTCGACTCTTATTTCTTGGGAGGGAAGTCACTTCCTTACTATATGCTTGGTATTTCTGATGCATCGGGGATGTTCGATATTTCGGGCACAATGTGGATGGTTTATCTTGCCTTTGTCTATGGCCTCAAGAGTATGTGGATTCCTTGGTTATGGCCGGTCTTTAATCAGATTTTTTTGATGGTTTACCTTTCGGTATGGCTGCGGCGTTCGAATGTATTGACAGGGGCTGAATGGATCCGAACCCGTTTTGGGCATGGAAAGGGTGCAGATGGAGCTTACACCATCGTCATTTTATACGCTATTGTAGCGGTATTGGGTTTTCTATGTTATGGATTTATCGGAATCGGTAAATTTATGGAGGTATTCTTCCCCTGGGAACAACTTTCGCGGTTCATTCCGTTGACTATTGACCCGATGTATGTTCCCCAGTTATATGGCATATTTTTTACAGCTATTACGACATTTTATGTCATGCTTGGCGGCATGCATAGTATTGTGTGGGCAGATATGGTGAAGTTCGGAATCATGATTGTATCAGGCATTGCAATCGCCGTGATTGCCATGCAGCAGGTAAGTCCTGAATTGTTGGCTGCCAATACCCCCGAAGGGTGGGATTCTCCCTTCTTCGGCTGGCATCTGGATATGGACTGGAGTAACCTGCTCCCTTCCATTATGGACCGAATAGCCGATGATCAATACAACCTGTTTACCGTATTTGTAATGATGATGCTTTTCAAAGGTATTTTCATGAGCATGGCCGGGCCCGCGGCCAACTATGACATGCAAAAGATTTTGGCTTGTAGATCTCCAAAAGAGGCCGCATTAATGAGCGGTTCGGTATCCGTTATATTGCTGATCCCGCGTTATCTGATGATCATGGGCTTTACGGTGTTAGCACTTGTGTTCTTTCGGGATGAGTTTACAGCAATGGGAAGCCACATGGATTTCGAGATCATCTTACCCAAAGCAATTAGTCGGTTTGGGAAGGTTGGATTGACAGGTTTACTTTTGGCGGGACTTCTGGCTGCGTTTATGTCTTCTTTTGCTTCAACGATAAATGCGGCGCAAGCATATTTGGTCAATGATGTCTTGCTGAAGTTTTTTTATCGTTCGGCTTCGCCTAAAAAACAGATTCGGTTGAGTTATATTGTTTCTGTCTCTGTGGTTGTTTGCAGCACGATCATCGGATTATATGTCCAAAACATCAATTCGGTGCTGCAGTGGATTGTATCAGCACTCTATGGTGGGTATATTGCCGCGAATGTGCTCAAGTGGCACTGGTGGCGATTTAATGGGACCGGATTTTTTTGGGGAATGTTGACCGGTATATTCGGTGCAATTATTCTGCCCCAGTTTTTCCCGCATACTTTGCCGCTTTATTATTTCCCCTTTTTGTTTGTCCTATCGCTGCTAGGCTGTCTGATGGGGACATGGTTGTCTAAACCTACTGAAGACGATGTGCTTGTCGATTTTTACGTCCGTGTTCGTCCATGGGGCTTTTGGGGGCCAATTCACGAAAAGGCATTGCAGAAATACCCCGATCTTAAAGCAAACAATCACTTTAAGCGCGATTTATTTAATGTTGGGGTGGGGATTATATGGCAATGTTGTTTGACATTGATCCCGATGTATATTGTTATTCAACAGGGACAGGGATTACTAACCAGCATATTGATATTGGGTATTACCTCACTGATTCTTAAAAAGAACTGGTACGACAAGATGTGTCGCGATGAGGCTGAATACGATGCTTTTATGACGAAATACGGAATGAATAAAAGCGGATTGATCAAAAAATAAGTCTTTTAAATCGACATGGTTGAAGAGAGGAATCATGTAATCGGACGGCCTTTTGTCTGATTATACAATCATTAGATCGTACCGTGCCGATTACATTGAGGATGTGTTTTGCGTTTAGTTACTTGCTTTAACTGTAAATGGAACGACATACTCTCCCCATTCCAAAGACACAGTCCCCTGTGGAGTCGCATTGATCTTAAATTGCTCCTGTGAATTACTTGCAGTGGCATTGCTGACAGAAACACGTAGGGCATCTTCGTTGGCATCATATTTTGTTCCCCACTGATTCCACACTTTATTGAACATAATTGTTGTTTCGTGTTCTCCCGGGATGCTGTAAAGGCCATATTTACCAGCGACTAATTTCTTGCCTTCAACCAATACATCTTTATTAAATTCGATGGTGGTTGCTTCATTAGCTCCAGTACGCCATACAATGCCGATAGGGGCAATATCAACACCGAGCTGACGGCCTTTTAATGAAGGGCGGCTATAATTAATGTCAATCGTGACACCATCGGTGGTCGTTACCTTAGTGTTGTCTGGAGGACTTGGGCGTTTACTTTTGTCGGTCTGGGCAAAAGTAAGTTGACCTATTAAGGTCAGAATCGTTAAAATTAGTACTCTCATTTTTCGTATAGTATTGATTAAACAATTAAACTTAGATAATTTACTTTTTATATGCAATATGCCTTCAGTCAAATAAAAATAATTTATCGATCCCTCCTAAGCTATTGAATATCTTTTAATAAAGGAAATATACGATTTTTTAAGTTATGGAATTGTTCATTTTTTTTGAAGACTTTGGGTGGATAGTTTGGTTATATAAAACAGAAAAGCCAGGATGCGGATCACTGGCTTTTTTCTGTTTATACGATTCTATTTATACAAGATATTCAAATAGAGTTTGATCTTTGTTGATTTCAATAACATCAAACTTATATTCCTTCATGCGTTCGATCAAGGTCTCGTAATCTTCCGGTTTGTTGAGCTCGATACCGACTAGCGCTGGACCTCTTTCGCGCTCTGTCTTTTTGATGAACTCAAAACGGGTAATATCATCCTTAGGCCCCAATACTTCAGAAACGAAGAGTTTTAATGCACCTGGGCGTTGTGGGAAACGAACAATAAAATAATGCTTGTATCCTTCGTAAAGTAGAGATAATTCTTTGATTTCACTCATGCGGTCGATATCGTTGTTTCCGCCGGAAATGATGCAGACAACTTTCTTGCCTTTAATCTCCTCTTTGTGAAACTCAAGAGCAGCCACGGATAAAGCGCCCGCAGGCTCAACGACAATTGCATCCTTATTGTACAGCTCTAGGATACAGGTACAGATCTTTCCTTCCGGAATGGAGCGTGTATCATCCAGCAATTGTTTGGCAATTTCAAATGTTGTTGCACCGATTTTTTTAACAGCGGCCCCATCAACAAATTTGTTGATATGCTCGAGCTCGATCGGTGTGCCATGTGCCAAGGCTGCTTGCATGGAGGGAGCTCCTTCGGGTTCAACACCATAACATTTGATTGCTTTATTTTTACTTTTCAGGTAATAGCTTGCTCCTGCCGCCAGACCACCACCACCGATAGGGATAAATATGGCATCCATATCAGGCAGATCCTGCAAGGCCTCGACAGCAACCGTGCCTTGTCCTTCCACAACTTTAAGATCATCAAATGGCGGGATAAAAGTCATGCCATGCTCTGCTGTATAAGCCAGCGCTGCTTTTTGACAGTCATCAAAAGTGTCTCCGGTCAAGATGATTTCTACATTACCGTTACCCCACATTTCCGTTTGTGAAATCTTTTGGCGTGGTGTCGGACCCGGCATAAATATCACGCCTTTGATGTCGAGTTTATTGCAGGAGAAAGCAACGCCCTGAGCGTGGTTGCCTGCGCTCGCACATACAACGCCACGTTGTCGCTCTTCCGCTGTTAAGGAAATAATTTTATTGTAGGCACCGCGTAATTTATAGGAACGTACGACTTGTAAATCTTCCCGTTTGAGATAGACTTCAGCGCCATATTTTTCGGATAGATGCCGATTATATTGAAGCGGTGTTCTGTTGACCACAGACTTGATGCGGTCAAGCGTAGCTTCTGAATTGATGTTTAAGGTTGATAGATTCATTGTTAGATGATTGCCTAGTTAAGGTAGCAAATAAAACGCAGATATTCGCTGTGATATGAGAGATTCTACCTATGTAGTATTTAAATTTAGTTGATTTTGAATAGAAGATCGTTTGTACGTATGATAAAATAATAATTAGCAACGTATCATTTGGATCCTTTTAAAAAAACGTATTTATGATAAAAAAAGGCTGCATCTGCAGCCTTCCTTTTTTTATATTTTTTCTTGGATGAGGCTTTTTAGGTCATCATCACAAATATTTTTCTTTTCGTCGGCCAAAACCAAGAAGCGTTGATAGCAATCTGCTAAATCATCTTTTTCAAGATGGAAGCCTAAACGCTCCAAATGGTGCTTAAGGGCATGTCTTCCTGAACGTGCAGTTAAGATAATATCAGCTTCAACCAAACCAACATCTTCTGGTCTGATGATCTCATAGTTCTCACGGTGCTTTAGGAAACCATCTTGGTGAATCCCCGAGCTGTGTGCGAAGGCGTTGCGACCAACGATCGCTTTATTCGGTTGCACCGGCATGTTCATCATGTCACTTACCTTGCGCGATAAGTAGGTGAACATGCGGCTATCGATGTTTGATGTCAAGCTTCCAAACGACTGGTTGTGCACTTTAAGGATCATGGCTACTTCTTCAAGTGATGTGTTTCCGGCACGCTCACCGATACCGTTGATCGTACATTCTACCTGACGAGCACCATTTTGTATCGCAGCGATAGAATTTGCTGTTGCAAGTCCTAGGTCATTGTGGCAGTGAGCCGAAATGATCGCCTGATCGATATTGCGGACATTCTCTTTTAGATACTTGATTTTTGAACCATATTGGTCTGGTAAACAATAACCATTTGTATCCGGAATGTTCACAACTGTAGCGCCGGCAGCAATGACAGATTCAACCATTTTAGCCAAAAATTCCAGGTCTGCGCGACCAGCATCTTCTGCATAAAACTCGACATCTTCCACATAAGATTTGGCATGTTTTACAGCCGCAACGGCACGTTCTAAAATTTCTTCTCTCGTGCTGTTGAATTTATATTTGATATGCATGTCCGAAGAACCAATACCCGTATGGATACGTGGGCGTTTGGCATATTTTAATGCCTCGGCAGCTACGTCAATATCGTTTTGATTGGCACGGGTCAATGCACATATAATGACATCGTTTACCGCTTTGGATAATTCGACTACCGATTGAAAATCACCAGGGCTCGACACTGGGAAACCGGCTTCGATAATATCCACCCCTAGTTTTTCCAGGTCTTTAGCAATCTCAATTTTCTCTGGAGTAGTTAATTGGCAGCCTGGTACCTGTTCGCCATCACGTAACGTGGTGTCGAAAATGTAAAGATGATTAGGATCGTGTAACATAATTTCTTAATTCAAAAGATTTACAAATTAAAAAGGGTATACTATTTAATAAACTCCAATACTTTTTCACCCATTTCCTGAGTACCTAAGATTTTTGAAGCTTCAGTGCTGCTGTTGGCAATATCACCGGTTCTCCAACCAGCTTTTAATGTTTCAGCAACAGCATTGGTAACAGCTTTAGCTTCGTCCTGTAGACCAAAGCTAATATCAAGCATCAAGGCTGCAGATAAAATTGAAGCAAGTGGATTTGCTTTATTTTGACCAGCAATATCGTGTGCTGAGCCGTGGATAGGTTCGAAGAAGCCTGTGCCATCACCTACGGAAGCAGAAGCCAACATACCCATTGAGCCTGCGATTTGTGACGCTTCGTCTGTCAAGATATCACCAAAAAGATTGGCTGTCAATACCACATCGAATTTCTTCGGATTTTTAACCAATTGCATGGCTGCATTATCGATAAACATGTGCTCGGTTTCAACATCCGGATATTCTTTTGCGATTTCCTGTACAACTTCTCTCCATAGGCGGGATGTTTCCAATACATTGGCTTTATCAACAGAGCATAATCTTTTGTTACGTGTGCGTGCTGCATCATAAGCTTTACGTGCGATACGTTCAACCTCGTAACGGTGGTAGTTCATCAGATCTGACGCAAAGCTGTTGTCTTCGTTGCGGTTTTTTTCGCCAAAATACACATCACCTGTCAGTTCACGGAAAAAAAGAATATCTGTACCTTGAAGAATTTCGGGCTTTAAGCTCGAAGCATCCAATAATTCATCAAATAAAAGGATTGGACGAAGATTGGCATAAAGACCCAACTCCTTACGGATTTTCAACAAGCCTTGTTCAGGCCTTACTTTAGCAGAAGGATCGTTATCATACTTAATATGGCCAATGGCGCCGAAAAGGATTGCATCAGAAGCTTGTGCTTTCGCTAATGTTTCATCAGGAAGTGGGTTGCCTGTAGCCTCAATTGCCGTATGGCCCATGATAGCTTCATCAAAGCTGAACTCATGACCATAATTTTCACCTATTTTTTCTAAAACTTTTTTACCCCAAGTTGTTACTTCTTGGCCGATGCCATCTCCAGGTATGATTAAAATATTTTTCTTCATTGTATTTTTAATATTGAGCTATCAGAGATCGGTCTATTGAAACTTTGGAAGATAGGCCTAAGACCTATTGAATTGTCTTTATTTTTGACTTTTGGTTTCCAGTGTTTTGCCGATATCTTGATTCTCTTTTTATTTTTTTGTTCTTGTTTTCGAATTAATTGAAGTTTTCCACATTTTTTATGTTGATAAAGTTTCTTTTTTGTGGATAACTTCAGATACAGCCTTAACTTCTCCCTTTTCCAACACGATTTTATTATCAATGCACGTTGGCAGTTGTGTTTGGAAGTGCCCTACATAAATGAGCGTCTGGCCACTTTTACTGAGGTCATCGATGACGTCGTTGAAATACTGGGTCTGCTCTTTGTCTAAGCCCTGACAAGGTTCGTCCAAAATCAACAACTCTGGATGCTTTACGATCGTGCGAGCCAAGAGGACCAAACGTTGTTGACCTAAGGGCAATGATCCCAAGGTTTTATGTTTCACCTCTTTGAGGTCAAAAAAATGGAGAATTTGCTCGAGCTTTTGCTGTTGTTCAAATCCTAAGCGTTGGTATAGGCTCATGGAGTCAAAAAATCCAGAAGCAATTGTCTGCCCAACGTTTGCATTCATATCATAGTACCAGTGCAATTCGGGCGATATAATACCCAAATGTTCTTTGATATCCCAAATACTTTCTCCAGATCCTCTTTTTTTGCCAAAAAGATGGATGTCGTTGGCGTAGGCCTGTGGATGATCGCCGTTGATTAAACTGAGCAACGTGGATTTTCCTGAACCATTATGCCCCTGCAGCAACCATTTTTCGCCGGCTTTTACTTCCCAGTCAATATTCTTTAAGACTTGTTTTTCGCCGTATGAAATATTGATTTTGTTCATTTTTACCATAACCTGGGCGGATACCTGGGGTGCCTGTTGCAGAAAATAAGGCAGTGCCTTTCTGGTACGGGGCAATCCCCTGGATAGCTCTTCGCTACTTTGGCGAATAACAATTTTCCCATTCTGGATCTCTGCAAAACGATTGATGCAATTGGGTTGTTCGTCATCATTACTAATGAGTAACAACGAAACACCTTTATCTGCAAGCTGATCGAAAATCTGATTGAGATCTTTTCTGGACTGTGCATCTAGTCCTGTATAAGGCTGGTCGATGATGAGCACCTGAGGTTGAAGCCACAACGCCTTGATCAATTGCAGCCTTTTGTGTTCGCCACTCGAAAGTTCAATCAATTGCTGATCTTTGAAATTCTCGAATCCAAAAATGTTCAGGTAAGAACGTACGTTTTCAAAAGAAAGCTGTTCTTCTTTTGCAAAATGTTTCAACTCGGCAAAAACCGTTAATGTATCGTTTTTTGCAAATTTGTTGTAGCGCTGTTGGTAATAGAAATTGCGATCGCCTTCAAGATTGGTAAACTGAAACCAATTGGAAACGTAATGAATTTTTGCCGGCAATAGGCTCGTTGGGTCAAGGTGGAATGTGATCTTGCCTTCATACTTCAATTGCTGGGCAATTGCTTTTGCAAGCGTGGTTTTTCCTGTACCGCTCGGACCACCTAAGATCCATTGCTCGCCAGGAAAAATTTGCCAATTTAAACCATGCAGTATGGTATCCTTACCGTACTGAATAGTTAAATTGGCAATATGGACGACAGGATCTACCATTGTCTGTTCACTTCAAATGATTGTATTAAATCTTTTTGGTTAAGGATAAAATCGATGTCATCATACCCATTGATCAAGCATGACTTTTTGTATGGATTGATTTCAAATTCAAATTGATCGCCTGTTTCGGTCAACATGACTGTCTGTTTTTCAAGATCGACGATAATTTCAGTTTTAGGATTTTGGTGTACCAATTCGAAGATTTTTTCCAAAAATTCTTCTGAAACTTGAATTGGCAATACACCATTGTTTAGGGCATTTCCTTTAAAGATATCGGCAAAGAATGAGCTGATAACTACGTCAAAACCGTAGTCTTGAATAGCCCAGGCAGCGTGTTCACGGCTGGAGCCACAACCAAAGTTTTTACCTGCAACTAATATTTTTCCGGTATAAGTTGGATTGTTCAATACAAAGTCAGTTTTTGGCTGATTATCTGTATCAAAGCGCCAGTCACGGAATAAATTATCACCAAAACCTTCGCGCGTAGTCGCTTTTAGAAAGCGGGCTGGTATGATTTGATCAGTATCAATATTTTCGATAGGTAGAGGGACTACCTGTGAAGTTAAAGTTTCAAATTTTTTCATTTTTTTCTGCTTAGATCAACTCTCTTACATCTGTTACTTTACCTGTTACTGCTGCTGCTGCTGCTGTCAAAGGTGATACCAACATCGTGCGGGCATTTGGTCCCTGGCGTCCTTCGAAATTTCTATTTGAGGTCGAAACACAATATTTGCCAGCCGGGATTTTATCTTCGTTCATGCCTAAACATGCCGAACATCCTGGCTCACGCAGCTGGAATCCTGCCGCTTCGAATATTTTATCCAGACCTTCTTCTATGGCTTGTTTTTCTACTTGTTTAGATCCAGGTACAATCCATACTTCAACGTCTTGTGCTTTTTGTTTGCCTTGCACAAATGAAGCTACTTCACGTAAATCTTCGATCCGGGAGTTGGTGCAGCTTCCGATGAAAACATAATCAACACGGTTGCCTAATACAGTTGAATCATCTTTAAAGCCCATGTAATCCAATGCTTTCTGATAAGAAGGCCTTTCTGATTCAGGTTGTGCACTAGTTGCTGGGATATGCTCTGCGATACCCATACCCATTCCAGGATTGGTTCCGTAGGTAATCATTGGAGCAATGTCAGCTGCATCAAAAGTTAATACTTTATCAAAGATGGCGTCGTCGTCAGAATATAAGGTTTTCCAGTAGGCTAAGGCCTTCTCCCATTTTTCACCCTTTGGCGCGAATTCACGACCCTCTACATAGTCAAAAGTGATCTGATCAGGTGCAATTAAGCCTCCGCGAGCACCCATTTCTATGCTCATGTTACAGATGGTCATACGGGCTTCCATACTTAGTGAACGAATTGCCGAACCAGCATATTCAATAAAGTAACCTGTACCACCGGCAGCAGAAATTTTGGAGATGATATATAGGATGATATCTTTCGCTCCAACGCCTTTCTGAAGGGTACCGTTAACTTCGATTTTCATTGTTTTGGGCTTCGACTGCAATAGACATTGTGTAGCGAAGACCTGTTCTACTTGAGAGGTTCCGATACCAAAAGCAATAGCTCCAAAAGCACCATGAGTTGAGGTATGGCTATCGCCACATACCATCGTTTTACCTGGAAGGGTGATACCCAGCTCTGGACCGATGACGTGTACAATCCCTTGGTACGGATGTCCCAAACCATATAATTCAATACCAAATTCAGCACAATTTTTAGTAAGCATATCCACTTGATAGCGCGATAGCTCCTCTTTGATCGGTAAATGTTGGTTGAGTGTCGGTACGTTATGATCGGCAGTAGCTACCGTTTGTTTTGGACGAAAAACTGGGATTCCTCTTTTGCGCAAGCCATCAAAAGCTTGAGGTGAAGTAACCTCATGAATCAAGTGGGTGTCGATATATATAATATCCGGAAACCCTTCTTCACGTTTGACGACGTGAGCATCCCAAATCTTTTCTACTAATGTTTTTGACATTTTTTAATCTCTCTTATGTTATTTTTATATTAATCAAGGTGATATTGTAAATGTCTCAATATCACCTTGATTTCAATATACTAAATTACGAAATATTCATGATTTTTGGAGCATGTATAATTTCGTATGAACTTTTAAACAGTTTTGATTGCTTTCATAGCAGTCATCGCTTTACGCAATTTGCGACCAACGATTTCAACTGGATGATCACGTAAGATTTCATTGATCACTACCAACTGTGCATTATCAACTGCTGCATCTCTACCTTCGTTGAAGTTTTTTCCAACTAGGTCTGTGTCAACAGTTTTCATGAAATCTGCTAATAACGGTTTACAAGCCTGATCGAATAGATAACAACCATATTCTGCTGTATCAGAAATAACACGGTTCATTTCGAACAATTTCTTACGTGCGATTGTGTTGGCGATCAAAGGAGTTTCGTGCAATGATTCGTAGTATGCTGATTCAGGTTTGATACCAGCTTCAACCATTGTTTCGAAAGCCAATTCAACACCTGCGCGAATGAAAGCTACCATTAATGTATAGTTGTCGAAGTACTCTTGTTCGTTGATTTTAACATCACCAGCTGGCGTTTTCTCGAATGCGGTTTCACCAGTTTCAGCTCTCCATTTCAATAGGTTTGCATCACCGTTTGCCCAGTCTTCCATCATGGTCTTGCTAAAGTGACCTGACATGATATCATCTTGATGTTTTTGGAATAGAGGACGCATGATGTCTTTCAATTCTTCAGAGATCTCAAAAGCTTTCACTTTTGCAGGGTTGCTCAAACGGTCCATCATACCGCTCACACCACCATGTTTCAAGGCTTCCGTGATTACTTCTACACCGTATTGTACCAATTTGGATGCGTAACCAGCTTCGATACCTTTCTCGATCATTTTATCGAAAGATAAGATCGAACCTGTTTGCAACAATCCGCAAAGGATAGTTTGCTCGCCCATCAAATCTGATTTTACTTCGGCTACGAATGAAGATTTCAAGACACCCGCTTTATGACCACCGGTTCCTACGCAGTAAGCTTTTGCTTCTGCCCAACCTTTTCCTTGTGGATCATTTTCAGGGTGAACAGCAATCAAAGTAGGAACACCAAAACCACGAAGGTATTCAGCACGTACTTCAGAGCCTGGACATTTTGGAGCAACCATGATGACCGTGATGTCTTTACGGATTTGCATGCCTTCCTCAACAATGTTGAAACCGTGTGAATAAGATAGGGTTGCGCCTTCTTTCATTAACGGCATGACAGCGTTGATTACTGAAGTATGTTGTTTATCTGGAGTCAAGTTGATAACTAAATCCGCAGATGGGATCAATTCTTCGTAAGTGCCTACGTTAAAGTTGTTGTCCGTAGCGTTTTTCCAAGAATCTCTTTTTTGTTCAATAGCTTCTTTACGCAAAGCATAAGAAACGTCCAGTCCGCTATCTCTTAAGTTTAAACCTTGGTTCAAGCCTTGCGCACCACATCCTACGATTACGATTTTTTTACCTTTTAAAGCATTTACACCATCCGTGAATTCGGTGTTGTCCATGAATTCAGCGTGACTTAATTGTTCTAACTGCTCTCTAAGCGGTAAGGTGTTGAAATAATTTGCCATTGTTTTACTTTCTTTCTGTTATTGGTTGTTGATTATTTATTTTAATTATTGTACTAATCTGCGTTGCGCCATGGCGTAACCAAAATGAACGTTGTCATGTCCTGATGTCAGAGCAATGACCTCTTCGATAGTGTTCATCGGATAACCATAGGTCGCCGTTGCAAAAGATGTAATCGTCCCGAAAACGCCATTTTCATAGTCAGCAGCAATTTGCTCGATACTGCGGATAGCAATTTCCTTCAGCTCATCAATTTCCGCCTGTTCAACAAAACGGGTCGGTTTGGTATCTTTTTTATAATCTTCGTTATATTTTACCCAAGCTGTATCTGCTTTGATACCTGTACGGACATAAACTAGCGTCTGTGTGCTGACAACAATGTGCGCAAAGTTCCAGATGATATTGTTATTAAAACCTGCTGGAATCTGGTTGAGCTGTTCCACGGAAAGACCGTCAATTAATTCAATGAATTTTTGACGTGACTTTAAGATAAAATTAAATGTTTCTTGCATGCTACTTTTAATGCTTACATCGTAAATACATCATCTCTTTTGTCGAGATATTCATTCTCTACAATCTCCATTGATGGTTCCTGTGCTTCAAATTGAACTAGTTTAGAGTGGAAACCAGCACTATCTTTAATGATGGCGATACGTGCACCACGAACAAATTCGATCAATCCATATTTCGTCAGTTCCTCCGTCAATTTATCAATTTCTTCGCGGTGGCCAGCAGTTTCGAATACGATATAATCGTTGCGAATAACGACTACGTTGGCGCCATATTGACGCAAAAGGCGTTCTACATATACTTTCTCATTCACAACATCGGCAGGAACTTTATAGAGGGCCTGCTCTTGCCAAATGACTTCGTCATTGGTGTTATAATAGGCCTTAAGGATATCAATCTGTTTTTCCAGCTGGCGGCAAAGCTTACGCAGAACATCTTCAGCTTCCGTGATAACAATAGTGAAACGGTGTATTCCCTCCACTTCAGAAGGAGAGGTGTTTAAGCTTTCAATATTGATTTTTCTTCTTGAAAAGATCGTTGAGATCCGACCGATAAGACCGATAGAATTCTCTGTATATAGGGTGATGGTATATTCTTGTTTTTCCATTTTAAATTCTACTTTAAACGTATCTCAGATACTGATGTTCCTTGTGCAACCATTGGGAATACATTGTTTTCCTTACCTACCATAACTTCCAATAGATAAGCACCATCATGTTCAAGCATGGTTTGAAGCGCATTACGAAGATCTTTTCTTTCCGAAATCTTCTGTCCATCGATATAATAGCCCTTGGCAACGGCAACGAAATCTGGACTGGTAATGTTCACGAAAGAATAGCGTCTGTCATGGAATAGTTGCTGCCATTGGCGTACCATTCCTAAGAATTCATTATTGAGAATCATGATTTTGACCTTTGCGCCAAATTGCATAATTGTTCCCAGTTCCTGGATAGTCATTTGTATTCCACCGTCACCGATGATCGCTACGACGGTTTTCTCAGGTGCACCATACCATGCGCCAATCGCAGCCGGAAGACCAAATCCCATCGTTCCCAAGCCTCCTGAGGTTACGTTCGATTTACTATTGTTGAATTTAGCATAACGACAAGATACCATTTGGTGTTGACCTACGTCTGTTGTGATGATTGCATCTCCACCCGTCAATTCATTCAATACATTTATCACCTCGCCCATAGTCATGATGTCCGTTTGCGGATGAAGTTCATTTTGGATGACTTCCTTGATTTCTTCTTTTTCAAGTTCACGGAATTGTTCCAACCAAGCGGAGTGATCTGTAGCGTTTACCAATTCCGTCAGCATTGGAAGTGACTCCTTACAGTCGCCCCATACAGGTACGGTTGTCTGTACATTTTTGTCAATCTCTGCGGGGTCGATATCCAAATGGATTACTTTTGCCTGTTTGGCATATTTGTCCAAACGACCTGTTACCCGGTCATCGAAACGCATGCCGATTGCAATTAAAACATCGCATTCATTGGTCATAACGTTCGGTGCGTAATTACCATGCATGCCTAGCATGCCCACATGGAGTTTATGATCCGTTGGAAGCGCACTTAAACCCATTACAGTTGCTGCAGAAGGGATTCCGGTTTTCTCGATAAAGGCTTTAAATTCTTCTTCAGCTCTTCCTAAAATGATGCCTTGCCCAAACAGAATGAATGGTTTTTTGGCGTTGTTGATCAATGCCGCAGCTTGTTCAACATATTCTTTACGAACTTGTGGTGCAGGTCTGTAACTGCGTACATGGTTACATTTTTCGTAACCGAAGTAATCGAACAATTGCAGTTGTGCATTTTTGGTTATATCGATCAATACCGGTCCTGGGCGGCCTGTACTGGCAATATAGAATGCTTTTGCAAGTGCAGCTGGAATTTCAGTTGCGTCAGTGACTTGATAGTTCCATTTTGTGACCGGTGCTGTGATATTGATGACATCCGTTTCTTGAAATGCATCTGTTCCCAATAATGATGCAAAGACCTGACCTGTGACACAGACGATAGGGTTACTATCAATCATGGCATCAGCCAGTCCAGTAACTAGGTTTGTTGCTCCAGGACCACTTGTCGCAAAGACGACGCCTGTACGACCTGAAGTTCTTGCATAACCTTGCGCCGCGTGGATTCCACCTTGTTCATGGCGCACTAAAATATGCTTCAGACGATCCGTATAATCATAAAGGGCATCATAGATTGGCATAATTGCGCCTCCGGGATAACCAAATACGGTATCAACTCCTTCGCTCAATAAGGCCTCCAATACAGCTTTCGATCCCGAAATTTGTGTCGGAGTTTGCTGCGCAGTAGCGGCCTTATTTTCTGTTATTTCCAGTGTACTCATTACGTTGATTTTTTTATTGTTGATTATTCAGTCTTTTAGTATTTAGATATTAGATCTGAGACATTAAGCGTCGATTGTTTAGGTCTCTATTTGCTTAATGTCTCTGTTTTTTATTTTCTACTGATCCGTTACACAGCCTTCTGAGGCATCGGCAACAGTCTTGGCGTATTTGTATAAAACTCCTTTGTTAACTTTTAATGCTGGTTGTACCCAAGCCGCACGACGTTGTGCAATTTCTTCATCGGAAAGCAGCACATTGATGCTGTTATTTACCGCATCGATCACGATAATGTCATCATCATTTACAAGACCGATCAATCCACCTTTGTAAGATTCAGGTGTAATGTGACCGACGACGAAACCGTGTGTTCCACCCGAGAAACGACCATCGGTGATTAAAGCAACAGATTTACCAAGACCGGCACCAATAATCAAAGAGGTTGGTTTAAGCATTTCAGGCATGCCGGGCGCTCCTACAGGGCCTTCATTTTTGATCACAACAACATCTCCGGGTTTGATTCTGCCGGACGCAATACCAGCCACTAAATCATGTTCACCGTCGAATACACGTGCAGGACCAGTGAATTTTTCACCTTCTTTGCCGGAGATTTTGGCAACAGAACCTTTCTCTGCTAAGTTCCCGTAAAGAATTTGTAAGTGTCCTGTAGCTTTGATTGGATCGCTCAAGGGTTTGATAATCGGTTGATCATATTCCATGATTGATTTAACATCCGCCAAGTTCTCCGCGACCGTTTTTCCTGTTACCGTGATACAGTCACCATGCAATAAACCTTCATTTAAAAGATATTTCATGACAGCAGGGGTTCCGCCATATTGTTGAAGGTCTTGCATCAAGTATTTACCAGATGGTTTGAAGTCAGCTAATACAGGCGTTTCATCGCTCATACGTTGGAAGTCGTCTTGCGTAATGTCTACACCAACTGCTTTACCTATTGCAATAAAGTGAAGTACAGCATTGGTACTGCCACCCAGGATAACAATGGTACGTAGTGCGTTCTCAAATGCTTTACGTGTCATGATATCAGAAGGTTTGATATCTTTTTCAAGAAGGGTACGGATATGCTTACCTGCTTCTAAACATTCATTTTTCTTTTCTTCCGAAATTGCTGGGTTGGAAGATGAGTAAGGTAAGCTCATCCCCAATGCTTCAATTGCTGAAGCCATTGTATTTGCTGTATACATTCCGCCACAAGCACCAGCACCAGGGCAGGTATGTTTGATAATGCCTTCATAGTCTTCATCGGAAAGATTTCCGCAGATGCGTTGTCCCAATGCTTCAAATGCAGACACAATGTTTAATTCTTCACCTTTATAGTGGCCTGGAGCGATAGTACCGCCATATACCATTAAAGAAGGACGGTCCAAGCGAGCCATTGCCATAATTGCACCAGGCATGTTTTTGTCACAGCCAGGAATAGAGATCAAGCCATCATAATATTGTCCACCACAGATCGTTTCGATACTATCAGCGATCACATCACGACTTACCAACGAATAACGCATCCCATCGGTACCGTTGCTCATACCGTCACTGACGCCAATGGTTCCAAAGGTCAAACCCACTAAATCATTGTTCCAAACGCCCTTCTTGACGATTTGTGCCAAATCATTTAAGTGCATATTACACGTATTACCATCATATCCCATGCTGGCAATACCGACCTGTGCTTTGTCCATGTCGGCATCCGTAAGACCGATACCATAAAGCATTGCTTTTGCAGCAGGTTGCGTTTCGTCTTGTGTAAATGTACGGCTGTATTTGTTCATTCCGTTTTCGCCGTTAGATGATGACTTCATAATTTTCGTTCTCTAATACTAAATTTTTATATCTTCTTTGGATTGATGCACCTATGCTGTGTTCCCAGGCTTCTTTGTAGATGACATCATCGACTTGTTTGATTCCGATAATTTCTGCCGCAGTCCCACATAAGAAAGCGCTGTCAGCAGTGTAAATGTCTTCTATCGTCAATTGCTTTTCAATGACTTCGAAGTTTAATTTTTTACAAATGTTTTTTACAGTCTGGCGTGTAATGCCCGGGAAGATATTCTTCGCTGGCGGCGTATAGATTTTGAAATCCTTTTCGATGAAAATATTTTCACTGGATGCTTGGGCAACGTAGCCTTCGTGGTCGAGCATTAACGCTTCGTCGTAACCCTTCCTGATGGCTTCTGTTGTCGCAAGGATGGAGTTTACATATTGCCCAGAGATCTTCGAGTCAATTTTAAACGACTTTGGATTAGGTCTTTTGATATCAGAGATACATACCTTTAATAGGTTTTGACCAAGATATGGCCCCCATTCCCATGCTGCCATCATGAGGGTTGCTTCGGTTGATGAGGTTAGATGCATATTTGAACCAGTCAATACCAAAGGACGTATATAAGCTTCTCTTAGGTTGTTGTTGGCCAAGAGCTCATAACAGATGTCGATCAGCTCTCGGTTGCTCCAGCGATAGGGAATATTAACGGCTTCACATGATCTCTTTAAGCGATCGAAATGCTTGTCAGCTTTAAAGATACGTGGTCCATTGTGGGTGTTATACGCACGTAAACCATCGAACACCGCATACCCATAATGCAATGACTGTGCAAAGGGATCCAATGCAGCCTCCGAAGCTTTTACAAAAGCTCCATCTAAATAGATCAATGTGTTTTTATCGTAATATTTCATAACCCAAAATTTACCTGATGATAATAGTTCCCTTTGTTGTAATATTGGTGGTAAATCATGCTATCTCAAGCTTCTATAAAAACTTTAGATTTTCATTTCCTCAAGGTAGCAGGAATTACAATAATTGGCAATAGGTAAAGTGCTAATTTTGTATTTAGAATAAAATTTCATTAAATGTGTTTTTATGAAATTTTATTTTTCAATACTTTGTTTAATTCGGTTTTATATTTTGTTAGTCGCATACCATATTTAAAATTGGTCTACAAGGTTGAAAAATTATTTTTTGTTACAATGGTTGATTTTCTTCCTAAAATGAAGAAAATGTCAAAAAAACTTTAAAAAAAAAAGCCTCCGATATTTCTATCGGAAGCTTTTTAGATTTTATAAAATCGATTTGATTTAATCTCCGATAATTCCTTCAGCAAGCACGGTAATGACGTTGTTTTTTGCTTCCACAACACCACCTTTAATGAACACTTCCTGTTCACCTTTACCTTGTTGAATAATTACTTTTCCATCTTCCAAAGTAGAAACAATGGCAGCGTGATCTTTCAAAATTTGAAAAGAACCCGCAGAGCCCGGTACAGTAACTGAAGTTACTTCGCCTTCGAATGCTAATTTGTCTGGAGTGATAATTGTTAACTTCATTATTCTTAGATATAATCTAGATTAAACTGCTTCTGCTAATAATTTTTTACCTTTTTCGATAGCATCATCAATGTTACCTACTAAGTTGAAGGCAGCTTCAGGGTACTCATCTACTTCACCGTCAATGATCATATTGAAACCTTTGATGGTATCTTTGATGTCTACCAATACACCTTTTAAACCTGTAAATTGTTCTGCAACGTGGAAAGGTTGCGATAAGAAACGTTGTACACGACGTGCGCGGTGTACGGTTAATTTATCTTCTTCCGATAATTCGTCCATACCTAAGATGGCGATGATATCTTGCAATTCTTTGTAGCGTTGAAGAATTTCTTTTACACGTTGTGCGGTATTATAATGTTCAGCACCTAAAACAGCAGGAGAAAGGATACGTGATGTAGAATCCAATGGATCTACAGCAGGGTAGATACCTAACTCAGCAATTTTACGAGACAATACTGTCGTTGCGTCCAAGTGGGCGAATGTTGTCGCTGGAGCAGGGTCAGTTAAGTCATCGGCAGGTACATATACGGCTTGTACTGAAGTGATAGATCCGTTTTTAGTTGAAGTAATACGCTCTTGCATTAAACCCATCTCTGTTGCCAATGTTGGTTGGTAACCTACCGCTGAAGGCATACGACCTAAAAGAGCCGATACTTCAGAACCCGCTTGTGTAAAACGGAAGATATTATCGATGAAGAATAATACGTCACGGCCTTGACCTTCGCCATCACCGTCACGGAA
>JBMAAL010000037.1:0-52149 GCA_050281725.1 Sphingobacterium sp. | reverse complement strand
CCATCGTTTGTTTTAACCTCAGATGAAAAGCCCAAGTGGTATTTTACGTCACCACCAAAGTTTACTTCAGGATCATCAGCATAGGTCTTACCTTCAAATTCAGAGAATACTGATTTGTAAGATTTACCCATGATATTCGTCAATACATTCAGACGGCCACGGTGAGCCATACCGATAACGAATTCCTGGATACCGATTTCTGCACCTTTTTCAATGACCGAATCTAATGCTGGGATTAAACTTTCTGCACCTTCCAACGAGAAACGTTTTTGACCTAAAAACTTAGTGCCTAAAAAGTTTTCGAATACAACGGCGTGGTTTAATTTGTTTAAAATTCTCTTTTTTGTATCCAACGAAAATTTTGGCATGTTACGATCCGCTTCCATGCGGTCCTGTAACCATTTAATTTTTTCTGGGTTACGGATATATTTGAATTCTGCACCAATAGAACGGCAGTATGTATCTTCCACCAGTTGACGGATGTCTTTCAATGTTGCTGGACCTAAACCGACTTCAACACCTGCATTAAAAACGGTGTTCATGTCTGCTTCAGCAAGACCAAACGTTTCCAATTCCTTGCCAGGATAGTATTTACGTCTCTCACGAACAGGGTTAGTGTGTGTGAATAGGTGACCACGGTCACGGTAGCCATTGATCATGTTCAGCACATTGATTTCTTTCAATACGTGCTCAGGAGTAGCTTCACCTACTGAACTTGTTGTTCCACCAGCATTTTGACCGAAATCAAAACCTTCAAAGAATTTTTGCCATCCGAAATCTACCGATTGGGGATCTTGCTTGTACGATTGATATAAGCCATCGACATAAGCCGAATCAGCATTACTCAAATATGTCAGATTGTCCATTTACAATTAAAACTATGAAATTTGTCAAAGTTATGAATAAAAAAAGAGTTTCTAATACTGAAATTGAATAATTTAATCAATAAATCTATCCAATTCTTAACATTTTTAGCATGATTTAAAAAGGGCTTCCAGCGTCCTACAAATTTATTTTCTATTGGAATTATTTATTTCAGCCGAAGATTTATTTAACCAGTATTTCGTCCAATTTTGGAAGTCCATTTGGGAAATGAGTTTTGATCAATTTTTGCCAGTCCAGCGCTTTATTGTCTTTTTCGCTTGTTCCAACTCCGGCAATATGAGACCACTGTCCGTAAACAGTTGCCGGTGAATAGTCTAATAGGTGCTCCTCATACCAGGAAGCGCCACGAAGCCAGTTGACCTGGTACTCATGAACTAAATAGCTGGCTGCGATTAAGCGTGCTTGATAGGGGATATAGCCGGTCTTCTGTAACTGGATCATCACACTGTTTATAAAATCATGTTCCGTGTGGCCCGATTTCCATTTTTCAAATAATTCGGAATTCCCGTCTATGGTCGGATGATCCTGATGGGAGCTGTTTTTAGTGCCTTGTGGTTTAAAAAATATATTCGGATATTTTTTAAGCATAAACCTAAAATAATCGCGCCAGAGAAGAATGTCGACAATCTTTTCAAATCGTTTGTCCTTCTTACCTTCACCAAGTTTTTTGATATTGTTATAGAGTAAAATAGGTGACAAGGCACCTGACGCTATAAAAGGCCCTAGAATCAAAGGGTCCTGGTCCGTTTCAGGATAGGTTGACAATACCGCATGCATAATACTAAGCGCAGTATCTTCGCCACCGAGAATATAGATGTCATCAACAGTTTTGATCTCCTCCTCTGAATAGCCCAAATCTTTTAATGAAGGAATTTTGGTGTCCTCAAGATGGGGCGGGGTAAGAAAATTGGTCGGAAATGGGATGGGTTGCCTCACCAGACTTTCCCGCTCTACTTTTTTCTTGAAAATAGAAAAACCATTGGGTATATCTTTAATAGGAAATGGAAGATCTTCCTTATGGTAGAGGGTGTGACCGATGAAATGGCGCAAATTTATTTTGCTGTTCCAAAGCTCACTTTCTACTTTTTCCGAAATAGAGGTTTCCCGAAGTGCCACCTCGCGGTGGTGATAAACTTCGTTGACTTGGTATTTTTGTGCTATTCTTGGGATAATATCTTCAGGTTTGCCGATATAAGTCAACAAGTCGCTACCATGGCTCTTTAATTTTTCTTTTAAAGCGGTCACAGCTTCGATGACAAAGGCCGCTCGTAGTACACCTGTATTTAAAGTGCCAAATTGATTGCGGTCGAAATATCGGGGGTCAAAACAGTATACCGGGATGATAAATGAACTTTTTTCAGAGGCTTGATAAAATACTTCATTGTCATGAAGTCTTAAATCATTTCGAAACCAGATCATTGTAGCCCTTTTGTCCATAGAGGTGAAGATAAATACTTTTTAGTGCAGCCTATTTTCAGAAGATTTACAAATATATAAGGATATTGTGTTCTTGAAAGTATTTATGCGCGAATTGACAAAAAAAGGACAATGGCGGTGCTTGTTAAGATAGTTTACGCTATTCTGGTTAGGAAAAAATAAAAATAGTGTTAAACTTATTTGACGTTTCTCTGTTCTAAAATCAGGGAATTATGATATTTGTAGGTTATTGCCGTTGCTCGTGAGACGATCGGAGTAACATACTAAAAGCGTAAGAAAAATATGGAAAAGATAGCTGCATCACCAATGGAACCATCCTAGGGATTTTATTCGTTTTAGCGATTAAAAGGGTAATACATAAATACAGCGTACTAGGAAGAAACGATCCTATTTAATGGCTCACGATCGTGAGAATGAATCATTAAATCGTGGTGGTTTCAAAGCCATAAATATAGAGAATTCGAATGAAAAAGGTTTTAATCAGCGGGCTAAATACCTATTTGGGACGACGGGCATCCTGTTATTTGCAATCCAGAGATTTTGATGTAACGGGATTAGTACGCAACTTATCCCTTTTTAATAAAATAGTGAAGGAAAAGGTGACGGCAAAGCTTTTTGAATTGGACCTGTTGCGAAAAGGGGAAGCTTTTGAGCGTTTTCAAATTACTGATCTCAATTTTGGAATTTATTTTACACAGGTTCCCTCACTTGACAATGATATACAGCTTCAGCTTGAATTGCTTGGTCTGCGCAATTTCGTGGAAATTTGTAGACGTGCCGGAAATAACCGTGTCATTTATGTCGCAAGGCTAATGGATGAACATTTTTTGGAGCCTGTACGTGATCTGCTGGAAAATTTACGCGTCCAATATACCATTGTGATTAAAAGTAGCGTCATCGGGAAGGAGAGTGTCTTGAACAGGATATTTGCAAAACTTGCCAAACGGCAGACCATATTTTATTGGAACTGGGTGGCTTCCCTGAAGTTTCGCCCGCTGCCTTTGCTCGATGTATACCGCTGGCTGCGAGAAATGCCTTGGGAAAATAATTTTATATCAGAAGTAATTTACCTCGGCGGCAACGAAGAAATGACATTTAGAGGCTTATTTTACCATTTCCTGAAGTGCACTTCCGAGAGCCAAAAGAGAGAAATAGGCGTCAATAAATTCTTTGCTAAACTCTTGTTGACAAGGTTGAATGATATCAATAAAGAAGATATTGACGAATTTAGGCGAGTACTTTATTACGAGAAAAATGTCGATAATTCAACGTGGCAACGCGTACAGGCATTTGAATTTACCCCCTTGAAATCCTATGTCTGCATGGATACCTAACTAGCTGTTAAGGTTGTTCGTTATCGTGCCTGTCTTTGTCCCGATGTTGTTCGTTTCGCCGCTTATATCATCTTAGACCGATGTTATACTGATGATAAAGGAGCTAGATCGAAGATCACTAAAGGTTTTTTCTTTATATCCTGTTTAATAAATTATTCTGTTAAATTTGTGGATTAACGTGTTGAAGCAGATTTAATATATGGGATACAATAGTTTAGAAGCATGTGTTGCGGATCTTGAAAAACATGGTCATTTAATCCGGATCAAAGAAGAGGTCGATCCTTATCTGGAAATGGCTGCAATTCATATGCGGGTATTTGATGTTGAAGGACCAGCATTGTATTTTGAAAATATCAAAGGTTCGGAGTTTCCGGCTGTATCTAATTTATTTGGAACGCTGGATCGTTCGAAGTTTATGTTTCGGGATTCGTTGGATCACCTGAAGAAATTGGTGGATGTTAAGATGAATCCTGCTGCAGTGTTGAAAAACCCTTTTCAATATATTGGTTCCTCGATGACAGCACTTGGGGCTTTACCCTGGAAAAAAAAGTCGGGGGCTCCCATACTTCATGGAAAAACATCGATTAGTAAACTTCCGCAGATTGTCAACTGGCCAATGGATGGCGGTGCTTTTGTGACGATGCCGCAGGTATATACAGAAGATATGACCAAACCCGGTATTATGCAGGCCAATCTGGGGATGTATCGGATTCAGCTTTCCGGGAATGATTATCTGCCCGATCAGGAGATTGGTTTACATTATCAGTTGCATCGTGGCATCGGGATCCATCAAACTAAGGCAAATGCACTCGGTAAACCTTTAAAGGTGAGTATTTTTGTCGGCGGACCGCCAGCCCATCCCTTGTCTGCTGTAATGCCGCTACCGGAAGGACTCTCTGAGATGATCTTTGCCGGGGCATTGGGAAATAGAAGGTTCCGTTATTTTTATGATGAAGAAGGCTTTTGTATCTCGGCGGATGCGGACTTTGTGATTACAGGAACTGTTTATCCCAACGAAAATAAACCGGAAGGTCCTTTTGGTGACCATATCGGATACTATAGCTTAACCCATCCGTTTCCCCTGATGAAGGTGCATAATGTGTACCACAAGAGAAATCCAATTTGGTCTTTTACCGTTGTAGGACGACCGCCGCAGGAAGATACCAGTTTTGGTGCCTTAATCCATGAAATTACGGGGGCGGCCATTCCAAAGGAGATTTCAGGTCTCCATGCAGTTAATGCTGTTGACGCCGCTGGTGTACATCCTTTGCTTTTTGCAATAGGGTCTGAACGGTATACACCTTATCAGCGTGTCGATCGACCGCAGGAAATTTTAACGATAGCCAATCAGATACTGGGTAAAAATCAGCTCAGCCTTGCTAAATATTTGTTTATTTCAGCACATGAAGATAATCCGCAATTGGATATTTATGATATTCCGGCTTTTTTTTGTCATATCCTTGAGCGCATAGACCTTACTCGAGATGTTCATTTTCAGACCAATACGACTATTGATACCTTGGATTATTCTGGAGATGGATTAAATGCCGGTTCAAAGGTGGTTTTTGCTGCCGCTGGTACAAAGAAAAGAAAATTGGGCCGTGAATTGCCCGCTGGTTTTGAACTACCCCGACCTTTCAATCAGGCAAAATTTGTTATGCCCGGTATTATTGCCATCGATGGTCAGGCATTCTCTACCTACGAAAATGAGTCGAAAATTATGGCGGACTGGTGCCGCGCTGCAGCAGGACTCTCCTGGGAAGGTTTCCCGTTGATCGTTTTATGTGATGATGCTCACTTCACTGCCGCTACCGTCAATAATTTTGTTTGGACAACGTTTACCAGAAGTAACCCCGCGTTTGATATTTATGGAATAAATAGTTTTACAGCATTTAAACATTGGGGCTGTAAAGGACCGCTAATTATTGATGCGCGGACAAAACCCCATCATGCCCCGGCTTTGATTAAAGACGAAGCGGTGGAGAGGCGTGTGGATCAACTTGCGACAAAGGGAGGTTCACTTCATGGAATTATTTAAGAACGCTAATGCCTGTTCATTCAGGTTTATGGTTGAAAAATTAATTTAGAATAGATTTTAAAAGGTTTAATATCAAGATGAATACAGCAGAATTATTGAATAGATCAAAAGGAAGCGAATTACAGTTTCAGGAAGTATTGGCGCATATTGCCGATCAGTACAGCTATAGTCCCGGTGCATTTCAAAATGGGACGCTGAAAAATTCGAAAGAAGAAAATCAAGGTAGTGCAAAAGTTTTCTATTTTGCACAGTTAAATAATCTTTCGCAGGAGGATACATTGCGCCTTTTTGCCGAACATTATCAAAATGTACTCGATAATCCAGGCGGAGATGGCCATCAGAACATTCGTCAATTTATGGCAAATGGTTGGGATGGGGTCCTGTTTGAGGAAGAAGTACTGGTAAAAAAATAACAGGTCTAGCGTGGGCGGGATGAAAACCCAGGCTGCACTGGAAGACTTTTTGTTGTGGCAGTTTCGAAAAGACAAAATTGAAATCGCTGCTCCACTGGGCAAATATAGCTGCTCCAAAGTAACCAAATCACAGTAAAAAGAGAGGGCAGTAACAATAGATTACTGCCCTCTCTTTTTTAACTATTTTGTCGGCTAAGCGGTTGGCTTAAGCGTTGCTTTCGCAATCCTGTTCTTTGTTCCCTCCAAAATAAACCATCCAGCAAATGCCAAATTGATCCTGAAAAGCGCTATATAGTTCGGCAAAGAATGTTTCGCCGAGCGGCATTTCAACGACCTTTGCATTAGTACTCAGTGCATCGTACAATGTTTTTGCCTCTGATGTGCTTTCGCACATCAGCATGACGTAGCTGTTGTTTCCTTGGATATATTGTTGTCCAAAAGCGGGTACGACATCGGCTCCCATCAACATACTATCGCCGTTGATCGAAATTGCTGTATGACAGATTTTGTTTTTTGCTTCGTCTGGAACAGGTGGCATCTGCGGGTCGGCAGGAATATCTCCATAACGCATGAAGCCCGGATTTTTTGTGTTGAAAACTTTTTCATAAAAGTTGAATGCTTCTTCACAGTTTCCGTCGAAATTTAGATAAGCGTGTAATTTTGCCATGATTTCTAATTTTTGAATATAATGATTACTTCTTTAGTTCTTTTTCTCAATTTATTCTTCCCGTGGGACTATAAATAAATAGCGTGGAAGTACATTCGTAAAATTAAACTGAAGTTTTCTTAAAAATCTTGCCTTAAGGCAAGATTTAAAAAAGTAGTCCTTTGGGCATTAACACGGTTTAATTTCCATGAACAATTTCTTTTCGAATACGGCTTAGGGAGGTGTCGGTGATACCCAAATAAGATGCGATATGCTTTAAAGGTGCTTGTTGTATCAATATTGGTTTTTCCTTAATCAGGCGCAGATAACGGGCTGTAGCAGGTTCTGTAATCATGGCAATAGCCCTATTTTTACTATGAACAAGTTCTTTGGCCATCCAGGAACGGCCCCATTCCCTAAATTCAGGAATCTGATGAAAGAGTTCCTGAAAATCTTCAAATTTTATTTTCCAGAGACGGGTTTCCATGAGCGCCTGGATATTTTCCACCGTTGGATTGCGTTGAAAAAAAGAGGCAACTTCAATGACGACATCATTGTCACTACAGAAGCCTATGGTAACTTCATTGCCTTCATAATCGTGTAAAAAGGAGCGTGTAAGTCCGTATTCAATCAAGTAATAAGCATTTGAAACCTGCCCCTTGGTCAATATAAAATCGCCCTTTTTGACGGTTATGACTTCATGTTTCTCCGTGATGGCAGTTAATTCCTGTGGCGTGAGCGCAAGCTCGCTATAGAAGGTTCTAATTAGATCCATGTCCCTGGTTATTTGATTACGATGTTAATTTAACGATTAATCTGCAGATCAATTGTTAATAGACTGTGTGATTATTGTAAACAAATAAGTGTTTCATTGATAATTTTGTTTGTTTTGAAAAGTATTTTTAATAAAAACACAATAAATATTAAAAATCATTATGAATTTAGTTTTTAATTGTTTTACTTTGTATCAATAACATAATGTAAAAACGAAATATTTAAAATTTTCATAATATGTGTGGAATTATTGGCGCTTTTGAATTAAAGCAACCTGCAAGCTCATTGAGATCTCAAGTATTAGAAATGTCAAAACGTATTCGTCACCGTGGTCCCGATTGGTCGGGTATATTCACTGGAGAGAAAGCTTTGTTGGCACACGAGAGATTAGCTATCGTTGATCCCAAATCGGGAAGTCAACCTTTGTACAGTCCGGATGGTAAAGTTGTACTAGCAGTTAATGGCGAGATCTATAACCACCATGAATTAAGAAATAGCCTTCCTGATTATGAGTTTTCTACACAAAGTGACTCTGAAGTTGTTTTGGCTTTATATTTAGCAAAAGGTCCCTCATTTGTGGATGAATTAAATGGTATTTTTGGATTTGCACTATATGATTCGCGTGATGATTCCTTTTTTGTCGCACGTGACCATATGGGCATTATCCCCTTATATTATGGTGAAGATGAACAGGGACAGTTGTTTGTTGCATCTGAATTAAAATCACTGGAAGGTTTCTGTACGACGATTGAACAATTTCCTCCGGGACACTACTTGTATAGCAAAGCTGGGAAAGCTCCGCAGCGCTGGTACCAACGTGATTGGGAAAGTTACGATGTCGTAAAAGACAACGAGACCGATATCGCTGTTTTGCGCAAAGCTTTGGAAGATGCGGTGCATCGTCAATTGATGTCAGATGTACCTTACGGTGTTCTGCTGTCTGGTGGATTGGATTCATCGGTTATTGCCGCGGTAACGAAAAAGTTTGCCTCCAAACGGATTGAAAGTGACGACAAAGAAGATGCCTGGTATCCTCAACTGCATTCATTTGCGGTGGGATTGAAGGGAGCACCGGATTTAATTGCAGCACAAAAAGCTGCAGATCATATCGGAACGATACACCACGAGATCAACTTTACCATCCAGGAAGGATTGGATGCTATTCGTGATGTGATCTATCACTTGGAAACTTATGACGTCACGACGGTACGTGCTTCTACACCAATGTACTTATTAGCTCGTGTAATCAAATCAATGGGCATTAAAATGGTGTTGTCGGGTGAAGGGTCAGACGAGCTTTTTGGTGGCTATCTTTATTTTCATAAAGCGCCGAATGCACAAGAGTTTCACGAGGAAACTGTGCGTAAGCTGAAAAAGCTTTACCTGTACGATTGTCTGCGGGCAAATAAATCACTTGCAGCCTGGGGTGTTGAAGGACGTGTACCTTTCCTAGACAAAGAATTTATGGATATTGCGATGCGTATCAATCCTTCCGATAAAATGATTCGCGAAGGAAGGATGGAGAAATGGGTTGTACGTAAGGCATTTGAAGACTATCTGCCAGAAAGCATTGCATGGCGCCAGAAAGAGCAATTTTCCGACGGTGTAGGCTATAGCTGGATCGATACCTTGAAAGAGCAGGCTGAAAGTAAAGTTTCTGATCGGGAGTTTGCCGAGGCTTCAACGCGCTTCCCGATAAACACACCGAAAAACAAAGAAGAGTTTTTATATCGGACAATTTTCGAATCACATTTTCCTTCAACAGCGGCCGCACAAACTGTTCCATCGGTGAAATCTGTTGCATGCAGTACGCCAGAAGCCTTAGCTTGGGATGCTTCTTTCCAGAATCTGAATGATCCATCGGGTCGGGCTGTGGCCTCGGTTCACCAAGAGAGCTACGAAAAATCCAAAGTGGAAGCCGTGTAACTAATCAACCCTCATATCTATATTTGGTAAAGCCTGGAAAGATTCTTTTCAGGCTTTTTATGTTTTCTTTTCAACTAAATAAGGGTATATCATTTAATTGATTAAAAATGAATGTGTGTTTTTAAATATTCTTTAGTAATTTTCGGAAAAACCAATCACAGGAAACCTTGGGTTTCTAAATTAACTAAGGTTGACCGGAGTACTGTCTTTTTCTAGGACTTCTTTAGAAGTCAGTGGAATGTAGGAAGAAGTGGATTACGCTTGTGGTGTTAGCATATTAACGGAGAATTATACAATAAATAAAGATATATACATGAAGGTAGATTTAATGAAACAGCGTGGAAGGAAATCTCTAGGGTTAGCATTTCTATTGCTGTGCGCTCCAGCTATTTTTGCTCAAAATAAAGAAGCGATGGTTTCGTCAATTGTGCAGGAGGCAAATGCAAATTCACAATTGGAGAAGTATGCGTTTGAGCTTGTCGATATGATTGGCCCCCGTCTTGTCGGGAGTCCTCAAATGCAACAGGCACATGATTGGGTTGTCAAAAATTATAATGCGCTTGGCGCACAGGCCCGTAATGAGCCCTATGGTGAATGGCGTTCCTGGGAACGAGGAACTTCTCAGGTGACGATGACCTATCCCCGCATAAAATCTTTGGAAGGTACACAGTTGGCGTTCAGTCCCGTGACCAAGGAGAAAGGGGTTGAAGCAGAGGTTGTGGTAATGCCTTTGTTTAGCTCCCAGTCTGATTTTCAGTCTTGGCTTAAGACAGTCAAAGGCAAGATCGTATTGATTGGAATGAATCCATTGTCGGGACGGTCAGATGCCAACTGGAAGGAGTCAGCTTCCCCGAAAGGTTATGAAAAATATCAAGCCTTAAAAAATGATCAGTTGAAAAAATGGGAGAGTAGTATGTCCTATACGGGAAGCACGCGTCGAACATTGCCATTGGCTTTGGAGAATGCTGGCGCCGTTGGTGTCATTGATTCTTATTGGACGGAGTTGCCCGGTATTACACGGATTTTTGATGCGAAGTCCAAACAGATTCCGGTGTTTAATGTCGGATTGGAAGATTATGGTCTGTTATACCGCATGGCAGAACATGGGGTCAAACCTCGGGTTTCGCTACAGGGAAATTCAAAAGAGCTTGGGATATCAAAAACCTATAATAGTATCGCGGAGATTAAAGGTAAGGAAAAACCGAACGAATATGTTGTGCTTTCGGCGCACCTAGATTCGTGGGATGGCGCTTCGGGTGCGACAGACAATGCGACAGGAGTAATCACCATGATGGAGGCAGTCCGGATTTTAAGGAAAGTTTATCCGGATAATAAAAGAACGATTTTGGTCGGTAACTGGGGAAGTGAGGAGCAGGGACTGAATGGTTCTTCTGCTTTTGTCGAAGATCATCCCGAGATCGCTAAAAATATACAGGTGGTATGGAATCAGGATAACGGCACAGGGCGAATTGTCCGGATAGGGGGCAGTGGTTTTGAAAAATCTTACGAATATATCAGCCGCTGGGTACAATATTTGCCTGAAGAGTTCCGTAATGAAATCCAAACCAGTTTTCCAGGCATGCCGGGGACGGGGGGGAGTGACCACTCTTCTTTCGTTCAAAAAGGAATTCCGGCCTTTGGGCTCTCTTCCACATCCTGGGATTATGGTAAGGTGACCTGGCATACCAATCGGGATACTTATGATAAGATTGTATTTGATGAAGTAAAACAAAACGCCATTATCGTTGCGATTTTGACTTACCTTGCCTGTGAAGAGCCTGCTTTGGTCTCTCGCGATAAGATCACTTTGCCAATTGATAAAGATGGCAAGCCGACGGTATGGCCAACTAATCTACAGTCTAAAAGAACGAGTGGCAACTGATGATGAAACAGCTCATTTTTGTTGGTCTATTTTTGGTGTGTGCCCTGTTCTCTCATGGACAGGTTTCATTTGCCAATTTAGAAAACTACAGAACCGAGTGGTTGATCCTCCGTGAAAATAGTAATACCCTGGTGGGGATCCGCAGTTTCACGACAAATGCTGTAAAATATTATCTAACGGTCGATCCTACTACATTGCAAACGCGTGTAGTAGGAGATCGATCGGTCAGCATTCTTTACAAAGATGCGGCTCAGGTTACAAAAAGTCTAAGTGGTTCGGTATACGAAAGCTGTTTTTCTTTAGTGAGGAAAACTGAAAATAACTTACAGGATGCTGGGCTGAATTTTAGGCTTCCCAAAGAAGCTGGTATTAATTTGACGATCGATCTATGTCCTTCACACAAACCTTTGGACAGAGCTATTTTTGAAGATCTTCTCGTTGCATTTAAGGGAATAGATCGCACCCTGCCACTGGCCGTTTCTGTTTCGGGTAAATGGATGCTAAATCATGCCGCAGATCTGGCATGGCTAAAGTCATTGGATACAAAAGGTGTAAAGATTACCTGGATCAATCACACGTACGACCATGTTTTTAATAATAACCCGTTAACGTCCAATTTTCTGCTTTCTAAAAATACAGATCTGAATTATGAGGTTTTGGAGAATGAAAAATTGATGCTGAAAAATGGCCTTATGCCTTCGGTGTTTTTTCGTTGTCCGGGCTTAGTTTCCGATCGGGGTATTATTGAACGGCTGTTGTCTTTTGGTCTTATTGCGGTTGGCTCGGATGCCTGGTTGGCTAAAGGGCAGGAAGCCAAAAACGGAAGTATTGTTCTGATTCATGGTAATGGGAATGAGGAGCTTGGGGTACATGACTTTATCAAATTACTCCAGACAGAATCGCAGGCCATAAAAACAAAACACTGGACATTATATAGTTTATCTGAAGGCCTAGATCAGGAGCCACATTAACTATTGAATAACTTGTTTTTACGGACCGCTTTTCCTTTGCGTAGCTGGATAGCGTGGTAGATACTTGGGATGTCGTTAGACCAGTTTCTGAGCGTCAGGATAATAGCAATAATTTCCAGACGTGTGAGCAGGCCAAGCCAGATTGTCAACTGAAATAAGATTGTTGACTGGCAATGAAGCAATAGTTCGACCAGAAGGGCGAATAAAAACAGTGTCCAGATCTTCGCGCCAATGGAGTGTGTTGCAATTTCTTTTTTAAATTTTACAAAGCTAATGATGTAGGTTACTATCTCTGATCCTACGAGGATCAAAATCAATGTAGCCTTATCCTTAAAAAATTGGGGGCAGCTCAGGTAGGCCGCCAGGCAGATACAGCAGAAAAATAGTAGGTCCACGCTAGAATCCCAGCGCCTTAAAAAGGCGGTAGCGACACCCAATCTTCGGGCAATGATACCGTCAAAAATATCACTCAATAATCCGATGATAAGGAAAGAAATAGTATACCAGTTGAAATGATCAATCTGGAGCCAGTACAAGAGGATAAGCAACGGTCCTAGAATAAGGCGAAGTAATATCAGGATAAATGGAATGTGTTTTTTCGATAGCAATGTTTACTTGGTTAAAGCAGTATATCTAAAGATAGTTATTGTTAGTCAAAATGCAAAAAGGCCAATCAGTTGATTAGCCTTTTTGTTGTATTAAAAATCGTGAATCTTCTTGGTTTTTTAAACTAAGAAGGATTTTTGAGATGTTGATTAAAGTAGTCTGCAATTTTTTCGTACATGTGGATTCGGTCCTTACCCATTACATTGTGTTCATGGGTAGGATATAGGAAATAATCCACCTGCTTTCCGGCTTTAATACAGGCTTCTAAAAACTCCATGCTGTTTTGTTGTACAACGACAGGGTCTTGTGCACCATGAATAATCAATAGTCTTCCTTTCAGTTGATCGGCTTTATTGAGCAGCGATGTCAATTTATAACCTTCGGGATTTTCTTGCGGCGTATCCATGTAGCGTTCGCCGTACATCACCTCATAAAATTTCCAGTCGATTACAGGGCCTCCAGCTACTGCAGCCTTGAAAATATCGTTATGATGTAGCATGAAGGAAGTTGTCATAAAACCACCGAAGCTCCACCCGAAAATACCCATGCGCTGTTGATCAACAAAAGATTTTGACTTAAGGAACTCAATTCCTTTCATCTGGTCGGCCATTTCGTTTTGACCGAGGTTGCGATGTGTAGCAGTATAGAAATCCCGGCCTCTGTAATTAGTGCCGCGATTGTCCATGGTGAAGACGATATAGCCTTGTTGCGCCATATACATATCGAAATAACCAGCGCCTCCCAGCCATTTGTTGGAAACAAGCTGCGAATGTGATCCGCCGTATAAATAATACATGACTGGATATTTCTTAGCTGGATCAAAGTCGTTGGGATAAATGATACGTCCTGTCAATGGGTATTTTCCATCTGCAGATGTCAACTGTACAAATTCAATTTTAGGATTATTTATTTTTCCGGCAAAAGGATTTTCTGCATTGACTAAGGTAGTTTCTTTAACAGATTTAACTTCTTTGATCTGAACTTTATTTGGTGTTTTTAAATTACTATATTGATCGTAGATATACTTGCCATCGCTACTTAATGCTGCATGGTGCATGCCTGATTCATTTGTTAATTGAACCGTTTTCCCTGATTTTAGATCGACTTCAAATAATTGGCGATCTAAACCGTTGTTGGTAACTCCCGTATAACTTACTCTGTTGCCATCAGCCGAAAAGTCGAGCAATGCCTCCATGACAATATCTTTAAAACCTAATTTTTTGATCAAATTACCCTCCGTGTTATAGAGGTAAAGTTGATTATAGCCATCTTTATCGGATTGATAAAGGAATTGGTCCGGTTTGTTTGGTAAGAATGTCAATGGGTTTTCAGGTTCAACCCAGGTTGTCGCAGTTTCTTCGAACAGAGTTTTGACTAAGGAGCCGTCTTCTGCGTTATATTTGTTGACTTTAAGATCATTTTGCCCACGGTTAAGTACGCCGACGTAGATGTATTTACCAGTGGGATCCCAGGTAACCATGGTTAAATACTGTTCTGAATGCTCACCGGTTTGAAGTGTCACTTTTTGTCCAGTCGTGGTATTGTAAACGACCAAAGAAACTTCTTCTGACTTTTGGCCTGTCATCGGATATTTTATCCATTTGATGTCGGTGATTTTTGAACTCCATTGCGGTAATGGATAATTGGCAACCATCGTTTCGTCTTTGTGATAGTACAGCAGTTTGTCATTTTGACTGTTCCACCACATTCCTTTTTTGATGCCAAATTCCTGGCGGTGTGTGTAGTCGCTTCCATTGACAATCCCTTTGTCGGTGTCGTTCGTTACAGGTGTAACTTTGCCGCCCTTGTCAACAATTACAATGTTATTGTCTACCAAGTAGGCGATTTTTGAAAAGTCCGAACTTACCTCGCGATTGGCCCCTTTGTTGTCATTGCCGATAAAGCTTTCAATATTTTTTGATTTGATGTTGTAAGCCACCGTATAGGTTTTATCTTTTCCTTCAACTTGCAGTAATAGCGCGTTTCCATCACGCCATTTATAGTCGTAAGGAAACATCCGAAGATTGAATGTTTCGCCCGGAATAGCCGCTTTCAATGCTGTTTCGAGGTCTGCTTTAGAGGCTAGATTAGTTTCGCTCCAGTTGTTGGAAGCGCTTTTTGATAATAGGTTCTGGTACGATTTATCGAGATAGGAGAGGTTGTTTGATTTTGGGATCCATGATGCGCCGGCTATTGATGTTGGGGCATAAGTTCGGGGTCCAAATACTGTTTCTTCTAAATTGAGGTTACGTTGTGCATAGCTGCTGATAGAGCTTGCCAACAAGAAGAATAGCGCAATTCTTTTCATTAAACTGTGATATTGTGTGAATGTTTATACACAACGGCATAAGTGAGCCCATTCCAGTGGTTATTTACGCTTCATTAATTCAGTCACATAAGGCATCTAAACCTGTTGTGATAGGAAATTAACGGCGCAAGTAGCTCATTACATTCCGTTGGTTTTTAATTTTATAGGGCTAAATTAGGGAAATAGCCCTATAAAACCTAGTACAGAATTGTTGCTTTTCTAACTTAAATTGTTTGCTGTAAACCGCGACTTCTTGCTGCTAAGTTATAGTTTACGTAGCCAGATGTTTCTGAACTGGACCAGATCACCATGATCCTGCAGTACAATTGGACCTGGGCCGTGGCTTATTTGCTTTGGCAGTCCGATATATTCGGTTGTACCGTCGATTTGGGTATTGTTTTGTACAACGACGCCATTATGTAAGACCGTTACTGTTCCTTTAGCGGTCAATATGCCATCTTTATTGAATTGAGGAGCTTTATAAATGATATCGTACACATGCCATTTTTCCGGAGCAATTACCTGCGCCAGGGGTGGGCGTTGTTTGTAAATACTGCCCGCTCCGCCATTGACATAGGTCGGGTTGTTATTGTTGTCCAATACCTGAATTTCATAAAGCCCTTGTAGGAAAATTCCGCTATTGCCTCTTCCTTGGCCCTCGCCTTTGATTACCTCGGGGCTTTTCCATTCAATATGCAATTGAAAATCGCTAAAGTGTTCGTTGGTCTCAATGGCCCCAGCTCCTGGTTTTACTTCAAGGACGTTGTTGGCCACCGTCCAATTGGCTTTGCCTTTTTCACTTTTCCATTGACTAAGATCCTTGCCGTCAAAAAGGACAATGGCATCGCTTGGGATACCCTGATTGATTGTTACTGTCGGTGGCACCGGACTATAAAATTCGGTGTCGCTGGGTTTCATATTTGTTTGGGCCTGTAATGCAATGGCGCCAAATAAGAGTGTTGTTGCTATCGCTGATGATAAAAAAATGTTCATCTGTTGGGTTTTTGGTATGGCTAAATATACAAATAATCCCACTTGTATGGAACAATTTCAGTAGGTTTGTGCATGGCAACCATTTTACAGACAGTATCGCTGAAAGAAGTCCGGTTCTATGCACCAATAGGTTACTATGAAGAAGAACGGGTGCTTGGCAATGAATTTTTTGTTTCTATTGATGTATGTTTTCCCTTTTTGAATGCCGAGACAGAGGACTTAAACAATACGCTCAATTACGAAGAACTTTACCAGATTACAGCCAGTGTCATGCTACCTAAACGCAAACTACTGGAATCTGCGGCTTCAGAAATACTCGAACAGATTCGGAAAAGAGTATCCCATGCCCTGACGATCGAAGTGGTGATACGTAAATCGAACCCTCCCTTTGGTGGGGACCTTTCCTGCTCCCAAGTTAGCCTTAAATATTTCAAGGATTAAAACGAAACTGGATCAGCGATATGCCGACTGAAAGATTTAGTTTTGCCAATCGTTATCTGATAGTCTTAAATTAACATTATGAATATTTACGATCTTGTCATAGCCGATAAGGAAAGGATTGCTTTGGAGGATGTCTTCTTGGAAGAGGACAGCCGTCAAAAGCTGCATCAGCTGATTAAAGAGCATCGTTATATTAAAGAGCTTTCGCAATATGGTCTGCCGGTGAGCAATAAGATCTTACTGCACGGGTATTCGGGTTGTGGAAAAACAACGACGGCGAAAGCGCTGGCTACAGCGCTTGAAAAACCAATTTATGTATTGAATTTGAGTAACCTCATTTCTTCTCGTATTGGTGAAACCTCGCAGCACATCAAACAGGTTTTTGATAAAGCAGGGCGTGAAAAAGCAGTCCTGTTTTTAGATGAATTTGATCAGATCGGAAAGGCGCGGATTAGTGAAGAAAAGGATGTGGGTGAAATGCGCCGTCTCGTGAACACCATTATACAGCTGATCGATTATTTTCCTGCTGAAGCGGTATTGATTGCAGCAACAAATCATCCCGAGATATTAGATACAGCCATTATCCGTCGGTTTCAGCTTCGTTTGGCTTTTGAGTTGCCGACCATAGCACAACTGGATGCCTATTATGATAAATTATTTACGCCATTTCCACATTATGCTGATGTCGTACCACGACGTTATGGAATCTCCTATGCAGAGGCTAAGGACTATATTTACGATGCTGTCAAATTCTTATTGATTGCTTCACTGGAACAAAATCAAACGTAACGTTTTTTTGAGCGCTCCGTTTCAGATGCCTAATAAAAATACCAACTTCTGATAAAAGCTTTTTCTCTTATATGGTACGCTGCTATGAGCGCTCCGCTTCAGTTCCTTAATAAAAAAATGACAATTTCTGATAAACTGTTTTGCCTCCTATACGTTAGTCTGTATGGGGGCAATGGAATAGGACGGGAACCTGCCGATGACAAATTGATCGGCAGTAGTTAAAAAATGGCTTGTATTTAAGACAAAATGACATTTTATTTATTTTTAAATGACATTTTGTCTTTTAAAATCTGCTGGTACACAAATTGAATAGCTCTCTTCAAATAGTTAGAACAAAAAAGCTTAACAATAAAACAAAAAATTAGGAGGACAAAAAATGGCATTAATTAAATTCCCTACAAAAAGTTTAAACACTGATGCAGTAAATCCATTTGTAAACACTGTATTCGATAACTTATTCAATGATAACTTCATCTCCGATCGTTTGGTGTCCCGTGTACCTGCGGTCAATATATCAGAATCTGAAAAATCGTTTAAAATTGAAATGGCAGCGCCTGGATTGGATAAATCTGATTTTAAGATCAATGTAGATAAAAATCTAATTACAATTTCAGCTGAGAAAAAAGAGGAAAGTGTGAGTGAAGAGAAATTATACAGTAAAAAAGAATTCAATTACTCTTCATTCTCAAGATCATTTACCTTGCCAGAGACCGTAGATTACAGCAATATCGAGGCTGCCTATGAAGGTGGGATATTAATTTTGACTGTTGGCAAGAAAGAAGATGCAATCATTGCAAAACGTTTGATTGAAGTGAAATAATTCAGCAGCACACGAAAAATAGTTCATTTTGGAAACGACCAAAAGGTGAATAAAAGACAATAGTTTTTAGGTTTAGTTTATGTTTTAATCCCTCGGAGTTCCGTTTGTGTTCCGAGGGATTTTTCTTTTATCAGGATGGTCTTGACGTGATGAAAAGACTATTCAGTTTCCGCATAGTTTTCAGATCGGGGAATTTTAGCGAGATAAGGCTCCATCTCTTCCGGTAATTTCGTTAATTTCCGTCTTTGAAGGTTCAGCCAAGCGCCATCGACGTTGACGGTACAGCACAAAACTCCGTCATTACGAAAAACCTGATGTATAAATGAAAAACGACTATTTGTTTTGTTGTATTTCGTCAGTTCTACTTTTACCTGTACATATTCATCCAGATGTACTTCTTTAAAATAGATAAGTTCTTCCCTGAACAAAATCGGGCCGATATGAAATTCAGCAAATTTATCCAGTGAAAATCCCATTTTGTTCAACATATTACTGCGGGCCTGTGCGCATATATCAGCGTAAGCAGAATGCCGCATATGTCTATTTGCATCGATCTGTGCCCATATAATCTGACCTTGATAAAATATATTCTCCATAATCTTCAACGATTAGCCTCTTTTTTCATAACAATTTACATATTTTTAAATAAAGCTGTAACACTTTGTTTGTTTGCTATACTTATTACCTAAATATATTTAAAGAAAAATCGCTAGGTGAACCCATCGGAAATAGAATTTCTTCGACTGATTGACGAGAATAAAGGTATTCTCGTTAAGGTGAGCCGTATGTATATGGATGATCACGAGGGGCGGCAAGATCTGTATCAGGAGATCGTCTATCAGCTGTGGAAATCCTATGCGACATTTAAGCAACAGAGTAAATTTTCAACGTGGATGTACCGTGTTGCCCTCAATACCGCAATGGTATTCTTAAAAAAAGAAAAGAAGCATCAGATTTATGATGCGTTAGAGGAGCGGCATGATTTTGCAGAAGAAGCTTACGATACCGATAAAGATGAGCAACTGAAAGTCTTTTACCAGGCCGTTCAAGAGCTCAACGCAATTGAAAAAGCCCTAATATTTTTGTTTTTGGAAGGTCAGAGTCATCGCGAGATTGCAGAGAATCTGGGTATATCGGAAGTCAATGCCCGCGTAAAATTAAACCGCACGAAGGAGCGAATTCAACAAATCATTAAAAAATACAAGTATGAATTTTGATGAGTTAAAAAAATCTTGGCAGGAACAGCCTACAGATGAGGATTTACAGAATCCAAATCTCAAATACTATAAGGAGGTCGGCAATATCATGGGTAAGCTGCGCAAGAATATCAAACGCGAGTTTATTTCTTGGGCCGTTTGTATGGGCTTTCTGTTTTTGGTGCCTATTTTGCCAATATATAAGATTGAAGGTTATGCTGCATTTGCATATTACTTTTTTATCGTACAGATATCCTTATCCAGTCTTTTATATTACCGGAGGTTCTTTTATTTGGTAAAGAGTACGAAAAAGATCGAGTTGTTGGCTTCTAAAGAACACTTGCTCAAGTTGTATTACGATTTGAAGTATGCTGTAGAGACCTATCGGATCGCGGCCTATGTGATGATCCCGCAAGCGCTATTTCTTTATCTTATTATGATTGCACAGAATCGGACTACCGTTTGGTTTGATCGATTATACCATTTCAAGGAAACTTTCCAGCAGGATCCGAACTTTATTGTGTGGATGATCCTTTCCGCAATTACTTCCATTATTCTTGTTGTTGGTCTGACAGAATTTATGATTCGTGCTTATTATAGCAATTATATTACACAGATAAAGGAAACGCTTGATCAAATGGAAGCCGAATAGTTTACAGCGTCCTGGTATGTATTTTATGCTGTTGGAGACTTGATTTTCCGCTCAAAATGACCAGAACTAAAATAGGTAAGGTTTTTGTTTTATCTCCTTCTGATTAGTTTTTTTAGTTCATATGGAATATCCGCTTCATTTTATACGTGTTTGCTTTTTGGGGCATGAATATTTCGTATATTGTCATTGAAAACCATTGTCCGTTATGTTTAATCCGACAAAGAAGTTACAGCGCAGTTCCCAGATCTTAAGTATATTGGCCAAATATGGTTTTAAAGATGCGATCGCTCGATTGCCGTGGAAAGGACCCCGATCTGCTGTAGAACATGCTATTGACGTCGATAATATCAGTGTTTATGCCCGTATTCGCATGGCGCTTGAGGAGCTCGGTCCGGCTTTTATCAAGCTTGGGCAATCGGCTTCGACGCGGGAGGGGTTGTTGCCCAAAGATCTCGTCGATGAACTTAAGCGCCTTGAGGATAATGTTCCCCCTTTTGAAGTGGATATTAAATCTTATCTCAAGGAAGAACTTGAGCTGGATATTGATGTACATTTCCAGGAGATTGCTGCCGAACCTTTTGCTGCGGCCTCTATTGCACAGGTATATCGCGCAACCTTAAAAGATGGAACCCAAGTAGTTTTAAAAGTCCGACGTCCCGGTATCGATGAGGTTATGCGCTGTGATTTGGCACTTATGCGTGATATTGCCAAAATCCTAACCATGTACAATGATGTACTGGAAAACCTTAACCTTCTGCTGATTGTTGAATCTTTCGCTACGACCATGCAAGAAGAGATGTCCCTGGTGATTGAGCGGCATAACATCGAACGCTTCACAAAGAACTTTAAAGGAAATAAACTGATCAAGGTACCCCGTGTTTATCCTGAACTCTCGTCGGACCGTGTTCTTTGCATGGAATATCTTGATGGTTTCAAGGTAACCGATGCCAATGAAATTAAGCGTCGGGGAATGGATGTCCAAACGCTGGTAAAAAATGGGATCAATTTATACCTTGAGCAAGTGATTATCCATGGCTTCTTTCATGGCGATCCGCATCCCGGCAATATGATGGTGATGCCGGATGGGCGGATTGCTTTTTTGGATTTCGGAAATATGGGTAAATTATTGGGGATAGACCGTAGGCAGCTTGAAGAGTTTATTCAATCGGCTATTTCCGAAGATGCTGTCCGGCTTGCTGACGTGATTGAAGACGTTGCCGTGGTGAGCCATATTCCGGATCGCAACCGGTTTGAAAGATCCCTATATGAGATTTTCGATATGATTGACAATGTGTCTCTCGGGGATCTTAGCTTAGATTTATTGTTCAATAAACTGTGGAACATCATTGGTGACAACCGCTTGTATTTTCCAGAATATATTTATCAGTTGATGCGGGGCATTTCATTGATGGAAGGTATTGGACGCCAGTTATATCCCGATCTTAATATTATGGAGAGTATCAAGCCCTTTGCACGTAGGATTATGATGGAGCGGCTCTCTCCAGAGGCAATCTTCAAAAAAGGAAAACATAAAGTTGAATCTTTTGCACGCGATGTCGAAAAACTCCCTGAAGATATGCGCGCCCTTGTGCGCTTATTTCGAACAGGAAATTTTACACTCAACCACCGTCTGATCAGTGCGCGATCTTTTAATGCTATTTTACGCAAGGGGGTCAATCGTATTGTCATCGGAATTATGTTTATGTCACTCAATTTACTGGGCGGAATGATTATCGTTGCAAGGGTAGAACCGCAGTGGTGGGGAATTCCCATTTTTGCTTGGATATGCCTTGGCTCAGCATGGGTCTTTGCCATATATTTATTTGTCGCTATGATCCGGGCAAAAGACAACGATTAGCCGGATCTAGAATGCATTGTCAGCGACGATGCCCGGCTATGCATACATACATATTATAAAATAGAAAACAAAGAGATATGGAAATCAATCTAAATGGAAAAAAAGCGCTGATCGGAGCGAGCTCTGCTGGTATAGGTGCAGGTATTGCCCAAGTGCTTGCCTCATGCGGCGTATCTGTAACATTGGCTTCCCGACAGGAGGAAAAGCTCCGACGTACCTGTGAAGGTCTTGATACTTCCAAAGGACAGGTACACCAATATATCGTAGTGGATTACAATGATCACGAAGCATACAAAAAGCAGATAACACATTATTTTGAGTCGAATAAGGTTGATATTTTAATCAACAATTCGAATGGGCCTCAAGCAGGTACCATAGATCAAAAAAATCTGGCGGATTACCAGCATGCTTTTGAACTCTTATTTCAAAATCACTGTTATACGACCTCATGTGCGCTGCCTTATATGTTGGCAAATCGATACGGACGTATTATTAATGTATCTTCTTCAACTGTGAAAGAACCGGTATCTAATTTAGTGTTGTCCAATACGATCCGTACAGCATTGATTAGCTGGAGTAAATCGCTGGCAACGGATGTCGCTAAAGAAGGGGTGACGGTCAACAGCATCTTGACAGGCCTTTTTGATACGGACCGTATCCAATCGCTAACCACCCTTGACGCTCAACGTATGGGTATATCCTACGAGGAAGCGCTGCAATTGCGGTTAAAACAGGTTCCTGCACAGCGTCTGGGTAAACCTGAAGAATACGGTTATCTCGTCGCTTTCCTTTGCTCCGAATATGCAAGTTATCTGACTGGAGCCAATATTCCTCTGGACGGCGGGATGTTAAAAGGCTTATAAAAAATGAGCTGCCCAATAACGTCAGGTCAAAGCCTTTGATTTGAGCATTCCATAGCTGAATTGCTGTAGCCAGAGCTCGGTATTAAATCGCATAAAAAGGGGTGCCCAATTTTTTTGGACACCCCGCTATGTTAGTGTGATTTATTAATTTCAATTAGTTCAATACCAATTCGGTATTGACAATGATGTCGACATCAGAAGCAACCGCTTCTACACCTGAAGGTAATTTATCATTGTATTTCATGCCGAAATCCTGACGGTTAATTTTTGTTTTAGCGGTAAATCCAGCACGTGTTTTTCCCCAAGGATCTGTAATAATTCCGCCGTTTTGAGTCACCTCGAAAGTTACTTTTTTCGTTACATCACGGATCGTCAAATCCGCTACCATCACATATTTTCCTTTTACTTTCGTATTTTTAAAACTGATAGACTTTAATGTCATTTTAGGGAATTTTTCCGCAGCAAAAAAATCATCTGTCTTCAAGTGATTGTCACGGGCAGCGATACGTGTATCGATGCTGTTGACGTCGATGGAGAAATTAACTTTAGCATTGTTAAAACCTGTTCCTGTTGGGGTTTCAACTGTTCCTTCTACCTTAGTAAATTCACCATCAACAAAGCTGATACCAAGGTGTTTTACATCAAATCTTGCGTTGGTATGTGCAGGGTCTGCAGACCATTTTACTTGTGCCACAGCAACATTAACCATTAATACTGCTGCTGCCAGAATTTGGAAAAATTTATTCATCTTATTTTCTTTTTTATTTATCTAACCTTCAAAAGTTCAAATTGTTTGTTTGAACAAGCTTCTGCAAAGGTGGGATAAACAGACAAAGAAAAAATTGATGTAGGTCAAGAATTTCGATTCGGCTTCAAGATCTGTCTTTTTAGCCGGCTAAGAAACTCCTGCGTAACACCAAGATAGGAGGCTAATTGCATATTGGAGATCCTCGGATAGATTTTAGGATACCTTTTGATGAAATCCAGATAGCGTTCCTGAGCAGTGAAACCTATGCTCGAGATAATACGATGCTGCGATGCGATTTGCGCACGTTGTGCCATAATCCTGGAGAGTTTCTCGAAGATGGGATGATCTTCGTAAAGTTTGTCCTTAGCCTTTTTTGACAGGGTCAGGACGACGGAGTTTTCCAGGGCCTGAATGTTTTGGAGGGCCGGCTCCTGATAATTGAAGCTGGCAATATCACCGATCCACCAGTCTTCAATTGCAAACTGTAGGATATGTTCAATCCCATCGGCGGTGACATAGAATGATTTAAATAAACCGCTGATCACGTATGCTTCATGGTGGCATACCTCGCCTGCCCGGAGAAAGTATTCTTTTTTCTTTATTTTCCGTACCTGATAACGTGAGACGATGTCATTCAGTTCTTCCTCAGTGACATCAATACGCTGTTTTACAAATTCCTTGAATTGTTCCATTTGGCTGTAAAATACGAATTTTTTGCCATGCTAATTGAACAAGCCGTTCGATTCCTGTCAGCCTAAGTTAAAATAATTCAGCCACAGGGGATTTCTTGCATTCAATTTTGTCAATACGGTGATGAAATCAACATCTTGGTGTAATATTTGACTGGTAATTGTCGTAATTCAAATAGTTCCATCAATAATTGGTATCTTCTGTAAGATTTAAAATATTTTGAATTGCTAAAACTATAAATATGTCTCATGAAGTTTGTTGCCCCCAACACCCTTGAAAATGATAAAGTCGTATTACGCATCATAGAACCAACGGATTTTGATACGCTGTATCAGGTCGCCAAAGATCCCCTGATCTGGGAACAGCATCCCAATAAGGACCGCTGGAAGGAAGCCGTTTTTCGCCTATTTTTTGAAGGTGCCTTGGCAAGTAAGTCTGCTTATTTGATCCTGGATAAGGAAAGTGGTGCATGCATCGGCAGTACACGGTATTATGGGCTTGATGAGGCAGAAAAATCTATTTTTGTTGGGTATACATTTTATGCCCGTGCGTATTGGGGGGCAGGAATTAATCCCTTGGTCAAAGAGATGATGTTTGACTTTGCCTTCAACTTTGTGGATCGAATTTACCTGCATGTGGGGGCAGAAAACTACCGTTCTCAGAAAGCCGTGGAGCGTTTGGGCGCCATTAAAGTGGCCGAAAAGATGGTCAGCTACGTAAATGAGCCTGAACGTAAAAATTTTGAATACGCGTTGGACAAATCCGCTTGGCGGCGGATCAAGAGATAAAGCTTTATTATCCCTTGACGCCACTAAATATACTGCCGATAATGACGGTTAATACAATCAATGTAATGATGATATAAAGTCTGTCCTTTTCGATTACAAAGCCAAATAGCGAACCGATCACTCGTACGATTGGTGTGCAAATCAATAACAGAACACCCAGCTGTATAACTTGGGGAATATTTTGGCTAAGCGCCCCGGTTATAATTCCGGTAATTGTTGTGTTGGAATTCCCTTCACCCACAAAATCTCGATAATTCGGTACAGTATCCTGTCCATGAACAATGAGGTAGAAGATGCCACCAAGAATAAGAATAGAGGAAGCGAGTATAACGCCTATACGTAAAATTTGTCCTACCAAAAGTGAGATGTCCTTGTCTCCCCAATAGTGTTTCGAAAATACTTGTTTCATTTTGAGTAATTAGGTCCTTCATCATCTAGCGGAAGGACGTTACAAACTTAAAATCCTAAATCGTGTAAACTACCGTTTTTAGAATTTATGCTGGAATCCGTTGAAGATCATTTCCAAGGCCACCAAAGTAATGGCGACGGCGAAAATAATGCGTAAAGTCTTTGGGTTCATGCGTTTTAAGAGCTTGGATCCTGTAATGGCACCGCATAATACGCCCAGGATAACCGGAAAAGCAATACCTGGATCCATATAGCCTCTTTGTAAATAGACCACTGCAGAAGCAGCTGCGGTGACACCGATCATAAAGTTGCTCGTTGTCGTGCTGACTTTAAATGGAATTTTCATCATGCTGTCCATTGCGAGTACTTTAAGGGAGCCGGAACCGATTCCTAATAATCCGGAAAGTATTCCTGCAACCCCCATCAAAGAGAAGCCGCCGACGACGTTGGTCAGCTTATACGGGATCAATTTTCCATCAGCAGGGTAGGTACTATTCAGCTTCAATTTTTCAGCCAAAGTAGAACCGCCGGATAGCGCATGTTCGTTTTTCTTCCGTATAGTCATTGCTGCGGAGAAGATAAGTACAATACCGAAAATGATTGCAATGGTATTCGTCGGCATGTAAATGGCGATGACAGCTCCGATAACAGCGCCAATCGTGGTCGCTATTTCTAAAAACATCCCGAGCCGGATGTTGGTGATGCCTTCTTTGACATAAGCTGTGGCAGCACCGGATGATGTCGCTATGGATGCTAGTAAGGCGGCTCCAATGGCATAACGGATGTCAACGTGAAACAGAAGAGTTAATAAAGGGATAACAACGACCCCTCCGCCTAAGCCTGTCAGGGATCCTAAGAGCCCTGCTACAAAAGCACCCAGGAGAAGGATGATTGTAAAGGTGAGAATAGTCATAAATATGTGTTTGTTTGTATGATCCAAAAAACAGCTGCTGTTTAATGGAAGGTAATTTGTTGTAAACTTAAGGGCTTTTTGTTGTTTTTGAAACTTTAAAGCCGCAATAGATACAAATGTTACATCTGCATTATCTTAAAAAAGAGATACTGCCCGCTCAATCACAGCATGGGCAGTACCCATGACCTTTACTGGTCTAAGTATATCGTATATAAAATATGGACAATATTATTCAGCTATTGTTTGTTGTACCTTTTCTTTTCTGTTGAAGATATCGTAGATTATTGGGAATACCAACAATGTCAATATCGTCGCTGAGATTAGTCCGCCAATGATGACGATCGCCAATGGTTTTTGTGATTCCGAACCCATACCAGTCGATAATGCAGCCGGCAACAGTCCGATGGAAGCCATGAGTGCCGTCATGACCACAGGTCGTGTTCGCGATTTTACACCTTTATAAATTGATTGGTCATTCGGTAGACCTTCCTTCTTATTCTGGTGAAATTCTGAGATCAGGATAACACCATTCTGGATACAGATCCCGAATAATGCAATCATACCTACTCCAGCCGAGATTCCAAAATTCATACCCGTCACGTGTAAGGCGATAATTCCACCGATCAGCGCAAAAGGAACGTTGGCCAACACGAGGAGAGAATCTTTGATATTTCCGAATAGAATAAACAATAGAAAGAAGATGACGATCAAGCTGATCGGTACAACCTGTGCTAAACGGTGTGTCGCACGCTGCTGATTTTCAAATTGTCCAGTCCAGCCAATAGAATATCCTTCCGGAAGCTTAATTTTACTTACTTTTTGTTGTGCTTCAGCAATGGTGCTTCCTAAGTCACGGTCGCGGATGGAAAATTTGATGCCGATATACCGTTTGATGTTGTCGCGATAGATAAAAGCAGCACCATTATCTTTTTCAATGGTCGCGATACTTTTCAATGGAATTAATGTGCCATCACCACATGGAACCATCAGCTGGGCAATATCTTTTTCTGTTTTTCGATATTCGGGCGCGTAACGCAGGCGAATGTTGAATTTGCGCTCACCATCGTACAAAATGGAAGCGGTCTTTCCGCCAAAGGCCATTTCCAGTACCGCCTGTGCATCTGCCGGTAATACATTGAAAGCTGCCATACGGGTCCGATCCAATACGACACTCACTTCGGGCTGGCCAATATTGAGAATAATGCCGGGCTCTTTGATGCCTTGAATACCTTTAACCTGTGCATATACTTCTTTTGCGAGACGGTCTAAGGTCGCGAGGTTATCGCCAAAGATCTTAATTCCGTTTTCGGCCTTGAAACCAGCAACGGCTTCGGCAACATTATCCGAAATAGGCTGTGAATAGTTATAGGTAATACCTTGAAATTGTTTGAGTTTATGGTCCATCTCTTCGATCAGCTGATCCATCGTGATTTTACGTGTCCATTCCTCTTTAGGTTTTAGGGCCACAGCAAACTGAACAAAACCAAACCCATTGGGGTCGGTACCATCGTTGCTTCGTCCAGTTTGGGAAAGTACGCCGGTGACCTCAGGAAAGGTTTCTAGAGTACTCTTTAACAGTTTGGTTGTTTTAACCGATTCACGTAACGAAGTACTCATGGGCATCTCGGCAGTAACCCAAAGGGACCCTTCATTTAAAGTCGGTAAAAACTCTGTTCCCAGAAATTTTGCAGAAAACAAGACTATAGCTAGTAAAACAATTGCGACGATCATGCTCAGGCGCTTGTTTCGGAATGTAAATCCAAAACCCTTTGCGACAATTCTATTCCAGAATTCAACAAATGGATTGTGGCGTTCTTTCACATTTTTATTGAGCAGAATATGCGATAAAGCCGGAACGAGTGTCAAGGTAAACAGCAATGCACCCAGTAAAGCAAAACCCAAGGTAAAGGCCAGCGGCGAAAACATCTTTCCTTCTACTTTTTGGAAGGAGAATATGGGCATCAAGGAGGTGATGATAATCAGCTTGGAGAAAAAGATTGCTTTTCCCAAGCCTGTTCCTGTCTGTTTGATCCAGCCCGCTTTGGCCATTTTGTTGAATTTCTCCATACCCAGCTTATGGGCCTGGTGATCCAACATGACAAATATCCCTTCCACCATGACGACGGCACCGTCGATGATAATACCAAAGTCTACTGCACCCAAAGAAAGCAAGTTGGCACTCATGCCAGCTAGTTTAAGACATAGAAAGGCAAAAAGTAAGGCGAGGGGTATAATGATAGAAACGATGACTGTCGTGCGCCAGTCTGCCATAAAGAGCAATACCATCAAGGTGACGAGTACAATACCTTCAATCAAGTTGTGCATAACGGTATGGGTCGTGAAATCCATAAGATTGTCACGGTCATAGAAGGTTTGCATTTTGACATCTTTGGGAAGGATTTTGTTGTTGAGCTCGTCTATTTTCGCCTTTACAGCGGTTAAAACCTCTCTTGGATTTTCGCCTTTCCGCATCACAATGGTTCCCGCTACCACATCATCATTCTTACCAAAACCGGCTTGGCCCACCCGAGGCATCGCGCTTTCTCTTACCTCGGCTACATTTTTAACAAAGACCGGATTTCCTTTTTGGTTTATTACCGTGATGTTTTCGATATCATTGATCGAGTTGACCAAACCAATACCGCGTACGACGTAGGACTGGCCACTTTTTTCGATGACATCTCCGCCAACATTCAGGTTACTTTTGCTGACAGCATCAAATACCTGCAACGGGGTCAGATTAAATTTGTCGAGTTTTATAGGGTCAGTACTTATTTCGTAAACCAAATCCTGTCCACCAAAAACGTTGATATCGGCTACACCGGGGACACCACGTAAAGCGCGGTCAATGACCCAGGTCTGCAAAGTAAGGAGGTCGCGTGAATTGCGTTGAGCGCTATGTAATGTATAACGGAAGATTTCGCCTGTAGGGCCATAAGGGGGCTGTACTTCAGGGTCGACATTGTCTGGCAGGCTCACAGACCGCATGAGGTTGTTGACCTGATTGCGGGCAAAAGTGTCGTCGACACCATCATCAAAGATGATTTTAACAATAGAAAGGCCAAACATGGTCGTACTCCGTATGCTTGTTCTCTTTTGGACTGGACTCATGCCCAGTTCGATTGGTGTCGTTACAAAACGTTCGACTTCTTCCGCACTCCTTCCGTTCCACTGGGTAATGATGGTTATTTGCGTATTGGTCACATCGGGAAATGCCTCAATGGGCATGCTTTTAAAGCTAATGAAACCAGCAATAGCCAAAATACCGACCCAAATAAAGGTAAACGCTTTATTTTTAATGGAAAAGGCAATGATATTTTTAATGAATTTGTTCATTCGTGTAAATGCTAAGACCGATTAATTATTCAATGCTCTATAGATTAAAAGTTTGTTGTTGACAACAACTTTTTCACCTTCCTGCAGCCCCGTAGCCATGTAGGTTGTTCCTTCGTTTTGTTTGATCGGCAGTATTTCGCGTATCTTAATATCATTTTGGGATTTATAGATCAATACGAAATATTTGTTTTGATCGAAAATGACCGCATCAGAAGGAACTGCGAGCGCTTCCGTATTGGAGCGATGCAACACTTTAATGGTCGCTTTACTATCCGGAATAAGTAAACCATCCTTATTGTCTAGCACCACCCGTGCCTGCATTGAATTCGTCTGGGGGTCGATGATCTTAAAGATTTTATCGATACTGCCCTGGAATTTTTTGTCTGGGTAGCTTAGCGTTGACACGACAGCTGGCATGCCCATGCTGATCTTGTCAATATCCGTTTCGTTGACGTTAAGAATTGCCCAGACATCTTTTGTATTGGCTACATCAAAGATGTTGTCGCTGCGGTCACTACGCAATTGCATGTCTTTATTGATATTCTTTTGGACGATGTAGCCATCAATTGGGGATACGACCGAATAAATATTACCTGTACGGACATTGTAGATCTGACTGACGGCCTCTGAACGGCGTAGTTGCTCTTTGGCTTTGGTTAACTGTCCCTTTGCTTCCAGCATGTCTTTATCTGTACTTAATTTACCATTATACATGTCTTCGGCTACACGGTAGTTTTTCTCGGCGAGTAACACATCGGTTTTGGCATCTGAAAGATCCTTTTGTATACCGGCGACTTCCGTACTTCTGATTGTTGCCAATACCTGACCTTTATGGACATAATCACCCAAAGAAACATTAACGGAGATAACATTCCCTCCAACGAGCGGGAAAATATCGATGTAATTGTTTTGATCGGCCGATATCTTTCCAAAGAAGTTGAGTTCTTCGGTCACATTTTCTTTTTTTACCGTAGCAAAACTTGTCGATTTAAGCATCGTCTCACTAATTTCGAAACCTTTGACAATGGCTGCATTATCTGTTTCTTTATGATTTTGGCAAGAGTAAAGTAGCACTATTGCCACAGTGGCTATAAGAAGTTTTTTAGTTGACATGAGTTGAATTGAATATAGAAGTTTGAGCCAGGTAGTTTAATTGTTCGGCGTTGAGAATAATTTCCTTTTTCATATCGTATAGCTTAAGAATAGATATGCGATAGCTGTCCATAAAATCCGTGAACTCAACTAGAGAAATATTCCCTTTTTTAAAATTGTTGAATATGCCATCATAGACCACAGCAATGTTATGCAGGTCGTCTGGTGTAATGGTAAAATATTGGGTATATTGATTTTCCCAGGACTGATAGTTGGAACGGATTTGTGATTCCAGCAGCTGCCGTTGGACTTCAATATTTTTCTTTGCCTCTTCTTCGGCGTATTTCGCTTTGATCACATTTCCTTTATTTTGTTTCCACAACGGGATCGGAATAGCGGCTGTGACATTGAGCTCATTGCGGAATACACCTCCATTCTGGCTGTAAGAAAGGCCAAGGTTAATATCCGGTGTGTTTAAAGACTGCTGCCATCTGGTAAATAACTGTGCGCTTTCCGAGGTCTTCAAGGCAAATTGATAATCGGCATTGTTTTCCAAGGCCAATTGGTAGATGTTGTCCAAAGGGATAGTTGGCTTTACGGCAAGTTCCTGATCTGCTTCTTGATCTGTTAACTTCGGTAATACATCTTCCTGACTGGAGATAAGCACACGTAATTGCTGCTGTAGACTGATGCTATTATTGATCGCTGTTGTTTTTTCATTGTTGAGATCAATGGCCATTGTTTGCAGGCGGACCTGATCTTTTAAAGAAACGTTTCCTTTTTTCCCTTGCTCTTTATATGCTGCAAGCAGATTATTTAGGTAATCCAACTGAATTTTAATATCCGCCAACTTATGTTGCTCAAAGTAAAGGGAGAAGAAGGTTGTACGCAGCTGGGCGCGAAGGCTTGCCAGCAACTGGCTAAATTGCAGCTTAGCAAGTTCAACATTTGATTTGGCAAATTCTACTTCATTCTTCTTTTTTCCACCGAGGTAGATCAACTGGGATATGCTCGCTTCTTTGGATTGACCAATATGAAATGTTTTTTTGTTCTGTGGGTCGTAGGCATTGGCAGACAGTTCCAACTGTGGCAGATCCCATATTTTGGCTTGTATGACGTCTGCCTCGGCTTGACTGATGTCATATTGTTGTGCGAGTAAGGAGAGGTTACTTTTGATAAAGGCTTCTTCGCATTCCTGCAGCGTCATCTGTTGTCCCAAGATCTCACTTTGCTTAGTTCCAAATGTACGTTCATGAATGCTCATATAATCTGCCTGTGGCGGTTTTTGTTGAGCAAAAGCCATGCTATTGAAAAGCAATAAAAATATAAGGGGTGTCTTTGTCATGTGTTTCAAAACTTATGTAACAAAATAACTGGTCGAAGATTAAAGACCCCTTAATAAATGCTTAAAAAAAGCTTAAAAAAGCATATTTTTCAGATTGGTGGATAGCTATGAATAGGTATAATAAATATATGCGTTTATTGCTCAGAGACTTGACATTGTCGGTCGCAATTAATCAACTATACTTCCTTGTTCGGAAACAATTTAAATAGTAATACAAAAGTATGGGTAGATTGTTTTAGATCTGCCTGATATGCTATTGTTGCTTGATGCGACTGCATGATACGCTGAACGATACGTAACCCTAGGCCTGATCCTGTTGTTTCACTTGCGTTTTCACCGCGGCTGAATGCATCGAAAATCCGCTTTTGGTCTATTGTACTCAAGGCCGGGCCAGTATTGCTGACAAGTACTTTAAGTTCCCATGTTGATTCTACAATCATTACTTTTACCTCCCTGATATCGGAATAAAGCGCGGCATTTTTAAATAAATTCACAAAAGCGATTTCAATCAACTGTGCGGAGCAGAAAATACTCAGTTTGGGATCTTCGATTCCGCCAATTGAAAAATCCAGTTGTAGGTCGGGGAATACCTTGGCTACCTTTTCATAAGCCGTAAAGATAATTTCATCAATTCTTTCCTCCGCATAAGTCATTTTCAAACGCTCAGAGTCGAATTTTGAAAGTAACATTAGCGAATCGGTTACCTCCGAAAGGTGCAAGGTTTCTTTGGATATATTACGCAATACTTGCCTTACTTCTTCGCTCAGCTGATTCTGATGATAAAGGTTCTCCAGCTGAAAGGACATTCGGGCAAGTGGTGTTCGCAACTCGTGGGAAGCGCTGGAATTAAATTCTTTCTGTGATTCGAAAGCAGCCGAAAGCCGCAGCAGCATGGTGTTAAATGCTCGGGTTAGTACAGCAATCTCATCCGTATTACCAGTATACTCCACAGGTTTGGTCAGTTTGCTGGCATTAATCTGCGTGATATTATCTTTTAATTTATCAAGTGGGATCAATAGGCGCTGGATGAGGTTATAACTAAATATCCAGACCAGAACAGCGCTCAGGATAAATAATATTGTTAGGACGAGCGCCAGATGATCCATTTTTTCATTGCCGGAATAATCCTGCGCTTTTACGATAATATAATAAGGTAAACCGTTGATGCGATAATATTTGGCCAAGGTTTCGTACTGATCCTGATTGTAAAAGATCTGTTTTTCCTGCTTAAGTCGGGTGACAATCGATGCATTCCAGGTAATAGTCTGATCCTTTACGGTGCTGAATACTAGTTGTTTGTCTTTATTAAGAATGATGACATCTTCATAGAAAAGGCCATCTTCGTCATCGTGAAAATAGTTTTTGTAAGACTGACGGTTGAAATAAGGGTTACTGGCAATATAATGGGAAATATTGTCCAATTTATCAATCAGTCGTTGGCGAAATTGATCTTTCCGAAAATCGAAACTAGCATAGTAGATTATTAACATTGCCATACCGAAAAGGACGGAGAATGCAATGCTAAAGCTAATCGCTATTTTCTTCTTTAAATTCATTTTTCTGCCGATAGGTAATAACCAAATCCGGGTCTTGTATGGATCAGTTTATTTTCAAAGTTCTTATCAATCTTCTTCCGCAAAAAGTTGATGTAAACTTCAATGGTATTCTGTGTTGTTTGAAATTGATTTTGCCATACTTCCTCTGAAATATGCTGCTTGGACAAGGTGCGGCCTTTTGCCTGCGCTAAGATAAGCAGCAGTTGAAATTCTTTTTGCGTAAGATTAATTTCTTCATTGGCACGTAATACGCGGGCCTCATCAGGATAAATGATCAGATCATCGATTACCCATGTTTTTGTTTCATTGCTTTCGTTATATTGTTGTCGACGCAGTAGGGAATAGATCCGCATCAGCAATTCATCCAAGACGAAGGGTTTAACCAAATAGTCATCAGCAGCCCGAAGAAACGCTTCCTTTTTGTCATCTATATCATCGTATGCCGAGAGAATAATAATTGGTGTACCGGCATCATGGCTTCTTATCTTTTTACAGATCTCCAATCCATTGATTTTGGGGACGTTGATATCCAATAGATAAAAACCATATTTCTTTTGGTGTGTTTTGGCCAAAAACTCAATTCCATCAAAGGCTTGATCGCAGGTAAAACCCTGGCTTAACAGAAAAGATCGAATCTCTTTAGAGAGTACCTTGTCGTCTTCGAGCAGCAAAATGTCCACCATATTTATATCTGTTGTGTTTTCGTAAAAATAAACAAATTTTTGTCATCCTATCAAGGAGATATTTTCTGAGCGCTTAATTTGGTAACATAAGATTTACATGAAGAAATATGAAACAAAAAGAAATCTAAGTAGATTCAAATCGAAATTATAAATAAGTATTATGGAAAGCAGAAGAGAATTCCTACGAAAGACCCTACTATTTTCAGGAGCAGCAGGTATTGCCAGCTTCATGCCCGCATCGATCCAGAAAGCCTTTGCCATAGACCCTGACCCAGGAAGTAGTTTTTTAGATGCCGAACACATCGTCATCCTGATGCAGGAGAACCGATCCTTTGATCATACACTAGGTAGTCTTTCGGGAGTTCGGGGTTTCAATGATCCACGTTCGATACGTTTACCGAACGGTTTACCCGTATGGTATCAAACCGATAAAGAGGGAAAAACGTATGCTCCTTTCCGATTAAATCTGAAGGAAAGTAAAGTGACCTGGATGGGTTCGCTTCCACATAGTCGCGCAAGTCAGGTGGATGCCTTCAACCAAGGACGTTACGATCATTGGCTGTTATCGAAGCAATCAGGGAATAAACAGTATGCGGCGATGCCGCTAACATTGGGCTATTTTACACGGGAAGATCTGCCCTTTCATTATGCCTTAGCGGATGCTTTTACAGTATGTGATCAGAATTTTTGCTCGGGCATGACAAGCACGACGCCTAACCGTTCCTTTTTCTGGACGGGTAAAATTACAGAGATGAAAGATGGTCTTCAAAAAGTGAATATTCGGAACGATGACTTTAGCTATGGTAAGATGACCTGGGAAACTTTTCCGGAATTGCTTGAAAAGAATGACATTCACTGGCGTTTCTATCAAAATGAGACGAGCTGTGGCGGAGGGTTTTCCGGACAGGAAAGAGCATGGCTATCTAATTTTGGCTGTAATCTACTGGAGTTCTTTCAGGCTTATCAAGTTAAATTTAAGGAGAACTATATCAGAAGCCTGGAAACACAGGTTCGGGATTTGCCCATGCAGATTTCCAAGCTGGAAGAGAAGTCTCCTTCCTCCGAAGAGCAAGCCGAAAAAATACGTGCTGATATTCGCAAAAAAAGTGCGGCACTGGAGCGAGCTGAGACCGAACTAAAGGAATTCAATCCGAACAATTATAAAAAGCTAAGTGATTTTACGAAATCATTAAATGAGCGGGCGTTTACGGTAAACAAGGGGGACAACAATTACAGATCGCTTGATACCTTACGTTTTAAGACACAAGGGAAAAAAAGCACGCTGGAAGTCCCTAAAGGAGATATTCTGTATCAATTTCGGAAAGACGTTGATACCGGTAAATTACCTGCAGTATCCTGGTTGGCCGGTCCTCAGAATTTCTCGGACCACCCGAGCGCGCCCTGGTACGGAGCTTGGTATGTGTCTGAAGTGTTGGATATTTTAACGAAGAACCCCGAAGTTTGGAAAAAAACAATCTTTATCATTACCTATGATGAAAACGATGGTTACTATGACCATGTTAAACCTTTCCTTGTGCCTGATTTAAAGAAGAAAGATACAGGCGCATGTTCTCCAGGGATCGATACGGAAGTGGAAATGGTCCGTTTAGAAAATGAGTTAATACAGGGGATTCCGAAAAAACAGGCGCGTGAAGGAGCGGTGGGCTTAGGTTTTCGTGTTCCCATGTATATTGCGTCGCCTTGGTCGCGAGGAGGTAAAATCTGCTCTCAGGTGTTTGATCATACCTCTACTTTGCAATTTTTGGAATCTTTCTTTAATAAAAAGCTGAACAAGAATATGCATTTGGAAAACGTCAGTGCATGGCGTCGGACAATCTGTGGTGATTTGACGGCAGCTTTTACACCTTTTACACAGCAAAAGGAACAACTTCCTTTCCTTGATCGGAATGCCTATATCGAAACGATATACAATGCGCAGTTCAAAGATGATCCGCGGGGCTTTGTTGAGGTCAAGGATCCTGATCTTGCGACTAAAAACGGATGGATTCCGGGATTTGACCGTATACAGGAGCGGGGGATTCGTAAATCTCTGCCATTGCCTTATGCACATGATGCGGTGGGCTATGTGAAAGATGGGCAGTTTCATCTGACGATGACTGTAAACAATAAATTTTTTGGAAAAAGAACTGCGGGTACAGCATTCAACGTTTATAGTCCGTTGGAATATCGTGATGCACAGGGGCAAACCGAAACCTACCGTAACTGGAATTTTGCGGTGAAGGCCGGTGATCGTTTGGAATACCAATGGGACTTGGCAAAGTTTGAAGGAGATCGTTACGCTTTCGAACTACATGGGCCAAATGGTTTTTATCGTAAATTTTCAGGGGAAAAGAGCACAGCCGCAGTACAGGCAGCGGTAGCTCCAGAGCTTAAAGCCCTGACTCAGGCAGCTACAGGGAAATTAGAGCTGAAACTAAAGAACAATAGTCAACAGCGGGTAAGCGTAGTTGTCGAGAGCCTTAGTTATGAAAAATATGCCACAATGAAAGAAATAGCTCCTGCCGAAGAAGTTATATTGATCCTGGATATTGAAAAACAAGGAAATTGGTATGATATTGCTGTACGACTCAAGGGAGACAGCAGCTTCCTCATTCAGCTCGCAGGGCGATTGGAAACAGGTGCTGAGTGTACAACTGATCCATTATTAGCATAATCTAAACTGTTTCAGGAATGGCGGCCAATTCTTATTGAATGGGTTACTGCTGTTGCTCTATTGGTCTATCAATCGATCCGGTTGACCTTATTTACACGCGAACAAATAAGGTCGCCGGATAGTTTGTTTCGATATAACCACGAAGATATAACTCCGTATCAGAACTTATGGTACGGTCTTTATGAACGGGAAATGTATTGTAAACCAGGGTGTGTAGGTTGATTTTGCGCTTGGTGATCGCTTCCAGACTTAGTAAGGTATGATTGATACTCCCTAATTTTCCAGAAGTGACAAAAATAAGGGGATACTGCATTTCTTGGATGTAATCAATAATCAGATAATCTTCTCTTAATGGAACCATCAATCCACCTGCGCCCTCAATAAGCACAGCATCGTAGCGTTGGCTTAATGTCAAGCTTGCCTGTCTGATCTTGGTAAAGTCAATTTCACGATTATCTAGGCGCGCTGCTAGATGAGGGGATGCCGGGTAGGTGAAAATCTCCGGCATCGTGATTTTCTGATGATCTTCCGCCGTTAATGGGATTCCCATGAGTTGGCGATGGAGGACGATGTCTTCAGAAATAGTTGTATTTCCAGTTTGTACAAGCTTTTGGGTAATGGTGCGTATACCACTTGTATTCCATTGTTTCGCGAGGAGGCCAGTAGCATAACTTTTTCCGATTCCGGTATCTATGCCGGAAACAAAATAGATGTTTTCATTCATTGCTATGTTGCGTTTGTAGGTTGTCCGATTGTTGGTAATAGGCGTGTTCAGCTGTTGTTTTTTTTGCAATAATATAAATGGGATGGTAGGTTAACGATACGCCTTTTTCTGTCCCGTAACGAGCAGTATACTGATCGCAGAAAGCCCGGAGTGTGCCTTTTGTCCACCGGTGATTTTTTATTCCTGTCACTCCCGTTTGCTTCAGGTGGGCAAGAACTTGTAAGGGGCTTTCAAAGTACAGTTGTAAATGTTCTTCTTGTGCAACGAGGATCGTATAATTCAATGTTAAAAGTTCGGCAATAAGTTCGGATTTAGATCGATAGGTCAGTCCAACATGTGCAGTAGCATTGATCTCGTGCATATTGTCATGACCAAAAGTGCTGAAGGCAAGGATACCCGAGTTCGGAAGCGATACATAACAGTTCTCAAAGAAAGCGCGGGGATTGTTGAACCACTGAATCGTAGAGCAGGAAGCGATTAGATCGATATCTTTGGGAAAAGCATACGTTTCTGCGTCAGCACAGCTGAACGTGTGCGGCGAGGTCAAAATATCCATTATTTTGGGCATCATTGCTGGACAGATATCATTTAGAACCATTTTTTTGGGTTTGATATGCTGTAGGATCAATCGCGAAAAAAGTCCTGTTCCGCAGCCAATTTCCAATACTTTTTGCGGTCTGAGCGGTATATTCTCCTGCATCAGCCTGATCATTTTTTTTGCTATTTCGTACTGAGCAATCGCTGCCGACTGATAGTTCGATGCAGCTTTAGAAAAACGGGCCATAATCCTTTGTTTGTCCATCATGATGATCATTTTAAAAGGTGCTTAAATAATTGTTCGGGATAATGCGTAGCATTAATTATCGTATATGCAGTATCGGACCAGGCGCGTTTTTGATTTTCTACGTGGAAGATTCGATCTTCTTTACCTATATATGCCTGATGCCATTGAAGTGCTGTTGCTGATTTTGTACTTGCTGTTTTTTCAATCGCGATGAGCTCTGCGCGAAGGTCTTCGATGTCCCGTTGAGGAGCTCTGTCAAGAAAGTTACTGAAAAGGTCCTTGGAACCACACATGCGGAATCTGAATTTTTCCAGTGTTTTATCGCTCAGTGTATCCAATGTTCCTTTAAATAACTGGGATGGAATTCCTTTTTCGTCATCTATGGGAAATGGGGTCCCATTGATTGCAGTACAAGTACTGATGGGGTAATTGTTGTTTTGGAGTTCGGGCAGTACCATTGCTGCTGCCCATACCCCCATAGACCAGGCGAAAACCTCAATTTCCCGGTATCCTGCGAGCAGACTCTTGTCCAACTGTAAATCGGTATAGTTATAGGCAACAATAAGATCTTTGCCTACGGGAGAGTAGTGCAAAAAAGGCTGTTCATCCATGCCCCAGCCTGCAAAAAATAAAAGCAGTTTTTCGTTGGATTTTGGGTGAAGATGCTGCCTTGGGAAATCATCGGCCGAAGTGACTCTTTTGGGAGAGATTCTTTTAAGTATCATAAGCTTGCTGCAAGTTGTTTGATCATGGCCGAGGTCATTGTTGCTGTCAATGAAATCCGGATTCTTGAAGTTCCTTCGGGTACTGTCGGCGGACGTATGGGAAGTGCATAAAATCCCTTTCGCTGCAGATCTTCCGCTTTCCGTATCGTTTCCTTGTTATTCCCGATAATGACTGGTAGAATATGGCTCTCTGACGGACAATTAAAACCTTTGGCAATTATTTGCTGTTTAAGCAATAGGCTATTTTTGTTCAGCTGTTGGCGCCGGTCTGTGAAGTCACTTAAGCGTTCCAGAATAAATACAGACCATAATAGATTGATCGGTGGCAGTGCAGTTGTAAAGAGTAGCGTACGTGCCTTGTTGATTAAATAATTCCGGATGGGTTCCTTACAGAGCAGGTAGCCACCAACCGATGCTAGCGCTTTTCCGAAGGTGCCTGTCAGGAAATCAATGTCGGTAATACAGTGCTGTTCTTCTGCGCAGCCAAGCCCCCGTATTCCGCGTACCCCTACGGCATGCGCTTCATCGACATAGAGTAAGACACTGGGGTAACGCTGTTTTAGATTGACCAGATAGTAGAGGTCAGTGCAATCACCATCCATGCTAAAAATACTTTCTGTGACGATAATGATGCGTGTGAAGCGATGGGCATATTTTGCCAATAATTGCGTTAAGTGGGTGTAATCGGAATGGCGGTACCTGTAGCAGGGCGAACCAGATAATCGGATGCCATCAATTAGGCTTGCGTGGATACCCTTATCGGCGAGAATTAGTGTCTGTGTATCGCACACTGCAGGAAGTATGCCTACATTCATATGATAGCCACTGTTAAAGACCAATGCACTCTCCGTGCCGAACATACGGCACAGCTTTGTTTCCAATTGCGTATAGCCTGCATGGTTTCCTGTGAGTAGACGTGAAGAGGAAGCACTGAATACAGCATTATCCTTTGTCACCGAGTTTAGGAATTCTTGACGAAGTATCTGATCTGTTCCAAGGCCAAGATAATCGTTAGACGAGAGGTTGTGATGCGCGTTAACATACTCCTGTTCTGCGTTACCCTGCTGTGTGATAAGGGGGAGTTTTCGTATATTGCCTTGTTTTTCAAGGGTAAGTAATTCATCTTCAATGCGCTGGATTAGACTGTTTTCAATCATTGGGCTGTGCTGATTACGGCTAGTAATGCCTGTGTTAACTTGTGTAGCTCGCTTTCATTTATGATAAAAGGGGGCATGATATAAATCAGTTTTCCGAATGGCCTTACCCAAATTCCCTCTTCGATAAACCGCTGTTGTATGCTGGATAGATCGACGGAGTTTTTCATCTCGATGACAGCAATTGCACCTAAAATTCTGAGCTCCTCAACTTGGGGTAGCGCTGTTGCAGCGCTAAGTTCCCGTTTCAATTGTTCTTCGATTAACGTTACTTTCGCTTTCCAGTCCGTTGCCAATAGTAATTTGATGGAAGCGTGGGCTACAGCGCAAGCCAAGGGGTTGGCCATAAAAGTTGGCCCGTGCATAAAAGCACCTGGTGTACCGGTGGAGATTGTATGCGCAACATGATCTGAAGTGATCACGGCCGATAGCGTCATATAGCCACCGGTCAAGGCCTTGCCGATACACATGATATCGGGCACTATTCCGGCATGCTCCCAGGCAAAGAGCTTGCCCGTGCGCCCAAATCCGGCAGCAATTTCATCAAAGATTAAAAGAAGTTGATTTTCTCTGCAAAGATGTGCTGCCTGACGCAAGTACTCCGGATGGTAAAAACGCATACCACCGGCTCCCTGGACAATAGGTTCAAGGATGAGAGCGGCCAGTTCGTCCTTGTGCGAGCAGATCAGGTCTGCTAACGGTTGAATGTCATTGGTATCCCATTCTTGATCAAATCCTATTTTTGGGGCAGGGGCAAAATAGCGTTTGGGTAAAGAATGGTCAAAGATGCGGTGCATGCCAGTAATGGGATCACAGACCGACATCGCGTTCCAGGTATCGCCATGGTATCCAGAACGAATCGTGGCAAAGTTTGTTTTATTGGTCTTTTTTTGTGAGACCCAGTATTGAGTAGCCATTTTAAGCGCAACTTCCACTGCAACCGAACCCGAATCGGCATAAAATATTTTGTTGAGTGAAGGTGGGGTGATATCAAGCAGTATTTTACCGAGAGCAATTGCGGGTTCGTGTGTAAGTCCGCCAAACATCATGTGTGACATGCTACTGAGCTGTGCTGTGACCGCAGCATTCAGGACGGGGTGATTGTAGCCATGGATGGCGCACCACCAAGAAGACATACCATCGATAAGCTGCTGCCCATTTTCCAACTCGATTATACAACCATCTGCCCGTTTAACCTTGTAGGCAGGTAAGGGATTTGTCATAGTTGTATACGGATGCCATAAATGCGCTCTGTCAAAATCATCGATAAGGGCGTGTTGATCCATTATTTTTCTTTCCATGACTGTCTGCCGTATTGGTTTTGTTAGTTGTCTTGCTGTTTAGTGATGTTGCGTTGGATTTTATGTTCTGGTCTTGACCATTTTGGTCTTTCACCAAGATCATGGTAATGCGCCATCTCCGTTGCGATGGTTTCGGGTTGATTTTTTTTCTCGAAAGGCTGCTGTGCTACTAATCCTAGTGTTTTAAACATATCCATATCTTCGTTGATAGCGGGATTGGGCGTGGTGAGGAGTTTGTCGCCTGAGAAAATCGAATTGGCTCCCGCGAAGAAGCATAAAGCTTGACCCTCTGTACTCATGTTGGTACGTCCTGCAGAAAGGCGAACTTGTGTGTTAGGTAATAAAATTCGGGCTGTAGCGACCATGCGTACCATTTCCCATATCGAAACTGTTTCCATGATCTCCATTGGAGTACCGGGTACAGGAACGAGCGCATTGATCGGTACCGATTCAGGTTGTGGAATGAGTGAAGCAAGTGTGACCAACATCGCTGCACGGTCGGCGATACTTTCTCCCATCCCAATAATACCACCGCTACATACCGTTATGTTGGTTTTACGTACATTTTCGATCGTTTGCAGTCGATCATCATAGCTTCTGGTCGAGATAATTTCCTTATAGTAATCGGCAGAAGAGTCGAGGTTGTGATTGTAAGCGTACAGTCCGGCTTCTGAAAGGCGTTGTGCCTGGTTTTCGGTCAGCATACCTAGTGTGCAGCAGACTTCCATGTCAAGTCTATTCAGTGTGCGGACCATATCCAGTACATGGTCAAACTCAGGGCCATCTTTAACATTGCGCCAGGCGGCCCCCATACAGATCCGTGAGCTACCTCCAGCTTTGGCTGCCAGTGCCTGCTCTTTTACCTGCTCTACGCTCATTAGGCCTTCCGCTTTTACATTCGTATGGTAACGTGCGGCCTGTGGACAATAGGCACAGTCTTCGGGACAGCCACCTGTTTTTATTGAGATCAATGTGGACACTTGTACTTTGTTTGGGTCGTGATATTTCCGATGTATCGATGCCGCTTCATAAAGAAGATCCATTATTGGTTTGTTGTATAAAGCAACAACTTCTTCCTGCGTCCATTGTGGTTTTGTTTCCATATTATTGCTACCTTTTTATGCTAAAGTCAGGTCTATTTTGCTTAATGACCATTCGGGTTGAGTAATTCAACGCGATTATTTTTTCATGATGATTGCAAAGATTATAGTTTAAATGATAACTTTGGTAGTCCGAAATAAACATAATGAGTAGTCCGGTTAGTATAGGTTTTCATTCCATTATTAAGATAGATCGTCGTAAGGAAGATGCCATCTATCTGCAGATTGTTTATCAATTTATCAATGCCGTCAAACGCAATCTATTGGAAGATGGCGATTTGTTGCCCGGTAGTCGGAAGATTGCTGATGAACTAAATGTGCACCGAAAAACCATTGTAGCTGCTTTAGCGGAATTGCAGGAACAGGGCTGGGTGAAAATTTTACCTAATCGCGGAACTTTTGTGAAAAATCCCGAGCGTATCGGTACCTCCGGGTCGGCGGTTGAAGCATTTAGACAGCCACCTGATTTTGCACCTTACTTTTTTAGAAAGGAACTCATCTTAGATATGCCTATTTCAGAGGTTCCCGAAAGGTACTATTTTACAGATGGAACACCTGATTATAATGTCATTGGAGCGGAGGAACTGGTGCGTTTTTATGCATCCATGGTGAAACGTAAAAAGAAAAGTGATGATTTTCCGACGACGACTGAAGGGAATTTGTTTTTTAGGGACCAGTTAAGCTATTATCTAAATTTAACAAGAGGATTTCATCTTTCCCGGAATTTCTTATTGCCGATTGCCAGCCGCGAACAGATTTTTTCAATTTTATCCCGATTATTGATCCGGTCCGACGATATTGTGCTGGTTGAAAATTTAAGTTATTTTTTACCCAACATGATCTTTAGTCAAGCAGGCGCCAAGCTAAAAACCATTCCGGTAGATGCGGAGGGGATGATGGTAGATAAGATCGGAGAGCAATTTAGACCTGGAGAAATCAGGTGTGTTTACCTCAATACCAGATGTCAGTATCCAACGACGGTTAACCTTTCCGAACGGAGGAAAATTCAACTGTTAGCGTTGGCCGAGCAGTATAACTTTATCATTATTGAGGATGATGTGGATTTTGAGTCTTCTTTTTTTAAGGAGAAAGGCGAATCACTTTTCCGGAAAAATGGCGGTAACCGCGTGATTTATACAGGTGCTTTCGGTAGTTTCTTCGATCCTGGTTTCCAAATGAACTTTTTGATCGCACCACAGGATCTGTTGGATGAAGGTAAAAAGTATTTGAACATCTTCGGAAAGCCGAATTTTATGATCGAGAAAACACTGGGTGAAATTATCCATCAGGGTGATATCTTTCGATATCAGCGTAAATTTCAAAAAACTATTGCTGAGCGAAAAGAATTGTTTGCCCGATTGCTGTTACGGCATTTTGAAGATCAGATCCGGTTTGAAATCCCGGTCTCGGGACTGGCCTTTTGGATAAAGTTTAATAGGGTTGTTTCGCTGACAGCCTTGCAAGAAAAAGTACGGCTGCTAGGACTCTTGTTGCCGAGTAATTGCCTCTATCAAAATAAAACCGTTACTGCATTGCGGTTGGGGTTTGCCCATCTTGACGAGCAAAGTATGGTGGCAGCAATTTCTTTGTTGCGTGCAGCTTATGCCGATTTGGTCGGAAATATCGACTAGCTGCTTTGCAGTATATGGGTCAATTTGTTTTTGGCTTCTTGAGGGGACCCACAGCAATCCACAAAGTATGTGTGCTGCCATTGTTTGCTTTTGGTAGCCTGTTTGTTAGTTGGGATGCTCCAATCTGGATAAATTCGGAATCCGCGTTTACCCTCTTGACAACCCGCTGTGAGGATTTCATGTTCAATTAGCGCCTGTTTTGGAAAGACAAAAAAGCCGCAATGCTGGTCTTGTTCAACCGAAATAAGGTAATAATCGAAATGATCATCTGCAGCAAAGGGGGTAGTCTGACCATCGCTGTCACGTTTCCAGAGAGCAACGAATAACCCCACTTTTTTGGGTGTTATCCTGGCCTTTCTAAATTTGAAGTGTTTGTTGTCCAGTTGAAAATTAAAACCATAATAGGTACTACCTGTTTGATCTTCCGATACATGTGAGCAATGGAGCATAAATATACTTTCGAGCCGATCTAACACTTTTCTGATCATCTGGTCAGCGATCTGTGGGGTTGCCTGATGGTTAAGATTCATGTTGAGGGATATAGATTAACTGAACAACACCCGATTTGAATGCGACGCTTTGAACAAGTTTTAGAGATAGTCGTTCAGGTAAGTTTTCGAATAAAGGCTTGCCACTTCCCAAGGCAATAGGGTGAACGGAAATGCGATAGACGTCAACAAGGTTGGCTTGAATAAATGTTTTAATTAGACGCGCTCCCCCATATAGCCAAATATCTTTTCCGGGTTGTTCTTTTATTTCCTGAACATGTTCAGTGATATCAGTTTGGATGAAAGTAGCTTTTTCATCTTGTCTTGCTTGACTGGAAAAAACATATTTTTTCTTCGCATGGACATTTTTCCAAAGATTTATTTCCGTTTCATCGGCCGTAGCGCCCGGTTGGAAATTACCCCAGGCATCATAGCTTACCCGGCCATAAAAGATGGTATCGACTGAAGCCAAAAATCCATCGAAATCCATGTCATCATCCATAATGCACCAGTCAACCTCTCCCTGTGAGCCTTCAATAAAGCCATCTAGGGTCATGGCCAGATCCAATATTATTTTTCTCATGTGTGTTATTTGCTTTAAACCTGTTGCTTGCGTTCCCGTAAAAATAGGAGCTGGGTTAGCTCAACGGCGGATCGTCAGGATAACATAAAGATAGGGAAATAATAAGATTTGGCCAAATTGGTGAACAACGGAGCAAAGAAAAAGCCCAGCAAAGAATGTCTGGGCTTTGAGATTATATAAGGGGAATAATACTTGCTAAAAAAGTGAAGACCTAGTCTTCATCGGTGATAATATCATCACCATCTAATTCGAAACCTTCACCAAGGAAGGTATTCTCTAGTTCGAATAAATCTGAATCTTTAATCATTTTACTGTTTTTTTGATATTCAAAGTTATCACCCTTATTTAAGCTAATCGTCAATATAAAATGAAGTTTGTGTTAAGCGATATTGTTATATTTTTTTGAGTACAACATCTAATTTTTCTGCCTGGATGATTCGGCTGAAAAACTCTTTTAAATCAAAATACTCTTCCGGCATAAACAAGGGTTTGTTTAATTGTGTTGCAGATTCTATTATCAGAACATCCGGTGTTGTATTATTGATTTTGAAAATATATCGGGCTGCACGTTCAGGAAGAGCCATACTTATATTTTTTAACTTTCCTTCCGTTGGATATGCATAGCCTTTCGGTAGTTTGATTTCAATGTAGCACTCTTCTTGGACTAAAGAACCAAAGTCGATTGGGTAATTCCGCTCCGTTAGGTTGAAGGGGTTCTTGGACATTTTGGTGTCAATATAAGGATTGAATAGAAGTTGTTCATTTTGCAGGGTTGCAAAATTCTTAATCTCAATTTCAAACTCCTCCGTTAGAGGTTTATCAAGGGATTCCCGATTCGAAACTTTAAAACTATTGATTTTGATGCGATTGTTTTCTTCATCTATTTTTTCGTAGAATTCTTCTTCAGAATTACTTCCTTGAAGGCGTTCACGCATTTTGGAAGCACCATAACCGTTACGTGAGGTAATCCATTTTCCTTTTAATGCACCATTTTCCGATAGTTCACCATAAAAGAAATTACTATACGTAGATGCAAGATTTGCCTCAAGTTTTACCCAGTCAGATTCGCCTTCCAGGGGAATTGACCTTCCCTGAAAGTTGACACATTTCATCGGAATATTTCCAAACATCTCATAGGGAGAGGTCGCATCCAGCAGGTAGTAGTTTTCATCTATTTTTACCCGGGCAATGACATGGTTGAACTCTGATATCGCTGGTGCATACAGTCCCGCATAGCCATTCTCACGTGTCGATAAAATAACAGGGATGGCATCTAGCTTTGCATAACGTAAGGCATTGACCAGTCCAAGGTTAATATCGGCGCTATTGCCTGTTCTTTTTTCGATGGCTTCTTTAATATTTTTTGCATAGATCGAATGGCGGTTATTCCATTTTATTTGTTTCTGGAAATAGGTATACAGTCGTACCGCTTTTTCTAGGTCATCTTTTGAATCCTGCAATATAGGTTCAATGAACTCCTTCAATGCCGTTTTTCGCTTTACCTGTCCACCAAAACTTTCGTCCTGTACTAGTTTATCTCTGACGTTTTCCCACGTGAGCGAGAAGTCTTTTGTGGGGCCCATTGGAACGCTATATCTGCCGAGTTCGAAGAAGATAATTGACCTGAAATTTTTGGAAGAGGTCATGTAATCTTCCGTGTGGAAAGCTGGTATATTTTCCATCGTGTAGGTAGTTTTACTACCCAGGACTTCTCCAACTTCAGAATTTAGGCCTGTGTTGTAATTTTCTACCTTCCTGTCACTGACGGCGAACCCACCCTTTAAATTGGCTTTATAATGACAGATCTCGGGAATACGAGTGACGTATTGGCTATAAAGTTTCGGAAGATCCTCCTGAAATTCCCAAGCATTTAGGTTAAAGATAAATGGGGATTCCGTACGGTAGCGGTATTCGATAATTGTACCTTCCTGAACTTGTGGTATAGCCGCTTTCGTTACCGCATAGTTTTCAGAGGCGTTTTCGTTAAAAATATTTGCTTTGGTCATCTCTGTTTCTACGACCTTATCACCGACGAGGTGATAGGATGCTCCCTTGATATCCATAAGGACTTCCCGGTCGTTCCCACTTTTATATAAAGGGATGCTGAAATTAGCGTAACTATAGGCTTCTTTATTTAAAATTTTAATGCGAACATGTTTGAAAAATTCAACGACTAAGCCTTTATTCTTGTTGTAACTTACTTCGGCTGAACCGTATTCACGTAAGACAAAGGCATTTGCTGCCGTGTCTATTTTATCAACAGTAATGGCAAAATCTTCCTTTTTTATTTTACCGAACGAAAAATCTTGCGCTTGTAGGTATACACCACTAAGCAGGAGGAGGCCAGTGAAAAAACTTTTCATAAAAAATGACTGTATGGTTAAGAATTATAACACTAAAGTATGAAATAATTTTAAATCCAAACCCTTATAAATTAAATTGGTTGAAAAGATAAATGCGTCGATCAATTTCGATTGCTTATTTGTCCCGCTAGCGAGATAAACTTGTGTTGTAATTAGATAAGATGTGCTCAGATCGCATACTTACAAGGTGAATTCGAAGCTTAACGTGACATAGCGGTAGTCTTCCCCTTTCCATTTTGGTCCCGAAAGTAGAATCTCTTTGGCTTTGGCATCGAGGTAATCATTTGCACTTTGGAGAACGCTGATATTTGTTGGGATTCCATCTTTATCGATATAGAAGCTTAAACGGACAGTGCCCTCATAACGGCTTTTAGCTGTTTTTTTCTTGATATAATTGTTGAACGATCTCCAGCCCCAGATAGGTTCGGCACTTTTTGATTTGCGTGAAGACATCGTTGTGACGACGACTTCATCAAGTGAAGCGCCGGAAGGTTGCAGTTTGATCGTCGTATTTTTGCTGCGACGCATATTCAATGCAACAGAATTGTAGCCCAGAGCCATGATGTCGACGAGTGAATCCATTGTACTGGGTTGGATGGTAGCTTGTCCCTGTGCGTCGGTATTCGTCGCAAACTTGCTATTGGGTTGAATGATTGTCACTCCCGAAATAGGTAAGCCTGTCTCTTTGTCCCGAATTGTAAGTTGTAGCGGTGTACCTTGTTGTTGTGGCATCGAAATACCCGGAGCTCTGCCTACAAGGGTATTGTTTAAACTTGAGGTTCCCCGAATCATAATTGTTTGGGAAGCATCTTTTTTCTTTGCCATTGGCGCATAACCGATAACAATTGTACTATCTGCAGGTCTCAATCCAAATACAGGACGATCATTATTGAGACCTTCCTTCATTTCTTCCAATGATTTTACACGCAGGGAGGGTTCCCGCGATAGAACAGTTACCTCCTCCAGTGGATGCTGTTCATGCAACCGTGGTCGGTTATTATCGGCTAATTGTGGCAAATGATCTTGAGATCCTATTTTTGATGCGATATCAGCTGAAGGAGTGCTGGAATCTGCTGCTGTAACTTTTGTTTTGGGCTTTTCCTGCGTAATATTTACTTCAGCGGTACGTTTCGCTTCGGGTGAATTTTTGTCCTGTTGACGGTAAAGGAGGAGACCAATCCCCAACACGATCACTGCTGCTGCGGCGATGGCAAGCCTCTTCCAATCCAAGGCCTTTATTTTAGCGGTATTATCTTTCTGAACACGTTGTACAATTTGGTTGTTGATTGTTGTAAGTACGGTTTTATTCTGATCCATCTCTATACCCATAAGAATATCGGCCAGCATGGGATCGCGCTGTGCCTCACGTTCAAGCGCGTACATCTCCGTAGGAGATAATTCGCCGTTGACGTATTTCTTTAAGTATGCTATGTCGTAATTACTGTTGCTCATTCCAAGCCTCCATGCAATTTTTTAAATTCCGTTTCCCATTCTGTATATAGCTCTTTACTTCGTTCAAGCTATAACCAGTAGATTCGCTAATCTCTTTGTAACATTTTTCCTCTAAAAAGAAGAGTCTGACCGACTGCTGCTGTTTGTCTGGCAACTTTTCCAGACAGCCTTCCATGGCTGTTAGCTGTTCTTCTTTTTCATCATATTGTTCATACTGATGCACGTCTCCCGGAAATTTCACAAATTCATCCAAAGAAATTTGAGATTTGTTCTTTTGAGACCTTAAATACATCAGACAATGGTTCTTGCTTAGTACATAAAGCCATCTTGGGAAGTCCTTGATTTCTTGCTTGTTGACTTTATATATTAATTCTTCAAAGATATTCATGACAGCATCTTTGCTCAATTCGGAATCTTGGAGATACCGTAAGCAAACATAGTATACCATCTCGGTATGTCGCTGGTATAGATCACCCAATACCTGGAGTTCCATGGACTCCTGGTAGTGCAGCAAGAGCTCATGGTCTTGTGCTGTATCTATTTTTGACGACTTGAATGCGAACATTTTATTGGCTAAAAATATTTTTTTTTTCTGGTTTATGGAAATTTAATATTTGTGGCATCCCTTGTCAAAAATGTAAAGATATGAGAGCAATACTTTTTGTAATAGGCTTGTTGCTATCCTTAGGTGGATATGCCAAGCAAGGATATGAGGTCAGCGGTAAGGTTGTCGACGCGAATACAGGGACTGCCCTTGCGGGCGTACAGGTGAGCAATGTTGCTACAAAAGCGCCAGTGCAGACCGATGATAAGGGAAACTATCGCATTCAAGTCCTTGACGGTAAAAATACCTTGATTTTTAGTTGTATCGGATATCTTGAGCAGCGGGTAGCGGTCAACCATCGGTCAAAGGTTGATGTGGCTTTGGTGCGGCAAAATAATACACTGGATGAGGTTGTGGTGACCGGGTATGAGCCCAAAGTACAGCGTCAAACGGTATCGATGATGACTGCTAATACAGCTTTGTCAGGGCAAATAACAGGTTCGTATATTAGAGGGACGGCATATATGCCTAATCAGAACCAAGAATCTTATCAAAAAGTAAAGGAAAATAACTTTATCAATCCACGTAAAGAACCTTTATCGACGTTTGCGGCCGATGTTGATGCTGCTTCCTATAGTAATGTACGTCGTTTTATCAATTCAGGAACACTACCTGAAAAAGATGCGGTACGGGTTGAAGAGATGATCAATTACTTTCAGTATCAAGTGGCCGGACCTAAGAATGGCGAACCTGTAAATATTGTCACCGAATTGACGAAGGCACCCTGGAATACTACGCATCAGCTCATGCGTGTAACATTAAAGGCGAAAGATATACCGACGGCGAACCTTAAAGCTTCCAATTTGGTGTTTTTGATCGATGTGTCGGGATCAATGATGGGACCGGGGCGTCTGCCTTTGGTGAAAGCCTCGCTGAAGATGTTGGTTGATCAGCTTCGTGCTGTAGACCATGTCGCCATTGTGACCTATGCTGGATCGGCAGGGGTAAAACTGGAGAGTACGCCCGGTGATGAAAAGATGAAAATAAAATCGGCTATTGAGGAGTTGGAAGCCGGTGGAAGTACTGCTGGTGCTGCAGGAATTAAGAAGGCTTACGAAATTGCGAAGCAACAATTTATCAAAGGTGGAAACAACCGGATTATTTTGGCTAGTGACGGCGATTTCAATGTTGGGGAAAGCAGTGACGAATCGATGGAAGAGCTGATTGCCAAAGAAAGTAAATCGGGGGTTTTCCTAACAGTACTGGGGTATGGCATGGGGAATCTGAAGGACAGTAAGATGGAAATCCTTGCAGACAAAGGACATGGGAATTATGCGTATATAGACAACATTTCTGAAGCACGAAAAGCGATGGTGACCGAATTCGGGGGAACGTTGTTTACCGTTGCGAAGGATGTCAAGATCCAGGTTGAATTTAATCCCAGTTATGTGCAGGCATACCGTTTAGTGGGATACGAAAACCGCTTGTTGGAGGCTGAGGATTTCAATGACGATCAAAAGATGGGTGGTGATATGGGGGTAGGTCATGTGGTGACGGCCCTATATGAAATTGTACCGGTCGGTGTGGAGTCGGAGATGGTCGGAACGGTAGATCCCTTAAAATACCAACAACAAGCGGATCAGGCGGCTGGACGGAGAAATGCTGAACTGGCAACCGTGAAATTTCGGTATAAGGAACCCGAAGGGGAGAAAAGCAAGTTGCAGCAAAAGGTGGTTGGAACTGCCGTTACGGAATTGAACCGTGTGAGTGAAGATCTGCAGTTCGCCGCTGCGGTAGCGGAACTTGGTCTATTACTTCGTGATTCTGATTTTAAGCAAAAGGCCAATTTTGATCAGCTCATCGCGCGTGCAAAAGCTTCCAAAGGCAAAGATGAGGAAGGTTATCGTGCTGAATTTATCCGTATGGCAGAGAATGCGCGGGATTTATCGAGATCGAAAGAATAAATAAAAATGGCTAAAGATGAATTTTTCAGCAGTAGCAATCTAAAATCTGCTGCTGGAAATAGTTTAGTTTGTGGGACAATAGCTAAAAAAGTAAATAAAATCTATATTTTTAGGCCATCAATAAAAGGACCGTATTTTGCTTCTGCTGATTGGCACTATGTGATATTGGGTGAGTAAGTGCAATCCGAGCGATGCGTTGTTGCGGTGTATGGAAATAAAAAATGCTAGATAAATGAAGAATTTTTTCTTGTGCTTTCTTTTGGCTATTGGT
>JBMAAL010000036.1:0-53062 GCA_050281725.1 Sphingobacterium sp. | reverse complement strand
ATGATGGCCATGCAGGTACTTAAAATAGTAACCGGATTACCCGTAGATAGCAACCAGTTAACGGTTGTTGACACATTCCAGTGGCGTTTTTCGAAACTCTCATTCTAAGGATCATTTCGGAAGGCGCTCCACAAAAAGAGATAGAACGCTTTAAAAGAGCTCAAAAATTTATTTTAAAACAAAAGCAGACAAACAAAATTTCCTAATTTTAGTTTATATATTAGCAAGCTTAAATGTCAACTTTACGATCTGGAATGAAAAAAGTAATTTATCCATTACTCTCCCTCTCTTTATTACCCTTATTTTCAATTGCGCAAGAGACAAAACTCACTGCTGATGATCTCTTTGTAAAAGCGCGAAAGGTAGCTTTTGATTCAAAAGATTATCCGCAAGCCATTCAATTATCTAAACAGGCCCTACTTCAAGCACCGGATTACACGGATATTAGCATTTTTCTCGGACGTCTTTATACCTGGTCGGATAAAATTGATTCGGCAAGAACCATCTTTACAGAACTGGATAAAAAGAATACAAGTGATGAAGATTTCTTTTTGGCCTACGCCTCATTGGAATATTGGAATGATCAGACTGACAAAGCTATTGCAATTACAGACAAAGGGCTTAGCATACATCCGCAGTCGCAGGATCTACTTCTGTTAAAAGGTAAAATAAGTTATGGCAATGATCATTATGAGGCCGCCGAAAAGGCAATTCATAGTTTATTGGCAATTAATCCTAAAAATACGGAAGCAAGAGCTCTGGCAAAAAATATAGAAGAATATACGGCTAAAAATGCAATCGGTCTGACGTACAATTTTGTCTATTTTGACAAACAGTTTGATCATAATTGGCACATTGTCGGCTTAAGTTATAAACGGGCAACACCAATAGGATCAGTTATTTTCAGAACTAACTATGCGAATAAATTTGCAGAAAATGGCGTCCAATTTGAGATGGAGGCTTATCCGCGTCTTTCAAAGATATTTTACCTGTATGTAGGTGCTGGATACTCCAATAATGTGGGGATTTTTGCGAAATATAGAACTGGTGTGTCTCTCTATGCCAATCTTCCGAACAGCTTTGAGGGAGAGATCGGATATCGTCAGCTTTATTTTAGTGACAACATCTGGATGTACACGGCTTCAGTCGGAAAATATTACCAAAACTTTTGGTTCAATCTGAGGACTTACCTTACACCAGGCGAAAAGAATATTTCTCAATCCTATACTGGAACAGTTCGCTATTATACTAAAGGAGCAAACGATTACTTCGGATTTAGTGCCGGAACGGGTCTGAGCCCCGAAGAAAATCGAAATAATCTATTGGATAATGCTTCCTATAAATTAAAAACATTCAAAGTAGGTGCAGAGTATAATTTCTCCGTTAAGCAAAGCAACCTATTTTCAATTTCGGGCACCTATTATAACCAAGAATTCAGGCCAAAAGAGCGAGGAAATCAATTGGATATCATCCTTGGTTATATTCGAAAATTCTAGTTCTTCTTTGCTCGATTAAAGTAATTTGTATAAACACTATCCGGAAGAAGTCGCTTTTGCGTATAAAAGAGTTTGTTCTTGCGCTTAAATAATTCAAAGCGCTTGGACAATTCTTCTTTCGCATTATCCGCGGTGGCATCTTCATTGAGTATTCCATCCAGTTTATACAGTTGTCCATCGGAAAGATGGTAACTGCCTTTTACAAAATCAATCAATTGATTTTTACTCTGCATCATGGCTATGCCATCACCCTGTGCTGAAGCGCCTTTGTCAAGACCCTGACCGATCCAGGTAACTTGTGTAGGAGTTTTCAGCCCAAAATTCTCGCGATAGTAGGCCAATATGGAAGGTGCAACATCAAAATGGCTAACAAAATTATGAAAAGTCTTTGGCCCTTTCAAAAGTGGTGAATAAATCAACAGTGGAACATGATAACGATCGATTTTGCTTTGCAAGGGTATCTCAGGCATCGCGTGGTCTCCAGTTATGACAAAAATAGTATTTGCAAAATCCGGTCTCTTTTTATATTCATTAAAGAACTGCTCCATCGCATCATCCAAATTCAGCACCGAAACAAGCTGGGTACGATTTTCCAAAGCCCACTTTTTTTGTTCTGGTGTAAGGTTCAATGTTGCTATACGTTGATCAAATAGTTGCTCATAATGAGCCGCATTATTAATCAAAAACGGATTATGGGTTGATAGTGTCAAAAGCACATGGAAATAAGGGTGTTCCTGTACCTTCTGTACTTCAAGAAGTTTGCTAAAGACAGCTTGATCTTCATATCCCCAGCTCTCTCCACCCTTTTCGGGCAATTTTTTATAAGGAGGTCCGAATGCCGCTTGGTCCATGAGCATATCTATTTTATTATAATCCATGAACTTTTTCATGAAATCAAAATTAGAATGACCACCATAGAAAAATCCAGTATTGAATCCATTACTCTTCAGAATATTAAATAGATTGAAGTTATCTGGCAAGGTGTCTTGTTCCAGGAATCCATGTGTAGCAAAAGGCAACGAACCTGTTATGGTCGGTAAAACGGAAAATGTCCGACCCGAGGAACTCATATTATTATCCCAATACAAAGACTGTTGCTTCAATGTACCTATAAAAGGTGTAAAGTTGCCAATATAGCCATTTTCAGCACTATAGGCATGTCCTAAACCCTCCACAACAAGAATGACCAAATTGGGTACTTTCGCCGTTTTCTGTAGGTATGCCCCTAGGAAATCTTTGGTATCCTCTTTTTTCAAAAAGGGAAATTTAGTATCTAACACTTTTGCATCATCATCGTCTTTATTGAACAGAGCGAGCATCCCAGGGTGCTCATCCACGTAATTGGAGAAATTGGAATCGAAAAAATAACGCCATTTACTCCGGCTTGCATTGGCTACGAATTCATCCTTTTCGGAGCTACCCCCCAAAAGCGAAGCCGAGGAGACGAAAAACGATATGATCCCCAAAGATAACAGTGCAATACTAGCATAGGCCTTTTTGAATGTCTGTTTATTGGCAACCCAAAGGGGAACCCAAGAAATTACGATCAATAATAAAAGTAAAGCAATATTGGTAAAACTCAACATACCACTAGCCTCCAAAATTTGCTTCATCTCTTCCGAGCTGTAATAGAACATATCAGCCCCAAGCAAATTTCTCGATTCGCCAAAATACAGAAACAAGATGAATTGCATAACGACAATAAACGAGAACGATATGACCATAAGAAGTCTTGCCCAAAAACTGCTTATGAATTGAAGCAATAAATAGCCGATTCCCAAACAGGTCAAGGATTGAAAGATAAACAAGATGTTATCCAAAAACAGGTATTTCCCGGCATGTGACTCCGAAAGCTGAGAAAATCGACGACCGTACCACCACCATTCTACACCAACGGATAACATATACAAGGCAACGACAACCAACATAACAGGTCCTAAGCTCTGTAACGACAGATTTAATCGCTGACCGAGGTATTTCCAAACCGACTCATTGGCATCTTTTTGTTGAAAGCCTTGCCGTGTCATTTCTCCCCAGCCATGCTGCTTGCGAAAGTAATCAACAACCCCCTGGACCCCAGCTTTAACAACAATGGGGTGAAAGTATAAAGGTTCAAGTATCGCCGTAGTTATTAGGGTGGAAAGATCTCGTTTCTTCGAATAAACCTGATGGCTAACAAGATCAACCAAGATTGCATAGATCGAATACAAAATTCCGGAAGCAATTACCAATGCAAATAGTGCAAAGAAAAATGGCCAGTTGATGATTCCCAGAATAAAAAAGATTAGAAAAACAATATAGCCCGTAAATTCGACAATGGGCCCCAAGAATTCAAAGAAAAACCAATAAGGCATACTGAGCATACCAAAACGGCCGTATTTGGGATTGAACATGAGTTTTCGATGTTTCCATAAGGTTTCCATCGTGCCCCGCATCCAACGATTACGCTGCTTACGCAATACTTCTTTTGACTCGGGTACCTCCGTCCAGCACAATGGATCAGGAATGTTGACCACCTCGTAAGCTTGCTTTTGTTCCTCCATATAGCGGCGCATACGAACAACAAGCTCCATGTCCTCTCCCACCGTATTTCGGTCATAGCCCCCGCAAGCTAATACGATCTCCCGGTCAAAAGCGCCAAATGCTCCGGAAATAAGAATTAATCCCGAAGCCCTGGACCAAGCCATTCGGCCTAAAATAAAAGCACGGATATACTCCAAAGCCTGCGTACGTCCCAACCATGATTTTGGAAGATTAACGTCCACCACAGAGCCATTCACGACATTACAGTTATTGGCCAAACGTATAACTCCGCCGCAGGCTATAACGCGTTTATCGGTTTGTTCCAAAAATGGCTTTGCTAATTTTAGAATAGCATCCTGTTCCAAAATACAGTCTACATCAATACAGACGATATAATCTCCCGAAGAAATATTAACGCCGACATTAAGCGCATCAGCCTTACCGCCGTTTTCCTTGTCAACAACAATCAGCTTCTTAAACGCTGGATTTTTGCTCTTATAGACCCCCCTTATATCCTTGGTCTCAATATTTCCCTGAACAAAAAAGGATGTTGGTTCAAGTTCATAAGAGGCTATCAATTTCAAAATTGAATCGTCTTTACTACCATCATTAACGATGATAATTTCCAGATTATGATAGTACAGCGACAATAATGACCGAACGTTTTCAACGATGGTCATCCCTTCGTTGTAAGCTGGAGCAATCAGACTGAATGTAGGCGCGTTGGGGTTGGTAGCAATAATACTATAATCCGTAAATGTATTATTGTGTTTGTAACGAAACACCGCTCCATAAGCGTATAGCCCTATCCAAGTATAGATAATGAATACTGCTGCCGAATAAAGCAAAAATAACCAAACTATTATTTCGTATACGATATGGGAAAACTCTAACATTTTTTCTCTTGCAAAGCGTGTTTAATAATTTGTGTAAGTTCGTCGTATGTATCTTCACGTTTTGAAATCTCGCGCAGATACTGTTCTTCGCCCAGCACAACAAGTACTTCTGCGGCAGAAATTTTAATTGACACTTGGCTATGATTCCACAGTTGATCCTTCAGAAAATGCTCACTTTCTCTACTTTTGGCAATCTTCATTGCTTTAAGGATTTCAATCTGAACTTCTATTGGTTGCAGATCAAAATTTTGTATAAATTGCTGAATTGTCTCACTGTTCTCAATTGCCTGCAACGTTCGTATGGCTTGTATACGAACCTTCCTAGAGGGATGATCCAATAGGTTAAAAACTTCGTCATAAAAAGTCATCAATCTAAATTTTCGGATCAAGCGCAATGTAAATATGACAACAGAATCATTTGAACTCTTAAGCCAAGTATCAACATGTAACTCCGAAAGTTCGGGTATTTCATGAATAGAAAACAATAGACGCAATTGTTGCCAGTCTGATAAGGGACGATCGAAATGATCTAAAAAACCAAGACCCTCATATCCTTTAAAACTTACGATCGCATATTGTGCTTCTTGATATACCGCAGTACGGGGATCATTAAGCTTGGCCGTTATCTCAGGGATTGCCGGTTCGACATTCATCGCAGCAAGCTCTTGAACCCCACCCGCAACCAAATAAGCTTTTCTATGGCGAAGCTTTCGCCAAGCTTCATCCTCCAATTTAAAATCATGAAACAACCTATTGATCGATTGTTTCGCTCCACCAGAAAATTTTCTATCGGAGTCAACTAATACATCTAAAAAAAGAGCTCGAAAGGAAGGTTCTTTCAAGTATTTCGCAAACTCCAGGTCTCGATCTCCATTCTCATCGCCACCAACTATAGTTTCCATAATTTTGTACTCGATGATCTGTCGCCACGATTGCCTATTATGAAGGATTCTATAGCTATAAAAGCTGTATCCCAGTACCGTAATAATCAATAATAGTACTAAAATCAATACGATAACAATCGCCAGAATAAGCTCATGTAGCTCGATATGGTGATGCATAATTTTATTTATTTATTAGGCGTTTTATCCTAAGAATCAGTTCATTTGGACTAAATGGCTTAACCATAAAATCCGATGCACCTAAATCAAATGCATCGACCACGACCTCCTCTTGGCCCATACTTGATAATACAATAACTGGGATCTTCTTTCCAATACTTTTTATTGCCGAAAGAATTTCAATACCAGAAGCAAAGGGCATCATAATATCCGTTACAACTAAATCCAAATCCAGCTCATTAATTTTCTCGATGGCTTCACGGCCATTTCTGGTCAGCACCACTTCGTGTCCTTCTTTTACTAATTTGTGTTCAACAGTACGTAGTATCAATTCGTCGTCTTCCGCTATTAAAATCAACATATCATTATTTATTTAAGATTTTTGCAATTAATTCCAATCCTATGTCCATTTCTTGTTCGATTGCGACAAAAGCGATCGCAAGGTCTGTTTCAATCGTTGGGCTGGTCTCAAGGTCTTTAGTCATTTGGGCCAATTTGATAAGTCCAGCTGTCGATGAAGTTCCCCGCAACTTATGAAGGAGTTCTTTGACGCGTACAATATCGTTTGTATCAATTGCCTCCTTTAACTGCTTTCTAGACCCCATTATTTCCCGGACGACCAAATCCAGAAAAAAGGTTAAAAATGCGGGATCATCACCAGCCTGTTCTTCTAGGCGCTGCATATCCAAATGCTCATCCAAATCCTCCAGATCCGAAGATTCAGCAGCACTAGGTTTTACCGATAACATTGCTTTTTCCAGGGCTTTGAATAAATCCTGTTGTCGGATAGGTTTAGCTAAAAAGTCTGACATCCCCGCTTCTAGACAGCGTTCCTTTTCGCCTGAAATATTACCAGCAGTAACACCGATAATAGGTGTTTCAACATAAGCCGTCATTTGCCGGATCTGTTTAGTTGCTTCGATCCCATCGACCTCGGGCATCTGAACATCCATCAAAATAAAATCAAATTGTTTTTCTTTGCAAGCTTGAATGGCTTGTGCTCCATCAGAAACTTCGGTTAAGTGTGCTCTCGGCATTATGCTTGCCATCATTCGTAAATTAAGGGCCATATTAACGGCATTGTCGTCTGCCAAGAGCACCTGAACGTCTTGACCGTACGAATCTGATGATAACGATAAGTTTGCATTCGCCTTTAATTGCACAGCATCTTCCCTATTTTGTTGTATCGCCCTTCTTAAAGTCGAATACAGTTCCTCAGATTTAATCGGCTTCAGTAGACAGAATGACCGCTCCTCTTGTCTAAATGCAGAAATCACCTCATGCTCTTCCGAGGAAGTATGTAATACAATCAATGGAATGCCTTCTTCTTGTTTTCTAAAGAGTTCCTTAATCTTTTCTATCGTTTCCAGACCCGATAATATAGGCATATGATAGTCCATTAAAATAACATCGAATCGTTCACCTTTCATCAGCAACTGTAAAGCTTCCATGCCGTTTTCTGCGAGGACAGACTCAACGTTTTTATAAGAAAGCATATGTTGAAGGATAAGTCGATTATTGGCATTGTCATCGACAACAAGAACACGATTTAACGGTAACGCTGTATCTTCCTCCTCCATTTCTTCGCATCGTACCTCGATATCAAAATAGAACATCGATCCGACGCCCAGTTCGCTTTCCAAATTCAATTTACTGCCCATGTATTTAAGGAGGTTGTTGGAGATTGTCAAACCGAGTCCCGTGCCGCCATATCGTTTACTGACGGAGCTATCTTCCTGTGTAAAGGCATCAAAGATGCGTTGTTGTTTCTCTGGTGGAATTCCTATTCCGGTATCTCTAACCGCAAAACGTAAAGTTAATTTATTCTCATCATTTAGAAGTTTACTGATCTTAAATTCGATTTCGCCTTTTTCCGTAAACTTAACAGCGTTACCTAATAGATTCACCAACACTTGTTTAATACGTGCCTCATCAATCCAAACAAAAGCCGGCAGCCCCTGCTCAATGTTCAAAAGCAGTTCAACTTCTTTGCGTTGTGCTTGATAGAGAACAACGTTAATGACCTGATTCGCTACATCATATACGTTATACTTATCGACAAATAATTCAAGCTTACCGGATTCGATTTTTGAAAAGTCTAAAATGTCATTAATAATATTGAGTAAGCTATTTCCAGATTCATTGATATAGCCTAAGTATTGTAACTGTGTATCATTTAATGGTGTTTTTAATAACAAATCGGAGAATCCAATCACACCGTTTAAAGGAGTTCGAATTTCGTGACTCATATTGGCGAGGAATTCGGATTTTGCTTTACTCGCCAGATCGGCCAGTTCCTTCGCTAACTTTAATTCATTATTTATTTTTACCGATTCCGTGATATTTTGTGTAAAAATGATGATCCCACCTATACTTCCATCAGCGAGATGCCAAGGTCTTACTTCCCAATTGAAATGTTGCGCTTCGGCAATTCCACCAGCCTGTATGACCTCATCCGTATTCCTATAAGGCACTCCCTCCAGCGCATCAAGGTAGATTTTTTTTCTATTTTCCGGAATATTTGGAAACAGTTTAAAAAAGTTACTATTTGGCGGCAAACTTACCCCTTCGTGAAAATCTTCTAACCATTGATTACTCACCGAAATATAGTTAAAATCTCGGTCAAACATAGCAACCGAAGCAGGAACATAATCCACAAACGCCCGTAACATAGATTCTTTGCGTTCCAGTTCCAAGAATAGCGATTTACTTTTATCAATATCCTGAATAATTCCAAAAACACGTTTACATACGTCGTTTTCAAATTCGGGAATACCTTTTACCCGTACCCAGATTGATTCTCCATCTTGTTTTAATAAACGCAATTCGGTATCGTAAGGTGTTCTTGTTTTAACGGCGTTTTCAAAAATTCCACGTAAAATAACCTGGCTTTCCGGCTCATAAAATCCGATTGCATGCTCAAAATCAGGTGTAAAATCAGGATCCACACCGTGAATTAGCTTCGTGGAGTCTGACCAATAGACCTTATTTTCAGCTAAGTTGATCTCCCATCCGCCAACCTGAGCGACAGCATTGGTCTGCTCCAGGATCTGTTTGGTATGCAAAAGATCATTTTCAAGGCGCAATCGATCCGTCATATTCAAGGCTGTACTGACAACATAAGATCGTCCATTTTCATCCGTTTCCAACATATTGTGGTATAACCAAGAAATGTCTTCACCATCTTTTGTTTGGAGAACCATCATTCCAGAATCCTCTTTATTGCTGGCAATACGTTTGAGATATTCTTCAACCAGACCGACATGATGAGACGGAACCAATTTTTTGAGGTTAAGTCCTTTTACCTCTTCTTTGGCATACTGTAATATCTCTCTTCCTTTTTCATTGACGGATAGAATATTACCGTCCAAATCATGCATACTCATGAGGCCGATCGCATTTTCAAAAAAGCTTCGAAATCTACGTTCGGAATTCTCCAGCTTGAGTTTTTCTTCGCGCTCTTTTGTCACGTTTCTTCCAAAAGCCAGAATATCATGATTGATTGGATCATATTTGAAATGCCATTCAATTTCGACAACTTGGCCATTTTCTATTTTAGTCCTACTCGTAGATTGAACGCCGTATTTGGTTTCCTCAACTCGACATAAGTCCGACACTAACCCCCTTTCAGTGTCTCCCAATAAGGTAAAAATAGATTTGCCTAAACTATTCGATCTGGACAATCCCAAGACTTTACTAAATGCGGGGTTAACTTCTTTTACTTTGCGCGCTTCATCCAATACACAAATAATATTGTTCGTCAAGTGAAAAATTTCGGAGAAATAACCAGCCTGTACTTTTCGTTTTTTTCCCAATAATATTTTGGTTATCGCCTTGCCTAGCTCCTCCAACGAGTCTTTTTGCTTATCCGAAAGCTTTTTCGGATGGAAATCAATGACACAAATTGTTCCAAGTGCATCGCCATCATCATCCAAAAGAGGAACTCCAGCATAAAAACGGATATTTCCTCCGCGAATCAATGGATTAGAAGATGAGCGTGGATCTTCAAAAGTATCTTCTATAACAAGGACCTCCTTGCTCATTATGGTATATTGGCAGACCGTATTTTTCCTTTCAACGGTATCCAGTTCTATCCCAACGCAACTTTGAATGCGTTGTGTTTCTTGCTCCATCATGGCAATTAAAGCTGCAGGACAATCTGTAATCAGACAGGCAGCCTGCGCAAAAACATCCAGCTCAGGGTCTTTCCCGAGTCCCATTAACTCATAGGACTTTAATTTTTCTATCCTTCTTAACTCATTTTCAGGAAAAACATTATTTGCCATTCACTTCTACTATTTAGATCTGGTTTATTGTGACCGTGAAGTTAATAAAAACATTGTTTAACGCCCAAACAATAAGGAAATATTGATCAGATAATGTTTTATAAAGAACAAACAACTGCAAAAATAGTTGATACAATAAAAAGATTATCTATTCGACTTTTTCAGAATTAGTTATTTACTAATTGAATTTTATAACGCTTAACCTTATTAAGAGAGACAAACTGTGCTTTTTTAAAGCTTCTGTACAAACTGAACAAAAAAATAGCTTAAAAACGAAAGAGCCCCGCTGGATGTGACAGCGGGGCTCTTCGATGGGTTTAAGTTAAAAAAGTTTTTCAATACTCTGTTCTGCATAGCCGGCACTTGCTGTCATTCCCTTCCCTCCGATACCAGTTCTAACATGTATTCTTGGGCTAACGTCGATTTCAAGAATATGATCTTTGTGCTGCGAATAATAACCTGCCCAAGAAGATGAAATCCAGTCAAGCTCCATCGGCATGATACGGTTGGCTTCTGCAATCATCAATTCATTGATATAGGAATTCACAGAGAAGCCCAATTCATCCAGTCTGTTGCCCGCCACATATTCATGCGAATCACCGATAATAATACTACCATCCGTGGCCTGTTTAAAGAGCATATGAATTCCATAATTGCGTAGCTCCTGATAGTGATCAGGCATTGGAATTGTTTGAAATGATGGGCAATATTCTTCAAAACTCTCGTATCGACGAATGGTCAATCCTGTTAAAATATTCCCTGGCAAATGAATCTGGGCCAAAGGCTTTGTTCGCATCATTTGCAACTTACTAATTTCAAGCCCGCTATCATCAAATAAGGAACGATATAAAATTTTAAACTCGTATCCATTGCAGATAAGCAATTTCTTCCCTTCAAAGTTTTCCAGCGTACTGCTCGTAACAACAACAGCATCATTTTTATCCTCACAGGCCACAATTGTCGTATCGTATTTCAACGTATAGTCCACAAACTTATTTTGCATATAAATATGCAGCTGTCTAATCATTGATTCGGGTTCTACACTGAGTTCCTGCGGAAAAAAGATAGCCTCTTTAACATAACCAGCATTCATCACAGGATATTTCAATAAAACCTGTTCCTTCGACCAAAGCTCATGTTCATATCCTTTCGCCTGATAGTGCTTAGATAACTCATGAAGTACCTGAACTTCATCATTATCTGAAGCGATATAGATACTACCATTTTTTCTAACAGATATATCCATCTCCCGCTGAATAGATTGATATATTTCAAGTCCACGTACACCATAATCAAACCATTCACCGGCCATTCCTGATGGCACGACTTGTCCAAAATTACGAACGGTAGATCCCACGGGAAAATTATCCTTTTCGAGTTGGAGCACACGTAATCCCTTTTGTAACGCATGATAGGCATGAAAGGTCCCTAAAATCCCGCCCCCAACAATAATTAAATCATATGTATTTGTTTTCATCTTTATAAATAGAATATCAAAAAAAGTATAGTTAACTAATTTGTACTTCTCCTTTTGTCGCATGCCAAGGAGCCAACAACTCATCGTCGCTCCCTTTCATCTGTTCTTTTTTTCGAATAAAATAAAGAAGGGAGAAGATACCCAAAATCGCTCCGATAATAGACGCTAAAAAGACCAATTGAATAAAGTAATTTCCCCAAGTAACAGAATTTGGCATAAACTCTTTGTTCACCAATATCATAAAACTACCCAAATAGCCGATTGAGTCAGCCATATACATCACAAAACCGATGTTACTTTTCATACGATATGTAGCGATCATTCTTTCAAAAAATATAGCGTTATAAGGAATGTATGCCATATATAACCCCAAACCGACGAGCAACATCCAACTTAAACCATCAATCCATTGTCTCGTAAACAAATAAGTAGAAATACCTGCAGTAAGGAAACCTATAATGATCATATAGTGAATCAACTTAAACGCTTTAAGATTGTTTTTAACCATGATAAGACAACTTACCAACAGCAATACAATTAAGGAAATAGTCCCATCAACTTTTGCAAAAATACCCGCCCCTTTTACATGTAACATCTGCCAGATTTCTACCTCAAAATTATCACGTACATCACGTAAAATAGTAAGCATGGTGTAAACGATAATAGTCAAAACAATACCCGGCATAAAGGTTTTAAAAAAGTGTCTTCGCATTTTACTATCCATCGCAATGCGCTCCGTCCGTAGCTTCTTGTCCCCTTCTGTTGGCCCTGGAGCATTTTCCAATATCCATACACACAAAACAAAGGGCAGAAAAAACAGTAAACCCGTCAAAAATGGCATCCAAAACTCGTTAACATGAAAAGAAGACATCAACCACCGCCCAACCGTTTTTATCAGTCCTGAAGCGAAAATCAGACTTACGGACATCACTGCCCCCATAATCTCTGTAAACCGCCTTCCTTCTAAATAGCTAAATACCAACCCCCAAACCATTCCCAATGGAAAACCATTGATAAAAAGAAAGACAACATTCCAAGGTCTCGGACAAACTGCAAATGCCAAAAGCCCTATCCATGAAATACAAATCAAACCGATTAAATACCGCCCTCTATTACGTTGTTTACTTTCAGAGATAAATTTAATGCCATAAAACTTGGACAACAAATACCCCAGCATTTGAATGACCACCATACAGACTTTATAATCGACACCAAAAATAGTATCATTTGCAAAAGCAGATGCCGTAAATGACTTTCTAAATGAATACATACTTGTGTAACATAAAAATGCTGTAACAGCCAGAACAATAGCCACAGATTTCTCATCCAGTCTATTTATGCGTCTTTTTATTCGTTGGTTTAACTCCATCATTTAAACTTGTTAACAGACCTCATTGTCCGCAATCAAAAGTAAATTTTGGAAATTAACACAAGACTAAACTTTTGTTAAGTATTTATAAACAAATATAAATATCCATTTGTAATACAAAAAGTATAAAATAAAAAAAGCATCACTGGACAATTCAATGATGCTTTAATACTTAACATGTTATTAACTATTTCTTATTTTCAAAAAAGTATACAATTAGCATGACGGCCTTTCCATTTCCAACATTGCGCGGTGTATGTGACAGTCGTCCATTAAAGAAGATCGAATCCCCCTCTGCTAAGCTAATTTTTTGATCCTTGAAGATATACTCCACCTGTCCGCTAATGATATATTTATATTCATAAGCTTCGGTCTCAACCATTGGTCGCTGTGCATCTGGAAGCAACTCCAAAAGAACAATGTCCATGGTCGAACTATCCATCGCAGATGTAAAAATCCGTTTATACTGAAAACCTATCGCCGACTCTTTTTCAAACGGACTATACGTATCTTTTTTCCGAACGACCACAGGGCCTGAATCCAATTCAGAATTGAAATCTTTAAAAAACTCATTAAGATCAATATTCAGTGCATTGATGATATTAATCAATACCAGTAAGGAGGGTATTGTTCTGTTATTTTCAATCTGCGAAATAAGTCCCTTGCTTACCCCCGCTCTATCAGCAACTTCCTGTATGGTAATTCCTTTTTCTTTTCGAATTTCCTTAATCTTATTGCTAATCTTGAATATCGTATTATCTTCCATAATTTGGCCAAAAGTAAACATTTTTCCTATGTCGTGTATATTAAGTTTTTATCACTTAATCATAGGTCACCTATAAAATTAGGATATTTCACTGTTATCAGAAAACTGCGGTTCAATAACAGGGGATCTTTTTCATATTATCCTTCTCAGAATTGGTAAGCACTATTGGTAAACTTTAACCCAGTCAATACGCATCTCAACAGGCAGCTGATCTTGATTTACCTCACCAACCCAGCTCCCGCCCAATTGTTGATCAATCAATAGATAAAAAGGTTGATCATAAGGCCACTGAGAGGGGTCTACACCATTAACTCTTGGATAAGTAAAGGTGTCAACACCATTTAACTGAAATACGATACGGTCGGGATACCAGCTTATACCATATATATTATACGCGTCAGTGTTGACCGAAGCGGTACCAAAATGTTTGGGATTCTCCTTTTGCCCCAGATCTAAGGTATAGTATGAATGTGTTGTCTGGTAAATGATATTGTCAAAATTAAGATGTTCCATAATATCAATTTCACCATTTCTCGGATACTTTCCATACTTGTCCAACTCTGCCAACATCCACATGGCGGGCCATGCCCCTTTTGCACTTCCAAGTTTAGCTCGGATTTCTATACGTCCGTACTGAAAAGCAAACTTTCCCTTACTCCATATCCCGCCTGTCAAAAATGGTCTTGAATCGCTATTTTTGTCTGTATTTTTAATTCCTTTAAGAATCAACTCTCCATTTTCCCATCCAAAACAGGCGTCATTAGTACTCATGTGTCGATTCCAGTCGGCTCCGCCTGCTGGAATCCGGGACCATTTACTACTGTCTAGCTTAGGGGAATTGAAGTTTTCTTCCCATACCAACTTCCATTCTTTAAGCTCACGATCCTTCTTTTGCATATACACATAAGGATATTCTTTTGGACTATAATGAACACTACATGCAGAAAACAGTAAGTAAAAACAACTTAGGCCTAGGACTCTCTTCATAATTAAAATTAGTGGTTTCGAAAAAATGATTTAGGCCTAAATTTAGACATAAATTACCATAACGGACAACTCCGCTAAAAATTAGCAGGAACAAAGACTCAAACGCAAAAAAATGAGATTGCCCAAACTCCTTAAAACATAGGATGAGCATTTGCCGCGTTCTGAGGTACATCTTGCTGCGCATCCCAATGCTCTACGATTTTACCTTTTTCTAATCTGAAGATATCAATTGTCGATTTAAGGCTACCATCTGGATTCTTATTTTTTAGGTGTATGAAGACCAAATCGCCGTCCGAAGCAATATGCTGTACATCAATCTTTGTCTTAGGCTGCCCTTCAAACCATTTTGTCGCAGCGAGCTTAAACGCTGCTGCTCCATCCGCAACAGCGGGATTATGTTGGATATACTGGGGAGAAATGTACTTGTCAACTGCAGAAATATCCTTATCACCAAACATTTGCTGATAAAAATCTAAAACGATTCTTTTATTCTCTTTGTTTTCGTCAAGTTGTTTTTGCGCAGCTTCTTTGGATTCATTTGTCGGAGGTTGCTGACAGCCCAGCGTTAGCAATAAAACAGAGAAAGTCATCACCTTAACCATTGTTCTATTTTTCATGTTTAAATCCATTTTAATTGAAGTCATCGATTCACACCTCACCTTAGCACAATCCAATTTACCTAAATTATACAATATAAACAGCTTTTATCTGAGGTCTTTTACACTATTAAATATTGGCATGATAATTGGATTTACTACTATAGTATAATATTCAGAAATATACATTTCATAAATTTAGGTTAATAATTGGTTAGGTTAAACACCTGAAGTCCCCAACTTCAGGTGTTTTTTATATATTTTCGAAAATCAGTATTACTATAAAAACAAAAATGACTATTATCGCTTTTATTAATCTAGTTCAATAAAATTCCTTATTGCACGATGTAACTTTACATCAGTTAAGAAAATAAAATTATCAGCTATGGAAAATAAAATATTAGGACTACATCACGTTACGGCGATAGCCGACAACGCAAAGCGAAATCTTGATTTTTATACGAAAGTACTGGGCATACGCCTTGTCAAAAAAACAGTTAATTTCGACGATCCTGGAACCTACCACTTCTATTTCGGTAATGAACAGGGCGAGCCAGGAACGATCCTTACGTTTTTCCCTTGGGAAGGTATCGGAAAGGGTACTCCGGGAGCGGAAATGGCGACTCATATTGGCTATGCCGTACCTCAAGGGAGTTTGGATTTCTGGAAAAATCGCTTAGCGGAACATAAGATTAGTTTACAGGAAAATGAGATTTTTGGAGAGAAGCTGATTTCATTTAATGATCCCGATGGGCTGCAACTTCAGTTTATTGAAACTAACGACCATAGAAAGGCATGGACAACTTCCGACATCAATGCAGAACATGCGCTAAAAGGATTCCATAATGTCACGCTTTCATTAAAAGAAGCAGATCCAACTTTAAGAGTATTGACCGATATTTTAGGTTATTCGTTCCATCAGCAGGATGACAAACGCTATAGATTAACAACTGACAGCATTGAAACAGCCAACATTGTCGACATAATAGCGGATAAAAATCTGCCCTATGGCAAAAATGCAGCTGGCACAAACCATCATATCGCATTCCGGGTAAAGGATGACAACATATTGATGGAGTATCGCGAAAAGGTCCTTTCTGCGGGGCTAAATATCACAGAAAAAATAAATAGAGATTACTTTTTCTCACTCTATTTTCGTGAACCTGGTGGTGTGCTATTTGAAATCGCGACAGACAATCCAGGGTTTACAGTAGATGAACCCTTATCCAGTTTAGGAGCTGCACTCAAATTGCCAAAACAATATGAAAGCTATCGTTCGCAGATTGAACAGACATTGCCAAAAATCGATTAATTAAAGTTTATAAACATCATTTTACAAAAGAAGAAGTTATGGAAAGAACTGAAATTGTATTAGACAAAAACCAACGTGGGGAGCTCCAATTATTCTCAGACGACCAAAAAGCAGGTTTAATGAGCATCGCTATCATTGATGGTAATTTAGTTGTTTACCATACAGAGGTAGACGAAGCTTATGAAGGTCGGGGATTTGCGAAAATACTGCTTGAGAAATTGGTATCTCATGCGCGTGAAAATAACATGAAAATTGTTCCTTTATGTCCTTATGTAAATGCGCAGTTTCATCGTCATCCAGAGCTGTATCAGGATGTTTGGTTAAAAAAAACAGTATAAATTACCATAAAAGAGAAGGGACAAAATGAGTCATTCAATCAATATTAAAACGGCTGGGCAAAGTTTGGAACAGGCAAAAAAGGCCATCATCATGATCCATGGTCGTGGAGGGAGTGCAGAAGACATCCTTGGTATGTCATCCTATCTTCATGTCGATAATTTTGCATTACTCGCACCACAGGCAGAAAATCACAGCTGGTACCCCTATTCTTTTATTGCTCCCGTACAAGAAAACGAACCCTGGTTGAGTTCTGCAATTGACCTGATCGATCATACGGTCAAACAAGCTTTAGCCAATGGAATTCTCACCGAAAACATCTATTTTTTTGGTTTTTCTCAGGGTGCCTGTTTAACACTGGAATACCTTACACGGCATGGGCAACGCTATGGTGGTGCTATAGCAATTATTGGCGGAGTAATAGGTGAAGAAATTAACAGGGATAATTACAAGGGTGACTTTGCTCAAACACCCATTTTTATTGGCACTAGCGATCCAGATTTCCATGTTCCTCTTGAACGGGTGGAAGCTACGGCATCCATCTTAGAACAGATGAATGCCAATGTAAAGCTCATGGTATATCAAAACGCAGGCCACTCCATCAACCGCGAGGAGATCGATCTTGCAAACGAATTCGTTCTTTAAGAAAGACAGAAATGATCCATTGGTAAGAGTGATCCATTGGTTGTTGATTATAATGATTAATCAACAACCAATTTTAATGCATTATACTTTTGGGTATTTATAACCGTTATGATAAACCGAAGCTAAGTATTTATTTGCTTTCTGATCGGTAAAATGCTGTTTATCTTTATCCCAGTAGAGTTTTTGCCCAGTCCTAAATGCAATATTTCCGAGCTGAGAAAAGATGGCAATATGCGCCCCTACTTCAATTGGCGCATGAAGTACTTGTGGATTACGTTGGCGAATGGCAGCCACAAAATTTTCCATATGTTTATCCAACCCATTATCTAAAGAAGGTTGGATAGAGACCGCTTCCATCCTTCCTTTTTCTGGAATGACCTCCCAGCCCGATCTATTCAACACCAGCGTGCCATTGTTACCGATAAATGCGACACCATGATTACGGTTATAAGGCCCGAGATCAATACCCTTGGCATGCTCCCATTGGATGTTGAAGCCCTCAAACTCATATACGGCAGTCATGGTATCGGGTGTTTGTCCAGCATCGTCCGGGAATGCAAACTTACCTCCTGAGGCCATAATAGATTTTGGATCGGAAACCTTCATCCCCAGTAAAGCATAATCCAACATATGGACGCCCCAATCTGTCATCAAACCTCCAGCATAGTCCCAAAACCAGCGGAAATTAAAATGGAATCGATTCGAATTAAATGGTCTTTTTTGTGCTGGACCAAGCCATTCCGTATAATGCACACCTGCGGGAACCGGTTCATCGGGTACAACGGGAATAGCACTTTTCCACCCTTGGTAGGACCAAGCTTTTACCAATCGTATTTTACCTAATTTACCCGAATGAACAAAATCAATGGCGTCCTGGAAATGTTGCTGGCTCCGTTGCCACTGTCCAACTTGCACAATAGCCTTATTCTTTTTTGCCGCCTGAACCATTAATTGACATTCAAGGATAGAGTTACCAATAGGCTTTTCGACATAGACGTGTTTCCCCGCATTTACAGCATCGATCATCTGCATACAATGCCAATGATCTGGTGTTGCGATAATAACCGCATCCACCATTGAGCTGTTGAGCATTTTTTTATAATCTACAAATGTTTCGACATGTATGTTTCTTTTTTGAAGTTCTTCTGCTCTCTTTTTAAGAATATTTTCATCCACATCGCAAAGAGCGGTACACACCAAGCCATCATTCCTTAACAATGCGTTCAAATCAGACCAGCCCATACCATTTACACCAATTAATCCAACCCGGATGGATTGATCTAAAAAGGTTGAACCTTTAGCATTTAAAAAAAATGATGATGCAGCTAAAACAGTATATGTTTTGATAAAATCTTTTCTATTCATTGGATATTGGTTTAAGTTTTGTTTTTAATGGATATCATCTAAATTCTCAACACGAATAGAATACATATGCTTGGATGAATGCCATGAATAAGAATTATTATCTTTATTATTAAAAACAAATTGCCTCGATGAAAATACAAAAATGAATTTAGGTGCTCGCAAAAAGCATTGTAAAATATATATAGACAAATGTTGCGGAACCTATGGACAAAACGAAAAAATGGTCGAGTTAGAATCACTCGACCATACATCTACCTATGAAAAACATGCCCTTGGGAGGGGCGCATGAAGTTAATACTAATTTCACTAAGAACAAACATTTAAAAAAATATTTATCTAAATAATTAATAATACCATTAACAACAACATAATGAATTGACATTGTTACATTGGTTGGGGAGATTGTGTTTTATTAGACATTTATGTTCGATAATTTCCTTCCTCTAGCGCTGTTCCAATCAACATCTCTTTCAAAAAAAGCCTCAGTTACACAACACATTTTATAATTCATTTAAAAAAAATAAAAGATTAATCATTTATTATGCCTACCTTGCCGCACTTAATTAAAAATAATGAATACAGGTAAAATTAAATTTTTCAATGAAACTAAAGGTTTTGGTTTTATTACACCAGAGGATGGTAGTGCAGATGTTTTCGTACACGTTTCTGCGCTTAAAAACCAAGTATCTGAAGGCGACGTTGTAACTTATGATGTAGAAAGAACTCCAAAGGGGATCAGCGCTACAAATGTAAAATTGGCGTAATCCAAAAAATACACTTTCTTGTTAATGGGGTAATTCTTAATGACTTATCCCATTTCTTTTTCCTATTCTTCCTTTACAATTTTTCAGCAATCCTTTACTTTTCCGTTGAAGACTTTTAGTTTTCAAATAAAAAGCATAGAAAGGATTCTCAAAGGTTTTATTTAAGACAAATTCGAACATACTATTTATGGAATTTAAACAACTCAGTTTAATCGATCCGCTTTTAAAAGCAATAACAGAAACAGGCTACACACACCCCACTGCAATTCAACAGAAAGCCATTCCAGTTGTATTGCAAGGCAACGATCTTATTGGTTGTGCACAAACGGGAACCGGCAAAACCGCCGCTTTTGCACTTCCGCTTTTACAACGTCTTGAAGAAACTAAGACATCAGGTAAGCTCGTTCCGATTAGGGCTTTGATCCTTACGCCAACACGTGAACTAGCCATTCAAATTGGAGACAATATAAACTTATACCGGAAATATTTAAAACTAAACTATTGCACTATTTTCGGTGGTGTAAGCCAAGAAAAACAAGTTAAAGAAATTAAAAAGGGCGTCGATATTCTTGTGGCTACCCCAGGCCGCTTACTGGATTTAATGAATCAAAAAATAGTTTCTCTAGATAAAATCGAAATCTTGATATTGGACGAGGCAGACAATATGCTGGACATGGGCTTTATTCATGACATCAAAAAGATCCTGGCCAAAGTTCCGTCAAAAAGACAAACATTATTCTTCTCGGCAACGATGCCACCCAATATCCGTAAATTTGCACATGGCATATTACATAAACCTATTGAAGTTGACGTCACCCCAGTAAGCTCAACGGCCGAGAAAGTCAATCAATCTGTATTTTTTGTTGAAAAGAAGGATAAGATCAGATTATTGACGAGCATATTAAAAAAGCTGAAGCATGAGCGCACTATTGTCTTCTCCCGAACAAAACACGGAGCGGATAAAATCGTTAAGTTACTTGCGAAAAATGGCTTGAGAGCAGCAGCCATTCACGGAAATAAATCTCAAAATGCGAGACAAAAAGCGCTCGGTGAATTTAAGGACAGTCATCTTAAAATTTTGATCGCTACCGATATTGCTGCAAGAGGAATTGATATCGAACAACTCCCGCTTGTGATTAACTATGATCTCCCTAATGTACCGGAAACCTATGTTCATCGCATCGGAAGAACAGGAAGAGCTGGCCAGGAAGGAAAAGCCGTTTCTTTTTGCGATGTAGAAGAAAGACCATATTTAGCTGATATTGAAAAATTAATCGGACTAAAAATCAAGATAGAAAAGATCAATAAATAGATCTTTATAAAACCTCAAGTAAAAGCCCCTAGATTATTGTATTTAGGGGCTTTTACATTTTATTTATGGTTTGCGATCTGCCATCAACAGTGTCGATGGCGTGAAAGGAAGCCAATGTACTTTTTTATTGACAATTTTGTTCCAGCTGGGAAGGCTGATCAACATTAAGTCTTGTTCCTGCCAGATCTCACGGTTTAACTCTTTTTCAGTTATTGTAAGATGGTTTGGTACAAGTTGTTCCAATTGCCTCAATTTCTCTTTAAAGCTCTCATTGGTTTTCAGCACTTGGTTGAGATCCCACACGATGACTTGAGCATCTGAATGCTGTATTAGACGTTGTATCATTTCACCAAGAAATTCATCGTTTTTTAAGACAACAGGAACAACCACACGCTTTGCCTTTAGAAAATTTTTATCAATTAAGATACCTACTTGTGCATTTACTTTAGCATTGATTTGCTGATTTCGATCGAAAGTCATGAAAGGAGACTCTGCATTTGTAACCGTATGGAATAACTTTTCCGGGTTTATAATTCGGGTAGTAAAATCTAAAAAACGTCCCAATAAGCTTCCCTCATAAATCGACTCACTTACACCCAACAATAATAAGTCCTGATTGCGCTCGTTGGAAGTTTGAACAATCTCGCTGTCGATATCACTGGAGATTTTAAAAATTGTCTGGATCGGTTGCTCAAGCTGCATCGCTACCTGCTTAATTTCACGGAAACTATCCAGCTCCTGGATTTCCACTTCATAATGATGTAATTCGTTGGCAGGTTCAATATGTAATGCCGTAATTTCAGCATTCTTTTTCGATTTCAACGTTAAAGCATCAGCCAGATATAATAGTGAAATCCCCGTGTTACTTTTCGCAAAAGACAATAGAATCTTAAATTTTGATTTATCATGGAAACCTTCCTGTAGTAAATTTTTCTTAGGTCGATAGAGGAAATTGATTAAATCTAAGGATGGTCCCGTCATAAAAGTGGTGACCAATGCCATTACAACCATCATCGAAAATAATTCAGCACTTAAAACGCCAAGATCGTATCCAATATTGAGGACGATAAGTTCCATTAGCCCCCGCGTGTTCATTAAGGCACCAATACTCAAACTATCTTTCCAGCTTTGACCAACAAAGCGCGCCGCTAACGTACTACCTGCAAATTTACCAATAACCGCAACCAAAATAATCCCAATGGTAATCATCCATAGCTGGGGGTCATTAAGCAGACCGATCTGCGTGCGGAGACCCGTAAAGACAAAGAATAAAGGTAATAGTAACAAGGTTGAAACATCTTCTATTTTTTCGATAAATGCTGTCCGGAACCGACTCCCTTCGGGCATAATAGCTCCGGCCATAAATGCTCCAAAAAGTGCATGGATTCCGATTACTTCGGTCGCATAAGCCGATAACAACAGCACAATAAAGAAAATAGCAACAACAGGCTTACTTAGTGCTTCTTTACTCCCTTTTACCTCTCCAACGCGCATCAAAAATGGACGAACGATCTTAATCATGATGAGCACATAGGCAACGGCCAGCCCGATGGTATATAATGCACTAGCGAAATCACCCGCTTTGACAATTGCAATCACGACAGCCAGAATACACCAAGCTGTAATATCGTCTGCAGCAGCGCAGGTAATCGCCATTGCACCTAGCTTACTTTTTTGCAATCCCCTTTCTTGTATAATTCTAGCAAGCACAGGAAACGCTGTTATACTCATGGAAATACCAATAAACAAGCTATAGGATAGAAACTCTACATTTGTTGGTGGATGGAATAGGTATAAAAAATAAGCCAGTGAAATTCCCAACGTAAATGGGATCACAATGCTTGCATGAGAAATGACAACAGCATCATGCGCTTTATTTCGCAGCACATTCAGATCCAGCTCCATGCCAATGATAAACATAAATAAGATTAGCCCAATTTGACTCAGGAACTGCAAGTTACTGAGCGATTCTACAGGAAAAAGTGTATGCGAAAATTCGGGAAAATGGAGTCCCAGCAATGATGGCCCCAATATGATACCGGCGAGCATCTCTCCGATTACGACAGGCTGCTTAATCTTTATGCAAATCCAGCCCATGATACGCGCAGCGATAATAATTGTCACGATTTGCGCCAGTAATATGGCTAACGGATGCTGCAGACTGTGGAATAAGGTTGATGTAAAATCCTTCCAGGCACCTTGACTCGTTTTCTCTCCACGCAGTAGTTCTGGAGCTTCCAGCTTTGTCCCCAAATGAATCATCCAATACATCACACCGAGTAATGTACCAACTAACACTACGTAGAAAATTGTATTCTTATATCTCCTCATCTTCAATGGCAATTAAAATAAATATAATGACAATAGCATACTAAGTCCCGACCAATATTCTTTAAACAAAGGGCGGATAAAATACATTCTCAACAAAAATATAATTCTGTTGCTGTTTTAATGCCTTTCAGCAGGTAGGTCTAAGAAAATATGTAATGAACCAAAAGAATTTTGTAATCAACTGAATTTCTCGAAAAACATTTTCTTGTACGATTCGCCCAAATTAAAAAGAAGGGGTAGATCTTGGTCGTCCGACAAATTGCTTGTAATTTCATCAGCGGAGAAAAATTTGACGATCTTGGTTGCAATGATCTCTTTTTTATTGATACGTATAAAATCCTGTTCAGGCAAGATCTCCATCAGCTTATCAAAGCTTATATTTTTCAATAAAATAAACGAACCATCCGCCAAATAAACTGTTTTATCCCGGCTGTCTACTTCAGCTATTTGAACATAGTTAATCTGTTCGAAATACAATACTGTTTTTCCTTTATTCGTATTAAATTGCGCAAAAGAGACAGTTTCAGATCGCTTGCTAATTAGTTGCTCAACCTTCATAATGGCTTGTTGAAGACGTTGCAGGGACAATGGTTTACGCATATAATCTACTGCATTGATGTCAAAAGCATCGCTCGCATATTGTTTATATGCAGTAGAAAATACAATCGGAAAGTCTTTTAGCTCTTTGGCTAGGTCAAATCCGTTAAATTCCGGCATTTCAATATCCAGAATGCAAAAATCAAAACTTAACTTGCGGTATTCCTTCAATAATGAAGCTGGATCATTAAAAGCTTTAACCACCTCTAAACCAGAAATCTGTTCACAGAGCATTTTCAAAAATCTCAAGCTTGGTATTTCATCATCCAAAAGAATACATTTCAAATTTCTTTCAATCGGCATACAATCTGATTTGAAGGTGGGCAGTATAAACATCATTTTCTACAAATCTGCGCAGATGATGTCTACCTGGATAATACAACATGAGACGCTCTTCCAAAGTTTTGCTACCTATTCCACTTTTAGACTTTTGCAATGGTGAACGTTTTGATATTCGATTGTTTACAACTAATTCGAATAAACCATTCCTAAAGGTCAACATGATTGCGATAAAAGAATCCGGACCGTGAAAATCCGCATGTTTAAACGCATTTTCAATTAAATCAACCGACATCAGGGGAACGAATGATGGTGTGTTCAATATAGAGTCATTTAGTTCATCAATATCAAATTTTACGCGGATATCAAATAAAGGGCTCAATTTTACTTTGTTAATCTCAATGAGATTGCGGGCAAATTCAATTTCGGCCTTTGGTGAAACGAGTTCATCTTCACTTTCATACAACACATAGTCCAATACCATGGCCAATTTGTCCATCGTATAATAGGTTTGATAAGCATGGGAAAGTATTCCGTTCAACGAATTTTTAAGCAAATGTGGATTTAATTGAGCCCGATGGAAATGTGCTATCTTTTGATTGTCCATACGATTAAAAAGCTCTTTTTGTCGTCTATTTTCGACCTCAAGTTTCCGGTATTTTTGTCTTAACAATAGATATAAACCTAATATTACAGCAACAATGGTCAGCAATAACAGAATGATTATATTCGAGATCTCAGTCGTCATGTTCATCCAAACTTAGTTAAAATTTCATTATGAACGAAAAACCAGCTTCAGAAAACCCGTATAATCAAACTCTTTATTCGTTAACATCAAATGAAATCTGAGCACTTTTAAACAAAATACAGCACTGTAAAATTCTCATGTATTTATTACAAAAATTAACAGTTTCATTACAATTTAGTCACTTTGAAACATTAATTTCAGATTATTATCCTTATATTGAGACTATTGTAATTAGCCGATCAAATGATTGTCTACGCTATTTTGGTTAAACCCGCCTGATTTTTAATCAGGCCTAATATGAAACACTATGGAAAAGCTCATTTTCGAAACTAATGCACAACATCCCAGTCTTGTAGACAAAATTAAACAAGCTGTTGAAAAACTGAATGGCATCCACGAATGGAAAATCGACTTGGATTCTATTTACAATCTGTTAACCATAGAAGGTATTCGATTAAACCCAACGGAAATCGAATCGGAGCTTGCGCTCCATGGCGTCGAAGCAAGTCGTCTATATGAAGAGTAGACAAACGACTTGATAGCAAATAAAATAAGTTTCTTGGAAGCTATATGGTTAATAACAACCGAATTCAATAAAACTGAACTTCTTCCAGCATAAGAGCACTTTAATTTTATGCTGGAAGAAGCATCAAATCTTTTTAATAATCATGGCAGAGGCACCACCGCCACCATTACATATCGCTGCCAGTCCTAATGATCCCCCTTCCTGTCTTAAGATACTACTAAGTGTTACCACAATTCTAGCTCCCGAACATCCCAATGGATGCCCCAAAGATACCGCCCCTCCATAAACGTTTACCTTGTTCATGGGTAAGCCTAAAATTTGGGCATTTGCCAAAGCGACAACAGAAAAGGCTTCATTGAATTCAAAATAATCAATATCAGCAATTGTCAGCCCCGCTTTTTTTAACACTTTATTAGTGGCAATACTTGGCGTTGTTGTAAACCATTCTGGCGCTTGTTCAGCATCAGCATAAGCAATAATCTCTGCTAAGGGGACAAGTCCAAGTTCTTCCAATTTTTCGCCAGACATGAGCAGTACCGCAGCAGCTCCATCACTTATCGTCGATGCGTTCGCTGCAGTTACAGTCCCCTCTTTTTTGAAGGCAGGTTTAAGCTCAGGTATCTTGTCAAAATTGACCTGAGAAAACTCTTCATCCCGCGAAACAAGCACCTCTCCTTTTCTACTCTGCACCGTTATAGCTTGGACTTCGCTCAAAAACTTATTTTTTTGCCAGGCATCGAGACTTCTTTTATAGGAACTTATTGCATAATTATCCTGTTCTTCACGACCAATATGATATTTTTCGGCGCATAGTTCCGCGAAGACTCCCATAGCATCATTTGAATAGGCATCACTCAAGCCATCGCGTTGCAAGCCATCACTCAGGCTTTGAGCACCAAACTTAGCACCCCAGCGCATAGCATCCGCATAGTAAGGTACCCTGCTCATGTTTTCCATCCCCCCTGCGATCACAACATCTGCATCGCCCAATAGAATGCTCTGCGCAGCAACCGCTATTGCTTTCATGCCACTTGCACATACTTTATTGATGGTTGTTGCAGTTGTATGATCTGATAAACCGGCAAAACGAGCAACCTGTCGAGCCGGCGCTTGTCCTAAATCAGCTTGCAAAACAGCACCGATAATAATCTCGTCGACTAGATCACTGGCAATTCCAGCTTCATCAACAACCGCTCGGACAACCCGGGCTGCGAGCCTTGGGGCCGAAATTGACGATAGCGCTCCACCAAAGCTTCCAATGGGTGTACGTTTCGCTGCAACGATAAATACGCTTTTTGACATGGTATAAAAAGTTTATAATTGTTGTGCTAAAATTCTGGAGGCTTGTTGCTAGCATGCCCAACAGCCTTTCCTCATCTTAAAGATAAAAAATATAACAGATAACCCACAATAAGTCGGGTTTTATTTTTTTCATTAAAACAGAATAAATAGAAAAAAAATAATGCAAAAACATCCCTACTTAAACTATTGAACGAAAAATAAAGAATAAAAATTTGTAAAAAGCCAAGGCTTTTCGTTAAATTCGTTTAGATAACATCCTACTAGACGGGCATTCAAAAGGCCCCCTTACATAAGATAACCAGAGGCAAGATAAACGATTATGCAGACAATCCAGTTTACAGCTGAACATCAGATTTTTCGCGATACACTTCGCGCATTTATTCGAAAAGAGATTACACCTTACATCGATGATTGGGAAAAACAGGGCGAGATCGACCGGAAAGTGTGGAAGAAAATGGGTGATATGGGATTTATGGGACTCAATTATCCAGAAGTGTATGGGGGATTAGCGCTCGATTTTTATTATTCATTAATACTCTGCGAAGAATTATCGTATTGTTTTTCTGGCGGATTTACCATTTCCGCCCTTGTCATTCAGTTTATGTCGGCTCCATACCTACTGAAATATGGATCAGAAGATCTGAAAGAACGCTATCTTAAACCGGTTATTGGCGGTGATATGATCAGTGCTGTTGCTATTACTGAACCGGGGGCTGGTTCTGACGTAAAGCAGATCAAAACAACAGCTGTCCGCGATGGAGATTTTTATATTGTCAACGGATCTAAAACATTTATTACCAACGGTTACTACGGTGATTTCTTCATTACAGCAGTCAAAACTGCTCCTGACCAGGGAACAAAAGGAATAAGCTTGTTAATTATTGACAGAAATGCAAGCGGAGTCTCTGCAAGCAAAATCAATAAATTAGGTTGGCACGCCTCTGACACTGCCGAACTGGGGTTTAATAATGTGCAAGTCCCAATTTCTAACCTCGTCGGTATTGCCGGAGAAGGATTTCGCTATTTAATGGATGGACTTCAGTTGGAAAGGCTTACCGCAGCTATCCATAGTCTCGCTACCGCAGAATCCGCATTTCAGTATACACTTGATTATATCGCGCAACGTGAAGCCTTTGGAAAAAAAATCCAGGAATTTCAAACCATACGGCACCGGATCGCACAAATGGCAGCAAATATCGCTACCACAAAAGCCTTTGTCTACCATTGTTGTGATCTCCAAGACCAAAACGAATATGCAGTCCAAGAATGTTCCATAGCGAAGCTACAAGCAGGTGAACTCGCCATCAATGTCGTGAACCAATGTCTCCAATTATTTGGTGGTTATGGGTTTACAGAAGATTATAAAATCGCACGTTTATATCGCGATGTCCGTGTCGGCACCATTATCGGAGGAACCTCAGAAATCATGCTCGAAATTATCGCGAAAATGACAATAGATCATGTAACTTATCAATCAGGAAAGTCCAAACAATAGAAAGTTTTAAAAAATCATGACTAAGTACAATGGATGAAAATAAATCTTATATAACCCACCCCCTCTTTCGTGCAGAACAGGATAACCATCATATCATTACAATCCACCCTATATCCACAGCAGCCCCCAAGCAGCTGGATATGATAGACTATCTCACACAATTTGTCGATTTGGTTACGTTCATTCTCGAACGGGAAGATACGATAGGTGTTGTATACAGCTGCCCGATTCAAGACGAAAAAATTGATTATGCGCACTTATTTGAGCAGTTTTCTTCAAGCCGCTCAAGCCCTTCGGACTTATACAAGCTTACATCAAAAGTTTTGCGTTGGGAAACGTTTAAAAAGCCCATTGTCTCTCTTCTCACTAACAATTGTACAGCGACTGCCCTAGCGACTATGCTATGGTCTAATTGTCGTATCGCCTCCGAAAACCTTCAGTTTGGCTTTCCGGAAAGTAGGTATGGTTTATTTACAGGCTTTGGTACAACGATCTATTTGCCAGCATTAGTAGGTGCTGAAAATGCCCTAAGTCTGCTGACACAAAGCAAACTTGTGAGCAGTGAAGAAGCATATCAACTTGGATTCATCAATGAATTGGCGCAGAAGCCGGGCGATTGCCAATCATTGGCAAAAAGCTGGATTCTTCATCCTCCCAGCACTGATACTGAACAACACACAAAACAAATTGATGAACTGCCCCCCGAAGCAATTCTCACTATCCAAAAAAAAGCACGCGGCTTATACCCCGGTACAAATGCAGTTATTGAATTATTACAAAAAAACCAATTATCCACACCATTTGAGGCCGCCGAGAAGGAAGCAAATTTGTACCTGCACGTGTTAAATCGTCCCGAGCCACTCAACATGGTCCGTACACTTCACTATGGTGTCCAATTGGCGAAATCACCCAACTGTATAAAACATCCTGAGGACTATAGCCTAAAAAAAATAGGCATACTGGGTGCTGGAATGATGGGCTCGGGGATTGCTTATGAGGCAGCCCGGGCAGGAATAGAAGTTGCTTTAAAAGACGTTACACTTTCCCAAGCCGAACGGGGAAAAGCTTATTCTAGCCAGGTTTGTGAAAAATCACTCGCTTTAGGGGTCATGAGTGCATTGCAACGCGAGGAATTGCTTACACGCATAAAACCAACGGATCAAGTCGATGACCTGAATGGATCTGACTGCATTATTGAAGCTGTATTTGAAGACTTCCACCTAAAAGCTGACGTCACACAAGAAAGCTTACCCTATTTAAACGAAAATGGTTTCTTCGCTACCAATACCACATCATTGCCTATTACGGAGCTTGCGAAAGCAAGCACCGAGCCTAAGAGTTTTATCGGCATGCATTTCTTTTCTCCTGTTGACCGCATGCCCCTTGTCGAAATCATCTGTGGTAAACAAACCGGGCAAAAAACTCTGGAGAAAGCACTTGCCACAGCTCTACGCCTCAATAAAATTCCGATAGTCGTACAAGACGGTCCAGGTTTTTTCACCTCACGTATTTTCTTCAACTATTTACTGGAGGGTATTACAATGGTACTGGAAGGAATCTCTCCAACTCTTATCGAAGAGGAAGCGATAGCTGCAGGTTTTGCTGTAGGCCCCCTAGCGGTATTAGACGAAATCTCATTGGAGCTCATGCTCCATGTATATGATCAACTCCCACAACTGCATGCCAGCCAAAAGCGCGCATACAATTACCTCAAAGATATGGTGGATCAAGGAAGAAAAGGGAAAAAATCAAACGCCGGATTCTACGATTATGACAATGAAACCAAAAAGAAGAAAATTTGGAAAAACCCTATAATTGCATCTGTAAAGGAAAATATAACAGCTACAATTATCCGTAAGCGCTTATTGCATGTTATGGCATTGGATAGTTACCGATGCCTCGCAGAAGGCGTACTTAATCAACCCATCGATGGCGATATTGGTTCCATCTTAGGGGTAGGTTATGCAAGTTATACAGGTGGTGTATTCGGTCACATCGACCTCATAACACTTCCTCAGTTCGTATTGGAATGTCAACTGTTTCAGCCCCACGGTGAGCAATGGGATATACCAGAATCTTTAAGCGAGCTGGCAGATAAGGATTTCACATTTTATAATGGTTTTAACTCAAACTGGCCTTAGATTAGTCGCCCCATATCCACAACTACAGAAGTTGCCCCGCGCCTGTTTAAATGCTACCCTAATGGATAACCACAAAAGCGTTAAGGAACTACAAAACAAAAGATTACTACCTTAAAACTAAATGTTCTTTATAGCTGCCTAATGATGTCACAACGTAATAAACAAAAGCAGGGGCGACAAATAGGCTGAGTCGCCCCTAGCTATATCATTAGCGCACAAACAAATCCATCAGATGTGAAACATCCTGTTCGAGGAAAGTATCGTAGTCCAAGGTAACCGCAAGTATTTCCTTTTGCTGTTTTTCAGAAAATACCCGAGAAAGATTAGTTTTGTATTTTTCGATTAACTTAGGTATTCCTTCTGCCCTCCTTCTTGGATGACCTATTGGGTATTCGACAATCACCTCAGGTAATAAGGTCCCATCATTCAATTCGATCGTCAACGCATTTGATATCGCCCGCTTTTGCGGATCGTGATAATCTAGGGTGAATTGAGCATCTTCAATACAATAAATTTTATCGCGCAGTGTGTCAATTCTTGGATCCGAAGCGATATGGTTTTCATAATCTTCAGCTGTCAGACGTCCAAAGATCAGCGGCACAGCAACCATATACTGAATACAGTGATCACGGTCTGCAGGGTTGTGCAAAGGCCCCTTTTTATCGATAATCCGGATAGCCGCTTCATGTGTACGAATGGTAACACGGGCGATATCCGAACTACTTTTTCCGAATTCCTTCAATTGCTGATGAAGCTGCATTGACGCTTCGGCTGCAGTCTGTGCATGGAACTCAGCGGGAAAAGAAATCTTAAAAAGAATATTTTCCATTACATATGATCCGTAAGCACGTTGAAATTTAAATGCACTACCTTTAAAGGATACGTCGTAGAATCCCCAAATTGGAGCTGTCAAAACCGATGGGTAGCCCATTTCTCCTGTTTTTGCGATCATGGCCAATCGAACAGCACGTGAAGTTGCATCTCCGGCTGCCCATGATTTTCGGCTACCTGTATTTGGTGCATGCCGATAAGTGCGTAAAGCCTGTCCATCGACAAAAGCCAAAGAAACCGCGTTGAGCAATTCCTCTCTCGTGAGACCAAGGAGCCTACCTACAACCGCTGTTGAAGCTACCTTAACCAAAATAACATGGTCCAAACCCACTTTATTAAACGAGTTTTCAAGCGCCAAAACACCTTGTATCTCATGAGCCATAATCATCGCCTCGAGCACCACTTTAGTTTTCAATGGTTTTTGACCATTCGCAATATTGGTTCGGCTCAACCAATCTGCCACAGCTAAAATTCCCCCTAAATTATCGGATGGATGGCCCCATTCTGCCGCTAGCCAGGTATCATTAAAATCCAGCCATCGAATAATCGTGCCGATATTGAATGCCGCCTGAACGGGATCCAATTGAAAATTTGTACCCGGCACCCTTGCACCATTCGGTACAATGGTCCCTGCCACAACTGGCCCCAACAATTTAGTACAGGCAGGATAAGTCAATGCTTCCAAGCCGCAACCGATGGTATCGAGAAAACAGTAAAAGGCGGTATTCCAAGCGACTTTTTCCTCAATTTTATAATTTAGGACATAGTCCACAATGTCCACTAAAACCTGATCCGGTTGTGGTCTTTCATTTGATATTGCTGAACTCATTCGTGTATTTCGTATAAGACTATCGTTCTATTTATTAATATAAATCGTTTTTTCTGAGCTGGGTTTTTCCTTAAAGCCCAATGTTCAAAAAGTACTTTTCAACGCCTTTCATTAATCCAAATTTACCGTTCGGAAAGAGGTACAAAAGGTCTGTCATCGGGGCCAATGTAGTTTGCACTCGGCCGGATAATTTTTCCATCCTGACGTTGCTCAAAAACATGCGCTGACCAACCTGTAATACGTGAAAGAACAAATAAGGGCGTAAACATCTCCGTTGGAATCCCCATAATATGATAGGACACGGCGGAGTACCAATCTAGGTTCGGAAACATTTTCTTTTCCTCCCACATGACTTTTTCCAACCGCTCCGCGATTAGGTAAAGTGTCATGTCGCCGGCTTCTTCCGACAGCTCTTTTGCAACTTGTTTTATCACTTGATTTCTTGGATCCGAGATTGTGTATACAGGATGGCCAAAACCAATAATGACTTCTTTGTTTGCCAATCGCTTTCGGATATCTTCTTCCGCTTCATCAGCATTGGCATAACGACTCTGAATTTCGAAAGCGACCTCATTGGCTCCGCCATGTTTAGGTCCACGTAGCGCACCTATTGCCCCTGCTATACAGGAATACATATCTGATCCTGTTCCGGCAATTACCCGTGCTGTGAATGTTGATGCGTTAAATTCATGTTCCGCATATAAATTAAGTGAAATCTGCATGGCTCTTACCCAAGACGGCGATGGTGACTTGCCATGTAGCAGATGTAGAAAATGTCCGCCTAAAGTAGAGTCAGACGTCTCGACCTGCATCTCACGTCCATGCTGACTAAAGTGATACCAATACAACAGTGCTGAAGCCATCGATGCCATCAGGCGAGTTGCAATATCACGCGCGCCAGCAATAGGATGACTGTCTTTCTCAGGTGACACACTGCCGAAAAATGAAACATAAGTCCGTAAAACATCCATGGCATGTGCCGTAGATGGCAACTGCTTAAGGACCTGTTGAACAGTAATAGGTAGACCACGTTGACTGATTAACTGACTTTGATAAGTGACGAGTTGTGCCTGTGTTGGTAGACTTCCATAAATAAGTAAATAAGCAACCTCTTCAAAACTTGCCTGATGCGCCAGATCTAAAATATCATAACCCCTATAATGCAGATCATTACCGCTTTTTCCGACAGTACTCAAAGCCGTATTACCTGCTGTTACACCAGAGAGTGCTACACTTTTTTTAGGCTTAAAACCTGCGCCGTTTGTCTCTTCCATCTGAATATAATTATTTGTTAAACAATTGATCCAATCGATTTTCATAGGCATAATAATCGATACTTTTGTATAACTCTTCTCTCGTCTGCATGTCGTCGATCACATTAAACTGCCCGCCATCTTCCCGAATGTGACGATAAACAGTTGTAGCCGCTTTATTAGCTGCGCGGAAAGCAGATAGTGGATAAAGGACAATAGAAACATCCGCTTGACGTAGTTCAGCCAGCCCAAACAGTGGTGTTTGGCCAAATTCGGTAATATTCGCCAAAATCGGAAGACCTGTTGCCGCACTAAATTGAACGTATTGTTCCAAATGATGCACCGCTTCAGCAAAAATAAAGTCCGCTCCAGCTTCTTTATACGCCACCGCCCTTTCCAAAGCAAGTTCAAGGCCTTCGGAAGCCAGTGCATCTGTACGTGCACCAATGGCAAAATGCTCATCCGTCCGTGCATCCACCGCTGCTTTCAGACGGTCAACCATTTCAGCCCGGGAGACAAGCTCTTTCCCAGGCCGGTGCCCACAACGCTTAGCTCCCACCTGATCCTCCATGTGTACTGCCGCTGCACCCACTTTAATTAAAGACTTTACTGTACGTGCCACATTGAATGCCGAAGGACCAAAGCCAGTATCAATATCCACCAGCAAGGGGAGTTTACACACATTTGTAATGCGATCCACATCAGTCAAAACATCCTGAAGTGTTGTAATCCCAAGATCTGGAATTCCAAGAGAACCTGCCGCGACACCACCTCCAGAAAGATAAATAGCTTTAAAACCAGCCTGTTCAGCCAAAAGCGCATGATTCGCATTAATTGCTCCGACAATTTGTAATGGTTTTTCATTCTTGATCGCTTCCTTAAAGAGGAAGCCAGGGGATTTTATCATAATATCGAATTTGAAATTCCAAGCCCTACAACCTCTCTAGATACAGGCTACAGCGACTACTTAAGTTTACTTAGTCTGAAGGGATTCTTTTTAGGCCCTTCCTCTTAAAGATACTAATTATCACCGCAATAAAACAAATTATTTTCTACATTAAAGGTAAATCACAGAAGAAAATACGGCAATACCTTTGACAACCGTATAGGCTTTATTGTAAAGGAGGATACATTATCAATCAAAAAGCCCCAACTTTTGATGTTGAGGCTTTATCCGAAAGGTTAACAGGACTTCTTGCTACAAAAGGGATAAATTGTCATCCAAACGAGCAAAAAAAGCGGGATCTTTCGATACCCGCTCAATAAAGCATTTTAAACTAGTTTTTACCGTTATTTTTAGCCCACCACAAGCGTTTTCCCCAGTTATAATCCACAGTCCCTTGTGCAGCTGCTGTAACGTTATCCTTGTTATATAGGTATTCATTATTCGGATAAGGCAGTCGAAATGGTTGATCTGTATGTGGAGTTGCTGAATTTTGAATTTTTGAAGGATAGTTGGTGCTAGGAATTCCCGTCCTTCTATACAAACTCCAGGCTTCAAAATTTTCTTTAAACAAAGCGACCCACATATCCCAGTAGATACGATCCTTCGACCCATCAAATTTTCCCGCTCCGGCTAGATAAGCATTTACAGCTGCTTCAGCAACCTCGTTATCTTCCATAGATAGCCTAACTGCTGTTTCATAGGCTGCTTTAGCTGTAATTCCAACATTATAACCTAATAATGCGGCTTCAGCCAACATATAATAAGTTTCACAGGCTTTATAAAAAGGTACTGCCCCAGCAGGGTTATTGATATAATGGAGTCCAATCCATGAAATTGACGTTGATGGGGAAGGATTGGTCAACGAACCATTGACAAATCCAACATACTTACCGGCATTATTTTTCTGCGCGATGGACTCAATCCGAGGGTCGTTCGTTTCCGTTAAATGATTAATAAAAATATCGAACATTCCCCAATTGTTGATGCGTTTACCGTAAATGCCAGACTCGTACCAAGGTTCCATATAGGGTAGTGTTCCAGGGAAAAACATTTGACAACTTTCCGCATTGGTCTCAATTAATGGATATTTCGTCTTATTTCCAGCAATTTCCTCAATAGTAGCTTTAGCTAAAGCCGGTGCAACAGAAGAAATGCGTATTGCCATCCGTAAGCGAAGCGAATTACAAAACTTCTGCCACCTTAACATTTGTGTTTTTACATCCGGACTGCCACTATTAGTCTGTCCATAGATCACGTCATAGTTACCGACATCATCCGTTCCAATACCAGCTGCCAACTCATCAGCAATGGATTTAAGATCCGCCAATACTGCAGGAAAAACGTCTTCTTGTTTATCGTATTTGGCTTTCAATACCGAACCATCTTCTGGCCGACCTTTAAATGCCTCTGAATATGGAATATCACCCCATCCGTCCAATAAATAGGACCACATATAGTTATTCCAAATTCTTGCTATAGCCCTTGTATTTTTATACCCTTCAGCTTTATCATCTGTCTTTTTAAGCAAGTCTCTCATTTGGGTGATATTATAATAACAAGCAGCCCAACGATTGCCATAGGTGTTATTTGTCGGAATCAATCCACTCAGATTGTCTGGATATTGAATTTTAACGATATACCCAGCAAATGTACCGTAGCCATCTACATCACCACCAAATTGGTCACCCGCGTTCCGCATCACGTTAACCAGCATGTTTTGTGGCGGTACATCATTTAAAGCATCCGGATCGGTATTAATTTTCTCAAAATTTTTGGTACAACCTGTCACCAAAAGGACGGCTAATAAAGGCGTATATTTTAGTTTTTTAATGAAAGTATTCATAATCATAATTTTTTTGGGGTTCTAAATCTTAAACTTTATGTATTAATTAAAATGTAAAACCAAGTTTAAGACCTATACTTCTTGAGTTTGGAACACTAGCTTGTTCAAATCCTACACCTCTAGAATCGCTAGATACACCTCCGCCTTCCGGATCTAACCGCATCGTATTCGATTTATGAACCCAGAGCAATGCTAAGTTAGTACCCGTTACAGAAATATTAGCCCGCTTAATTCCTTTTATTTTACTATACAGATGTTTGGGTAAATTGTAAGAAATATAGGCTTCTCTTAATTTCAGGAAAGAACCATCAAAAACATACATTTCGGCAATGCCTCCATTTTCATACCAGTCTTGTGCTGAAGTCTCAATGGTATTTGCAACCCAGCCTCCTTTTCCGTCCGACATTGCAAATCGTTCATTTTTCATCACGTCACGACCGGCAAGAATAGCACGTTCACGAATACCGTCGGCAGCAGTAATTTCAGCTATACCCGTCGCATAACCATGGGACATCGTTTGTGACCAAATATCTCCCCCTTTACGGAAATCGAGCATAAAGCCAAATCTAAAATTTTTTATCGAGAAATCATTCCGCATAGATGCCAAGAAATCTGGCACTGCATTTCCGATCACCTGACCATCCAGTGGCGTGGATACCAAACCATTTGTACCTACTTTAATTGCCCCTTTCATTGGTCCATCTGTTACACGGTCATAACCTGGTCCTACCAAACTTCCCCAAGGGTGCCCAACAGAAGCCATATTGGAAATACCCCAAGTCCATCCCTGTCTCAAATCATTCAAGCCCAATTCTGGATAAAGTTCTATAATCTTATTTTTATCCTTTGAAAAGTTGACAGTTGTTGTCCAATTCAAACCATCTTCGCGCTTCAGGATATCGCCCCGTAACTGAATTTCAACTCCTTTACTGCGAATTTCCCCCGCATTTAGGAAGATACTGCTAAACCCAACCACATTGGAGGTCGGTACAGAAAGTAATTGTTTTTTATTTACTTTCTGATAATAGGTCAAGTCTAAATGGAGGCGGTCTTTGAATAATCCAAGCTCGGTACCGATTTCATAAGAAGTAATGGCTTCAGGTTCCAGGCCTTCGATCGCATAAACCATGCTTTTGTACATTTGCGCCAGGTTATTATAAGCATCTGTCTGCGCATAATAATAGTTTCCATTTTGATAAGGTTGTGTAGCGTTACCTACTTTCACGAGATTAAACCGCATTTTCCAAAAATTCAAGTAATCACTTTTCAGACCCTCAAATGAAGCTGTCGGAATCCAGCTTAAACTTGCCGAAGGATAGAAAAAGGATTTCCGTAGTGTCGATGACCAGTCATTCCGTGCTGTCAAATCTAAATATAATTGATCCTTCCAGCCCAAATTAGCCTGTCCATATACGGAATTGGAGCGGCCTTTTGAATGATCCATAACGGTGTAAGCATCTCCAATTTTATTCGAAATGGTATAGACTCCCAATACATTTAATCCTTTTGCCCCTAAAGTATTTGTTTCATATTGATAATCGCGGTAGTTAGCGCCCAAAACACCTGTTAAACTCAGATCGCCAAATTGTTTATTGAAATTTGCAATGAAATCTGCATTAAATTCCGAATTGCTATTTTTTATGTCATTGAACTTACCATCTTGGTTATCAAAGTTAAAATAAGTCGTCTCAAACATATGTGTGTTATAGTAATCCAATCCTACACGTCCCTCAAATTTCAAAAAATCAAAAGGTTGATAATATAAGGATGTCTTACCGAAAACACGGTTCATCTTCATAGCATTACGGGATTCATGCATCGTATAAAAAGGATTCATATGATAAGCGGAATTCCAATTGTAATAGGTATACTTCCCTTGAGCATCTTTTTGATCCCAATTCTTTTTCAAGTCTTGCATATCCACCTGGCGACCAAACCAGATCAGGCCGTTCATTGGATTTGCAGCATCATATCCCTGCGTGACCAAGTTGTTACTTTCTGTACGCGTAAAGTTACTCATAATGTCATAAGACACTTTATCACTAACCTTGTATTCATTGTTTAGCTGTGCAGTATATTTTTTCTGATCTGTATTGGGGACGGTTCCCTTTTGATCCCTAAATGAAATAGATGCACGTGTAGAAGATCGATCTGATTTTGAAAGCAATGAAACATTATGGTTTTGGGAAAAACCTGTCTGGAAGAACTCTCTAACATTGTTTTTATGCGAATTCCATGCTGTTGCCTGGCGTACACCATTCACAACCGGACTGTTAAACTGTGGTATCAACAAGCCAATGTCCATGCGAGGGCCCCAAGATTCATCAATATTATCATTAACACCAATGTTTCCTGTGCCATCAACGTAACTGAATGAATTCTGCGTTACATAATCTTGATAAGATAGATTTCCACCAAATTTTTTAAAACTGTATTCATCTCCTCTAGATCCTTGACCATATAAATTCTGGTATTTCGGTAAATTGGCCGCCCTGTCGATGGAAAAATTACCATCGTACGAAATCTGGACTCCGTTTTCGGCGCGTTTTCCAGATTTTGTGGTAATCATAATAACGCCTGTACCAGCACGCATACCGTATAGTGCTGCTGCCCCACCTTTTAGTACGTTAATGCTTTCGATATCATCTGGATTAATATCGTTTAGACCCGAACCGTAATCCACACCAGTATAGGTATTATCTCCGGTACGCTGAGAGTTATTTGTAATAGGAATACCATCCACTACGATAAGCGGTTGCTGGTTTGCCTGTAACGACGTATTTCCACGGATAGAAATACGCGCTGAAGAACCGATCGCTCCACCAAATTGGTTTACTTGGACACCTGCAACTTTACCCGCCAATGCTCCTGTTAGACTATGTTGTCCGGCCTCTGTCAATTCCTTGGCTTTAACCTCCTGCATGGCATAACCCAACGATTTTTTCTCCCTTGTGATACCTAATGCGGTAACCACCACTTCATCTAAATTCTCCGCTGAAGATTCTAAGGTAATGCTTAAAGTTGTTTGATTATTCAGTTGAATCTGCTTGGATTTATAACCAACTGCAGTGACATTTAAAACTCCTCCACCTGTATATGTTAATGAAAATCCACCATCAATTCCTGTCTGCGTGCCGGCACCGCCTCGAATGGTTATCGATACCCCTGGTATTGGTTTACCATCCTGATCCAACACTTTGCCTTTAAGTGCTGTTTGGGCATAAAGTGCAGAACATACTAGTATATTGGATGCTAGTATTGCAATACTTCTTTTGTTCATAAGCTAGTCTCTGTTAGTTAGTTTAAAATGCTTTTATAAATCTAATTTATGCAAATGTTAAAACAGAGCACGCTATGATATTGACCAATATTACCCATATTTTAACATCAAATGTTAAAATATTACAACTCTAACACAGCTAAATCCAGATCCCCATCCTGAACAAACAAGCCACAACTCCTTATTAAACAAAGAGATACCACTTAAAAACAAGCCGCTAGCCAGCATATTGGCTAGTGGCTCCGTTGCAATAAAACAGTATAATCTACTTACTTTTCAACAAACTTTTGTCCATAAAAGACCCGCTTCGCATGTCCCCGTGACACCTCGATTTGATTTTTCCATTTTTGCGCTTTGGCCGCATTTAACTCGACCTGCTCCAAATCCCGCAGACGTTCAGCCAAGCGCTGAATTGCGATCTCTTTATTCTGCAATTGCGATCTCGTATCCATTACCTGAACACTTACCCCTGTCGGTGTATGCGTCGCTCTGACGCCAGAACTTACTTTATTGACATGCTGTCCACCTGCGCCGCTACTCCGCATCGTTTGGAAATATACATCTTTCAAATCCAACAGCCTTTCCTTTTCCCCTGGATGATACATTTTAACTTCGACAAACCAATTCTTCCGTTTGTGTAAAGGACGAAAAGGGCTTTTACACACCCAACAGATTGTACCAATCCAATGATCAATCAATTGTTCCATATCTTTTCCGCTCAATCTGACGATTAACGAACAAGGAAGTCCATCAATGTCTTCTCTTTCTATTTCCGTAACTTCTACGCCTACTTTACGGCTTTCAACAGAGAGTCTATCGAATACTAACCGGACAGCCATATTACATTCCTTAGGACCTCGTCCCGAAGAAATCTGTAAATACCTTTCTTTCATTACCTTATTTGTCCATACGTACAATCTTCGGACTAAACGTTCCGAGAACATTGACTAGTTCCTCCTGCAATTTCATCACCTGATGAATATCTTTATAAGCACGTGGCGACTCATCCAATGCGCCCCCGATCAACTCCACACCATGTGCTTCCAGATCTTTCAACATGGCGCTTTTTGTTAAATTATTTTTGCAGGCAGATCTCGACATGACACGCCCCGCTCCATGGGATGCCGACTGTAAACTTAAGGGGTTTCCCCTCCCTTCCACAATGAACCCCGATGCTGTCATCGAGCCGGGAATCACCCCCAACACACCCTTTCCAGCAGGAGTTGCTCCCTTCCGATGAACGATACATTCCTCACCATTCACGAATTCCTTCCATGCGAAATTATGATGATTTTCGATCGTTACCACGGAGTTACCTCCAAGTGCTTTAGCCAAACGTCGGTGGATATCCGCATGACAGGCCTGGGCATAGTCCCCTGCCAAATTCATTGCCATCCAATATTCTTGTCCTTCTTGGGTTGCTAAATCCAACCAGGCCAAATGCTGCACATGACGAGGTAATGGACACAGTTGGGCCGCCAGACTCGTATAATGTTTAGCGATATGTGCTCCCAGGCCGCGAGAACCACTATGGGATAAGATCCCCAAATACTGCCCAGGGTCCATCCCCCATTCGTTCCGCACGGTATGAAGCTCAACAATGCCCATTTCGACAAAATGATTTCCACTGCCAGAAGTCCCAAATTGCCGATAAGCTTTCCCCAACAGGGATTTCAACAGCGGGACTTCCTGAAATTCAGTTCTGCTGAAAATGACGTGGTCAGACTTCTCTCGATGCGTGTCGGTTAAACCAAATTTGGTATTTTCCTTCAATATATTTCTCAGTTGAAATTCTCGCCCTTTAAAATAACTGCCAGGTAAGTCGAATATCGACAGGCTCATCCGGCAACCGATATCCACCCCGACACCATAGGGTATAACGGCATTTTCTGTAGCCAGCACCCCACCGATGGGAAGCCCATAACCTGTATGTGCATCCGGCATCAGTGCACCTTGCTTTGAAATAGGCAAACGCAGTGCATCGTACAATTGTCTTTTCGCCTGCTCATCAATTTCGTTTTCACCAAATATGCTAAATGGAGCACCATGAGAGCGAAGCTCCCGTACACGTATTTCTATGGGCTGCACCAGTCCTTCAGATAGCTTTCCCCATATTTCATGATCCATAAATCGTTCCGGAGCTTCTAACAGCTCAGCAAGTTCAAGAAGAATGGTTTCTTTTTTTTCTTTCTTTCGATACCTTGTGATCAGTCCCAAAGCTGTATTAACTATATTATTTTGTGGAAAACCTATTTTTACTAGATCTTTTCCAGATAATTTACTTCCCATTTTTTATAAAAAACATACATAATTAGCCATCAATTCCATCGTGGAAATCGGCAGCCTTTTTGGAAAAAATTCGGGAATATTCTTTTAGAGATAACGATTCTATTAAACAAACGCTCTTCATTATGCACAGTTGATTACTGCGAAAGAGCACATTGCAAACACTTTTTCAGAAAGCCATATGCCCCTAAAGAGTCTAAGTTATACGAATAGAAACGAAAATCCGGAAAAATAAAAAGCCCGAATGAACTTCGGCTTTTTCATCTGTACAAATTGGTTTTTCAAAAGTAGTGAAGCGATCCGTTTATTCATTCCAACGGATTGAACAAACACGATGTGCTCCTATTTTGAAGAATGTCTTAAATATGACGAATAGCACGAAGATTGCTTTCAGCAAATCCATTTGCCTTAAAAGCTTGCGGTGTTATAATCTTGGCGACCAACATATCTCTTCGTGTTTAATTGTTAAAATACTATTATTGACAGCAAAGATAAATAAGTTTTATTTAAACTTTTCATATTTGCGAAAATTTAATTCGGGTTAAATGGAAGTGGGTCTTTTAGCACAAATTTAAAGTCGCGTGTATTCCCGCCTCTGGTTACGCGGAAACGCATTTCCTTTCCCTCTTCTGATTTAAAAAGATTGTGAATCGACTCCAGGGAAAATGAAGATGCAGATCTACCATTAATCCGTACAACCTTATCTCCGGGCATTAGTCCTGCGATTGCCCCAGGCGAACCATCACGAACCGTCGCAATTTTGTACATATTCCGAAGTACAAAGCGATATTGCACACTGTTGCCCATTCTTACCTCTGTACCGCCATCTTTTTGTAGAACCACAGGTATTTCTTCTTTTTCGTATTTAATGCCATCGTGTATAATTTCTAAGCCACTCATATTCAAATAATAAAAGCGATCAAAATCTTTATTCTTATGAAGATATATTGACTTGTTGGGGTAATCGAATACGACCTTAAATCGGCGTAACAACTCATTTCCGATGGAACCTACCCTTTCGCTCACAAATGTTGCATGCTGTAACGAACTCAATTCTGGATAGGCTACGAGGGGATAATCCATTGTAAACGGCCCAAGTTCGAGCGAGCGGATTCGATTTCTTTTTCCATAAATCTCACCGTTAAATCCTTGCCCTATGTAGTCATCAATAAATGGAGGTTTAATATCAAAATTATTTAGCTTGGAGGGAATAAGCATTAAGGCATCGCTATTTCCCATATCGATCAATACACGACCATCAATAGCCACATCGCCCTGTTTAAAAGCAACCGAAGTATAGGGGCGGCTGTTTAAAATATCCAAGGGCAAACGCTGCATCTTCTCAAGCCCCTTAGGCTTGTTCGCCCTGGGATATAAGGTGATGCGATGTTTTTGAAAATCCATTTCGATCATTTGGTTTTCAAAAAAACGACTACCCATAATTCCATTCACTTCCACTCCTATCCGGGTAGAAATATCAATATGTGCATTTTGAAGAATATAGATCGGTTGGTCTAAATCTTCGTATACGCCTGCAATATTCACGTGATTGCTGACGGATAGATATCCATCCAAGCCCTCTTCCCGACCCAAGCCCTGAAATTTATTAACAAAAACAGCGCTATCAATTGACTTTAATGTTTCCCCAAATATCATAGTTTCTTTAACACCTGTATCCAACAGGAAGTTCATCATATATCCGTTTACCTGCACAGGTATAATGACTAGGTTATGGACAAAAAGAAAAGGAAATTTAACATTCTTTTTCCCGTTCAAGACAAACCCCACTTGTCCCTGCGTCATGAAAAAACACAACAGTGCCAGCGATAAAAAAACTGTTTTCATCCAAGTTTATATTTGGTATTTCCAATTTAAACAAGAAAATTCAGATTAAAGAAAGTTTATAAAAAAAAGCCCATCTTACTGCCAATTCGACGGCAGTCAATTTATCTTTCTTATCTACAGGTCTAGTGCAAGATTACACCTACGTTACCATTTCTTTGCTCTTTTATTGATCTTTTATTGCCATTTTATCGTTAAAATACCGAAGAAATACCAGAGAAACATCAAAGAGAGACCAGAGAAACACCAAAGAAATACCAGAGAAACATCAAAGAAATACTAGAGAAACATCAAAGAAAGACCAGAGAAACACCAAAGAAACACCAAAGAAATACCAGAGAAACACCAAAGAAATAGCGAACGAATACCCAGGAAGGCCTAATGAAAGTCCCTACAATAAGCGAAGAAACACCAAAGAACAAGCTATAGCTGCAGCAAATTCGGATCAAAAAGCAATCTGATTAGCACTTTAGACACTGCTTGTTCAGTGCTTGTTCAGTGCTCGTTCAGTATTTGCTCAGTGACAATTGAACAAACAGTGACTAATCACTGTCTAAAAACCGCTTGAAAATTGGTATTAGGCATACGTTGGTATTAGGAGATATCCGTTTTATTGTCTATCTCGATAAGTTATTATCGGGGTATTGTCGAAATCTCCAGGTCAGAAAAACATAGGTGTATAAAAAAAAAGCCTCTTTACATATCGTAAAGAGACTTTCAGTACCCGGAGCCGGAGTCGAACCGGCACGGTTTCCCACTGGTGTTTGAGACCAGCGCGTCTACCAATTCCGCCATCCGGGCATATCCGTTTGGGATGATGCAAAAGTAGGTTTTTTATTGAAAAGGAGAAAATTTTTTGAATAAATTTTCAATCAAAACCAATATAGAACTGAGATTCAGTCAAATAATTTTTCATTAGTTACTCAAAAAACTTGCTTTAACCGTGATATTAGCTGTTTTTTTTCTCGAGGCTGTATTAAATGCACCACCTGAAGAGTACTCTTCGTTGTCGTTTTGTCCCGTTATCTGAAAAATTCCCAGATCGGCCTTTACCAGATTACCCAATCCGGCATTCGATTCCTTTGCTATATTGTCTGCACGTTGATGTGCATTTTTTGAAGCCTGTGAAATAAGTTCCAGCTTTAGATCCTCTAACTTGGAGTAATAGTAGTTAGGGGTACTGGAGCTAAGTTCTATCCCTTTGGAAATTAATGTCGATATTTCTCTTGAGGCATTGTCAACTTTATTTAAGTCTTTTGATTCGACACTCACGGCCTGCGATAAGGTATAACCAGAAAAAGTATTATAACCATTCCCTTTTCCATCGGTATGATATTCAAAGTCTTTGGCAATATTAACGGCCTCGAAACGGATTTCGTCAGCCTTAACCCCCTGTTGTACTAAAAAATCCCGCACCAAATCTCGATCGGTAGCCAATTGTGCTGAAGCAGCACTCAATTCATAATTCTTTCGGCTAAAAGTAGCACTCCATTTGACTAAATCGGATTCAAAATCTTTTTTGGCATTACCATTAACAGTGATTGTCTGCGTCGATTTAAACTTATAGCGATAAGCTGTACCCAATATCCAGGTGCCGAGCAAGAGCACAACGCCCATTATAATCGAAATAATAACAGCGGATGATGATTTCATAACCAGTTTTTTATGTTTACGTAACAATGAATATACCAAAAAATCGATGTTTATTTATTTTTTATGAATAAATTGCAACAAAAAGGTTTAAAAATATGAATAAGAAAAGTATCTGTATTCCATTTTGTTTTCTGGCTGCATTCGCTGCCCATGCGCAAAAGAAACCATTGGATCATACGGTATATGATAGTTGGCAAAGTGTATCATCACCCTATATCAGTAAATCGGGAAAATTTGTCCTATTCCAAGTCGTTCCACAAGAAGGCGACAATCAGCTTTATCTCAAAACCAAAGAGAACAAAGAAATCATTCAAATTCCGCGTGGGTATAATGGAAAACTGACAGATACCGAAAATCATTTGTTAAGTTTGGTCAAAGCGCCATTTGCCGTAACCCGCGAAGCCAAGATCAAAAAGAAGAAAGCCGAAGATCTCCCAAAAGATTCATTGGCAATCTACAATGTAACAACGTCATCCCTTGTGAAATTTGCGCAGGTAAAATCCTATAAAATTGCTGATCAAAACAACAACTTCGTCTCTTTTCTTTTCGACAAAGAAATAAATGAAAAATCTGATTCAAAAACGGCTACTGATGCCACACAAGCAAAGAAAGGCAGCGATAAAAAGAAAAAAACAGTGGCAACGCTTGCTTTATATGATCTAAATTCTGGTGATTCGGTGCAATTTTCATCTGTAGATCAATACGAATGGAATAAAAATGGATCAAAAATTGCTTTTTCAAAAAAGACAGACTCAAAAGATAGCCTATCAAAAGAATCTGGAGTCTACCTCTACGAAATAGCAACTAAAAAGCTCAAAAAGATATCAAATGGAAAAGGTAATTATAAAAATTTCAAATTTGATGAATCAGGCAATCAGCTCGCTTACCTAGGGGATCTCTCCAATGAAAAGGCATTGCTAAAAAATTACAATCTATATTACTATGCCAATGGTATAGATACAGCCCAATACCTCGCAACAAAAACGAGCAATGGTATACCTAAGAACTGGGCCGTTAGTGGGGATGGAGATATCCGTTTCAGCAAAAATGGGGAGAAGTTATTTTTTGGCATAGCGCCAATACCGCGTGTCAGAGACACCACTTTGGTTGATTTTGAGCATGCTAAAGTAGACGTTTGGAACTGGCAAGACGATTATTTACAGCCAATGCAGTTGGTCAATTTAAAGAAAGACCTTGCAAGAAATTTCTTAGCGGTTATTTACCCCAAATACAATCGCAATATTATTCCGCTTACAGACCAGACATTCAACTCAGCATCAACAACGCCTGACGGAAATGAAGAGTACATCTTAGCGCGCACTGATTTTGGCAAACGCATCGCAAGTCAATGGGAAGGCAGTACAAGAGACGACATCTATCTGGTTTCGACAAAAACAGGAAATAGAGAGTTGATCCTTTCAAACTTTTCGGGAAATGCAATCTTAAGTCCTGACGCAAAATACATCGTATATTTCGACCAAGATAAAGGTACCTGGAATTCCTATCAAGTTAGTTCAAAGAAAAAGACAGTGCTAAATGACGGCATACCGGCGTCCTTTGCCGACGAGGAAAATGATATGCCTACTGCCGCGCAAGGATATGGCATGGCCGCATGGAGTCCGGACTTTAAAGGGATTTACGTTAATTCGAGGTATGATATCTGGTATTTTAGCTTGGACGGTTCCAACAAATCCATCTTGACCAACGGCTATGGAGCTGCATCGCAGACAACTTTCCGCTACTTGCCTTTAAAAAGAGAAGAAGATCGCGAACAAGCCACAACACTCGACTATAAAAAGGGTGGTTTTCTAACTTCCTTTGATAATAAAACCAAAGAATCTGGTTTCTACCAGTTCAAGGGGCAGCATAACGATCCTAAAAGTCTTTTGGTGGAGGCAAAAACTTTCAAGAATATCAGCTCTTCGGCAGATCAACAAACGATATTGTATAGTAAAGAGGATTATATTAATTCGCCTAATATCTACACCAATACCATAAAGTTCAAAGACGAATTACAACTATCCAATATTAATCAGCAACAGGCTAATTACAATTGGGGAACAGCAGAGCTTGTTCATTGGACAACGCCCGAAGGAAATCAGGCTGAGGGAATTCTTTATAAACCAGAAAATTTTGATCCTGCAAAAAAATACCCCATTATAGCTTACTTTTATGAAAAGCTTTCAGATGGATTATATACGTATCAACCGCCTGCTCCTACGCCGTCACGTTTGAACATCCCCTACTTTGTAAGTAACGAGTACCTGGTATTTGCGCCAAATATAAGCTACAAAACAGGTCATCCGGGTAAATCAGCTGAAGAATACATCAATTCCGGGATGAGATACCTCGCTCAGAATGCATGGGTTGATAGCACAAAGATGGGAATACAGGGTCAAAGTTGGGGCGGTTATCAAGTTGCTCACCTCATTACGCGGACCAATATGTACGCTGCTGCCTGGACTGGTGCTCCTGTCGTCAACATGACATCTGCCTATGGCGGAATACGCTGGCAAAGTGGTATGTCCCGTCAGTTCCAATACGAACATACACAGAGCCGCATCGGAAAAACCCTGTGGGAAGCTCCGGAACTATACATCGAAAATTCACCTTTATTCCATTTGGATAAAGTTAAAACTCCTGTTGTCATTATGGCTAATGACAACGACGGGGCGGTGCCATGGTATCAAGGCATTGAAATGTTTACTGCGTTACGCCGATTAAACAAACCCGTATGGATGCTGAATTATAATGGTGATGAACATAACCTCATACTTCGACAAAACCGTAAGGATATACAAATTCGCGAACAGCAATTCTTCGATCATTTCCTAAAAGGTGCCCCCGCTCCTGCTTGGATGAAGAAAGGAGTACCTGCCACCGAAAAAGGAATAGACTGGGGATTCGAATTATAACACAAAACAATAAAAAAGGTGTGATTTATACAAATCACACCTTTTTTATTAGCCAAAAACCATAATTTTCAAATTATTTCACAAAAAACATCAAAAAAAATTTCAGTTTTCAATAAAAACACAATATTTTTGAAAAACAAAATCAACAAAACTGTAATTTAACTACAAAATACAAATGTCGAACCTAAGATTCAAAGCAGTAGAAGCAGCAGGCTCACGCCAAATTGCTTCATTTGAAAAAGTTGAAACTAAAAAAGCAACTGACATCTACGGAAAGAATGTTTTTTCCGTAAACAAAATGAAAGACTACCTTCCTAAAAACTCATACAAGGAGTTAGTTGCATCCATTGAAGAGGGACAGATTATTTCAAGAGATTTGGCTGAACACATTTCACAAGCCATGAAAACTTGGGCACTTAACCACGGCGTTTCTCACTACACACACTGGTTTCAACCTTTGACAGGTTCGACTGCTGAAAAACATGATGCTTTTTTTGAGCCAGACGAAAACGGTGAAGCCATTGAAAAATTTACTGCTGACGCATTAGTTCAACAAGAGCCCGATGCATCTTCTTTCCCAAATGGTGGTATCCGTAACACGTTCGAAGCTAGAGGTTATACAGCTTGGGATCCATCTTCTCCTGCATTCATTTACGAAACAGGTGCTGGTAAAACTTTATGTATTCCAACAGTTTTTGTTTCCTATACGGGTGAATCGTTAGACTATAAAGCTCCTTTATTGAAAGCCATCAACGCTGTAGATAAAGCGGCAACAGATGTTGCTCAATATTTTGATAAATCGGTCACTAAAGTAAACGCTTCTCTCGGTATTGAACAGGAGTATTTCTTGGTTGACCTTTCCTTATATAATGCTCGTCCAGATCTTCAGTTAACTGGCCGTACATTATTTGGCCACATGTCGGCAAAAGGCCAACAATTGGAAGACCACTATTTTGGTGCGATTCCAGAGCGCGTATTAGCTTACATGGTGGATTTGGAAAATGAAGCTTTAAAATTAGGTATTCCTTTAAAGACTCGTCACAATGAAGTTGCACCTTCTCAATTTGAATGTGCTCCAATGTACGAAGAAATCAACTTGGCTATCGACCACAACCAATTGTTGATGAATGTCATGGAACAAGTTGCTTTAAGACACAACTTCAAAGTATTGTTGCATGAAAAACCATACTCTGGTGTCAACGGATCTGGTAAACACAACAACTGGTCTTTAATCACAAATACCGGTGTAAATTTATTATCTCCTGGAAAAACACCTAAAAACAATTTGATGTTCTTGACTTTCTTTGTCAATACCATCAAAGCTGTTTATGAATACGCTGATTTGATGCGCGCTTCTATCGCTAGTGCAAGCAACGATCACCGTCTGGGTGCAAATGAGGCTCCTCCAGCAATTATTTCAATTTTCTTAGGCTCTCAATTGGATGAGCTTTTGGAAGAAGTTGAATCTGCACGTGTTGCTAAAAAAGTAAAAGCAGAAGCAAACTTATGGCATGGTATTCCTAAAGTTCCTGAATTAAAATTGGACAATACAGACCGTAACCGTACTTCACCATTTGCCTTTACAGGTAACAAGTTTGAATTCCGCGCTGTTGGTTCTTCTGCAAACTCTGCTTTACCAATGACCGTGTTGAATGCAATCGTTGCAGCACAATTGATCGAGTTCAAAACTGAAGTAGATAAACAAATCAAAAAAGGTACCAAAAAAGATCTTGCGATCTTAAATGTTGTCCGCAAATACATCAAAGATTCAAAAGCTATCCGTTTTGAAGGCAATGGATACAGCGAAGAATGGGAAAAAGAAGCCGAAGCACGTGGTCTTTCTAACATCAAATCGACACCTAAAGCACTAGATGTTTATGTAAAAGAAGAATCTTTAGCCCTGTTTGAATCACTAGGTATTTATACCAAACGTGAATCAGAAGCTCGCCACGAAATCTTGCTTGAAAACTTCTATAAAAAATTACAAATTGAGGCACGTGTCATCGAAGAGATGGTTAACAACCAAATTGCTCCTGCATGTTTCATTTATCAAAACGAATTGATTGAAAATGTCAAAGGATTAAAAGACCTTGGTCTAGCGCAGGCAGCATTCAGCTCTCAATTGAACTTTGTAGAACGTATTTCAACACACGTAAATACCATCTTGGAGCAAGCTGAAGCAATGCGTCAGGAACGTAAAAAAGCAAACCAAATTGATGACGTACGTGAAAGATCAATCGCTTACGATGAATCGGTTAAACCATATTTCGATGTGATCCGTTATCATGTCAACAAATTGGAGAAAATTGTTGATGACAAAAAATGGCCTCTTCCAAAATTGAGAGAGATCTTATTTTTAAGTTAAGATAACTTCCCTAAAACAAAAAGAGCCGGCAATTGCCGGCTCTTTTTGTTTTAGGGAAACGGTCGCCATCTCTTACTCCTTACTTCCCCTAACAACAGTAGCTCCTATTTTTTTAATCGATTATCTTCGTCATTATTACCCCCCTTTTTATTGACTGACTTAATATTCATATTACCAAAACGATAAGAAACAGACAATCGGATAACCCGACTATCATATGCATTCCGTATACGATAGTATCCATTTTCTTGATAACTCGACAATCTACGCTGTCCTCTTGTATTCAAGACATCATTTACAGCCAACTTCACATTCAATTTTTTGTCAAGAAATGTTTTACCAGCACCTAGATCAATGCCATAGTAAGACTGAAAACTAAATACGCCATAAACTGCTGGCGAGAAATAATTGCCCGTCAGCTCCAGGTTTGTTGTTTCCCCAATTCGGATATCATGGTTGGAACTTACCTGGAACGATAACTTTTCCAATTGGCGTTGCGCTCCGGAGTGCTCATCAAAACTAAACTTATTATAAAAAGCACTGACATTGTTAGCCATACTCCACCATTTAAAAAGCTTAACTGGTATATTGACATTCATGTTGTAATAATCAAAATAAGCCAGATTTCGATCTGTCTGTGCAATAGCTTTGGTCCCTGAATTGCTTTCTATGACCTGCGTGATTGCATCGTTGGTCCTCTTGTAGCCCAAACTCAGTAAATAGCGATCTTTAAAGGTATAATTTACTTCATACGAATTGGTATATTGCGGATTTAAATAAGGGTTGCCATATTGATACGTGTATTGATCCAAATAATACACAAAGGGATTCAATGATCCATAATCAGGGCGGTCAATACGTCTGCTATAACTCGCACCAAGCTTGTGATTATCATTAATCTGTTGCTGTACAAATATTGATGGAAAAAAATCGGTATAGGTACGTTTTGTTTGTTGCCCAAGCGTCACCGAGTTTCCTAGGGAGCTCGTATTTTCAACACGCAGTCCAGTTTGTACCGAAAACTTTCCGAACGATTTATTTAGGCTGAAATAAGCTGCAGCTATATTTTCATTATACAAAAACTGATTACTTTGACCATTATTTTGCACAAACTCGCCTTGCTGATCCTGATCTTCGTACAACAAATTATTATCTGTTTTTACGCGGCTATATTTTAACCCCGCCTCAAGTTTCGTCGTTTTATTAAAAGGATGCACAAAATCTGTTTTAAAAACTAATATTTTTGTCTTAGAAAGCATATCATTCCGGAAAATATTCGGTGATTTAAATTCTTCCCAATTTGCGTCCAAAAAATGGTTTCCTACAGTGCTATTGTCATTATTTTTCGAATATGAATAATCCCCGTTAAATGTCAATTCAGTCCCTAAGGTATCAAATGTCTTTTTGTAATTCAGATTATAAGTAAGGTAATGGTATTTAAAATCTGACAAATTACTTCCTAATACTATCGAATCAAGCTTTCCTTTTTGAGAGGCAATCAGATTGCTTCCCTCCCGTGTTGAATGACCATTGCTTACATTCCCATTGACCACAAATCCAATGACCTCCTGTTGCCCCAGATTAAAATCTGCAGCAAATTTGAAATTATGGCCACGATAGCGGAATTTCGAATAAGAATCTGAATTGAAAAAAGTCGTCCCGGTTTTGGTATCTACTGCCCTATCGATATCTAAATCATTAAAGCCTAAGGCATTTGCATAGTTATAGGAAGAAAATAAGTTCACCCAATTGTTACGATGGTTTATGAGAAAGCCAGCATCAGCCTTTGTATATTTACCCTGCCCTAAATTGAGGTTTAAACTTACATTACTTCCAAATTGCGTATTCTTCTTTGTCTTAATATTAATAATTCCTGCATTACCCGCCGCATCATATTTTGCGGGGGGATTGGTGAGTACTTCGATCGAAGCTATTGCATTTGAAGCCGTATTTTCTAATAAACGCGACACTTCATCTGCAGAAAGATAAGTAGGCTTACCATCAATCATGATAATCACATTACTTTTTCCTCGTAGATTGATCTTTTTGTTGTCTAAAGTTACCCCTGGAACCTTTTGCAAGAGTTCCAATGCGTTATTTCCGGTTGCCAAAATACTGTTCTCGACATTGAGCACAATTTTATCAAGGTGACTTTCAATTAATGGCTTCTTGCCAATCACCTGTGCCTCACCCAGCACTTTACTTTCCAGCTGTAAACGAATCGTATCCAGCACCTTGAAATCACCCGCACTCAGAACCATTTCTCTAGAACGATAAGTAGCATAACCCACCGTGGATACCTGTAGACTGTACTTCCCCTCGGGTATCGCAAACAACACAATTTCTCCATTTTCGTTGGATAAAGTTCCTTTTAACAAGATATCATTGGGCTTACGAAACAGTGAAATA
>JBMAAL010000035.1:0-53341 GCA_050281725.1 Sphingobacterium sp. | reverse complement strand
GCAATTAAATTACAATTTTATTAATGTAGGTCAAAATGTTATCTATTGTAATTCTGTATGTTTCGATTTCTATACCTGCAAATATAGTTTTTCTCTTTTATTCGGCTAGGTATTTTTGAAGTTTACAGCTTTACTTCGTTGAATATTTTGTTTGTTTTTAGGAATGGAACATGATGAAATAAAATCGACCTGTAACGGAGTGCCTCAAGGAGTCGTTACAGGTCGATTAAAATAAATCTGCGATTTTAATGAAAAGCAGGGCTATATTTTTTTGTTTAGTTCGTCTTGCAACTGACGCTTGAGCAGCTGTTCTTTTTCCATGGATTTTTTGCGGAACGTAGCGAATTCTTCTTGCGATTGTTCGGCTGTTTTTTGGAATTCCACCGTGTCCACTTTCGCTTTCCGATAAGAAAATAAAAAGATAAATGCTGCTGCCGCCAATACCGCAATAATCGTCCAGACAACAGTATTGTAAAAAGTTTTAGAGGTATTGATGCCCAAAAAAGAGAAACTTTCTGTTTTTTCCTTCTCCTGTGCCAGCTGATCTTTTAAAACCTGAATAGAATCTTGCAAATTTTTGGTATTGGATGTATAGTTGCTTGAAGATGATTTTAAAGAGCTGATTTCCTTGTGGAGTTTTGCTACGGTATCTATGACATTTCGTTTCACAATATCCAGATTGGTTTTTCGCACCATCTTGAAATCATAATTGTTTTTCGAAATATAATTCAGGTGGTCAAATTGATTTGCCAAACTTCCTTTCTTTAATCCATCCGGACTGTACTTGAATGCATTATCCTGTTGTGCTGCTGTAGTGGCGGGAGCCGCAGCAGGAGTTTGTGCCTCCAATAACGTATGCGATGAAATAAATAAAATCGTAAAGAATATAAATGCTAATCTCAATTTGCTCATGTTGTTTATTTTATAAAATGCGTTAATCTAGCTTATCCTAATTGTAAAACTAGGATATACCTGTGATAAATATAAGGAATTATTGAAAAAACGAAAATGTTAAGTGAAATATATTCCAATACATACCTGATTTTCCGTCACTTTATTATGATTCGATCGACCAACTTGGCAAATACCGTAAAAAGGACATGATCTTTTCTTTATAGATCGCCGTGTTTAGTTTGAAATAGTAGGCCCCTTTTTTTGAATTTTCCTTATCCTTTTCCTCCAGTTTGATGATGAGGTCTGAGGAAAGCAGTTTTCGGCTAAAATTGCGCTTATCCAACTCGATATTGTAAACACCCTCATAAAGTGCTGCAATCTGGGGAATCGTGAATTTCTCGGGCAGTAGTTCAAATAATATCGGATACAAAGCTGCTTTCATGCGTAGACGGTGCTGTGCAGAAGCGATCATCTGATCATGATCGAAGATCAGTGTTGGGTGCTCCCGTAATGGAAACCATTGGGCTTCGTAATCGTCGCTTAGGATATGTTTATATTGCTGTGTATCAATCAATGCAAAATAACAGATACTGACAACCCGGTCGCTAGGTTCCCGATTAGGTTCGCCGAATACACTGCATTGCTCCATGTATACATTTTCGAGTCCTGTTAACTGTTTGAGTACTCGGCTCGCCGCCTCTTCCGGACTTTCGTCGGATTGAACGAACCCACCCATCAGACTCCATTTATTTCTTTCTGGTTCGAAATCACGTTTAATTAAAAGTACTTCAAGGGATTCGCCGTTAAATCCAAATATGATGCAGTCTACTGCCAAAAGGATCCCTGAATCTTTTTTATAATATTCCATCGTCTATCGTTTTATCTTTTATCTGACTTCATCCCATTTATTCCATGAGCAAAACTATGTAAAAAAGTAAATAGCTAAAAATAAGTATAATAATTGTCTGATATATCCCTTTAAAAGGCTTTTATACGCCTATATCAGGAATTAGGGTTAACCATAATTTGCTGCTATGAAGTTAGCTCTATTTTTTAAATATGAAAATTTTCTTTCATATTTAAAAAAATAAATGTTTATTTGACACTAATTATTTTTTCAAGACGAACTTCAAAAAGGGGGATATTGAAAAATAAGGCGTTAGAGACAATTATAAGTTATAAACCAAATTCAGCAAAAATGAATAAATCGTATGTCATTGGGGTGGACTATGGAAGTGATTCGGTCCGTTCGGTATTGGTTGATGCTAACAATGGCGAGGAAATAGCTTCTTCTGTATTTTACTACCCGCGTTGGAAAAGAGGGGAGTATTGTGATGCTGCTTTAAATCAGTTTAGGCAACACCCGTTGGATTATATCGAAGGCTTGGAAGCGACAATAAAAGATTGTTTGCTCAAATCGGAAATCGACAATATTGGCGCGGCTGTAAAAGCAATTTCCGTGGATACAACGGGATCTACTCCAGTTGCCGTAAACGCAGCCGGGGTTCCATTGGCGTTGTTGGACGAGTTTAAAGACAACCCCAATGCCATGTTTGTTTTATGGAAAGATCATACAGCTGTTGGAGAGGCCAAAGAAATTAACCTGCACAATCAAAATAGTTCGGTGGATTATTTGAAGTATGTAGGTGGCGTATACTCTTCGGAATGGTTCTGGGCCAAATTACTCCATGTATTTCGGGCTGATGAAAAGGTCCGTGCCGCCACCTATAGTTGGGTGGAGCATTGTGATTATATTCCTTTTCTATTGACTGGAGGAACCCAGGTATCTGCTATGAAGCGTGGGGTTTGTTCAGCGGGTCATAAATCGCTGTGGTCCGAAGAATTTGACGGCCTACCTCCGAATTCTTTCTTTTCGACACTTGACCCCTTGTTGGATGGTTTGGTTGATCGTTTGTTTTCCGAAACATACACTGCTGATCAATCCGCAGGTCAGCTTTCGGGAGAATGGGCGCAACGATTAGGTCTTACAACATCAGTTGTTGTTGGTGTAGGTGCATTTGACTGCCACATGGGGGCAGTTGGAGGACAAATTGAGCCCTATTATCTGAGTAAGGTGATGGGGACATCAACCTGTGATATGTTAGTTGCTCCAAAAGAGGAGGTACAGCATACGTTGGTCAGGGGAATCTGTGGTCAGGTAGACGGTTCCATTATACCGGGAATGATTGGTATGGAAGCTGGTCAGTCGGCATTTGGAGATGCTTACGCCTGGCTGAAACAGGTGTTGCTATGGCCAACGAAAAATTTGATACAAGATGTCGAAGAGATCGATGAACGAACGCGCGAACAGTTGATCGCAACGTTGGAAGAGAAACTATTGGTCAGTCTAAGTGAGCAGGCTGCATTACTTCCCGTAAACGCAACATCTGAATTAGCTTTGGATTGGCTCAATGGCCGCCGAACTCCAGATGCGGATCAATCCTTGAAAGGAGCGATTACAGGCTTGCACCTCGGAACAGATGCGCCGCGAATCTTCAGAGCGATTGTCGAAGCGACTTGTTTCGGCGCAAAGGCTATTGTAGACCGTTTTGTGGAACAGGGTATTCCAGTAAAAGGCTTGATCGGTTTAGGCGGAGTCGCCAAAAAATCACCTTTTATCATGCAAATGATGGCCAATGTGATGAATATGCCTATCCGAATTCATAAAAGTGAACAGACTTGCGCTATCGGCGCAGCTATGTTTGCCGCAACAGCAGCGGGTTTATATGACCGGGTCGAGGATGCCATGAAGGCAATGGGGCAGGGGTTTGAACGAACCTATATCCCTGAGGAAAAATGGGTAACCATCTATGCCGAACGCTATGCACATTACAAAGCGTTGGGAGCTTTCATCGAAGGAAAGAAATCGCTCGCCATTACTGTTTAACCATTCAAATTTTAATCATGTATAATTCAATTAAAGAAGAAGCCTACCATTGCAATATGCAATTGCCCCAGCTGGGATTGGTGCTTTTTACATTTGGAAATGTGAGCGTTGTCGACCGTCGTCAGGAAGTTTTTGCCATCAAACCGAGTGGTGTTCCTTACGAGGAGCTTTCACCGGAACAGATGGTCATTGTAGACTTTGATGGTCATGTGGTTGAGGGTAATCTTCGGCCATCATCAGATACGAAAACTCATGCGCTACTGTATAAACATTGGAAGGAAATCGGTGGGATCACCCATACGCATTCTACCTATGCGACAGCATGGGCACAGGCACAACGGGATATTCCCATTTTCGGAACGACACATGCCGATCATTTGACCGTCGATATTCCCTGTGCACCACCTATGCTCGATGAGATGATTGCCGGAAACTACGAACATGAAACCGGGTTTCAGATTATCAATCACTTTACCGAAAATAAGCTGGACTATAAAGAAGTGGAAATGATTCTGGTTGGCAACCACGCGCCGTTTGCCTGGGGTAAAACCGGAATAAAGTCTGTCTATAACAGTGCGGTGTTGGAACAGGTGGCTAAAATGGCTTGGTTGACCGAACAGATCAACCCGAATGCACCTCGATTAAAGCCTGCGCTGATCAAAAAGCATTACGAGCGGAAGCATGGGACCAATGCCTATTATGGTCAATAATTTTCAATAAAAAATCTATAGCAAAAACTACAATTTAACATGAATATCAATTTAAAAGAGCTTGAGGTCTGGTTTGTCGTGGGAAGCCAAGACCTATATGGTGAAGAAACCTTGCGACAAGTGGCCCTACATGCTGAGGAAATAGCCAATTATTTAGATACCCAAGCGGCGATTCCAGTAGCGGTAAAATATAAACCGATCGTAAAAAATACAGACGAGATTTATGCAACATTGGCAGCCGCCAATAGTGAAAAAAATTGTATTGGGGTCATTACCTGGATGCATACCTTTTCGCCTGCAAAGATGTGGATCAGAGGACTAAAAGCGTTGCAAAAGCCATTGTTGCATCTGCATACGCAGTACAACCAGGATATCCCATGGCATAGCATCGATATGGATTTTATGAATCTCAACCAAAGTGCGCATGGGGATCGTGAATTTGGACATATCGTTAGCCGTTTAAAAATAAGCCGTAAAGTTGTTACCGGGCATTGGCAAGATTCGGAAGTGTTGGAACGGATTAATGTTTGGGCGCGTGCAGCCGCAGGCTGGCATGACTGGCAGGGGGCTAAGTTTGCACGTTTTGGCGATAACATGCGCTATGTGGCTGTTACAGATGGTGATAAAGTAGAGGCAGAGTCGCAATTTGGTTTCGCTGTAAATACCTATGCCATTGGTGATCTAGTGGAGGTGATCAATGCGAGTACTGAAGCGGAAATCGCGGCATTATTAGCGGAGTACGAAGCAACTTATGAACTGGCGGAAAATGTGAAAGCGGGCGGTAAATATCGTGCTAACCTCATCGAAGCTGCTAAGATAGAAATTGGCCTACGTAAGTTTTTGGAACAAGGAGACTTTAAAGGTTTTACCGATACTTTTGAGGATCTCCATGGTATGGTACAACTTCCGGGCTTGGCAGTGCAACGTTTAATGGCGGAGGGGTATGGGTTTGCCGGTGAAGGGGATTGGAAGATCCCGGCTTTGGTACGTGCTTGTAAAGTTATGGGAGCAGGATTACCGGGAACGACCGCATTTATGGAAGACTACACTTATCATTTCGATCCGCAGAATCCCATGGTACTTGGCTCACACATGTTGGAAGTGGATCCGGCTTTAGCAACTGGAAAACCACGTATAGAAGTACATCCGCTAGGAATTGGTGGCAAGGCAGATCCTGCCCGCTTGGTTTTCAATGGCCAGAGCGGAGATGCATTGAATGCTTCTTTGGTCGATATGGGAACGCGTTTCCGTTTGATCGTGAACAAAGTGCAAGGTGTTGCTGTAGAAGAAGAATTACCTAAGCTTCCTGTCGCACGGGTGTTATGGAAACCGCTGCCCGATATGAAAACAGGTTGCAGTGCCTGGATTGTGGCCGGTGGTGCGCACCATACTGCCTACAGCTTGAGCTTAACACCCGAATACCTGGAAGATTTTGCACGTATTGCCGGACTGGAATATGTATTGATCGACGAGGATACTACGGTAGCGAAACTCGAAGATCAATTGAAATGGAATGAACTTTATTATTTACTGAGTAAATAATAAACTAAGCCATTTATACCTGCTCTTCGGGTATAGATGGCTTATTGATAATAACCAATTTGGGAAATATGGAAAAATTTGCAACGGTAGATTACATCATCTTCGTAATTTACTTCTTTATTGTAGCCGGCTATGGCTACTGGATTTATCGTAAAAAGACGAATAGTTTAAGCAGCAGCAAGGACTACTTTCTGGCGGAAGGATCACTGACCTGGTGGGCCATAGGCTCTTCGTTGATCGCATCGAATATTTCTGCTGAACAGTTTATAGGCATGAGCGGTAATGGATTTGAGGTCGGTATTGCTGTAGCCGCTTACGAGCTTATTGCTGCGGTAGCGTTAATTATTGTTGCGGTTTGGTTTATTCCGGTCTATCTGAAAAACAAGATTTTCACGATGCCTCAGTTTTTGAACAACCGATACAATGAAACGACGAGTCTTATCATGGCAATCTTCTGGTTGTTTTTGTATGTTTTTGTCAATCTGACATCTATTCTGTATCTCGGGGCAATCGCCATTTCGAGTATGGCCGGAGGTGGCGACAGCTTCCACACCATTACAGTTGCTTTAGCTGTATTTGCCGTCATCATTACGCTGGGGGGAATGCGTGTTATTGGTTTTACAGATGTCATTCAGGTTGTTGTATTAATTATTGGCGGTATAGCGACCACCTATGTGGCATTGACCTTGGTCAGTGAACATTTTGGTTTAGGACAGGATGCCTTAGCGGGATTTAATAAACTGATGGAAGATTCTCCGGAGCATTTTAACCTATTTGTCGATAAACCAGGGCCAGGAGCCAGTCAGGAAGATATCAATAAGTATCTGATGCTGCCTGGAATAGGGATGTACCTTGCCGGAATCTGGATTGTCAACCTAAATTACTGGGGCTGTAATCAGTACATCACACAACGCGCTTTGGGAGCCGATCTAAAGACGGCACGCACTGGGATTCTTTTTGCGGGATTTCTAAAATTGTTTATGCCGATTATCGTTATGCTTCCCGGAATTGCTGCTTATGTACTCTATAAAAACGGGGCGTTGCAACAAGAAATGGCTCCTGGAGGGGTGTTTCATGCTGATAATGCGTACTCGGCAATATTGGGCTATCTGCCAAATGGAATGAAAGGACTTGCACTGGCGGCGCTCACAGCGGCTATTGTGGCGGGATTGGCCGGAAAGGCAAATAGTATCGCAACGATCTTTACATTGGATATCTTTAAAAAATACATCAATAAAGATGCTAGCGAAGCAAAAATGGTCTGGGTTGGAAAGATAACTATCGTGATCTCTATTCTACTTTCTGTTTTATTTACCTGGAATGATGCACTGGGCATCGGTGGCGCCGGAGGATTTACTTTTATCCAAAAATATACAGGCTTTATCAGTCCGGGTGTTTTTGCGATGTTTTTGTTGGGGATGTTTTGGAAAAGGACGACGGGTGCAGCCGCTATTACAGGCCTTGTTACGGGATTTGCATTGTCGATATTTTTCAATGAGTTTGCAACAAAAGTTTTCGGACCAGAGACATGGATCTATACGGCATATCTCAACAAAGCGGGCGTTTATGAAATACCATTCCAGATATGTATGGGACTCGCATTTGTGTTTACGATGATCGCTATGATTGCTGTGAGCTTATTTGGACCAAAGGTTAATCCAAAAGCTTTTGTATTGGATCGATCGATGTTTAAAGTGGAACCATCCGTATTGGCATTAATTGTTGTGACTTTATTGTTGGTGACCGCTATCTACGTGCGTTTTTGGTAGAAATGTTGCCATTTGAATAATTAAAAAATTATGAACCATTCCTAATGAAAATTAGGAAACCTCCATCAGACCGATGGGGTAAAACTTAATTACAGATGAATAAGAAAATTATTATTGGTTTGTTGACTTGTGCTTCATTGGCTTATGGCTGCCAATCTTCATCAACTCAACGTAAGCAAGCAGCAACGATGGCTGATTCTACTTCCAGCCCAGCTTTCGACAGCCAGATTGATGGTAAAGAAGTTAAACTGTTCCAGCTCAAGAATGACAAACTCGCCATTACGTTGACAAATTATGGCGCGCGTCTGGTGAGTTTAAAAGTCCCAGATAAGAACGGTAAAGCGACTGATGTGATTTTGGGCTATGATTCGGCCAAAGAATACAAGGATAACTATAATAATTTTTACGGCGCCATTGTAGGACGTTATGGTAACCGGATCGGGAAAGCATCATTTAAACTGAATGGTGAAGTGTATGCACTGGAAAAGAATGATGGCGAGAATTCACTTCATGGCGGTACCAATGGCGTTTACAATAAAGTGTGGGATGTAGTTAGTAGCACTAATACATCAATCACATTAGCCTATACCTCACCTGATAAAGAAGCGGGCTATCCCGGAACGGTCAAGATGGAGGTTACTTATACCCTGGAGGACAATGGTGCTTTGGCTATAGCCTATCAGGCGACAACAGATAAAGAGACGGTCTTAAATCTGACCAACCACGCGTATTTTAACCTCAATGGGGCCGGAGATTCTTCTATTTTGGATCATGAACTTCAAATTGATGCAAAGGCAATTACCGAAGTTGATAATACCTTGATCCCAACAGGAAAGAGCTTGCCTGTCGCGGGCACAGCATTCGATTTTACAAAACCAACACGTATTGGTGCTCGTATTGAAGATCAAAATGCCCAATTGAAGATCGGAAAAGGCTATGACCATAATTTTGAACTCAACAAGAAGGATGGTTTCCAGAAGGTCGCACAGGTGTATGCTACCAAGACAGGTATTGAAATGGACATCTACACAACCGAACCAGGCTTGCAATTTTACAGTGGTAATTTTATGAAGGATTCGGATCCTAAAGGGAAAGAGGGAAAAGTGTATCCATTCCGTTCTGCCTTCTGTTTGGAGACACAACATTTTCCAGATGCACCAAATCACCCCAGTTTTGCATCAACGGTGTTAAAACCTGGCGAAAAATATAGTTCAAAGACAACCTATCAATTCAGTGTGAAATAATAAAATCGATATGATGAAGCTAAGATTAAAATTAGGCGTTGTTTTTACGCTGGCCACTGGATTGCTGTATGGACAGAGTAGTGTAAGATTGGAAATGCCTCAGCAGGAGCAGATTATAAGTCGACATATTTATGGCCATTTTGCCGAACATTTGGGACGCTGTATTTATGATGGATTTTATGTTGGTGAGAAAAATGATTCGATTCCCCATGCTGACGGCGTCCGGAAAGATATCATCGAAGCCCTTAAGAAGTTGAACATTCCCAATTTACGTTGGCCTGGGGGATGTTTTGCCGATACGTATCATTGGAAGGATGGCGTTGGCCCCAAAGCCCAGCGTCCTGCTATCGTAAACAATTGGTGGGGCGGCGTGACAGAGGATAATTCTTTTGGTACACACGATTTTCTCAATATGTGTGAATTATTGGGTGCAGAGCCTTATCTGGCGGGAAATGTGGGGAGCGGTGAGGTGCAGGAACTTGCCGACTGGGTTCAATATGTGAATTTTAAAGGCGAGAGCCCTATGTCGGATTGGCGACGAAAAAATGGTCGGCAAGAGCCTTGGAAGGTGAAATTCTGGGGCGTAGGAAATGAAGCCTGGGGCTGTGGCGGAAATATGACCGCCGATTACTATACAGACATCTACCGCAAGTACGCCACGTTTATGTCGGACTGGACCAATGGAAGCGGTTTGTATCGGATCGCCTCTGGAGCCAATAGTGCCGATTATAATTGGACGGAGACTTTGATGAAGAAAATTCCAAGTGGTTTGATGAAAGGCATGGGACTTCATCACTATGCAGTGATCAACTGGGATAACAAGGGCTCTGCAACGCAATATTCGGAGGAGGAGTATTTTAAAACCATGAAATCAGCTTGGTTTATGAATGAGCTCGTGGAAAAGAATATCGCCATTATGGACAAATACGATCCGAAAGGACTTGTGGATCTGATCGTAGACGAATGGGGCGGCTGGTATGCGGTAGAACCTGGTACGAATCCGGGTTTTCTCTACCAACAAAATACCATGCGCGATGCCATGATTGCAGGAATGACACTCAACATCTTTAACAATCATGCTCGCCGGGTGAAGATGGCCAATCTTGCCCAAGCCGTGAACGTATTGCAAGCTGTTATCCTGACAGAAGGAAAGAATATGATTTTGACGCCGACTTATCATGTGATGGAAATGTATAAGGTACATCAGGATGCTAAGTTAATTCCTATCACCCTTCAATCGACAGATTTTGAGTTTAATCAGGAGAAAATTCCGGCCGTGTCGGTTTCGGCATCACAGGACAAACAGGGCCGCACACATATATCCTTGGTAAATATTGATCCGAAAAAGAATAATAAGGTAAAGGTAGATTTGGGTTCGGTGAAAGCTGGAAAAGTAACGGGTCGAATACTTACCGCGGACAACCTACGCGATTATAATTCCTTCAAGAAACCCGCAACAATTGCACCTGCTGTGTACAATAAGGCAAAGGTTGTGAATGGTACCATTGAGGTGGACATTCCTGCATTTTCAGTTATTGTATTGGAATTAATATAACAGCCAATTTTGATAGGGTTGTCGTGTCGTGTTACCCTATTTATGCTGTTAGAGCTGGTGTAAAAACCTGAAATGATAAATTATTGTTGAATAAATACATATACGATGAAAAGAGTAGTGTCAATACTGTTACTGTTAGCGAGCTTGGGCTCCTCAGTAATGGCACAGTCACCGATAACATTAAATATTGCATTGGATAAACCTACAGGTAACATATCGCCACATATGTGGGGCGTCTTTTTTGAAGATATCAATCTTGGTGCCGATGGGGGAATCTATGCTGAATTGGTAAAGAATAGATCATTTGAGTTTGATCAGCCTTGGATGGGCTGGAAAAAGCTCGAAAATGGTCCTGAGGGAACCTATCTGCTACTAAACGATGACAAACGTAAAGGGAACAAACGTTATTTAAGGATACACAATGCAGCTAATCTGAAATTAGGACTACAAAATGAAGGCTTTAGAGGAATGGGGGTGAAAGCGGGCGCAACATATGAGTTCTCAGTACAATACCAAAGTGCAGCTAAGGGGATGAAAATCCATGTTGAGCTGCTCGATCAACAGAATAAGGTTATTGGCGCAGCTGAACTTCCTCTTGAATCCGTCGGATCATGGTCTGAAGCTGCAGTCAAATTTCCTGCCAACCAAACGACAGATAAAGCCAAATTAAATGTTTGGTTTACAGGGATGGGTACGTTAGACGTCGATATGCTTTCGTTATTTCCAGTAGACACCTGGAAAGGGAGACCGAAGGGTTTACGTAAAGATATGGTTCAGATGCTTGCTGATATGAAACCCGGCTTTATCCGTTTTCCTGGCGGCTGTATTGTTGAAGGGAAAGATTTGGCCAATCGGTTTCAATGGAAAAAAACGGTTGGACCAATAACGGAAAGGGAATTGATTATCAACCGCTGGAATACTGAGTTTAGCCATCGTCTGACACCAGATTATTTTCAGACCTTCGGTTTAGGATTTTATGAATACTTTTTGCTGGCGGAAGATATTGGTGCATCTCCGGTACCAATTCTCAATTGCGGTATGGCCTGCCAATTTAATACAGGTGAAGTGGTACCCTTAGATGGGCTGGATACGTATGTTCAAGACGCTTTGGATCTGATTGAATTTGCCAATGGCACAACAGCTACAAAATGGGGAAAATTACGGGCGGATATGGGGCACCCTGAGCCTTTCCACCTCGAGATGCTGGGGGTTGGAAATGAAAATTGGGGCCCGCAATATATCGAACGGTTAACCGTCTTCAAGAAAGCGTTAAACGAAAAGCATCCAGAGATCAAAATTATTGCCAGTTCGGGTACCGATCCCGAAGGAGACCGCTTTGACTTCTTAGATGATAAACTGAGGGCGATGAATATCAATATCATAGATGAACATTATTACCGCCCACCTTCCTGGTTTCTGTCGAGCGCCAATCGTTATGATAATTACCCTAGAAATGGGGTGAAAATTTTCGCAGGGGAATACGCTTCACATACCACGCGACCAAACGGCCCTGGGAAAAGTACCTGGGAGGCGGCCCTCTCAGAGGCAGCTTTCATGACGGGTCTGGAACGAAATGGCGACGTGGTGGAAATGGCATCCTATGCGCCATTATTCGGTCATGTCGATGGCTGGCAATGGTCACCGGATTTAATTTGGGTTGATAACTTGCAGGTATATGGAACACCGAGCTACCAAGTGCAAAAATTATATGCTACCAATAAAGGGACAAGCATTGTTCCGATCAAACGGGATGGTGAATTCGTAGCGGGCAAAGATAGCCTATATGCTTCTGCTGTATTTGATGCCGCTGCGCAACAGCTTATCGTGAAAGTAGTCAATTACAATAGTAAGCCGATGAAAGTGAACCTTGACGTAGATTCGAAGAAAAAACTGAATGCTACGGCACAGATTATTACGCTGGCCAATGCAGACCTTGATGTGAGCAATAGTCTGGAAGAACCTTTAAATATTCGTCCAAAAGACAGTACGGTTGTATACAATGGTAAGAAGCTTGTTCAAACATTTGCACCATACTCCTTTACGCTGATTAAATTGTCTGCGAAATAAGATGAATATCTGCATGCTCTTTTTTATTACCCTGATGCTATTTGTGCATAATTTGTTTGCACAGGTAAAGGAATCGGATCTGGCTGCTTACCTGATGGTTTATTTTAAGGATGAAAGCCATGGCCTATATGTTGCGGTCAGTCAGGATGGCTATTCGTTTACCGATATCAATAAGGGTAAACCAATTATTGCTGGCGACAGCATTGCACAGCAGAAAGGTATTCGGGATCCCTATATCATGCGCGGAAAAGATGGCTATTTTTATATGGTCATGACGGATTTACATATCTACGGACAAAAGCAAGGGTATAGAAATACGGAATGGGAGCGCGATGGAGTCGCATTTGGATGGGGTAACAACCGGGGTATAGTCTTAATGAAATCGGCTGATTTAATCCAGTGGACCCATACGGAACTCTACTTGGAGAACGCCTTCCGAGGTTGGGAAAATGTAGGCGCCTTCTGGGCTCCTGAACTCATCTATGATGATCGTACGGGTAAGATGATGATCTATTTTACGATGCGGTTTGGCAATGGACTGAATCAGCTCTATTATGCCTACTTAAATAAGGAGTTCACAGCATTTGAATCGGAACCACAGCTTTTGTTTCAATACCCCAAAGCAAATAAAAATTACATCGATGGCGATATGACGAAAGTGGGCAATAAATACCATCTTTTTTATGTTGCCCACGATGGTGTTCCAGGCATTAAGCAAGCTGTTTCAGACCATCCGAATGGACCCTATCAGTATGATGATCGTTTCTATGACCCTGAGCCAGAAGCCTGTGAAGCTCCGAATGTGTGGAAAAGGATAGGGGAAGAAAAATGGGTGTTAATGTATGATATCTATGGGATATCACCACATAATTTTGGCTTCAGTGAAACAACAGATTTTAAAAATTTTGTTGATCTGGGACACTTTAATGCCGGTAAAATGAAATCTACTAATTTCACTTCGCCCAAACATGGTGCTGTCATCCCAATAACAAAGCAAGAGTTGCAGCGATTGGCCAAACATTGGCAGTTTGATTTGTCTTTGCCAAAAAAATAGAGGCTCGTTAGCGCTGATCTTCGTAACTTATTGCCTTTGTATGGCAATAAGTTACTTAACCAAATAAATTACTGGTGAATTTCAGCTTAATACCGAGTTGGAAATTATTAATTGTTTTGAAAATCTCTTTAATTGTCGCCTTTTCAATATTGGTCAAGCTATCGATAGGTACATAATTGTTGGGCGGCAGTTTAGCGATACGGATCTGGTTGGCCTGATTTTTTAAGCGGATCGACATCAGGTAATAATAGGATTGATTTAATTCCTCATACTGTTCTTGCGTGAAGATGCCCAATTCAAGAAGCTGTTTTAACCTACCACCTGTATTTTCCTCATAAATTCTGTTTTGTAGTGCGTACACCCTAACTAAGTCAACAATGGGCGTCATCGCTTTCTTGATATTGAAGACTTCAGAAGAACCTATTGTTTGCGTCTTTATCGCTTTGAAAAATGTGAGCGGTGGTTCATATTGCAGTGCATTCTTTGCAATGAACGTAAAAAAACGCTCGTTGGGTTTTTGTAGCTCAATATTGAGAAATTCTTTGAGTTGATCAATAATACCCTGATCACCATATAATCGCCTACAGTCGAAGAAGGTCGAAAATTTAATCGCATTCTCGGGGATACTTTCTTCAATCCATTTCTTGTAATTTTTCTTCCAATGCGACAGCGAATGCGTCCATTCGGGATTACTGGCCATATATCCACCGGTACAGTAGCTAAAACCGATGGTATTGAGATGATCCGATACGCGACTGGCAAAATGGAGAAAATATTCGCGTACAAGCTCCCGTTGTTCGTTTGCTTTATCTTCATAAATAATGGCGTTATCTTGGTCGGTCATTAGCGTTTGTTCTTTCCTTCCTTCACTACCCGTAACCATAAACACAAATTTTGCGGGTGGCTCGCCCATTTCCCCAATCACTTTTTCAATTACTTTAAGGGCGATACTATCGGCAACGGTCGTAATGACCTGGTTCGCAATCTCGGCATTTACACCCCTACCGAGCAATTGGTGAATAATCTCGGGAACATTATTCCATTTTTCGCGCAACTCATCCAGTGTTTCGGCGAGTTTAACCGATTGAATAAATACGAGCGGCGACTGCCCTTGTTCACTCAATAGCCGGTTTCGGCTGAGGAAACCGATATAATTGCCCTCTTTCTCGACCAGGAGGTACCTCGATTTCGTGCGGAACATCATCAGTACAGCCTCGTAAAGATAGGCCTGATCGGAAATACTGACAATGGGGTTATCCATTACCTGAGCAATAGATTGCGTTGCCGGAATCTGCTGGGCCACGACATTGTCTCTTAAGGTAATATCGGTTGCATAGCCGAGAATATGCTCATCATTTTTAATAAATATGCAGCTTACTTTGTGTTTCGCCATGGTTTGTGCCGCCTCAAAGATGGGGGTATCGGGTGTACAGGATACGATATCTTTGTAGGTAATATGCTCAATTTTGCGCGAATAGAGTTGGTCTGCCGCAAAATAGCTTTCCTCAAAAGAAGCCGGTGACTTCACAAAATGAGAAAACTCCTCGTCTAACATTCTTTTTCCAAAGGAATTGGTGAAGAAATGGAAAAACTCTTCATTCGCATTACAGAGCTCAATAAAGTCTTTTCGGGGTAAGCGATAAATGATCGTACCTTTTTTGGCAATAACAGACTTGAGTGCTTTTGTTCGGTTTAATAAGACCGATATTCCACCAAAACAATACGGCTTATGGTGTATCTCGACCAATCGTTTATTATCAGAAACATCCAGAAAGAACGTTTCATATTCACCTTCGAGGATTAAATCAACACCATCCATATCGGTAATGTTCTGCCGATAAACTAAGGTGTCTTTGGAAAAACGATGTTCATTGAATCTGTCGACAATACTCAATTGTAGGGTTTCGGGCAGAATTTGAAAGGGCTGAGTCGATTTCAGGAGGGGTAGTATAGCGTCGGGGTTTTTCATGGAAGTCACATTAACAAATGTTTTCGAATTCAGCTTGCTGATTTTGTATGTCCTGCTCGGATAATTCATCCTTTCGAATCATTTCAAAATAACATTTAGCAGTAATCTCAGCATCTTTTTCAGCATTATGCATTTCGGTCGCTGGACTCGAAAATAGCGTTTCATGTAGCGATGAAAGTGGAAGATGTACCATATTCGGATTCCGAACGTATTTTTTGCTATGCAACAAGGTGCAGAAATATGCTAAGTTATAAAATGGAATAGCCAAGTTGGATCGATAGAATTCGGCTGCTAATACCTGCAGGTCGAATGATAGAAAATGGCCGACTAACTGCGGCTTATATTTTTTGATGTCATGACTGAATTTCCGTAATACGTCTTTTTTCTTCTCACCATATTTCATGAGAAAAGGTGGTGTCAATCCATGAATTTGTTCTGATGCAGGACTGATTGGTATTAACGGCTCGTAAATATATTTATTGGTTCGTTTAACTTCATGTTGTTCTTCGTCATAGATGATCCAGGCCAATTGCAAAATATGGGGCCAATTGTCACTGTCCATATAACTCTTGTTCCATTTTTTCGGTAAACCAGATGTTTCCGTATCTAAGAATAGCAAATATTTTTTCAATGAATTGTCGGTAATTAATAATTAAAAGTAATCAAAATTTGTTGCAGGATAAGGGGCCGTATCGAAATAATTTAGCTATAGCGTAATTCGTTTGTCGTTACAACATAACAGTACATAACAGTTCCTTTTCTAAAATCATTTACTTTAGCTATGTAATACCTAAATACATAGCTAATGAATGCTGTTTTCGGAGTAATCTTCCACTTTATAGGCGGTTTTGCGTCTGGAAGTTTTTATGTGCCCTATAAAAAGGTGAAAGGTTGGTCCTGGGAATCCATGTGGATTTTGGGCGGACTTTTTTCGTGGATCATTATACCTCCCATCGCAGCAATGCTCACGATACCCAATTTTGTGGAGATTATTAAAGAGACCGATCGATCCATTTTGAGTTATACCTTTTTGTTTGGTCTGCTTTGGGGGATAGGCGGTCTGACTTACGGTCTTGGTGTTCGTTACCTTGGCGTATCGTTGGGAAGTAGTATTATTTTGGGACTCAGCATGGTGTTTGGCTCTTTGATGCCTAGCATTTATTATTTTTTCAATCGGGCCGAAGGTAAACACGGTATCGATTACTTCTTTACGACCGAGCCGGGTGTTTGCATTCTCATTGGACTGTTGGTATGCTTGGTCGGAGTCTATCTATGTGGTAAGGCTGGTATGTCCAAAGAAAACCATCTGTCAACATTATCAGCAGAAAGTAAATCTGATTACAACTTCGGCTTAGGTATCGTCGTGGCGATCGTTTCAGGTATACTAAGTGCCTGCTTCAATTTTGGTATAGAGTCTGGGAAACCCATGGCGGATGTGAGCAATGCGCTATGGAAGGCTGCTAACCCCAATCAGGGAGAATTTCTCTATCAAAATAATGTAACCTATATCGTAATTCTGTGGGGCGGCTTTATGACAAATTTTATTTGGTGTCTTTATCTGCTCATTAAGAATAAGTCTTTTAAAGATTATACGAAACCAGCAGTACCGAAGTTGCGGAATTTTCTTTTATGTGCGATCGCTGGGACAACCTGGTATTTACAGTTTTTCTTTTATGGTATGGGTGAAAGCCGGTTGGGAAATGGGGCGAGTTCCTGGATATTACATATGGCATTCATTATTCTTATCTCAAATGCCTGGGGCGTTGTATTAAAAGAATGGCGAGGCGTGGACCGTTTAACCTATCGTTCCATCATTGCTGGAATTATCACAATTATCATTTCCATTTGCATAGTAGGCTTTGCAAGGACATTAGAAAATTAATACTTAAACAATATAGAAGAGGTGAAAATGTATAAACATGTCAATTACTTATGGGACGATGAGAAAGCACGTACACTAGATGGTGATGAAGTGGCTTTATTATTATATCGTTCGAATATTTTAGGCGCGGATTTAAGAATCACAAATTATGGTGGAGGCAACACCTCCTGCAAAGTTTTTGAAAAAGATCCATTGACCGGAGTGGATGTGGAAGTGATGTGGATAAAGGGCTCAGGCGGAGATATTGGGACGCTTAAGAAATCGGGGTTGGCAGCACTGTATCTTCAACGGCTGCGTAGTTTAGAGCATGTCTATCAAGGCTTGGAGCATGAAGATGAGATGGTTGAACTATTTAACCACTGTATTTACGATCTGGATTCTAAAGCACCCTCCATTGATACGCCATTACATGGGTTTTTACCATTTAAACATATTGATCATTTACATCCCGATGCAGCTATTGCTATAGCCGCTGCAAAAGATGGGAAGAAGATTACACAAGAATTGTTTAATGGCGCCATCGGCTGGGTAGAGTGGCAGCGGCCGGGATTTGATCTGGGCCTTAAGTTAAGAGCCTGTTTAGCAGAAAATCCGGGTATTCGGGGTATTATATTGGGATCACATGGCTTGTTTACATGGGGAGACACCGCACATGAATGTTATGTGAATTCATTGGATGCAATAGAGACCTGTGCAGCTTATCTTGAAGAAAATTATAAGGCCAAAAAATCCGTTTTTGGAGGACAAAAAGAAACCAGTCTGGAGGGAAGTCAACGCAGTGCACAAGCGGCTAAATTAGGCCCTCTTCTCCGGGGATTTTGTTCAAGTGATAGACATATGGTCGGCCATTTTACCGATGATGAAGATGTGCTGGAATTTATCAATTCCAATGATCTCGCACGTCTAGCTCCATTGGGGACGAGCTGTCCAGATCACTTTTTACGTACAAAGATTCAGCCTCTGGTACTGAACCTGGATAAAAATGAAAATTTAGATAACGTCGAAGAGCTGAAGGCCAAATTGGCCCCTTTATTTGAAGAGTATCGGGATATGTACTCGCAGTACTATGAGCGCTGCAAACATGCGAACAGTCCCGCTATCCGCGATAGAAATCCGGTGATCATTTTATACCCAGGCGTTGGCATGTTTTCCTTTGCAAAAGATAAACAAACGGCACGTGTAGCGGCAGAGTTCTATATCAATGCAATCCATGTTATGAAAGGGGCAGAGGCTGTTAGTGAGTACACGGCTTTGCCGCGCCAGGAGGCCTTCAATATCGAATATTGGCTACTTGAGGAAGCTAAATTGCAGCGTATGCCCAAACCAAAAGCACTTTCAGGAAAGATTGCTTTGGTGACGGGAAGTGGTGGTGGAATCGGAAAAGCGATAGCCAAGAAAATGGCACAGGAAGGGGCCGTGGTTGTACTAAATGATATTAATGCTGAACGTTTGGCGGAGTGCGAGCAAGAATTCATAGCACAATTTAGCCAAGATGCAGTGATCTCCGTCCTGCTGGATGTGACCGAGGAAGAACAGATCCAAGAAGCCTTGTATAGAACTGTTTTAGCCTTTGGCGGGATAGATATCATTGTGAATAATGCCGGATTGTCGATTTCTAAATCGATCGAGGATCATACCCAACAAGATTGGGATCTATTGTATGATGTATTGGTTAAAGGACAGTTTTTGGTCACCCAGGCCATCACACCAATTTTAAAGGGGCAGAATATCGGTGGTGATATCTTAAATATAGTCAGCAAAAATGCACTTGTTAGTGGCCCGAATAATGTCGGTTATGGGAGCGCAAAAGGTGCGCAACTGCACTTAAGTAGATTGTGTGCCGCAGAGCTTGGGCCATTCAAAATCCGTGTCAATGTCGTTAATCCCGATGCGGTGATTTCCGACAGCAATATTTGGGCTGGGGGCTGGGCTGAGGGACGAGCAAAGGCTTATGGCATTGAGATCGAGGAACTGCCTACATTTTATGCGAAGCGGACCTTGTTGAATGAAGTGATTCTACCTGAGGATATTGCAAATGCCTGTTTTTGTTTTGTAGGTGGTTTGCTCTCGAAATCTACAGGTAATATACTCAATGTAGACGGTGGCGTAGCAATGGCATTTGTGCGCTAATTTCGCTATCTTCGGTAGTGTGTTTTCAATAGATCGAGAAACCACAATACCCTATTTTAATAAACCGAAAACAGTACTATTATGATTTTAGACAAGTGTGCTATCGCGGCACATAATGACCAATTGCAGGCGAGGCACCAGCGAGCCTTTGATTTTGTTTCTCACGAGATTGTACAAACAGAAGAGATTTTAGAAAAACTACAGAAATTCCAGATTGCTATCCCTAGTTGGGCATTGGGTACAGGTGGAACGCGCTTTGGCCGTTTCTCCGGTGCAGGTGAACCGGCAACACTGGAACAGAAAATTGCGGATGTCGGCCTGTTGCATGCATTGAATGGATCGAGTGATGCTATTTCATTGCATATCCCCTGGGATATTCCTAAAGATGCTGAAGCGTTGAAGCAGTACGCAGCAACTTTCGGAATTCACTTTGATGCGATGAATTCAAATACATTTCAGGATCAGGTCGGGCAGGAACACAGCTATAAATTTGGGTCTTTGCATCACGTTGATCCACGCGTACGCCAACAGGCTATAGATCATAATATAGAAGTTATCGACTTTGGGAAGCAATTGGGATCAACATGCTTGTCGGTATGGCTGGCTGATGGTTCATCATTCCCTGGGCAGCTGAATTTTAGACAGGCCTTTGAAAATACCCTTGCTAGCCTACAGGAAATCTATACCCATCTACCCGTAGACTGGAGCCTGTTTATAGAGTATAAGGCATTTGAACCTTATTTCTATTCGACGACCATTGGCGATTGGGGACAATCTTTACTTTTAGCAAATAAGCTGGGTCCACAGGCTTTTACTTTGGTCGATCTAGGGCATCATCTACCGAATACAAACATTGAACAAATCGTATCGCTGCTGTTAATGGAAGGGAAATTGGGGGGCTTTCATTTCAATGATAGCAAATATGGCGACGACGATCTGACGGCAGGTTGTATGAAACCTTATCAATTGTTTTTGATATTCAGTGAATTGATCGATGGGATGGATGCGCGAGGAATGGCGCATGAATCGGCTTTAGGCTGGATGATCGATGCTTCACATAATCTGAAAGACCCATTAGTCGATTTATTACAATCGGTAGAAGCCATTAAAATAGCCTACGCGCAAGCCTTACTTATCGATCGGAAATCGCTTCGCGAGGCGCAAGCTCAAAACGATGTGGTCGCTGCCCAGGAGATTTTGCAACAGGCATTTCGAACCGATGTAAGACCTTTGCTTGCTGAAGGGAGACGACGCAGTGGTGCGGCATTGGATCCCATAGGGTTATTTAGGAAACTGGCGTTACGGGATAGACTAGTGGAGGAAAGGGGTAAAAACAGCGTTGCTACAGGCCTTTAAAAGATACACGACATGGAAAACAAAAGTATACCTGTCGTAGCCGTATTTGATGTTGGAAAAACGAATAAAAAACTTCTTTTATTTGATAAAAACTATAGCGTGCTATGGGAACGATCTGCTCGATTTTTAGAAACTGTCGATGAAGATGGGGATCCCTGTGAAAACCTTGAAAGCCTTCGTCTGTCGATTTTTGATGCCCTACATGAAGTACTTCGGCGGGAGGAATTTGATATTCGCGCAATCAACTTTGCGGCCTATGGGGCTAGCTTGGTTTACATTGATGCACAGGGCAAACCTTTGACTCCCTTATACAACTACCTCAAGGATTTTCCTACGGATATACAACAACAGTTATATGATGCGTATGGCGGTGTTGTCGCATTTTCATTGGCAACGGCATCACCGTCATTGGGTAGCCTGAATTCGGGCTTACAGCTCTTGCGTCTAAAGCGTGAAAAACCTGATTTATTCAAGCAGCTTGCCTATGCGGTACACTTACCTCAATATTTAAGCTTTTTGGTTTCAGGCAAGTTGTGTACTGATTTGACCAGCATCGGCTGCCATACCGCACTTTGGGACTTTAAACAGCATCATTATCATCAATGGGTAGAAGATGAGGGCTTGATGGAGACTTTTCCACCCATCGTTTCGGGAGATACAGCCTTTAAAAGTACGTTTCTAGGTAAATCATATTGGGTTGGAACAGGGTTACATGATAGTTCCGCGGCACTTATTCCTTATCTCATGAGTAATAAAGAACCCTTTGTTTTAATTTCTACGGGCACTTGGTGTATTTCATTAAACCCATTTGCGTCGATCGATTTGACAATAGCGGAGCTGCAGCAAGATTGTTTGTTCTATCTTTCCTATCGCGGTACTCCCGTAAAAGCCTCACGTTTATTTGCAGGGTATGAACATGAAATTCAATCAAAGCGTATTGCCGATTTCTTTGCGGTGACCACGGCTAAATTTAGAGCGCTTGAAATCGACTGGGACATTATCGCGGCTTTGACAGCGCTTGATCTTCCGAAAGCAATAGATTTGAAATCTTTTGAAGCTATTGACCTGCATCGTTATCCAGATTATCAAACCGCTTACCACAGCTTAGTCTGGTGTCTTGTTAAGGCACAAGTAGCCGCCACCCAACTTGTTCTCCGCTGTACAGAGGCTAAACGGATATTTGTAGATGGTGGATTTAGCCGAAATCAGATCTATATGAGTTTGATTGCGCGTGAATTTCCAGCTATGGAGGTATTTGCTGCAGCGATGCCACAAGCAACAGCCTTGGGTGCTGCACTGTTGATGCACCAGCATTGGAACGCAGCAGAGATCCCACAAAACTTGGTGGAATTAAAACTATTTAAGCCACATACTATTTCGTAAATGATTTTAGAACAGGATAGTACGGTACAGCTGTTCAGTTTGTTTTCTATTACTTCGATATAGAATTATAAACAAATTAAACCAAATTAAATTAAACCTCTAATCAGAATGGAAAGTAAATTAAAACATTACTCATTAATTCTTTGCGTGGCAATGATGATGGGAATGCCGTTTGCGTTAGTTGCTCAGGTGACCAGGACTATACAGGGTCATGTGGTGGGTAGCAAGAGCGGGCGACCTATCGCTGGAGCTTCGATTAAAGAAGTCGGTGGTAAAAATGCTAGTTCAACAAATGAAAATGGTGATTTTACCCTTTCTGTCGCGAGCAACAAAGTTGTTCTTTCAATCCAATATGTAGGGTACATTGCAAAAAATATGGAAGGGACTGTGGGGATCCCACTTCGTATTGAACTGCAGGAGGACAACACTGTACTGGATGAAGTTGTTGTCGTTGCTTATGGTGCGACGAAAAAAAAGGATCTGACGGGATCCGTATCCACAATTGACAATAAAGCATTGAATATGCAGTCAAATTCGACTGTCAGTAGGGCCTTGGAAGGAGCTGCACCCGGTATTCAGGTGTCGGCAGTGGATGGACAGCCCGGTATCGACATGGGAATTCGCGTGCGTGGTATAGGCTCGGCGAGTCAGAATACTTCAAATGCGCTGGTCGTCATTGATGGTGTTCCCGCACAAAATGATAATCCGCTCGCCACCTTAAATCCAAAAGATATCCAGAGTGTTTCTATCTTGAAGGATGCAGCATCTACGGCCCTGTACGGCGCTAGAGGGGCCAATGGTGTAGTCTTAGTGACGACAAAAAAAGGCGTGTCCGGGCAACCCCGCATTTCATTTGAAGGAAAGCTCGGCGTCAATCAGGTGGGACCATATCAATTCGATAAAATCTCCAATCCGAAGGATATTTATGAATTTGCCTGGCTCTCTGTTTACAACTCTGTACGCTATGGGATGGATGGTACCGGTATCTCAAAGAGATATACGACAAATGTGCAGAATCCGAATATGTCGCACGAACAAGCCGCTGAATTTGCCAGCTCGCACCTATTTGACTACATCGGATCGACGACTAAATTTCAACGGAACAGTTTAGGTAACTGGATGTTGTATGATGTGCCAGGAGCGGTTTATACACCCTCAGGCACAGGAGCCGATGCAAGTTCAACCATGAGTGGCGCATACCTCGTCAATACAGATGGGAAATTGAATCCTGGAGCTCGCCTGTTATATAGCGACAGATATGATGATCATCTACTAGAGAATAGATTACGACAAGATTATGATCTATCGGCCTCCGGTGGTAACGATAAAGTAAATTATTTCCTTTCAGGTGGATACCTGGAAGACCCGTCTTATATTCGGGGCTCTTCCTTCAAACGCTATAATGGACGTGCTAATTTTGATGCGCAATTGAATGCCTGGCTAAAATTGGGTGCTAATATCGGCTACTCCAATCGGACGACACAATCGCCGGCGACACGCTTTGGCCGTAACCCGGGTAGTTCTACCGCCAATGTGTTTCGGTTTATCAATGGACAGAATCCACTGGTGCAACTTTATGCGCGCGATAAAAATGGCGCCCTGATCGATGACAATGGAAAAAATAAAGTCCATGTACTTGCCGGAGATACCTACTCTCCACTGGGATTAACATCGGCAGCACTATCTTCTACCAATGTTTTGACGGTGTTGGACAATGATTTGGATCAACGTGTATCCGACGATTGGACAACACGGGTCTATGGACAGGCCAAATTCCTGAAAGACTTTACGTTTACAGCAAATGTCTCGATGGACAAGTTTAATGAGATGCGTACACGTTATTGGAACAGCGAATCGGGCCAAGCCGCAGGTATTGGAGCCTTTGGTAAGACCGCATCCAATACAACGATTTTGAACCTGCAACAATTACTGAATTATTCGAAAACAATAGGTTTACACAATATAGAGGCGCTCTTGGGGCATGAATATGATTCATTTAAGAACGAACAGCTCAACTACCGCTCGTCTTATGCATTGATTGATGATTTTGCATCTTATATCAACTTTGTCGGACGTTATGACGGTGGAACGTTCCCAAATCCGGGAGGCGGTGAGGATAAACGTACCATGGAAAGTTATTTTTCCCGGGTCAATTACAACTACAACGACCGATACTTTTTTCAAGGATCTGTCCGTCGGGACGGCTCGTCAAAATTCAAGTTGAAAGATAAACGCTGGGGGACATTCTGGTCCGTTGGTGGGGGCTGGCGTATCGACAGTGAGCGATTTATGGAAAATAGCAAAAGCTGGCTCGACCTCCTAAAAATACGCGGCAGTTATGGTGTAATTGGCAATCAGAATGGAATATCCAACTATTCGGGATACCAAACATGGAGTTACGCCGCCACGTATACACAGACGACAAATGGAACGGGTATACCTGCAAATATCACCTTAAATCAAAATGCATATGTCAATGACCAATTAACCTGGGAAAACATACATACTTTAGATGGTGGTATTGATTTTAGCTTCTTTGGACGCGTACGTGGATCACTCGATTATTATAACCGTGTCACGGTAAATGCCATCTGGAATCAGCCTATTGCCATATCCAAAGGGCAGTCTTCCATCGCGACGAACTCCGCAAAAATCGGAAATAAAGGTTTTGAAATCGACCTATCGGTAGATATCATCAAAAAGCCTGATTTCAACTGGACAGTGTCGACAAACGGAACACATTATACGACCAAGCTGAAAGCGGTACCAAATGGTGTCGGTTCAGATGCTTTGGGCGGAAATTGGACTGCAGGTACCGATGCCTGGGCTGCTGCGGGAACAAGTGCTGTAGCAAATATTACCTATTTACGTGGTGTCAACAAAGATTTCTTTAACCTCTACATGTTGAAATATGGCGGTGTTGACCAAAATACGGGTTTACCGCTTTACTATCATCAGATTAGCAAAGCCGATGTTGACGCAGGTACTTATCCCGGATATAAAGAGGGTGAAAGTATAACCACGACAGATTATTCAAAAGCGAGCCGCTACGAAATGGGGAGTGCGTTACCGAAATGGATAGGCGGATTTAGTACTTCCTTACGTTACAAGAATTTTGATCTGTATTTGGCATTGGCTTACCAATTGGGCGGAAAGTTTTTTAGTACCGAGTACGGAAACAATCTGTATGTAAGTGAAGATCCTGGAAAAGCGCTTTCATCGGAACTCATCGGTAATACCTGGACACCGAACAACACGGGGGCAAAATTCCCTATGGTGATGTATGGTAATACCTATGGCAATGGTGCAACGACAGGAAGCTGGCTCTACAGTGATTTGGGCTTATTCAGTGCTTCTTATCTCAATTTTAAGAATGTGACAATTGGCTATACTTTGCCAGAAAGTATCCTGTCAAAAATGAAAATCAAGCGGCTTCGGATATTCGCTTCCGGTGATAATCTTTTTATGAAAACAGCCCATTCAGGAATAGATCCGCGTCAATCTCTTGTTGGTGGATTTGAAGTGGCTGCATATTCTTATCCGACCATGAGAACATTCTCCGGTGGTGTAAGTTTGGAATTTTAATGTTTAAAAAATCAATTATGAAAAAGATATTTTTATGTGCATTGGCGATGACATTATTGTTTTCTTGTAGTAAGGAATTGGACATTGCACCCCCAAATAGTATTACGGATGAACAGATCCGGAAGCTACTGGAAAGTGGTGATGAGAAGAAAATTCAAGCTGTATTGGGTGGTATGGCGAACAATATGCCTAAACTGGTCAACTTTGGAGCCTTATCATCCGAGTCACGTTATGGAAGCAACCAAGGGTTTGATGTCATGCGGAACCTCGAAGGCAATGATATTGTATTCGGAAACAGATTGCTTAATATATTTGGCTCCGACGAGTATAATCTGCTGGATTTTATTTCAGATGCTTCCGACAAAAATACCCCTTATTGGAATTATGCATGGAATATGGTCAATACAGCAAATAAAATGCTGAACTATCTTAATCCAGAGACTGTCGGTACGAATAAAAAATTACAGGAATACAAAGGCCGCGGACTGATATTGCGTGCCTACGCCTATAATTACCTGATGGAAAACTATCAGAATGCCTACCAGCAGGGAGGGAAAGCCAAATTAGGCATGCCGCTTTATGATACCTATTCCCCGGTTCAGGAAAGCAAGGCCCGATCTACGGCCGATGAGACCTATACTTTTATCAAAAACGATATCAATGAAGCGATTCGGCTTTTTAAAGAAGCGGGAATTGGCTTTACAGCAGACCTATCTGATTTTGATCTTGGTGTAGCCTATTTTTTGCAGGCAAAAGTATCGTTATGGACCGGAGACTGGAATACGACGATCAGTGCCAGCAACGAAATACTAACAAAGTACCCAACCTTAATGAGCCAGGCAACCTATGGTGCCACGAATAAAGGAACGCAGGCAGCACCTGAAATGAGACCCGAGCAAAATGGTTTTCTCAATATTACCATTAACCCCGAAGTGTTGTTTGGTTTTGCACTAGGAGAAGCCGTCACCGTACACAATTGGTGGATGAATCCTTTCGCTGAAGGAAACGGCGGAATTGGGCAAGGTTTTCAGCGGATTGACAATCGGCTGTATGCCAAAATTGATAACCGGGACTATCGAATGGGTTGCTTTATGGCATCGGATTGGGGAGATTATACTTACCCGACCAATGGTGATAAACGAACTATTCCGATGTATACCAATCTCAAGTTTGCCGCTACCCATGGCTTGGGAAGTGACGATAAGAAGAATGTGGGGCGGGTGAGCTGTTATTATATGCGCAGTTCGGAAGTATTACTGATGAAAGCTGAAGCACAGGCACAGAATAAAGATGACCAAAGTGCGAAACAAACGTTAAACACCTTATTAGCTGCACGAACGAAAGCCGGACAGACCACATTGACCTGTGATAACTATATTTCCATGCAGGGTTTATCGACCTTGGAGATGGTGCAATTTCAAACTCGTTTGGAGCTCTGGGGTGAAGGAGGACGCGAGTTTTATAATAATAAACGCTGGAATATTGGGGTCAGCCGTGCAGGCTCAGCCACACATGTGGATAAATCTATCTATCCCGTTAGTAAGATGACGCTACAGATACCTTTGGATGAAATGTTGTATAATAATAAGATGGTTCAAAATTAAGTGAACCGACCTATTTGATGATTTCATTTCGTTAAGTACCGGTAAGGATAGCAATTGTCCTTGCTGGTACTTCCTCAAAAATACAGGAAAGTTCAGGATACAATTGTAGCTGATCTTGTGTATTTTCAACTACTGTAGATTACTTCGACAAAACCTAAAAATTTAATGATATGAAGAACCAATTGACTGAAGACCAGATAGCCTTTTACCAAGAGAATGGTTACATCGTTATAGAAGATTTTTTAAATCCCGAGGAGCTGGAAACCTGGCGTACAATTGTATTTGAAGCTGTAGAGCAGCGTGCAGGTCAGAAAATGCCGGGAAAGGAGGCCAAAGTTGGCGAAGATGATGGTATCAATAAGGATGCAGACTACTTTGGAAAAGTGTTTGATCAATTGTTGAATCTTTGGCAGACCAGCGAACAGGTGAAGGAGCTGATGGTGGATCGGCGGATCGGCGAAATGGCCGCAAAGCTGGCCGGTGTTGATGGTATCCGTATCTGGCATGACCAAGCGCTGTTTAAACGTCCATTTGCGAATCCTACCGCCTGGCATCTGGATACGCCTTTTTGGTCTTTCGCCGATCGAAACGCACTTTCCATTTGGATTGCACTCGATGACTCTACACTGGAAAATGGTTGCATGTATTTCGTTCCGCAATCGTACAAGCAAACCGGATTTGAGAATCTGGGAATCGGGAAAAATATGGGGACAATTTTTGAACACTATCCCGAGCTTGCACGGGTAAATCCGGTGGCCACACCACTCAAAGCCGGAAGTTGTACCTTCCATAATGGATTGACGATTCATGGGGCAGGACCTAACATGACCAACGGGTTTAGAAGGGCTATGACCTGTGCGTACATGCCTGACGGAAATGTATTCAATGGACAAGCGAATATTTTACCGGAAGATTATCACGCAACTTTAGCGGTAGGGGATCTGTTGAATAATGACGAACAGAATCCGCTAATCTACCATGCAGGATGGTAAAACTTGACTTTTTTTATCCACGCTGGGGAAATGAGCATGTTGCATGGGAAGATTTTCTGGATCGTGTAGTGAAGGCTGGTTATGTCGGAGTCGAATGGTTTCCTTTTGGCGAAGATACCGATCCGGAGAAGGTCGTAAAACTGTTGCAGAAGTATAAGCTCAGGTACACGATTGTAACCTGTGTTCAAAAAAAGGTGAACTCAATCAGCGCGTACTTCGTCCTGTTAGAAGAGCAACTGAACTACTATGGCATGCTTGCGGAAACTTATTTCGCTCCACTTTTTATATCGGTGCAGATGGGTCGGGAATATTTCTCGCCCGACGATGTGCTTGCAGGACTACAACTTTGTGCGCGTGTTGAAACGCAATATGGGATCGAAATCTTGCAGGAAACTCACCGTAATAAATGGAGTTATGGACTGCATACCGTGGCGCCGATGGCGGAGTTATATCCGCAGTTGAAACTAACCTTAGATATCTCACATTGGTATTGTGTTTCGGAGAGTTTTCTTGAAGATCGACAGGAAGAATTGGATCGTCTATTGCCCCATGTAAAACATGTGCATGCACGAATTGGGCATAGCCAAGGATCCCAGGTACCTGATGTCCGAAAAAAAATCTATCGGGATATTGTCGCCACACACTGTGCTGTCTGGCAACGCTGGATAGACCTCAACAAACCCGATGCACGGCTGACCATGACGACTGAATTTGGTCCGCCACCGTATCTCATTCCCTCAGGAAATCAAGCGCTCGATTGTGAGCGCCAATGGAAGCAAAACTTATGGATGAAAAACTACCTATCAAGGCACCTTATAACCTAATTTCAGCATGATGAAGCGAAGAATATTTTTACAGCAAAGCAGTTTATTGGGGGCCTCCTTATTATTTGCCAAGCATTTAAAAGCATTTGGCAAGGAATCGGTGGATATAGACAGCTACTATACACTTTTTCAAAATCCGTCGGCTGCACAAAGACCTTTTGTGCGCTGGTGGTGGAATGGTAATAAAATTAATAAAAATGAACTGCTCCGCGAACTGAAGCTTTTAAAGGATGCCGGAATAGGCGGAGTGGAAATCAATCCCATTTCCTTTCCGAAGCGTACCGATGATATGGGGATTCCCGCATTAAAATGGCTAAGCAAAGAATGGGTAGACATGGTGCAGTATACGGCCAATGAAGCAAAAAAGATGGGTATGACCACCGATCTCATCGTTGGTTCCGGCTGGCCTTTTGGTTCAGAAGATCTCCGGGAAGAAGAAACCGCACAGGTTGTGCTGGTGCATTGTGAACCTATCGAGGGACCCACAACCTATGTTGTCCGACCCTACCATGTTTTTAATATGATAGACCCCGCTGTAACGGATAAAAACCCATTGCGCAATCCCGAGATCCTCGCCATCAAATTGGTCAAAGATCCGATGCAGTCCATCGATGATGCGGTTGATTATGCGACAGAAATTGGCAAAGATAAAATTGAAATCCCTGTTCCTTCGGGAAAACATATCCTCTATTTCCTGGTGAAATTTAATGCTTTTGCCTCCGTCATCAATGGAGCCCCGGGAGCAGCGGGTTCCATACTCAATCACATGGATAAGGACACTGTGTCTCGCTACCTCGAGCGCATGTCTACACAGATGCAACAGCAGATAGGACCATTAAAAAACTATGTCCGGGCATTGTTCACCGACAGCATGGAACTCGAGGGCTGTAATTGGTGTGATGACTTTGCTATTGAGTTTCAACGCCGTCGCGGTTATGATATTATGCCTTATTTGCCTTTTATCTTATTTAAGGTCGGGCGCTTGGGGGCTGTGGTCGACGAAAACTACGGTGCAAAGAAAGGGACAGAGCTCACCGACGTTCTTAACAGGGTACGTTTTGATTATGAATATACCAAAGCTTGCTTGTTAAAAGAACGGTTTACGGATACTTATGTCAACTGGTGTCGTTCGCTAGGGGTGAAATCTCGTGCGCAGGCCTATGGGAGAGGCTTTTTTCCATTGGAAAGCAGCTTGGAGTACGATATTCCGGAAGGGGAATCGTGGACAACAAATTATTTGCGCCATAAGCTGGGTGAAGAGATGCCTGATGAAGACTATCGTCGCGGCCGTGGTTATACCATGATCGATAAATATGTCTCCTCTGCAGCACACCTGAAAGGAAAACGGCTTGTGAGCTGCGAAGAGATGACCAATACGTACCTTGTTTTTAATACGCAACTCGAATTGTTAAAGCTGGGATCGGACCAGAGTGCAATGACCGGGATTACACATTCTGTTTGGCATGGATTTAATTATTCGCCCTTAGAAGTTCCTTTTCCTGGATGGATTCAATACGGCTCTTTTTATAACGAACGCAACAACTGGTGGCCCTATTTTAACTATTTAAATAATTACAAGGCCCGCCTTTCATCACAACTGCAACAGGGCGATTATTTCGCAGATATGGCCATTTTACCGGCCAATTATGATCTCTGGACAGAGAATGGCGTGCAAACGGATCCCTTTCCTGAGAAATTGAATGTTCCCTATACCTCGCTCCTTTGGGAGGCTATCAGCAAAAATGGCGGGAACGCAGATTATATAACCGAGATTATCCTGCAGGACTGTAAAGTAGAACAGGGAAAGCTGTGTTATGGGAAAAGAAAATACAGTGTGCTGTTTTTGCCGGGTATCAAGCGAATGTCGCCTGAGTCGATGTCACGTCTATTGGAGTTTGTGCAATCTGGTGGCCGTGTCGTGGCCATTGAAAACCTCCCGCAAATGAGCTTGGGATTGAAGGACAGCGAAAAAAGAGATGCGGAAGTCCAAGCATTGCTTCGAAAGCTGCAAACCTATCCAAATCGATTTATTGCCACGCCGAAACCCGAGGATAATAACTTTATGGACTGGTACCATTTGGCCATGCAGCGGTTCAGGCTACCTCGTTACCTGCATATTGATCAGCCTAATCGCTATGTGATGCAGATGCGTTCTATTCGGGATGATGGTAGTGAATTCTATTTTATCCAGAATGCGCACCGGGCGAATAGTGCACGACTAAACATCTCTTTTATTGCGCCCGAAATTAGAAAGAAAACATGCTGGCTATGGGATCTGGATACGGGTAGACGTTCTCGGGTAAATCTGGATCGTGAAAACAGTTTGTTACTGGATATGGGGCCTACAGATGCTTTTCTTTTTGTATTTGACAGTCACCGCGAAGGTGAGGTTTGGCAGCCTTTGGCAACAACTGGAAATCATGTCCAGGATTTGAGTACGCAGTGGAAAGTGGAATTAAAACATAAACAGGAAGGTACATCCCAACAACTTGTACTACCGCGACTAATTGACTTTAAAGAGGATGAACAATTGATGTGGTTTTCAGGAACAGCGATCTATCAGCGTTCATTTAACTGGTCGGCAGCGGGACAGTGTCTGTTGAATCTTGGTCGGGTGGCAGGAGTTTCAGAGGTTTTTGTGAACGGCCAATCACTTGGTGTAAAATGGTATGGAAGGCGGATCTACGACCTCGCTGCGGTATTAAAAAACGGCAATAATCAGATCGAAGTACGTATAACAACCACCATGGGGAATTATCTGAAAACGTTGAAGGATAACGAAAATGCACAATATTGGGTCAATAGAAAAGGGCGGGAACAAGAGATACAATCTATGGGCTTGATCGGTCCAGTCACTTTATATACAAGCTAAATCATGAAAATATTACCTATTTTTCTTTTCATCATCCAAGCGTTAGCTGTGCGGCTGGTCGCGGCACAGGATTACCAAGCGATAGATTTTGGTATTCGCGGTGATGGTGAAGCATTGAACACGCGGTCTATCCAGGCTGCCATTGATTATATTACAGCTAAGGGAGGGGGAAAGCTCGTCTTTACCCCGGGCAATTACGTGACAGGCTCCTTTTATCTGAAATCTAATGTAACCTTACAACTGGATCAGGGGGCAAATCTTTTGGGATCTAACAATCCTTTTGATTATCATAAAGATACTATAGTCAACTGGCAGTCGATGATCTACGCAATTCGACAACAAAACATTGGTATTACCGGCAAGGGAACAATCAACGGGCGCGGTTTTCAGACGGCAATGAATGCGGTTCAAAATGTCCATAAGGGTATTGTACAAGATGAACTTAAATTAGACCGGTTACGGGAGTGGAATCGGCCTGAAAATATTTACTTCCGGGAATGCAAAAATGTACTGATCAAAGATATTACCTTACGTGATCCCGGTAGCTGGAATCAGACCTATGACCAATGTGAGGATCTCCATGTGGAAGGTATTTATGTGGATAGCAAATCGTATTGGAATAATGATGGCATCGATGTGGTGGACTGCAAAAATGTGGTGATCAGAAACTGTTTTTTTGATGCAGCCGACGACGCGCTCTGTTTTAAATCACACGATGCGAATGCTGTCTGTGAAAATGTATTGGTCGAAAACTGCACGGCACGATCCAGTGCCAGTGCGCTAAAGTTTGGAACAGTATCCCGCGGAGGTTTTCGGAATTTTGTGGTCAGAAATCTGGTCGTTTATGATACCTATCGCTCGGCGATCACTTTTGCGGCCGTAGATGGTGGATTTGTCGAAAATATCCTTGTGGATGGGGTCAGGAGTATCAATACGGGCAATGTTATTTTCTTGCGTATCGGCGATCGCTGGAGCAAGGGCAAGAAACCCTTTATGAAAGATATTACGATTCGAAATGTTTATGCTGAGGTACCTCTCAATAAACCGGACCTGGGATACAGTTACGAGGGACCCGTGGAAGATATGCCTCGGAATATCTCACCGGCCAGTATCATTGGACTGCCTGAGCATAAGATCGAAAATGTCACATTGGAGAATATCGAAATCGTTTACCCTGGCGGCGGAAATCCATTATATGCTTATCGTGGGATCGACCCCAAGTCATTGGATGGTATTCCCGAAATGGCCAATGCCTACCCTGAATTTTCACAGTTTAAGGAGTTGCCTGCTTGGGGATTATATATTCGTCACGCTAAACAGATCAAGTTGAAAAATGTGTCTTTCCATATCAAGAATAAGGATTACCGCCCAGCAATCGTTGCTGACGATCTTGTCGGGGGAGCTTGGGATTTTAAATCATATCTGAACGGGAATCCCATAAAAGACAGTTTTCATTTGTATCAAACAAAAGATGTTAAAATCAATTAGACCACGTAAAATGAAAAAATATATAGTTTTAATCTTACTGTGGACAAGCTGCTTTAAGCTTTTCGCTCAGGACTACAATGCATCCCTTTTCGGGTGTAAGTCCGATGGTATAACCAACAATATGGGATCCATACAATACGCTATCGATTATATTGCCAAGAAAGGTGGTGGAAAATTACACTTTTATGTGGGGCGTTATCTGACAGGAACATTTAGTTTAAAATCGAATGTGTCCATTGAACTTCACGAGGGAGCTGTACTTGTTGGCAGTAGCAATATCTTCGATTACAGTCTTCAAGATGGAAAAAGAGCGCTAATCGTAGCAGTTGGCCAATCTAAGATCCAGATCGGTGGAAAAGGTGTTATTGATGGGCAAGCGTCCTTATTGGGAAGCCAAGTCATGGCATTGCGCAAAAAAGGATATCTTGATCTATCCGAGAAAGCTGAAGATATCAGCCTTATTTATTTCAAGGCATCTAAGGGTATTCAGATCAGTGGAATTATGGTGCAGAACCTGTTGGGAACCGCCCAGTTTGTGGAGCAGTGCGAAGACATTAGTTTAAGTAACCTCGATATCAATAGTCCCGGCAGTATAGGTATTTATGTTGGCAATTCTAAATCTGTGCGTGTGTCCAATGTCTTTTTTAAAGCAATTGAAAAAGCACTGGTTGAAAACGGTACGGGGCAGGAGGTGATCAGAGAAAATATCCGGTTGGCCAATGGTAAAAAAATCTAAATAGGAAGTCTATGAAAATAAAATTTATTCTTGTCATGATCTTCCTATATGGCGGACTATTGACATTGCATGCGAAAGAATACAATGCTTCTCTTTTTGGCATTAAATCGAATGGAACAACTTTAAACACCACCTCCATACAAAAAGCGATTGATTTTATTCATGAGCAGGGCGGGGGGACGCTTCGGTTTTATGTCGGACGTTATCTTACAGGTACGCTTGTACTCAAAGAAAATGTACATATCCAACTGGAAGAAGGAGCGATCTTGGTGGGGTCCACCAATATTTATGACTATAATATCGATGTTCCCAACTGTGCATTGATCTATGCCAAGGATGCCAAAAATATTACCATTAAGGGAAAGGGAGTGATCGACGGACAAGGGCGTGAAGTTGCTTATAATTTGCTTTCACAGATCCAGAGTGGTGTACTCCAAGATCCATTAGATTATGATCGCCCCCGTAATAGAAGACCCAAAGCAATTTATATGCGCTCTTGTGAAAATGTTCGTATTCATGGTATCACCATCAAAAATTCAGCCGACTGGGTTCAGGTCTATGATCAATGTGTGAATACCGTCGTGGACAGTATTACCGTCGATAGCAAGGCTTTTTGGAACAACGATGGCATTGATATTGTCGACTGTCGTAAATTTAAGCTGCTCAATTCTTTTATAGACGCTGCTGACGATGCAATATGTTTAAAATCACATGATGCAACAAAGAACTGTGAGGATGTAGAAATCCGCAATTGTACGGCACGGTCCAGTGCAAATGGTATTAAATTTGGCACTGTTTCCGCTGGTGGTTATAAGCGGATCCGGATCATCAATAACAAAGTTTATGATACGTTTCGTTCGGCTTTTACGATTGCAACACCTGATGGCGGCACAGTAGAGGATGTTCTTGTCGATAGTCTGACCGCATTTAACACGGGGAATCCTTTTTATTTGCGTATTGGCGCACGCTGGAATAAAGGTCGAAATGGCTCCATCAACAATATTCTGATTCAGAATGTCAAAGTTGAGGTGGCGAAAGAGAAACCAGATCGTGGTTATTCCTATGAAGGACCGATTGAAGATAATCCGCGAAATCCGTCGCCCTCAAGTATTGTAGGACTGAAAAATGCACCCATCCGAAATGTAACCTTTCGGAATATAGAAATCAGCTATCCAGGTGGCTCGAATCCCAATTATGCTTATCGTGGATTTAGTAAAGCAGACCTAGATAGTATCCCTGAGATGGAAGCGTCTTATCCTGAATTTTCCCAATTTAAGGAGCTTCCTGCCTGGGGGTTTTATATTCGACATGCAGAAAATATACATTTTGATGGGGTCGTCCTCAATTTGAGAGAGCAGGATTATAGACCAATGCTGGTCCTGGATGATGTCAATGGATATGCACTTTCCAAGGTGAAACAATCGGGAGCGAAAGGAAAGAAACAACTGGTCACACAGGGATCCCATAAAATTAAACCTTAGCGGAAATACGTAACTTGTGGGATAAGATATAACCTGTTAAATTGAATGTTATGCGATTACACCTGATGCTGGCTCTGGCAAGCCTGATACTCTCGCTTGGATTACGCGCTCAAAATACGGCGCAGGATTCTGTTTATGTTTATGCGCATTACACAAAACAGGAAATTTATATTCCCATGCGGGATGGAAACAAACTCTATACAGCAATTTACACCCCGCGAGATACGGCAAAGAGTTACCCGATTATGATGACGCGGACACCCTACAGTATTGCACCTTATGGGGAACAGAATTTTCGAATTCCGGTCGGTCCAAGCATGGAATTTGCGAAGGAAAAATTCATTTTCGTTTACCAGGATGTCAGGGGGAAATATAAGTCTGAGGGCGATTTTATTGCCAATCGCCCCTATACGGATACGCCAGGAGCGGTCAATGAATCAACAGATACCTACGACACAATTGATTGGCTCGTGAAACACTTAAAATCGAACGGTAAAGTGGGGATATGGGGTATTTCCTCCCCTGGCATGTACGCATCAATGGCCCTGATTGATTCACATCCCGCATTGCGGGCTGTATCGCCGCAGGCACCGGTAACGGACTGGTTTCTTGGCGATGATCGTCATCACAACGGTGCCTTTATGCTGATGGGTAGCTTTTCGTTTCTATCTTCTTTTGGTAAAAAGCGGGATTCTATCAGCAGCAGGGGGCCGGCAGGATTTTCCAATTATGGAACAGATCAAGCGTATTCCTTTTTTCTGAAAACAGGCGCATTAGCAAATCTCAATAAGCAGTATTTAAAAAGCGAAAGCATCCTTTGGAATGAAATGATGGCACATGCCAATTATGATGACTATTGGAAATCGCGGGCCTATCTTTCCCATATTCGGGAGCTAAAACCGCAAGTACTTGTTGTTGGCGGCTGGTACGATCAGGAGGATTTGTATGGACCGTTGAAAACCTATCAAGCACTGCGGAAAATTGCACCAGACCGTGTCAAGTTAGTGATGGGCCCCTGGTATCATGGCTCATGGTCCAGGGGAAGTGGCCGTCAACTGGATAGCCTGGATTTTGGTCAAAATACAGCCAGCTATTATCGGAAAGAGATTGAACTTCCTTTCTTTGTAAGCGATCTCAAAGGGCAGGGTAAAGATGGACTTGCCGCAGCTACAGTTTTTGTAACAGGCGAGAATAGCTGGTCTTCTCATCAGACATGGCCTGTGGCGGAGGTACGTTCACAACCCTTGTTTTTTACAGCAGATAGAAAGTTGAGTCTGAACCCAGCCCTCAAATCGGCATCTCCCTATGTCTCCTATATTTCTGATCCCAGCAAACCTGTTCCCTATACACGGGAAAAAACAGTTTTGCGCGGCTATAAATACATGTATGAAGATCAGTTTTTTGCCGCACAGCGACCAGATGTGCTTGTCTTTGAAACGGATGTCTTAGAACAGGATGTGAAGTTGATGGGGAATATACAGGCGAACCTGTTTGTCAGCAGCACGGGTAGCGATGCGGATTTTGTCGTAAAACTGATCGATGTGCATCCGTACAAAAAAGGGGATAAGCTTTCGGACTGTCAATGTCTGATTCGGGGGGAGGTCATGCGGGCCAAATACCGAAAAAGCTTTGCTCATCCGGAAGCGATGAAACCCAACCGGGTTGAAGAAGTCCGTTTCGATATGCAGGATGCTGCTCATGTATTTAAAAAAGGGCATAAGATTATGGTGCAGATACAAAGCTCCTGGTTTCCTTTGGTCGATCGAAATCCACAGCAGTTTATGAATATTTATGATGCTGCCGACAAGGACTTCAAGACGCAGGAACATCGAATCTATTGTCAGGGGCAATATGCTTCTTTTATTTCATTACCTATAGTTACGTCTCATGAAAATTAAGTATTGTTATTGTTTTGTTCTTATATGTATTTCCAGCTTTTCGCTTCAGGCGCAGGTCGATTATGCGCGAGCAGTTGTGAAGGAGCTGGCATCAAAGGCCTATGCAGGTCGTGGATATGTCTTTGATGGTGACCGAAAGGCCGCCGCTTTTATAGCCAATCATGTATTTAAAAAAGGGCATAAGATTATGGTGCAGATACAAAGCTCCTGGTTTCCTTTGGTCGATCGAAATCCACAGCAGTTTATGAATATTTATGATGCTGCCGACAAGGACTTCAAGACGCAGGAACATCGAATCTATTGTCAGGGGCAATATGCTTCTTTTATTTCATTACCTATAGTTACGTCTCATGAAAATTAAGTATTGTTATTGTTTTGTTCTTATATGTATTTCCAGCTTTTCGCTTCAGGCGCAGGTCGATTATGCGCGAGCAGTTGTGAAGGAGCTGGCATCAAAGGCCTATGCAGGTCGTGGATATGTCTTTGATGGTGACCGAAAGGCCGCCGCTTTTATAGCCAAGGAGTTTAAAAAGAGTGGACTGCTGCCCTTGAGCGATCATTATTATCAACCTTTTGTGATGCCCGCAAACGTGTTTCCTAAGGATGTTAAAATTACGGTAGATGGCCAAAAACTCCGTATGGGTGAACAGGTATTGATTGAAGCATCCAGTCCGTCCCTCAAGGGGAAATTTGGACTAACGGAGATCATGATCTCTTCTAATACAGATGCTTTGGATAAACTGATGCAAAATGCGGCATTTCAACATAAATTTCTGGTACTTGATGAGCGTAAGGCTTTGGAAACGATGAAGCCCGACCAATTTCGATCCGCCTTACTACGACTTGCTCAAGGAGGGTATTACCGTGGGATTCTGGTGCAAACCACGCAAAAGCTACTCTGGCGGGGAGCTACCAGTCAACTCCATCGACCCATTGTTTATGTGAAAAATAATGCTGCTGTAGCGTTGGAGGGTAAACAGATCAATCTGGCAATCCATGCCCGCTTTCAGCAAGACTATAAGACAAATAATGTCTGCGGTATGCTGAAGGGAACCAGTGCATCGGATTCTACGATTGTCATCACGGCACATTATGATCATGTGGGGGCGATCGGTAGACATACAGTTTTTACCGGTGCCAATGACAATGCCAGTGGTACAGCCTTGATGCTCTATCTAGCGCACTATTATCAGCAGTATCCGCCGCGCTATAACATGGTCTTCTTGGCCTTCTCGGGTGAGGAAAGTGGTTTATTAGGCTCAAGTTTCTTTGCTAAAAATCCACTTATAGACCTCAAAAAAATTAAATTCCTCCTTAATTTTGATATGGCGGGCACAGGCGATGATGGCATTCAAGTGGTAAACGGCACAATATTTAAAGAACAATTTGAACAACTTACGGCAATCAATGCGGAAAAGAAATACCTACTTCAGGTGAAAGTGCGTGGACCAATGAACCGGAGCGACCATTTTCCGTTCTATGAAAAAGGAGTACCTTCATTTTTCATCTATACCCTAGGGGGTATAGATGCCTATCATGATATTTATGATCGATACGAAACGCTACCCTTTACGCGGTTTAATGAGTATGTAAAGCTCATGATTGATTTCATCAGTACCATTTAATTGGGTCTATGATTTGTTAAATTTTTCGATATGAAACATTTAAGAAGAGTTTTGACCTTGGTACGGAAGATTTTCTGCTGTAGTTTGTTGTACTTCATTCCATTTTGTAGTTATGGCCAACTGCAATTGGTTGTTTCACCTGATGGAAGTGACCATGGAGATGGTACACTGGCGCGTCCTCTGGCGTCGGTCGCTAAAGCGTTAACGTTGCTGCGCGCACAGCGAGGTGAGAAGCCTAAGCATACCGCTTTTGTGCTTCTTCGTGGTGGAACTTATTTCGTTGACTCGGGGATTTCATTGGATGAAAGAGACAGTCACACCATCATTCAGGCTTATGGCAATGAAAGGGTTATTTTTAAAGGCGCTATTCCGCTGTCGACAACAAGTTTGCTCCATACACGCGAGAACGGATCGATCAATTTCTATCAACTGAATTTACTGGAACATGGTGTCAAGGGCCTCGGACAATTGCGCCAGGTTGGTTTTTCCAGAGCCAGTGGCAATGCTCCGGGCGAATTATTTGTGGATGGTATAGCTTTTCATCTGGCGCGTTGGCCCAATCAGGGAATGGTGCCCATGGGAAAAGTGATCGATGCAGGTTCCATTCCACGTAATCGGGATTCGAGCAATCGGGGTGGTGTTTTTCAGTATAAAGAATCACGTATCGATGCCTGGGCAAAGGAAGATGACCCCTGGATCGCGGGTTATTTCAAATGGGGCTACGCCGATGATATGGTCCGTGTCAAAACCATTGATCCAAACAAAAAAACCATAACAACAAAAGAACCCACATTATATGGCTTTGATTATAAGAAAAAGTACAGGCAGTGGCGGGGTATAAATCTATTGGTGGAATTGGATACTGTAGGTGAATTTTATCTCGATAGAAAACATGGCGTACTGTCATTTGCTGTTGATAAGTCCATAAAGACATTGAGCTATTCTGTATTGGAAGAACCATTTTTTAGTCTGATCGGTACGCAGTATACACAGATTAGGGGCATTGAGTTTGAAGAATCCAGAGGAATGGGGATTTACCTGCGGGATACCTATGCCGTCGAGATTGATGCGTGTAGGTTTAGTAATTTGGGGAGCCTGGGTGTTGCGATTGGGTATGGAATAAAACCTTTTGAGCGTTTGCAGCACGAAGGTACGGGAGAAGCGTTGGACAACAGTATTGGAGATCTACATCAGCATCTGTATAGTCATCCGACATTTGATCAGAAAGGAGGTGAACAGAATGTCATTCGCCATTGTCATTTTTCACACCTAGGAGCCGGCGGGATTTCGTTGTCGGGAGGAGATCGCGCCAAATTGACGAAAGGGAATAATCGAATTGAGAACTGTATCTTTTTTGATCTGAACCGTTTGGAGCGGTCCTATCGGCCGGCGATAGCACTCTACGGTGTGGGCAATACAGTCAAAAACTGTGAGATATCAGATTTGCCGAGTATGGCTATTCTCATTCATGGCAATGCGCATAAAATTGAATATAATTACATTCACAAGGTTGCACAGGAAGTTGATGATCAGGGAGCAATTTACATTGGACGGGATCCTTCGGAGCGGCATAATCTGATTCAATATAACCTACTCGCAAATATTCCAAAAACATTAAGGACTTCTGGCATATATCACGATGATGCATCAAGTGGGACCAAAGTATTCGGTAATATTTTCGTCAATGCCGGGGAGCGATCGGCATTTATTGGCGGGGGCTCGGATAATTGGTATGTGAATAATCTATTTGTAGGTGCCGGAAGATGGGCGGTACGTGTGGACAATCGGTTGGAAAACTGGCTTAAAAACCTAAATGTGTACCGATCGGGGCATCTGTTCTATGACCGTTTGGTGGGTGTCAATTATCTGATAAGCCCTTATCGCGAGGCCTATCCCGAATTGACATTGCAGTTTAGCCGAAATGGAAAACCTACAGGAAATGTATTTCAGGATAATCGGTTTTACAATTGTAAGCACATTCTAAAAGGTAAAAGAAAATGGCTGGCCTGGGATCAAAGTAACAAGGAAGGTTTTCTGCCGGATTTCCATCGGGATTTTCAGACCATGAATTTAAAGGATCTCAAAGTTGTTCTAGGGACGAAAGCCCTAGAACAACAGATTCCGATAGACAACATTGGCCCTCAATAAGAGTTCTATTTCTCCGTTTGCTGTTTTATCCAGTTGAACCATTCGTTCTTCTGATCCGGATGAGTCCAGTGTCCTGTCTCCTTGTAGATGCGCAATGTTTTTGGTGCGGTGACGCTATTATAGCTCGCGTACATGGAAGTCGGTGGGCAAATCACATCGTTGAACCCCCAGGAATAGAATCCCGGCACGGTAATGCGTTTGGCAAAGTTGACCACATCGTAATACGATAATGTTGTTTCGAGATCAGGGATGCCTTTTAAGGTACTGTAATTGGCGGGAGCAAAATAATGCGGCCATCCGCCAGCCCGTTGATGCAGGTAGCCCGTCACGTCCGACAGGGCAGGATAGAGCGCCGCAACTGCGGTCACACGCTTATCCAATGCTGTGGTCACGATACTCAAAGCGCCCCCCTGACTACCGCCCATAACAACGAGGTTTTTCCCATCCCATTCAGGTAGTGAAGCGAGGTAGTCGTTGGCGCGCAGACAACCTAAGTAGACACGCTTATAATAAAACTGATCTTTATCCTGCAAATTATAGTTATAATATGCCCTCAGCGCTCCTGCAGCTAGATCTTTGTAGACCACGGAGTCTAGGTCGACCGGAATGCCATGTATGCCAATGCTTAGTACAATCATTCCTTTGGCGGCCAATTCAATTTCAGGCCCATAAGGGCGTACGCCAGCACCGGGAACACGCAATACAGCGGGATATTTACCCGGGTCTGAAGGCATGCTTAAAATACCATATATTTTGCTATTTCCAACGTTGTTAAATGATACACGATAAACGTCAACTTCTACGGTGCTTTTGTCCGGAAGTAAAGTTTTGCTGGCCTCGATGGGAACAGTCTGAAGTGTTTGGATAGCCTTATCCCAAAACGAATCAAAGTCCGCTGGATTTTGTTGTGTGGCAATGATTTTTTCGGGTGAAAAACCAATTGTACAGAGCTTTTTGGTCTGCTTTCCGTTTTTAGTTACAATAACAGTACAACGCAGAAAGCCTGGTTTCTTCAGCGTGAAAGGAGCGCTTTTAAAATGCCCCTGAAAGGAAGGAATCCGTGCACTGACAAAAGGACTGATCATTTCGGGACCTATTTCGTAATACACACTATCGCTATGGAAAGCTTGTCCACCCGCATTGACCTGAATATCAAAACTAACTTGGTCGCCGGGTTTTGCGAGCCAGTTATCGTAGTTCGTATTAATCTGTATGTCTAACTTTTCGGTTTGCCCTTTACTGTTTATGGCACAGCACAAAAGCAAGGTTAAGAAAAGAAATTTGTTGATTTTTTGCATAGTAAGATAAATCTAAATGGACTATTTCCCTGCTTCAATGAGCAGCAGCAATCCGAGAATAAATAAGCAAAACATAAATCCGAGCCACAGCATGGTCTGTTTGCTGGCACCCTTGAATTCGCGCCAGATAAACACCCCCCATAAGGCCGCAACCAAAGTTGCACCCTGACCTAATCCATAGGATATTGCTGGTCCGGCTTTACCCGCAGCGATTAGGTTAAGGGAATTGCCGATTCCCCAAATGATACCGCCGAGAATACCGACAAGGTGTACACTGAAATTACCTTTAAAATAATCGCTATAACGAAGAGGTGGTCCCGCTAGTGGCCTTTTCATGAGTAAGGTGTTGAAAATAAAATTGCTCAATAAGATACCGCATGAAAAGATAAATACGGCCGTATAGGGTGTCATTTTTCCAATTGCTGGCGACTCAAAATTATTCAGGTCCATGGCGGATGCGATAAATCGATAAAATAACGACATCAACAGCCCTGCGAGGAGACTAAGAAAAATGCCTTTCGAGGAAAGTTTCTGCTGATTTTTCATCATTCTTTTATAGGCAAAAGCATTGATAACAATGGCTACCGCGATACAGGCTACTCCAGCAAATAAGAATGATGGATTACCTTGCATTGCTGCAATATAGTTGATGAGGACTCCTAAAATCAAGGCCGTACCGATACCAACCGGAAAGGCAACAGCCATACCCGCTAGGGAAATTGCCGAGGAGAGTAGGATATTTGCAGCATTGAAAATAATCCCACCAAGTAAGGCATTGCAGATATTGCTTCCCTCTGCTTGTTGCAGATCGGCGACAAATGGTCTACCGAGCTCGCCATGGCTGCCAAGTGTAAAGGCAAACAGTAAAGAAAGGAGAAAAATGCCGAGTACATAATCCCAGTAGAAAAGTTCATAGCGCCAGCTTTTGTTGGCTAGTTTTTGGGTATTTGCCCAAGAACCCCAGCAGATCATCGTAATGATGCAGAAGATGATGGCTTGGGTATAGCTTGTTACAATAAACATGTCTTCTTGTTGATTCTGTTAATAGTTGAGTGAAACGGTACCATTATCGACTTACAGTGGGTACCCAGAGGGTCGAGAAGCCTCCAGTTTGACTGGCATCGGCATAAGGCACAAATACCAGCGACTGCTGCCCATTGTCTGTGGTTTTGATCTCGGTGGCATAAGCCAATGTTCCAACCCAGCCTTTCGGTAGTTTGTCCTGCGCATCGGTCAGCTTGATATTGTCTTGAAGCGGATAAACAAATGTTGTTTTATCCAGCTGGAGCTGTGGATTGAGTGATTGATCCAAGGCAAAGACCTGCGGTCCCCTCTTTAGTGTAAAGCTATTGGGATAAGTTTTCCCACCATTGATAATTTCGGTTTCTATAGCAAAAGAAACGGTGATTTTATCCTTGTCTTTCCATTGCCGCTCGATTTTTAACAATTGATCGGGACCAGCTTTATAGCTTTTGCCATTGACTGTTGCGGTATAGTTTTTAGCCCATTCCGGAACGCGCAATTGAAGTGGAAATTGTGCCGAGCCTGGAATGTGAATTTGTACCGTCGCCGTACCCTGTCTTGGAAATTCACTTGTTAGGGTAAGTTCCAACGGTATGGTCTTTTGAGATGAAGTCTTGATATTCTCCTTGATCTGTGTCGGTTCATACAGCAATAATGTCGGGATATTGTTGAGCAGACCAAAATTCAAGTAAGGGATAAGTGCTATTCCTCGCGGCACGCTGCTCAGGCAACAGGTGATGTTACAGCGGTAGGGTTTTTCGCCAATAAGAGGTGTGTAGTAACTTACACAGCCGGTCTGCGGATTTTCGGCACCGAGCAGGTGGTTGTAGATCGTTTTTTCGATTTCATTGTAATATTTTAGATCGCCGGTAATTGAAAAAAGCTGCGTATTGAATTGAAGCCAGGTCGTGGTGACACAACCTTCACCCATGTGGGCTGAAGTGTCTGCCAGGAGGGAATGGTTATCCTGAAAACGCTCATGATCACTGGATGTACCTGTTGCAAATAATCTGTTGGCGCTGATATCATCAAAGGTATAATTGATGACCTGAAGTAATTGACTATCGCCAGTCAGACGGTACATCTTGACCAGTCCGACGATATTTGAAAGCATCTCATACGCTTTGGCATTGGCTACTTTATCGACGCGTTTATGCTTTAAAATGGAGTTAACAATAGCTGGGCCACCTTCAAAATCATATGCACGAATGATGTAACGGCAAAATTTAAGGTATTTTTTGTCGCCAGTCCATCGGTATAGATCTAACATGGGGTCAATGACGGAAGTTGCAGCCATGCCGACATGAGATCCTGATTTCAGAATATTTTTTTTCCCGGGGGTATCGCCGAAAGTGTCGCAAAGGAGGTCGCCAATTTGTACAGCTGCTTTCAAGGCCTTGGTATCGCCAACAGCACCGTAGTAAGCAAGCAATCCAAAGAGATCATATTTATGCACCCAGACATCCCAGGAGGTCCAACGGTTTTCTGCTAGGTAAGTGCCCAGATATCCATCTGCATCCTGTGTTTCGAGCAGACGATGAAACATGCGGTCCATCTGTTGTTTCAATCGCGGATCTTTGGTGACAAGCCAGGTGTTTGCTGCGGCCTCAAGATATTTTCCAATATGCTCACCGATCCATCGTTGTTTTCCGGGACGGTTTTCAAACCCGGCTAATAAACCTTCTTCATCTACCTGAAGCAGTCTTTTTTCGAGATTAAGCTGATAGCGATTACCCAAATAACCACTGATCAGATCTTTTTGAGGGATTTCAAGGTCGTAGCGAGAGGGCACAACATAGTCGACTTTTGGATTGGCCGCTGCGGTAATCAGCTGTGCTTTGGAATGCTGAATCGAGGTAAACAGCAGCAATGTTGTAGCTGCTAAAATAAGACGAAGAGACATGATAATGTAAATGAGGTTAATAATTGATTTTCAGGTTATAATATGCTGTATTCTTGCCAAAAAGGAATGGACGTCTGCGCTCCCATGCGGGTAACAGAGATTGCTGCAGCTTTGGAAGCCAGTTTGACTGCATCGACGATCGGCATTTCCTTGGCAATACAGGCGGCAAGGACGCCACAGAACGTATCACCTGCTGCGGTGCTGTCCACTGCCTTAACTTCTTCCGCCGGAATCTGAATATAGTTATCCTTTTCCTTGAGCAGTGAACCTTTAGCGCCTAGGGTTATAATTATTGTACCCGGGCATTTTTGATACAGGTAGTCTGCCGCTAGGGCGGCCTCTTCCCAGTTTTCAATCGTCATGCCGGTATAAAATTGTGCTTCAGCTATATTAAGCACGAGGATATCAACTTGTTGGAGTATTTTGTCTGGCAGGGTCTGTGCTGGGGCCGTGTTGAGTATAATTTTGGTATCATGCTGTACGGCAATGTCAATGGCCTGTTCGATGGTTTCTAGTGGAATTTCAAGCTGCATAAGTAGTACTTTGCCGGAGATGATCGTATGCTTAACCGATTGAAGTTCTTTGGGGGTAAGTGTTGCATTAGCTCCTGGTGCGACGAGAATACAATTCTCCCCCTTCGCATCCACGGAGATAAGGGCTATGCCCGAAGGATTTTCTTCGTCATGGAAGATGGTGTCAATCTGAATGTCTTCTTGCTGGTAATGCGCAATAGCCTGCTGGCCGAAGATATCTGTACCAACTTTAGCGATAAAGGCGACTGCACTACGGGACCGCGCCGCGGCAACCGCCTGATTGGCTCCTTTGCCACCGGGGACCATGAAAAATTGACCACCTAAAATAGTTTCTCCAGGCGCAGGAAGATGTGCTGCCTTGACCACCATATCCGTGTTTGAACTGCCTAAAACGACAATATTTGCGCTGCTCATAATAATTAGGTTTATACGCTGTTACTGAATTGATAACCAAAAGTACAGATTTCGTATTTCAGTTAATTATAACGGCTATTTTTTTCGTACAGGTAAGGGCAGGATAGTTAAAGCAACATCATTCCTATTTTTTGATTTATATAAAGTATCTTAGTATGTATTCTCCGAGAGGAAATAAGACCAGTTGTAACGTATAAAGTTTTTAGCGTATTTACCATGTAGATGTTCAAGCTATGAATATGACCAATGCAATAGCTCAATTTTTAAAAATACTTGAAATAAGTGACTTTTCTGCTACGCCCAAGTACCTGCAGTTAGCCAATACAATTGTTGATGCCGTTAAAAATGAAATTTTATCGAAAGATGATATGTTGCCTTCGATTAACGAACTGAGCGGTTATCTTGATATTTCACGCGATACGGTGGAGAAAGCATACCGTTATCTAAAACAGCAGGAAATTATCGCATCTAACCCGGGGAAAGGTTATTATATCAATAAAATAGATGTGCAGTCCAAGGTAAAGATCGCGCTCTTTTTAAATAAGCTCAGCACACATAAAAAAATTGTCTATGACTCCTTTGCGCGTGAGTTGGGTGATTATGCCAATTTGGATTTATTTGTATACAACTCGGATCTTTCTTATCTGAATACGTTGCTTGGAAGTTTGACCAAGACGTATGATCATTACGTGCTATTTCCGCATTTCAAAGAAGGACGGGATAAAGCTCCGGATATCATCCGAAAAATTCCGGCAGAAAAACTCATGTTATTGGGTCGCTTTATTGAGGATGTACCGGGCGAATTTCCTGCTGTTTATGAAAATTATGAGCAGGATATCTATAGTGCCCTGGAAGAGGCTAACGAGTCATTAAGTAAATATCAGATGCTCAAATTGGTCTTTCCCGATCATAGCGATTTTCCAAAAGCTATTATTAAAGGATTTTATAAATTCTGTCAGCAATATGCTTTTGATCACGAATTGGTCGCCGACCTGCATCGTGAAAAAGTTGTAAAGGAAACTTGCTATATTAACATTATTGAAGATGATCTCGTCAAGTTGCTGAATAAGATTATACAGAAAAAATTGGTCATCGGGATGGATGTTGGGGTTATATCCTATAATGAAACACCATTGAAAAAATTTATATTGAATGGTATTACAACGATATCGACCGATTTTGAAATGATGGGGCGATTGGCTGCCGAATTGATCCGAAGTAAATCCAAGGATCGGGTTGAAGTACCATTCTATTTAAAGCTTAGGCCTTCGATATAAATGAAAAGCAGACTGATCAAGAAGATTAGCCTGCTTTTATGAAGTGAATATTTTCTAAGCGTCCGGATCAAATTAATAACCCAGTTTGTTTATACTTATTTCTTTATTGTTTTTATAGGGAACAGGTCAATAACTCCTTTTGCAACTTTGCTGATGTTATTAATTGCTTTTTCTGGGTTATCGACATCGCCTGATCCACGTGCTTGCCATATCACCGAGTTCGTTTTACGATCGATGGCTTCGATAATCAAATGGCCATAGCGATAGCGTTCTTTTGCTACTGGATAATAGCCACCGCCATAGTAATAAGGTGAAAACCACGGACGATACCAGCCCCAGGGACCACCCCAACCGTAATAACCACCGCCGCCGTAAACTAAACGGCTTTTGTTATTGACAATGGTAATATATCGAAAAAGTAAATCAGGATTATCTTTAGAATATTGAAGGCCCTTTGCTTCCAATGCTGTGTTTGCTGCGTCCAGAATATTGGTTTTAGCAATGTCATTGTCAAAATAAGACTTCGAAAGCGAGTCTACCGGAGGTAACCAAGCATAGGTCTTGAAAGGAGTAAAATCCATCTTTTCTACCCGAGTGGTATTGTATTGATAAGACGAACATGATGCGAGTGCAACGCAAAGCACCAAAAATAATAGAATCTTTTTCATCGTAGTAATTTATTTATCAACTGTGATGAATCTACCATGAGTATTTTGTCGCTGTATTGGACAACCACACTCATGATGGTTCATGGCCTATATGGAACTTATATTTATTTAACTAATTTGTTTTTATTCTTTATCCGCATACCTTTCAATTGTAAAAATAGTACAGTTGACGGTCTTCATGGCAATTGTTTTTTTACCGTCCGGGATGCTACCATCCTTTTTGATTTTACAATCTATTACTTTAGACAAAAAACTATAAATATGGTTTAATCCGAATTGTAAAATTAATAGGGATATTTTGCCACCAACGGAATCTGCCTTCCTGGACCAAAAGCTTTTGGACTAATACGCAGGATAGGAGGAGCTTGAAAACGTTTGAATTCCGCATTATTAACCAATTTACATACCCTTTCTACTAACGATTTCTCAAAGCCCATTGCTACAACTTCAGATCCTGCTTTCTCATTTTCGATGAGCTCAAAGAGGATTTGATCCAAGAGGTCGTATTCTGGTAAGGAGTCCGAATCTTTTTGATCTGGTCGAAGTTCTGCAGAAGGTGCTTTTTCAATGGTATTTACTGGAATGATCTCCCGTTCTCGATTGATATAGCGTGCTAAATCGTAGGCTTTGGATTTGTAAACATCACCGATCACGGAGATGGAACCTGCCATATCACCATAGAGTGTACCATATCCGACAGCAGCCTCACTTTTGTTGGACGTATTGAGTAAAATATTACCAAATTTATTGGAAACGGCCATCAAAATTACCGCACGTGCGCGCGCTTGAATATTCTCTTCAGTTGTATCTGGCTGTAATCCTTCAAAAAGAGGGGCTAAGCTATGTTCGTAGGCATTGGCAATATCTTTGATCGGAACGATATAATGTTTGCAGCCGGTATTGTTGACAAGATCCAGTGCATCTTTTATCGAATGGTCGGAAGAATAGACGGATGGCATCAGTATGGCTAATACATTATCGGCACCTAGCGCTTCACAGGCTAAAGCAGCAACTAGAGCCGAATCAAGCCCACCGGACAACCCTAAAACCGCCCTTTTGAAACCAGATTTTTGAAAATAATCACGTAGCCCAAGGATCAATGCATCATGTATAAGAGCCATCTCGGCTATAGCCACTTTCGATGAAGCTGTGGTGGAAGTTATATTTTGTTGATGGTAGGTGACAAATTGAAGATCTTCTTCAAAGCTTTTTAGTTCAGCAATTTTTGTTCCTTCATTATTCAGGGCGATTGAGCGGCCGTCAAAGATAATATCCATGTGAGCGCCAATTTGATTGACATAAATTAGCGGTCTGCCAGACTTTGTTACCTGTTGGCTGAGAACCTTGATCCGTTCATCAAAATGGGTATAGGAAAAAGGGGATGCCGCAATGTTGATGAGGAAGTCTGGATTTTCTTTTCTCAACTCTGCCATAGGGTCACCAACATAAGAATTGCCCCCTTCGTCATCATCCCACAAATCTTCACATATGGTTAAGGCAATTTTTACGCCGTTCAACTCGATACAATCAAAACGTCTGCTGGGTTCAAAATAACGATATTCGTCAAAGACATCATAGTCGGGTAGAAGTCCTTTTTTGACAATATTTCGGACAGTCCCCTGTTCGATAAATACGGCAGTATTATAAAGCTCTTTGCCTTCAGGGTCGCTGTTTTTGACCGGTGCCCCAATGATGCAGGCGATATCCTGACAATGGGCAGCAATTTGATGAATAGCTTCATCACATTGACGTTTAAAAGCCTTACTCCGCAAAAGATCCTTGGCCGGATAACCACCAATTGCGAGTTCGGCAAAAATAATAAGATCGGCCGTTGCTTCTTTGGCCTGTTGGATCGCGCTGATTATTTTTTTAGTATTTGCTTCAAAGTTACCGATATGGTAATTTAATTGTGCTAAAGCTATTTTCATATGCTATTAATCGTCTAACTAAATAAGATACCAATTGCTGTTGGATCTTCTCACAAATTTATTTCTTTTTTTTGATACTCTGCCCGCCCTTATGCGAATAAAAGTGCTAAGATTTTACAGGAGGGGGGCGGGGACTAATAACTATGGTTTAGGCATGTACAGTAACTCGGATCGAGAACCGACTTTGTTGGCAACGCGAGGGATTGAATGCTGACCACGTTATGGATACCTTATGGCCGACTTCGGCTCGCAAGCAGAGTGCATGCACAGCTCCTTTAAAGTTACAAGGATGTGCTAAATTGTTTTAACATAATTTTAACAACGTTAAATGCTGTTAAATTTCTTGACATGAAAGCAGATCTGTAGTACCTTTGATATATCAAAAGAAACGAAAGATATTAAAAAATAATATATAAAGAACTTTTCATAATTTAGGTTAATAATTGGTTAGGTAAAGCTCGGAGTTCCCCACTTCGAGCTTTTATTTTTTCTAAAAACCTATTTCGGGTTGTGTTTCAATTTCCTCCTTTGTTTAATTAATTTAAAGTGTTGTTTCTGGATCATACCATTACCGCAACATAGAGATCTTTTTGTTGCATAAGTATAGCGCCTTCCCTTTTTTTTCTCTTATAATTTTTTTGCAGCAAGTAGGGATCAAATTGTGACCAAATTAACTCTTTAGACAATGCTTGTTCAGTGATTGCTCAGTGATTGCTCAGTGTACACTGAATTAACAGTGACTGACCACTGTCTAAAAATTGATTGAAAATTGTTATTAGGTATAAGTAAGTATTAAGATATACCAGTTTTAATATCGATCTTACTTTTAAGTTTTTGGATAATTTTGCTAGCACTAAAACTATCGTCCGATAAACAGATCAATCGTTATTTCTTAGTTTGAAGAGATTGCGGGAGCATACTTCCCTGTAGAGAAGGGTCGATGTGGTACGATGATGCTGTGAAGGTCTATGTTGAAAACCTCATTGAACTAAAAAAGCTCCTAAAATGATCTCATTTTAGGAGCTTTTATGCTTTATTGCTTCAGAAGGAGCGATAATTATTTGATATCTGTTACTTCAATGACAAAATCCAATGGTGAGTTTGCCGGAATAGTTCCGACAGCCTGATTTTGGTATCCATAAAGGGAAGGTGCCATAATATGAATTTTACTGCCTTTTTGTAGACCTTTTTCCGTTAAGCCGCCCAATTTCATGTCACCGATTTTTTGTGGTGCAAATGCGAAGGTCCAAGCAGGAATAATGGTGCTGTAAAATGGATATTGATACCCCGTGTTTGTGATGATTTCAAATTCTTTGGCAGTATCAGTTTGATCAAATACACTCCCATTCAATAATTTTCCAACATATTTTACAGTGGGTTTAAATTTTAAGTATTTGCCATTTAATGTGTCAACCACTTTATATTCATAATTTCCTGTTCCTTCGGCAAGAATTTCATACCAAATCCCTGTTTCGCTATTGTATTGGGCTTCAGGATAATTTTTGCTGACGTAATTTTTAAGTGTTACAGAATCCGTTTTAAATTGTGCATTCGCATCATAAACAGGCGCATCGTCACTTTTGTTACAGCTGATGATAAGGAAAGCGATTGCTGCAATTCCCAAGAATAGTGGTGATAACAGTTTTTTCATTGTATTTTTTTATTGGTTTTTCAAGGAAAAGCTATTTTCTTTATGAAAGTAGCTTTGCAAATGTATATTATTTTTTCTTCGTTAAAAGTTTTCACTGTAAGAATTAACATTTTGATACAGTAATTTACACTTCTGAACGTGGACTACGGCGGTGGTTGCTTACAAAAAAGCCATTCTCACGAGGAGAACGGCTTCGATGAATGCATTGTTTGTATTTCTTAGTTGGAAGTAGCCGCTCCAATAGTTAACAATTCGATTGTATATACGACAGGTGTATTTTTAGGTACTGTCACCTTCTCACTGCCTTTGGTATATTCAGTTTGATCAAACGTATAATATGAAGGGGCAATAAAAGTTATTTTATCTCCCTTTTGTAATCCTTTTGGAAGTAAACCGTGTGGATAATAATCTCTCCCGTCTTGTTTAATAGTAGGAGGCGTAAATGCTCTCATCCATGCTACATTATAGATATTGAAAGCATTGTAGATGTTGGTGTAATTTGCCGGTGTTCCTGTAGCGCTTTTATCGAAAACAGTTCCGTCCATGAGCTCTCCTTTAAAGTTAAATGTTGCAGCAAATGGTGTAATTGCAGCACCACTATTTGTTAACGTGATACCATAGGTATACGGTGTAGCGGTTTCTTTGGCATATTCAATTTTGTACCACATTCCTTTTGAAAGCGAAGAGTCTGAACGCATAGCATCGTTACCCCATTTTTGCCTTGCGTAAGCTTCCAAAATTGGAGCTTGAATTTTGTATAGCGAATCTTGTCTTGCTTTTTCTTTTTTTACCGCTTCTTCTTGCTGTTTGTAATAGGCATCCCAATCAAAATTATCTTTATTACAAGCTGTAAATAGAACCCCTAGACACAAAAACGCCATTAATAATTTCGTGATATTTTTCATAATTTCTTAAAGTGTGTATTAATTATAAAATCCAAAACGCAGGAAT
>JBMAAL010000034.1:0-53559 GCA_050281725.1 Sphingobacterium sp. | reverse complement strand
TCTTTTTCTAAGCGCAGGTTATCGGCCTTATTTTTTTCGACTTCATACCGGATTAGGGCAAACTGGTTTTTGGCGGCTGCACGGGCTTGTTGGATGCTGTCGCAAAGATGTTGGTATTCTTGAAAATATTTTTTTATTTGATCTGCCGGCGCAAGTTTTATCAACTTTTCAAGAGCTTGCAACATATTTGCTGAACTTTTTAACCTACTCGCTATTTCGTACATACTTTCAGCATAGATTAGGGACTTTTTCTGATTAGTTGCCACATAAAAATCTGACAGGTGAGATAGGCTTGCATTCTGACCCCATAGGTCCTTTCCTTGTTGCCTTATTTTTAAAGCTTCATGAAGTTCAGGTAGCGCATTATAATTAGGATTTTGCAACCATTTTGTTCTCGCTAGATTAGATAAAACCCTAGCAAACTCTATTGGGGTATTTTTAACAAAATCTACATTTGCAATTTCATTATAAATTGAAATGGCTTTTTCAAATTTTTTGAGTTTCTGATAACAAAGAGCCAGATTATTTTTATAAGTAACCGTATTAATAGAATCATCCGAATATCGAATGGCCAGATTGTAAAAAGATATTGCTTTCTCTAAATCATTAAGATTTAGTGTTGCGGCACCTAAATTATTATAATTAGTACTTAGATAAATACGATGTTTAGGAATATTAGGTTTCAAAAAATCAAGAGCCTGAAGACCTGTCTCTTGAGCGCCATAATAATCATCCCTATCTTTCTGAATAATTGACATATTGATCAAACAATTTGCAATATTCAAACTATCGTTAAATGGAACATACAAATCTTTGATCCTACTAAATGATAGAAAAGCACTATCTAATCGTCCTTCATCTAGCAAGCGATAAGCATTATCATAGTAACTGGAGTCGATTTTATTCTGTATTTCCTTTTCTTTGCGTAAGCACGAAAAACACATCAATAAAATAAGGCTAATAAATAAAAATTTCAAAAGATTCTTTTCTTCGAAAATAATCAAATTCAAATTATTAAACAATAAGACAAAAAATAAAAGACAGCCGAAGCTGCCTTTTATTTTAATTAAATTAAACTATTTCCCTGGTCTTGGAGGCCTGGGTGTACCTGTTTCACCTCCAGTGTCACCTGGATCTACAGGAGGCGTTGCGTCTGCCGTTTGTACTGTTGGTGTTCCTGCGCTTGGTTGTGAATTAGACGGTTGACCGATTCCAAATAAAAAATATAATATTAAGCTCCACATGAGTCAAAAAATTTAAAAGTTGAAAAAATGAGTAGGCCCCGTGCACCATGCACGGGATTGCTACAAATGTTTTCAGAAGGCCTTCTGAATTTTTTGGGAAGTAAGAGTGTCAATCGCGGGAGGCAGAAGCTGCTTCCCAAACCGGCTAAAGACTACCGCGAGATCTTCTCATTGTGAAATCAGATTAGTATCTTAGTTTGTATTTTAATCGATCTATCATCTGACTTCGAGAACAAAGTTATAGCCGTTAAAACCCTTTTTATCAAATACTTCCAATGCTTCACAACATTTCATGATGTTTCATAATGTTTCAAAAACTCTGGAAGGTTTTCCAAATTTTTCCAAACGGTCGAGATGATTTATAGCGCTATCAAGCGTACGGTTTCCCGTATTTTCATTACTGAATAGATATTAATTTTGGAATCATGTTTGAGAATTTTCAAAAAGCTGTAAGAGACAGCTACCTAGATTTAAAGAAAAACAGACAGCTTGATTTCTCCCGCGAATGGCCTTCAGCAGGAGACCTTAAGAATTGGTCTATACAATGTTTCGAGAAAGGGCTCTCTGAAGCGGATGAAATTGTATTTACTGATTATTTCAGAGAAAAAGATGAAAAGAAATTACAAAAGCAACTTGGTAAGTCACTCAGGGAAATAGTTAAAGATTCGGATACCGATAAATTCAGGGCTTTAAGAAATTTTATCATTGGAGATACAAAACGCAGCCCAGACAGAGATGTCGTAAAATTTCTCGCTGTACTGATTAATTTTCAACGGCGGCCTTACGACTTTAATTATTGGAACGAAGTCCAAACAGATGGTGCAGCAGCAATCGATGATGCCGACATTAACGATAATACTTTCCCGCCCCCTAACCAAGACAACGAAGATGAATCAGTTTACGACAAAAATTCGGACCACTTAGGAGTTGACATCAATGATATAAATGAGCTAGCCTCTGACATACCACTCGATCATCCACAAGAACCTCTATGTCCCGAAGAAACTTGTAGCGTGAGTATTTTTGAACATATACCCGATATTATTCCAACAAAATCAAAAGATCAAATCGAAGACATTATTGATTCAAGTGAGAGTAAAAATGAAAACAGTGAAAATTCAGAAACAGAAGAAATTCGACCTGTAAGTGATATAATTAATTCAGATGAGATAGTTTTAGATAGCAGCATTAAAGGAAATGAGAGTCAACAAAATGATCCCCGTCCATTTTTCAAAAAAAACAAACCTGTATTGAGGTTTTCAGGTGTAGCACTTTTGGTATTGGCAATATTGACTACCGTACATTTTCTGACGCCTGAAGAGTGCATGTGCTGGAATGGAGAAAAATATATTGAGGTAGATTGTCAGAGTAAGACACAGCCCTATCAAGTGATAGGCTTAGATAAAAACAAACTCGAGGGATTTGTGAAAATAACGAGACCAGATACCCTAGGTCCCAAGGATGTAGGAAGAGTATGGTATTCAAAAATCAATCATGAGGTGGAATTTTTTACTGGACCGGGTTATCATCCTACGGAATTCGGACGTTCCTTAAAAGCGGCCACCATGCGGATTTTAGATAGCTACGCAGGAGTAAACGCCAAAGTTGATCAAGACAAGAAATATGGAATTATGCAAAAATAATAACCCTTTGTTATTGTAAATACAAATTTCCAAACGTAAAAAAAGCCACATCTCACGAAGTGGCCTTAATAAACATATGATTCACTAGTGGTTTGTCATTTATTTGCGGCAAACCACCAGTTGTAAAATTCTATTTATATGAATTGATCGATTTGGATACTTTCCAGTCATTGCCCACACGCTCCAAGGTAACTAAATCTGTTTTGGTGAAGTTTTCAAATTTCAAAGTCACTTTAGCGACCATATAGTCTGCTGATTCTTCTAAGACGTCTGTGCTTACTGTACAGTTCAGCTTCTCTCCTTTTTGTTTTTTCAAGGATTTAACCACTTCGCTACGGCTATTAGACTGCACATTGGTAGCTTGGATCTTTTGATTGAAATCAGCTGCGAATAACTGTTCTACACCTGCTGATTTTCCCTCAGTAGTGACCGCAACGTAGTGCTCTAAAGCGAAGTCTGCTGTGGAAAGGTTAACGTTAGCTTTTACTATTTTTGAACCTGGTCCTTCAGCTGCCATAGCGAAAGTAGATACTGCGATTAAGGCTGCTGCTGTGAATGTTTTTACTAGAGTTTTCATAATGTCTTTATTTTATAGTGTTAGTTTTTAGTTCCTATTTGTTGACTCAAAACTACAACACAATACGTCCCTAGCCTATGGGCTTTAGACCAACGCTCAGGAAAACTCGGTGAATGGACAAAAGTAACAGGTAAATAAAAAATGTGAAGTTCTTTACGAACTTCACATCACAATTCTTAGAATGAAATATTCTAGCTATGATAATCCATCAGGTGATAACTAGCTCTAATTTAAGCTAATCCAAGTTGTACCATTCCAAAATACAATCTTTTGATCTGTCTTGTTAAACCACAATAATGTTCCGCTAGTTATTGTTGGTCTATTGGGCCAGGTAGATGCGCGCATCAAATTGCCTCCAATCAATTGCCATCCATCTTTTGTAGCTAACAATTTGATGCTCTGCTCTTGTTCAGTCAGTACTAAATAGTTTGTTTTTGCACCATCAATCAGCATAGAATCCCCATTTTGGCAACTTATATTCGTAGAATTAGCAATATTTTGTTTGAACTCCAAAATGCTTCCTATCCAGTTAGAAGAAAGTGGAATTTGCTGATTCCCTGCTGTATTTATAATGACCCTACCACCAAATGTTTTACAAACATTTTCTAAGCTTAGTAAAGATGAAATGGAGTATTCCGGTTGTTTCACAAAAGCTATATTCCCCGTAGTTGTGCCATTATAGGAGAATAAATCATAAGCTGAGGTTCTTCTATTATCGGTATCAATACGGATATTTAGATTTTTTATCGCTTTAACATCATTGGCTAGATAAACACCTGTGTAATGCAATGGGGTTGTCCGTGTATCTCGTATTTTTGCATTTATATTAAAGTTGCCGATATCAAATGTTGCATCATAGCTTGCAAAAATAACAATCGGACTTCGTTGTAAATCTTGCGCAGGCCCCGAACCTACCACTCCATTTCCGGCATCTTCAATATATACGTCGATGTCTAAAGGGGGTGCTTTATCAATATCCCATGCCGAAAGGGATAGACCTACATTCTTCGATTTAATAATCGATCCCTGATATTTGATATAACCCGTTAATTTATTTATCCAAGGATTAGCCGAACCAAAGCCATTGATATAGGTACCAACATCATCCTTTATGGACTGGTGACCTGTAATGATAATGTCCATTGATTTTGCGGCTTGTTTAGTAAATGTACCCATAGTGAATAATAGACCTACAGCATTATTTTCTGTTACAGGGTCTATTATTCTCAATCCAGAAATCTTTTCTATATCCTTTTCATTGGCTTCTATATCAATACCGGCCATCGGAGCTGTTCCTCTTACGTCTTTGCAAATTGGACGTATGATCCTAATATTATGTCCGTTTATAAAACCAATACCGTTTCTACTACTTCTAGTAGCCTTAATATCAGTTAGGGTAATACGAGTGGGCAATTCATTTTCAATATCATTTCCAATGTTCCAACCATCGCCACCCCCACCTATACATTCTATACCTGATATGCTAACATCCGTACAATTCAACAGGGTTACAACATGCCTCCATTCTCCAGAAGAATAGTCTTCAGGGGATACAAACTTTGCACCGTATCCCACAATATTTATATTGCTGGCACCTCCGGTAATTTTTAAAGATCGATCTTGAATGTTTGTATAACTTGGCTTAAAAATAAGATAACTTCCTGCTGTTATTTTAATATTCAGGTTGTTGTTAGTGATTTCGAACGAGCTTGAAAAATATTTACCGTTTATGGTGAGATGTCCCTTTACTTTTGAGATGTAAGATAGGGCATTCAATATTTTCAGCTTATTATCCGTGCCTGAATAATTAATTTCATCTCCGTCAGCAATTGCTCCAAAATGGCTCAGATCAATACTTTTTTTTGACGTTTGTAATTTTATTGAGCCCACCGCAATGACACTCCCTCCATCATCGGGATCTGTTGTTGATGACAAATAGTAATTGATAGGATTAGGTGTGTCCCCTGCCTGATAGTACCCTAGGAGTTGTACACCTGAATAGGTTCCATTTGTTAATGCTGTAATTTCGGCTGCAGATAATGCCCGCATATCTGCCATGGTGTTTTTGATAAGAAGTTGATTTGCCATAATGTTGTTGTTTTAAATTCTTACACAAACTTAGGTCTCATTCAAGGGCTATTTGAGTGAAAAGCATCCAATGTAAGCGGTAGAATACATCTACCGAAAAGTTGTGCGGATGGGCGACCATAAAACACAAAAAAGCCACATCTTTCGACATGGCTTCTAAACTAAACTTAAACATATGATTCACTAGTGGTTTGTCTTTTATTTCTGGCAAACCACCAGTTGTAAAATTCTATTTATACGAATTGATCGATTTGGATACTTTCCAGTCATTGCCCACATGCTCCAAGGTAACGAGATCAGTCTTGGTGAAGTCTTCAAATTTCAAGGTTACTTTAGCGACCATATAATCTGCCGATTCCTCAATGATATCAGTGCTTACTGTACAGTTCAGCTTTTCTCCTTTTTGCTTTTTCAATAGTTTAACTACAGCACTACGGCTGTTAGACTGCGCATTGGAAGCTTGGATCTTTTGGCTGAAATCTTCTGCGAATAACTGCTCTACGCCTGCTGATTCTCCCTCTGTAGTTACCGCAACATAGTGATCAAGTGCCAAGTCTGCTGTGGAAAGGTTAACGTTTGCTTTTGTTGCTTTTGCGCCAGGTCCTTCAGCTGCCATAGCGAAAGTTGATACTGCGATTAAAGCTGCTGCTGCGAATGTTTTTACTAAAGTTTTCATAATGTTCTATTTTATAGTGTTAGTTTTTTTATCTGTTCTTATTTGTTGACTCAAAACTACAACACAATACGCCCCTAGCCTACTGGCTTTAGACCAACGCTCAAGAAAACTCGGTGAGTGGTGGGAATGGGGAGGTGAAAGATTAGATATTTCTCAAAAATTGAAGTCTCAAATATTGGTATACCTGAGACTTCAAAAGTGGATAGTAAACCTATAATATTCTATCGAAAATAAACACTAAGACAAATGTAATTAAGCATTTAACTCAATAATAGCGATTCATTATAATTGTCGACTAAAATATGGGTGGTTTTGCCCCCTTTATTCACTGGTGTCAAACAATCATAGAATGTATTTCCATGAACAAAACAATATTCGCATCTTAAAAACATAGCGACATTACAATGAACAAAATTATTATTGGACACCATAACTTTCTTATCCAAGCCAATTCCATTTACAATAAACCCCAATCCAATTGTTGAATTAGCTCCATCAAGAATATTATTGGCAATTAATAACTGATTTATATTCTCAGCTGGGATATCCGAAGTATTTATATCACAAAAATTTACAGTTGAATAAAACGAGTTTCCCTCAATTAAGAAATTGAGATATTTTTCAGTTGCAACAGGAACAAATGTATTTCCTTTTGTATACTCAATAGTATTACCACTGGATTTAAAATAATTACCCTTGATCACAACCGATTTTATTCCTCCAACTAATTCAATAGCATTTTTAACTGCATTAAATGTATTTTCAGAAATAATAGCACTATTCAAATTTTGACTAAATGGACTCTGAAGTAAAATGGCCCTTGTTTGCCCATCAACAGCACCATTAAAAATATTCCCTGATATATCAATATTTTCAAATTTTTCAGTGGTAATCCTAGTTGAAGTGGAAACTAATGCAGAATCATTTGATATAGATTGATTAAATACATTGTTTTTGATAATTGCATTATTTGTAAGACCATTAAATCTTATGGCTCCCCATGTATTGTTATTGAAGATATTATTCTCTACGATAAAATTGCGCACATCATCATAAAAATCAATTGTACAAAGCCTATGATGTCCAGTATTATCTCTACCACAATAATTAAAAACATTATTTTTCACAAGAACACTCCCATCTTGAGATAGATATCCTAAACCGTATGCAAAAATTCCACATGTTGCACTAGCAGGATTGTTATGCACCGCATTATTAAATTTGTTATTTTCAATATTAATATTTGCGGACGGAGACGTTCCCAAACTTAAAAACTCAAGAATTTGATTCTGCACTTGTGTCGATGAATAAAATTTGTTTTTTGTAATATCAATTTTCCCATAACATTGGTAAATAAATACATGTTTTGTATAAAGATCATTGAAAAAATTATTTACAATTTCAAAATCACCACATTGAGACACATAGATACATCCATTATATTCGTTTGGATAATCAGTGGTATCATATTTAATTGCATTTTGTTTATTTACAATAAAAATAATATTTTCAACAGTAAAGCTTGTGCAATTATTAAATCTTAAAAAATAACCCAAAAATCGACCTGTTCCGTTAGAAGAAATACTTAATGTACTTTTAATTGAAAAATCTTTATGTCCACAAATTTTAAAAGAATTTTTACCAGAAATAATAATTTCTCTATTCAAGATCAGCGATCCTTTTTTAAGTAGTATGTCTTGTTTTTTACTTGCTAAATTGTTTATAACTGATTCAAATAGATCTGATTCATCAGTAATTCCATCCAGTTTTAATCCATAATATTTTACATCAACTTCACCCAAAAACTGATGTTCAAGTGTAATTGTTGCTAAACGAATTACACTTCCACCATCATCTAAGTTACTAGTATTTGATTTAAAATAAAGTATAGGTTCAGGGGTATCACCTAAGTTATAATATCCAAGTAATTGAACCCCATTATAGGTACCATCCTTTAATCCTGTAATTTCTGTCGCAGACAATGCACGCATGTCTGCCATAGTATTTTTGATAATAAATTGATTGCTCATCTTTTAAGAGTTTTAAATAATTAAAAACACCTCTATCGGCCTATCGCGAATAGCCGAAACGGTTCTTGATTCAAGTAGAAAAGGCCCTCATTCTCCAAATGAACCAATACAAATTTATATGGAAATCAAGGCGAAACAGACGAAAAACAACCTTTAGAACGCGGTATTTGAGAGATACCGAAAACTCCAATAAAAACAGTGAAAATCCAATAGTCTTTAAAAACATTGGATGGCGAAACAAAAAAGAGGAAACGATTGCAAACATAAAAATTACTGTACAACTAACGCTAAGAGAAAGGTTCTGATGAGAATCAGGCCCTTTTGAGGTGAAAAAAACACATCGCTCGACATGGCTTCTAAACTAAACTGAAAAGTACTGCCCCTAGTTTTCGGGATCCTTTATTTGCTCCAATAAGCATATCGTCCACTAATAATCAGCCTTTGTTATAAGCATCCACCTCATTATATTGAAAATGAAAAATAATGCAAGCCAAGCAAAAGAAAACATATCCGGGTATTGTAGGACAGCATGTAGGCTATAAAGACCTGCCATCCCTATAACTATCGAAAATATTCTATCTAATGTCATTCCCAACCTTCTTTTCATAATATGCAACGAATGCAGTACAACTTTTGCACAGATTAGAATATAAATAACCGCCAGTAGAGCTTGAACAACTAAGTCCCACATGTTAATGAAATTAACATAATTCAGACAAGTAAAAAATTGAAATAGAGCAAGAAATAACACCATAAAAAAAAGGAGCGTAAACTTTTCACCAGGTAGAGGTAAAAGCAACAAAAGCAATATTGTAATGATATTAATAAACGCTCTATATTTTACTAGTCTTTCCATTAAGAAACTATGCTTTTTCATAATTGATTATTTAATATCCCAAAGCTACCCTTCTTTTAAGATCAAAAATTTGATAAAAGGCAAAAAAAAGAAGACATATCTCTTTACCATGCATGGTGTCTATACGACAAAACAAAAAAAAGCCACATCTTCCGATATGGCTCTACAACATATATATTTATTTGAGATGGCTTCTACTTATACGAGTTAATTGATTTGGAAACTTTCCAGTCATTGCCTACACGTTCCAAAGTAACCAGATCAGTCTTGGTGAAGTTTTCAAATTTCAAAGTCACTTTAGCGACCATATAGTCTGCCGATTCCTCGATGATATCTGTGCTTACTCTACAGTTTAGCTTCTCGTCTTTTTGCTTTTTTAAGGATTTAATTACTTCGCTACGGGGGTTAGACTGCGTATTGACAGCTTGGATCTTTTGATTAAAATCTTCGGCGAATAACTGCTCTACTCCTGCTGATTCCCCTGCAGTGGTTACCGAAACATAGTGGTCGAGCGCCAAGTCTGCTGTGGAAAGGTTAACGTTTGCTTTTGTTGCTTTTGCTCCAGGTCTTGTAGCTGCCATAGCGAAAGTAGATACTGTGATTAAAGCTGTTGCTGTGAATGTTTTTACTAGAGTTTTCATAATGTCTTTATTTTATATTATTGTTTATCTGTTCTTATTTGTTGACTCAAAACTACAACACAATAGGTCCCTAGCCTACGGGCTTTAGACCAACGATCGGGAAAACTCGGTGAACGACAGGAATGGGGAGGTGAATTTTAATTTTGTGATGTAGGTCACGGTATATTACCATACAAAATCAAGAAATTTGTTCCAACAAGAAGAAAATCAAAACGATATGGAAGCAAAACAACTCTTTAGGCAAATAGGAATATTTTCGGTTTTATTAATCTTAATAGCAACGCATTGCTACGCAACAAACCGAAAACCAAAAATTCTATTTGTAGTGACTAGTCACGATACAAAAGGCAATACAGGCGAAAAAACAGGTTATTATCTCGGTGAAGTCTCGCATCCATGGGAGGTTTTAACAGCTGCTGGATATGAGATTGATTTCGTTAGCCCACAGGGCGGAAATCCAACTGTGGATGGATTTGACCTAAATGATCCCGTTAACAAAAAATTCTGGGAGGATAAATACTACCACAATAAAATCACCCATTCACTCAAACCTTCTCAGGTCAAATCTGAAGAATATAAAGCTATCTTTTATGCCGGAGGACATGGTGCGATGTGGGATCTTCCTTTCGATTCATCAATCGCAAAGATTGCCAGCAAGATATACGAGGCAAATGGGCTTGTTGCAGCTGTATGTCATGGACCTGCAGGCTTAACCAACATCAAACTGAGCACCGGCGAATATTTGATAAAAGGGAAAAAAGTCAATGGCTTTAGCAACGAAGAAGAAGAGCTTGTAAAGCTTAGCAATATCGTCCCCTTTTTACTAGAGGATAGACTAAAGGCAATAGGGGGGATTTATGAAAAATCCGAACCTTGGCAGTCCCATGTTACCGTTGACGGCAGATTGATCACCGGCCAAAATCCACAATCTGCCAAAGCTGTAGGCATGGCTATCGTAAAAGCACTAGGTGAGTAAGGGATCAGCCCAACATAACAACATTGGCCTTTTGAAAACCATGAAGTCTGTTTAATAATTTTTAAACAAGAAAATACTAAGTGAAAGGGTCTGATGAGAATCAGGCCCTTTTGACCAAGATAGAGGGGCACAAAATATTCATCTGCAAGTTCATTTTTTTAAAAGAATAGTTCCCAAGAAAATCACAGATAATACTGGCTTTTCCGCCATCTATCAAAAAATAAAGTGCTAAACATTCGCCCAGCTGATTCCGAAATAAAAGTTTATTTTAAAATCCATTATAAATTCTGACATTTTCCAACAAGCTTTTTTATCAAGCATCGTTCCGCTTTAGCTATTTATCTTCCAAAGAGATTTCATTTCCATTCCAATCCAGGCTATTAGTCTGATAAATTGAATGCCATTGGGTAATAAATCTATCTATGTTTCGCATATCATTTAAGATCAACTTCTCTAGTTTACCAACTTTATGTTTAAATCTTCTGAAAGATAAGCTTCGTCCTAATTTATAGTGTGGCGAAAACAGTACCTTAAACAATGTTATTTTTCCACCCCCATCTTCTCTTAACCTCATTTGCGTAAGACTGTTAGGAGGAAGAACAAACTGCATTCCGCTCGATCCTTTTAATTGTTCAATTGAACTAATTTCTGGCGATAACTTAAAAATATTTAAATAAATCTGAATCCATCTATCATCACGGAATATACAAACTTGAAGATACTCAAATAACGAACCGCTGGATATACGCCCCAATTCAAAAATGTGGCATCCGACCCCTCCGTTCCATCCAAACCAAGAGTTGTTGAAAGGAGATCTTTTAAACCCCTGTTTTTCAAGTTCTGGCAAGGCTTTTTCTAAAAAAATATTTTTTCTAATCGCCAAAAGTTCTTTTCTCGGCACATTGAATATGAACCCCATGATATCCAAAAATTGTTTAACGCAAAGTAATATAGGAATATTTTCCAGTTGATAAAAAAGCCCCATCTCCCGACGTGGCCTTAATGAATATATGATTCACTAGTGGTTTGTCATTTATTTGCGGCAAACCACCAGTTGTAAAATTCTATTTATATGAATTGATCGATTTGGATACTTTCCAGTCATTGCCCACACGCTCCAAGGTAACTAAATCTGTTTTGGTGAAGTTTTCAAATTTCAAAGTCACTTTAGCGACCATATAGTCTGCTGATTCTTCTAAGACGTCTGTGCTTACTGTACAGTTCAGCTTCTCTCCTTTTTGCTTTTTCAATAGTTTAACTACGGCACTACGGCTGTTAGACTGCGCATTGGAAGCTTGGATCTTTTGATTAAAATCTTCTGCGAATAACTGCTCAACTCCTGCTGATTCTCCCTCAGTAGTTACCGCAATGTAGTGTTCTAAAGCGAAGTCTGCTGTGGAAAGATTAACGTTGGCTTTTGCTGATTTTGAACCGGGTCCTTCAGCCGCCATAGCGAATGTTGATACGGCGATTAAAGCTGCTGCTGCGAATGTTTTTACTATAGCTTTCATAATTTCTTTATTTTATTGTGTTAGTTCTGTTGTTCTTATTTGTTGACTCAAAACTACAACACAATAGGCCCCTAGCATACAGGCTTTAGACCAACGATCAGGAAAACTCGGCGAATGGCGGGAATGGGGAGATGAAGCTATCGTTCGCAATAACGCTACAATTAAGCTATATTTAAACATAAAAATTACCGGAATAGCATTTTGGGGAAAGATATTACCCGGAATGCTAAAAGAAGACAACAAAAACTAAATTGTTAAAATGAAATTTTGGACCAGGATTATTCTATTGACAATAATTGATTTTGCAATAATTTAGTTATGATTATAAATGTTAAATCTTCAATTATTATGAGAAGCTTTATAAAAACACTTTTTTTATTTTTTACAATTTTCATAACCTTTATTCTAAAAAGCCATGCGCAATTTGTGTTTAAAGATAAAACACAGAATGAAAAGATAGCTGAGATATTTAATACCTATCAAAATATTGATTCCATATATATTCAATATAAAGATAAGGCCCCATCTACTTTATTCATATATGAACCTTTAAAGGAAAAATATTCAAATCCAAATATTACAAAAGATATAACTACATATAACGTAGATTTTGAAGGAGATCAATTATGGTTACAGCAGGACTATAACCTGATATACCAATTTATTTTTCAAGATGAACTAGAATCGGAAATACAAAAAACAACGGATAAAGAAGATTATACTTTAACGATTACTCCAAAAAAATCGGCGATAAGAAGTTTTTTGCAATCAGGAGGAGTTGGTGCTGTTATAAATTCTAAAAAAAAGCTAGATTTTATTAAGCTTCTTAATACGAACTACATTGACTGTACAGATGTTATTACTGATTCGATATTAATAATTCAAGCTGTTATTTTAAGGAATGGTGAAATCGGAGAAAACGAAATAATTTATGGGAAATCGAAATTTCTATACAATTATTTCATGAAAACATATCACTATTTTGAGACCAGTCAACCTGTTGAAAAGGAAGATCGCAGAGGTTTTCAAAACGGAAATGAAAAATGGCTCTTTAAGCCTAGAATTAGTAATACACAAAGGACAAGTTTAATTGATATTTATCTTCGACTCAATCCGGATAAAACTTTTACACTTTCGGCACAAGGAAACTATAGACGCTTAAAAATCAAAAATTATCTTATAAACCTAAATGATCCAATATTTTATTAACCTAGTGAATGGAATAGGCGATTATACTCAAAAAACTGAATATGGTAACGTGCAAAAAAAAGTCATATATACTGATTTTACAAATGGTCATATTCCAGTCGGTGCTAATTCAGATCTTTATTCTTACGAAGTTGTGTATTATAAAAACAATTTTTAGTGTATGACTGTTCAGAAGTATTTTATAAAAAAAATAAAAATATTTTTTTTGTTACTATTTAGTAATTTATTGCTAACCAGCAACTTTTGTATTGCTCAATCTCATAGATTAAAAGAGATTACTATAAATGGGCTTAATAGTAATTATTTAGATTTTTTGAAAAAAATCTAAATTTAGACAGTGTAATTATTAAATACGATAAAAAGGAACCTGTGGAACTATTTTTTAAATATGAAAATAAGAAAGCCGAACAAAACAGAAAGTCCTATTATTTTTTAAAATTCCCAGGTGATCTATTCTTTCTAAAAAGAAACTATCCCAATTTAAAATTACCAGATTATCCAATAAATGACTTAAAAATAATAGAGGAGAGATACGATAAAAACAATGAATCTATAAACTACACAGTAACAGCAATACTAACAAAAGATAGCGTAAAATATATACTAGCTGAATGGGAACACAAAGGAACATCAGTTCAACAAGAACTTGCCAGTACACCTTATGAAGGGTTTACCGCTGGTTACAAAAAAGGCAACTCAGTATTAGAAGAAAATTTAAATAAGGATATTCCCGGCATTAAAAATATAAATCAAGAAACTCATTATCTTTTTAAAGCTATAATTGATCAGAAAGGATATATAAACGATATTCAAATATTAATGGGTGATGATCAAGTTGGTAACCAAATACTTTATTCACTTCAGCAATCTGGAGCTGTTTGGCAACCAAAGATACTAGGAGGTCGCAATGTGAAAAGCTATATTGAAATTTTTGCACAAATCAAAAATGGAACTTTAAAAGTATTTACTTGCGGTTTTAATCGATAATCTCGATATTGAAGACTTACCATTTTGGTAGACTTACCTGTTTTTGAAGCCTTCCCGCCTTGGTAAGCAGCCCTTTTTGAAGATCTCCTTCATTATAGGATTCTGGTAAATTTAAAGAGTCAAAAACGTAACTATCTTAAACGCTTTACTAATGTCTACTTCAAATTCTCTCGGCAGTGACGAGAGTCTTTCACTGCTGCGATACGTTTCGTAAAACTGTTTCATTCGCCAAAGATTCTTATCTGAAAAACCTTTCAATTCAGGTTCGTGCTGTTTGATGAAAAAAGCATATTCTTTGACGACCGACTGTCCCCATTCGGAAGTTTCAATCCACGCGCTGATATACTTTCCAATACGCCAATATAAATTCATTAATTCCGTATTAACTGCCTTAATAGCTTTAGATTGAGACTCTTTAATAAGCTGAATAATTTCTACAAATCGCTGCTCCATGTATAAAGGTTTATTTCTCAAATACATGAAAATCTAAAAAAATCAGCAATCAAAAGAAAATCTTATTATCAGAAAAACACCACATCAATCGATGTGGTGTCATAACATGATATATTTATTTAAGATGGCTCTTATTTATACGAATTAATTGATTTGGATACTTTCCAGTCATTGCCCACACGCTCCAAGGTAACGAGATCAGTCTTGGTAAAGTTTTCAAATTTCAAGGTTACTTTAGCGACCATATAATCTGCTGACTCCTCGATGATATCGGTGCTTACTGTACAATTCAGCTTCTCCCCTTTTTGCTTTTTCAATAGTTTAACTACGGCACTACGGCTGTTAGACTGCGTATTGGAAGCTTGGATCTTTTGATTAAAATCCTCAGCGAATAACTGCTCGACGCCTGCTGATTCGCCCTCCGTAGTGACCGCAACATAGTGATCGAGTGCCAAATCTGCTGTGGAAAGGTTAACGTTTGCTTTTGTTGCTTTTGCTCCTGGTCCTTCAGCTGCCATAGCGAAAGTAGATACTGCGATTAAAGCTGCTGCTGCGAATGTTTTTACTAGCGTTTTCATAATGTCTTTATTTTATATTGTTAGTTTTAGTTCTTATTTGTTGACTCAAAACTACAACACAATAGGCCCCTAGCCTATGGACTTTAGACCAATGATCAGAAAAACTCGGTGAATGGCGGGAATAGGAAGATAAGTCTGCTTCGTATCAGAATCGTACCTTGTTCGGATGAAGACTAGATTATGTACAGACCCCCAACGGACCTTGACCAGTCTCTGAACAGGGAAAAACTGTTCAGAGACAGTGCAACAATCGAAACCTACCTGTCCTGATCCGAAGGATATACGAAGCAGGTACGAACACAACCCCTATAAAAGTTATTTAAACTCATCCCCAAATAATAGCATTCCATTTACAAAAAGTGCAGGTCTAAATAAAGGTAATGACTGGTATGCGATAGAAGGTATTGAATCCGACGGCAGATTGATATAATGGTGTCACACTATCGGCCATCAGGTATTTTGGACAATGGCTACGGCAGTGCGGAAAGTATAAGTACAGGCTTTTTACTAATCATCTATATCTGTTGTATGAAAGCCCTCCAGTTCAGCTATATGATACTGCAAATCCACTAACATATCTTGATGAGGCTTTGCATATTTTTTATAAGCATAGATTTGCAAAACACAGAAAATTACTCCGAGGACAACAAACCTAAAAAGTACAGTTATATCGAATATTGAGGCTAGATTAAAAGCTTCAATATTTTTTATTGAAAGTGCCGTTGTCAGTAAGAGGCAGAGCGTAATTCCGACTAGATTATAGTATTTCAAATAAGCCGAGATGAGTCGCTGTATATTCTTGAAGCGATCAATTAATGGCAAATCTGTTTCATAATTTTGATGAATATTTTTTCGCAGTATATAGGCCATATATATCAATCCCCCCTCGACCACTATACCAAATATGAAATAGTAGCCCCAAAATGCACTGTCATAGAAATATAAGATTATACCGATGCATAGAATGACAATCGCTGAGCCGTAGCGCATATTCTTTCTTAAATTCTGATCTATTAAATCAAGTAAACCTGCCGATTTTTGTAGTGCTATTTTCTCAATGGTATGCTGAGACAAAAGCATCGCTCTCGATTGACCTTCAGTTCGATCTTGTTGTATTTTATATTTAAGTTGATCTAGTTCCATTACGATAGTTGTTTGCTTAGTTGTTTTAATTTTGTTTTGATCCGTGATATTTTTACCGCTACGTGATTAGAAGTCATACCCAGAGTTTCAGCAATTTCATTATAACTGTAGTCTTCGAGATAAAGTGTTACCAGTGCCTTTTCTACTTTCGTCAGCCTGCTTATCGCCTGATACATGAGCATGATATCTTCGTCCTCCCGATAGATGATCTCGCAATAACTTTCTTGGCTATATTGTAATTCGGCGAGCGTATTCCTATTGTCTCGTTTGATATATGTTATCGCCGAATTTAATCCTACTCGATATAGCCATGTCTGAAACTTGGCATCCCCCCTAAAGCTTTTAAATGATTTCCACGCCTGCAATACGATTTCTTGAAATAAATCTTCCCTATCGGCTTTATTGTCTAGATACATGCAGCAGATACGATGTATGATAGCCTGGTTAGATGTCACTAAAGTAATAAAGTCTTTTTCGATGCTCATATCTTACGAGGATGTCTTATTTGTTATTGCTTTAATTGTTAGTCTCCAAAAAGATAAAAACATTACAACTTATATAAAAAAGAACGATAAAACTATTTCAAACTGACTATTGTTCTTACTATACAAAACGGCTACAAGCTACCTTTCGAAAGAAAGGTTCAACATAAAAATTGGCGTCATACAGTGAAAATCCAATAGTCTTTAAAAACATTGGATGACGAAACAAAAAAGAGGAAACGATCAGAAACATAAAAATTACTGTACAACTATACGCTAAGAGAAAGGGTCTGATGAGAATCAGGCCCTTTTGACGTAAAAAAGCCAAATCAACGTCCTATCCGCTAAAGATCTAGCAGTTTTTTTTATCATTTGTTCGGAACATCTGGAAACTTTTTAATAGCTGAGAAATCAGCCTTAAATACATCCAGTTCATAAAAATCATCATTAGTATCTAAGTCAACTGAAATAAAAACAGGCATCCCATCAATATCGCTAAAGTCTCCTTTAGCCAATTCTCTTCCAAAAATCCTATCCTCATTACCAACTACATGCAAACTTCCCATTCCGCCGTCATCCATTTCATCCACCAAATAATTGTCGAGATTCTTTATTATGACATCTCCTTTATCTGTATCTTTAACCATCCACTTGATTAAAGCCTTTTCTTCTTCTTTCAATTTTCTTGACATACGCATGATCTCGCGGATTTAAGGTTGTTATTTATATTCACCCATGCCTCTTAATCTATAATCCCACTCTTTCGTATCTGAATAGTAATTCATTGATTCTCCCACACCAGTAGTGAAATATAACATGTAATTTACACTATCCCACTGTGTGTAAAAAAATGGCCCTTCCAATTTTTCTTCAATCCCAATGTCTTTTAATGAATTAGGTAAGTGTCCATTTTTCCTTTGATAATCTGATATCTTTTCGATTATCTTTTCGCTTTCTCTAATCTTAACTTTCTCACCAAAATTACCGAACCATAGTAAAAAAAAGACTGAAATCCCCAAAGCGCCCATTAGAATCACTAGTTTTTTCTTATTCATAATAACTATTTTTAATACTCTCCCGGTCTTCTCTTACAGAAATTACGAAAATCATCTTCGCGTGTTAATCAACTTTGCGGCCTACTAACTTTTCCATCATCGCCCTATACATACGCTGGATTTGTTCCTGCAAGTTATCTTCCAATTTTTAGCATCGATTTTATTATCATGCAAATATTGGAAAAAGCAAAAGGGAAAACCATTGCCCAAAAGTCTCTATTATTATGATACTTCTGAACAAATACAAACAGATCCCCGCCATTTATCTGCCAAAGCAGGAGCATTAAAAAGATATAGGCAATCAAAAAAGATAGTATATAGCTAACATATTCTTTCAGCGAGCCTACCAGTCTGTTAAATAAAAAGACAAACGATATCATGATAAAAAATGTAGCTCCCTGAAGAATAAAATATTGAAAAAAAAGATTAGTTCCAGGTCTAAAGACTTGAGTTGTTACATAAGTTAATACCAAACAAACTATAATTGCTAGTATAATATTACTTTTTAACATCGCTTCTTATTAACTTGATACGCTTTAACTAGATTTTGATGGTAATATAATTTCTCCTATTTAATCCGATATCTTCCAATCAGCCTTTTCATAAAAAAAATCACAGTTATCATCCAAAACAATATTGATCTTATTTCCAACTCTTTTTATTTCTAGCTCATTTGAGACCGTCCCACCTGAATTGCTTAAAACTAATACTGCTCTAAAAAACTCATATTCTATACGATATTCTCCATTTCCCCAGTAAGAACTTCTATATTTATTTTCATCCAGCAAAGTAAGCATATCATCCCTATTCGGTAAATCCCCCATAGCAGGACATTCGTAATATTTAAAATAATATTTCCCTATAATCATCGAATGAGTAATTAACCGTGAATATACGATTGCCAAAACCAATAAAAATACAATAAATAAGAATGGCCAATTTTTAGTTTTTTTCACTCTTAAACCGACATTATACTGATGATCATTATTGAGTTGCATAAATTAAAACATGTTAATATGGTCGATTATTGCTCACAGTAACTATAGGTTTTTTGATCAGAAAGCCTATTTAGATATAATCTTCTTTCGCCATAATAGCTATCAATCCGGTTAATTACAGCGATTGGGGAGTCAATTCCCAGTCTGCTATAGAGCGTATCATTCCGAACGAAATTATACGTATCATTAAACACAAGGATATCCTGCAAGTCACTATTATCGCCACAATTTTTCCACACGGAATTCGTTAAACTCTTGTTTTACAAGAAAAAAACAAAAAGCTCGGTCCCAAAATAACAAGGAGAAATTTTAGTCTCATCGTAAAACTACATTGCATAATATGTACGCTAACAATAATACATAATTTTCGCCGGATCAAGCAATCTAAAGAGTGTAATTCCTTTACTAATGACCATTATCGAACGATTATATCCACTTCCGTACAGTTACTATAATAACCCATTAGCTTTTCTCTCTTAAAATCAACATAAAGGAACCTAAATCAGTACAAATCGTTGAAGCAGATGAAAATAGAATCAAAAAACATGAAAGATTAACCTTAAAGGAAAACAAGCTCATCGTCTGATTGATAAACAAGCCGAACCATCACTTATGGTTCTCGGGATATATCAAATATGTACCATGTAGGTTTGCCAAGTGGTGAATTTACGATAAAGCAACTTAAGGGTCGATATATTCAAATAATTGAATTTATCTTCTTGTTTTAAATAGCGTAGTTCACTATTTTTATGGAAATACAAAATTTAACAAAGGCCATATAAATGAGATATCAAAACATGGGTATCAGAAAAACACTTTAACCTTTAAATTATAGTAACCATGGGAATGACCCAAAGCGACCTACGTGCATCCGAATTAATCCACATGAAACAACTAATATTTACTGTCCTTTTCGTATCATTATTTTCACTAGGTTATGCCCAGACTACAGTTCAGATCTCAAAGACATCAAAAGGAGCACCTATTATGTTTGTTGACAGTGTACAGATAAGCCAAGCAGACCTGCAAAAATTGAATCCTAACGACATAGCTTCAGTCAAAGTGTATAAAGATAGTCAAGCATTTAAACACATTGACAGCAATGCAAATGGAGCACTCTACGTTGAAACAAAGCAATTCTGCAGAAAACGCTTTCTTAACTACTTCAAATCTAAATCATCAGCTTTCAAGCATCTATTGGAGTCCCAGGGTAGCGATGACGGCTTTCATTACATCCTTCATGGAAAATTACTTAATAAAGGCTATGAGGAAAAGCTCGCTGCTATTAATGACAAGTTTTTTAAATCCATAACAATCATCGAAAAAAAGGAACTTGTGGACAGATATGGTGCTACGGAAAAGAATTTCGGAATATTGATTGTTTCGGATGAACCAGAAATTTAAAATAATGGAAAATAAATCTGAGCATATAATTCGCCTATATAGTAACAAAAAGAAAACAGTGTTAATGTTAATTGGTTCGCTCATGTTTGTCGCAGGTGGTATTTTCTTTTTGATGTATCCGGAAAGTTTTGACAGACAACCTACAATAACGAGGATGATCGGTATTCTATGTATTTTATTTTTTGGTTTCGCCGCTATCGTATCCGTCAGATATTTGATTTCAAATCGGCTACTTCTGGAGATTACGGATCAGGGGCTACATATCGGCGATATACACAAAACTTTTATCGGATGGCAAGATATCAGTGGCTTTAAGGAAATAGCGATCTATTCAACCCCTATTATCATTATCCTAATTAAAAATAGTAAGGCAGTGATAGACGACGAGCCCAATATGATCAAAAAGAAAATGATGCAGTTTAATATGAATTATGGTTCGCCATACAACCTTAGCAGCGGCAATATGGCTATAAGGCATAAGGAGCTATTTAGACTCTTGAATGAAAAACTCATAAAATATTCGAATAACAACGAGTAACAAAACCGGATATTTCTCCGCTAAGGCAAAAAGCAAAGCCATTTCAAAAACTGTAAATTTGTTCATTACAATCCTTTTTTACTAAAAGCTGATATTTCTATTTGTAAAGTCTCATAATTATCAAGCCTGAAAACAATATCATTCACAAATTCGATTGTCTAAACTATGAAGATTTCCTACACTATCCGTATAAAATTTTAGTGAAGCAGGGGTAGCATCATAAACTGTTCTATTAGTGAAAATATATGTACTTCTGGGTTTCAATGAAAACGAATTCATTTTACCAAACCGAAATGACTCATCTACCCTGTTATTATTATAAATATCTTTTAAATCTACAGTCTTTTGATGTCTTACCTTACCCTTCAATAGAAAGTAATACGAAGTATCGTTTTCTTCTATTTCAAAACGTACAATGTCTCCTTCTTTTGATACTATTTTTTTTTCATTCAGATTAATGCAAATACTATTTCCAGCACAACCTACCATTGAATAAGCTATCATCACTAAATATAAAAAGAGCTCATAATTATTTATTTTCATCATCATTTTTATTAACTCCAATGCTCATTATGGCAACAATCTTCTAAATTACTTACAATATCAAAAAGAAAATCTTTATAATAGAAATTATAACCTATACTTCCCTTGTTTAATATCCTTTTCAAATATTTTCAAATTTGATTTTGCACTAGTTGACCCAAGGTCGGCCCCTCTTTTATATAATTCGTAACTCATCTTTAAATCTTGCCGGATCCCTACGCCTCTTTCATAAAAATCCGCTAGGTTATTATAAGCCTTCAAAGTTCTTGTCCTTTCTCAAAATCTATTGTTTATTTCTTATTTCCCAATAGGCTCTCTCCAGATTATCAATAAGGGGATTTCTATTTTAAGCCAACACAATTTTAAAAAAAAATCACGCTGATAAAACTATTTCAAATTGGCTATTGTTCTTACAATACAAAATGGCTACAAGCTACCTTTCAAATAGAAGGTTCAACATAAAAATTGGCGTCGTACAGTGAAAATCCAATAGTCTTTAAAAACATTGGATGACGAAACAAAAAAGAGGAAACGATAGGAAACATAAAAATTACTGTACAAATAAACGCTAAGAGAAAGGGTCTGATGAGAATCAGGCCCTTTTGACGTAAAAAAACCAGATCTCTCGACCTGGCTTCTAAACTAAACTTTAACATATGATTCACTAGTGGTTTGCCTTTTATTACTGGCAAACCACTAATTATTTAAATTCTATTTATACGAATTAATCGATTTGGATACTTTCCAATCATTGCCGACTCGCTCCAAAGTAACTAAATCTGTTTTAGTGAAGTTTTCAAATTTCAAAGTCACTTTAGCCACCATATAGTCTGCTGATTCTTCTATGATATCAGTGCTTACTGTACAGTTCAGCTTCTCTCCTTTTTGCTTTTTCAATAGTTTAACTACGGCACTACGGCTGTTACTTTGTGCATTGGCAGCTTGGATCTTTTGATTAAAATCTTCGGCGAATAACTGCTCAACTCCTGCTGATTCGCCCTCTGTCGTTACCGCAACGTAGTGGTCGAACGCCAAGTCTGCTGTAGAAAGGTTAATGCTTGCTTTTGTTGCTTTTGCTCCAGGTCCTTCAGCTGCCATAGCGAAAGTAGATACTGCGATTAAGGCTGCTGCTGCGAATGTTTTTATTAGCGTTTTCATAATGTCTTTTTTTATTGTGTTAGTTCTGTAGTTCTTATTTGTTGATTCAAAATTACAACACAATACGTCCCTAGCCTATCGGCTTTAGACCAACGATTAGGAAAACTCGGTGAATGGCAGGAATGGAGAGGTGAAAATAAAAAACGAGAACGAGACCATTTTAAAGTTATGGCCTCGTCCTTAAATTGTTAATTAAACAGCCAGTATTCCTGCAACACGTAATTTATTTTTTAAATCTCTAAGCTCCATCAGTATTGATTCTATCTCCGCCTGTGAATAAGTAGCGCTCGGTATCGCTGCCACATCTGCGGAAATCGCAGCTTTTTTTACAACACCAGCATTCGTAATAGATGCGTAATTTGTATTGATCCTATAATATCTCCAAGTATTAGGAGATGTGCAGAAAAATATAAGTATTTCATTCTGATCATTAAGATTCACAGTTCCTCCGTCAACACCATTAATCTTTACTCCTGCTTCAGCTATAATAGAGACGATCCCTGTAGGCGAGTTTTTTCGTATAACTTTTGTTACACCTACAACGTATTTAGGCCCATTTACTAGATTAATAACTTGATTTCCAATAGTAGCATTACTTTCAATATACTCCTGAACATCAGGTAACCTTGTCGAAGTTGTGGTACCCGAAGGAGCAGAATATAGTCCACCAAATGCCCACTCGTTTACAGTTTGGGTGTATCCCTTAGGCATTTGCCCATTAGCTCTGTCATATACATTTATATATTCTGGTTTTATAGCCCCATTGTTAACTAAAGCTCCAGTTACAGCAACATTATGATGATAATGACAGTTAGCAAAGTGCGGAAAGCTCGAACCGGATTCTAACTCAACATTTTGCAACAATCCCCCTGACCATGAAAAGTTTCGTGAGGTGGAAGCCACTACCACTTTATTAGAACTATAACAACCAATGTAATTAGACATCCAGCCTCCATCATATATCTCATAAGGAGCATTTTTCGATTCAAAACCAACTCCTATAAATGAATTACCTTTATTATTATCATCTATTTTCAATGAAAAAATACTATTTGCTTCAGGACTCCCGCCGATAAAATTATTGTTATCACCTTTTTCTATATAGACACCTTGTGGCATACCTTCCCAATAACATGAGATAAATGTATTGTTTGTAGCTCTTCCAAGAGATTCATCTGTCCCAGTACGACTTGGTCTAAACCCTTCGACCAATTTTAAACCTAGGAAAGGCAAATTTTCCATCGGATTTTTATTAACCGAGCAAAATACTCGTTTAAATGTACCTACCATGTTGGAAGTTTCTAAACCAATCCCATCTACACTATTCGCATTTATTAAGTTGACATTTTCATAAAGTCCTCTGGAAGTCAAATTTTGTTTTAATATCACCTTGGTATCCCTATGTCCCGATATTGTTAAGTTTTCAATATTGCAATTTTCACAAAAAGGTTGTCTAGTAGTCTCACCAAATCTAGCATCCATATTAAAAGCGATATCGCCAGATATACTTTTTAGGATTGTATTGTCAATACCCTCGCCTGCCCAAGTAATATTGCTATAAGCAACTCGACCAATGTCTGTATACTTATAAATTCCCTTATGAAAAAATACTGTTAGTGATTCATTATTCGATCTTGCAATAATACGCGCCTTAATTTTTAAAAATATCGGATTATTATCAAATGTATCATCTCCCTTTGCACCGTAGTATACCACAGGAATCTCTCCTCCAAAGTTGTGCTCCAATTTAATCCCGCCTGTTTCAATAACATTCCCTCCATCGTCAGGATGTGTTGTTGATGACAAATAATAATTGATAGGATTAGGTGTGTCCCCTGCCTGATAATACCCGAGGAGTTGGACACCTGAATAGGTTCCATTCGTTAATGCTGTAATTTCGGCCGCAGATAATGCCCGCATATCTGCCATGGTGTTTTTGATAAGAAGTTGATTTGCCATAATGTTTTTGTTTTAAATTCTTATACAAACTTATGCTTCATTCAAGGGTGATTTGAGTGAAAAGCATCCAATGTAAGCGGTAGAATACAACTACCGAAAAGTTGAGCCTATGGGCATCCATAAAACGCAAAAAGCCACATCTCCTGACGCGGCCCTAATAAACATATGATTCACTAGTGCTCTACCTATAAGCTCGTTTCGCAGAGCACTAGTTTTTTTGAGATTTATTTATACGAATTAATCGATTTGGATAATTTCCAGTCATTACCCACACGCTCCAAGGTAACCAGATCTGTTTTAGTAAAGTTTTCAAATTTCAAAGTTACTTTAGCCACCGTATAGTCTGCTGATTCTTCTAAAATGTCTGTGCTTACTGTACAGTTTAGCTTTTCGCCTTTTTGTTTTTTCAGGGATTTAACCACTTCGCTACGGCTGTTAGACTGTACATTGGTAGCTTGGATCTTTTGATTAAAATCTTCGGTGAATAGTTGCTCTACACCTGCTGATTCTCCCTCCGTAGTTACCGCAACATAGTGCTCTAAAGCGAAGTCCGCTGTGGAAAGGTTAACGTTTGCTTTTGTTCCTTTTGCTCCAGGTCCTTCAGCTGCCATTTGTTTTTAATTAGCGAAAAGCTATCATGAGTGCCATTTTTAAGCACTCATGAGGGTTAATAATGTCCTTATTTAGCTTTTTTTATCGTCTACAAGATAAGGTGGAATTATTTCATTAAAATCACCGATATACCTAGAATCTATTTGGTCATAGTATGAAAGCTTTGAAACAATTTCCGATGAGATCGTTAAACCAGGCCATTGCCAGCAGAATGGTTTGTTATTAACTTCTAGATATTTTAAAGATGACCTCCCCCCAAAAAAAACAGGACATTTTAGAAGTGGAGAATTCAAATATCTATTTTATTTGCATTTCTAAAGGGAACTTAAAATTAGTTCTATGTGTGATTGATTTTATATTATTTCATAAAAATTATATCGTTATCCAATCTGAGGGTATTAAATCTATAGTATCAAGATGATCCACAACGAACCATTTTTTTGGTGCAATCACAATTTTATTTTTACTTGAGGACAACCATGCAGACCACCAAGAAAAAGAGCTGTTTGAGATGACAAAGTGCTTACAATTTTTCATTAATTGTAAATAGAATTGATATTTTGGATCATAATATTCTTCACCAACAAAAACCATATTCTCATTATTTACAATATTACTCTGGCACCAATCCATATCATCGGAAAATACATAAAACTTAGGATTATCAACTCTTTCCTTCATCAATTTAATGGCGGCGTTTATATAATATAAATCAACAACGCCATGGTAATTCAATTTTTGTAAATAATCTCCACGTCTGATATTTATCATGATAGAATTAGTCCCCAAAATTTCTTCATTCAGAGTGCTCCATTTACCATAGAGCGGACTATTAAAATGAAAATCTTCTCTGAGAATATATTCAATTTCCTTAAAATACTTATATGATTGCCAATAGCCAGTAAGTATTACATGTGGCTTAAATTTTTCAGACTTTGATAAAAAGAGTTTTTTCACCTGATTAATCTGCATTAAATCATAATGAAAGAAGCGCTCATTTAATTGTACTACGGGACTATTTACGCTTAGAATATCTAAAGCTTTTTCGGTATCACCCTGCACTTGCTTAGAAAGTTTAAATATATCTAGATCGAAATTTCTATTACTCTGTCCGGTATCATATATATTGGTATTTAGAAAAAGGTCTTGATTGCTTAACACTGATAGATATCTTCCTAGAGCATATTGAAACATCTGATTTCCAACACCTCCCATTAAATTCACTATAATCATATTTTAAACTATAATCATATTTTAAACTATTTTTTTATATGGATAAAAAACTGAATGACATTTTTAAAATTTCAACGATTTTGTAAGATTGATCCAGATTCTTTTAAAAATAGACTGATTTTCAGTTGTAATTTCTGCATCAGCCAAAATTCCGGGTTTCAGTTTTATATCAGAATCTTGCTTATTTCTTGTTAAAACAACCTTGGCAAAGAAAACACTATCTTTAATCGGAATATCGGATATATAATCTATTTTCCCCCTCAAATAACCATACTCCTGATAAGGATAACTTTGCACTTTAATCAATACCTCCTGTCCTACTTTTACTTTTGATGATTTCGCCTGTGGAATTAGTATTTCACCATAATAATCATCTTTATTATCATTGACGTAAAACAACTCATCCCCCATTTTGACCAATTGATTTTCCTGTAAAAAATCTCCGTAAATCAATCTACCTTTTGAAGTGCTACTAATCACATATTGCTTTTTCCAGTTTTCTGCTTCACTTATGAACGTATTTAATGACTGATAAATTTTTTTTTCCTCTTCAACGATCTGATTATTGATCTCAGACATTTCTTTATCTTTGGATAAACGGCTACTCTGGTTACTGATAATCGTGTTTTCAATCTGTGGAATGGATTGCCGCTTCGATAGCAAAAGCGCCTCCTTCTGTTGCAATTCATGCTGACTAATCACTTTTTTATCAGCTAAAATCTTATATTTGGCATATTCTGCTTCAGTCAGTGCCAATTCTTTTTTCTGCAGATCAAAACTCTCCCGAATTCTTTGATTCTGTTCATTGATATACTGTACTTCATTCTGGATAAAACTTTTTCTTTTTTGATAGATCCCTTCTTTGTTGATGGCCACATAACTCAGATAGGCGAGATAAAAATTTTGATAGCTATTCTGAAGTTCACCTAATTCCAGTTCGGTAGGAGTTATGATATCTTTTAAATCTGCCAAGTTCAGAACTCCCACTCTCACTTTTTTCATCTTTTCAAGTAAACTCAATACTTGAGCATGGTTAGCTACACTTTCCAGGTATGCTATATCCATATCCTTTTCAACTATGGTACCATCTTTAAAAAGAAGTTTAACCAAATTTCCATTCATTTTACTCGTTAGTACTTTGGGGGCATTACTTGTATTAAATTTCATCGATACAACAACGACTTCCGGGTAAGGGATAAAAAATGACAGCCCAAAGAGCATAAAGATCGTCAGCAAAATAAAGGTAATTCCTCTTTGCATCAGCCAGGATGGCGGTTTTGAGATAATTTCCTGCAGATCTTCAGAGTGAATATTTTCTGCCATAATATTTGTCTTTATCATAGTTATTAATTACCTAATTCGAGTTGATTTTTGACCAACTCGTAGTAACTACCACGCAATACTGTCAATTCATGATGTGTTCCCTGTTCTACTACAGCTCCTTTTTCAAGTACAATAATATTATCTGCATTTCTTACGGTACTCAATCTATGAGCTACAACAATGACGGTGCGATTAGTAAAATACTGATCTAACTTCTGTACGATTTCTTTTTCATTATTGGCATCCAAGGAGTTTGTAGCTTCATCCAAAAATATGTAGCTTGGATTTTTATAAACCGCCCTAGCGATCATCAACCGTTGCTGCTGCCCCTGACTTATACCCTTTCCTGCTGTCCCGATTTTGGTTGCTAGACCAAAAGGTTCATTGGAAATAAACTCCTCCATATTGGCTACGTTAATCGCATTATCAAGAAGCTCTTTGTCTGTAAATTCATCATTAACAGCAATATTGCGCTCAATAGTATCGGCGTATACATAATTTTCCTGAAGTACAAATCCACAGCTATCCCTCCAAAGTCCAAAATCGATCTGATCAAGTTTCTTCCCACCTACCAATATTTCTCCTTCCTCTGGATTGTAATAACGTAAAAGGAGCTTAATGATGGTGGTCTTCCCACTACCACTTGTGCCAACAATCGCTGTCGTTTTCCCCTCAGGAAAAACCAGATTGAGCTTTGTGAAGATAGGGTCGTTTCCTGCTCCAAAATATCGAAAGGTAAGATTTTTGATTTCGATCGTTTTGCTATTGGGTAACTGGGTGAGAAAGTCTTTCTGAATATTTTCTTCTTCTTCAGCTCCATAGATCTCATTTAGTCGCTCTAAACTAATCTTAGCATCCTGATAAGACTGCATGAAGCCTAACAGGGATTCAACCGGATTACTGACCATCCCAACAATATACTGGATAGCCATCATGCCTCCAAGCGTAATCTCACCGTCAATAACTGCTTTAGCACTGATAAACGTTATGAGGATGCCTTTTGCTTGGTTGATAGCCATGGAGCCGATCGACTGATACTGAGACAGCGCTAGACTCTCAACTTTAAATTTGAACAGTTTAGCTTGTAGCCCCTCCCATCCCCATCTCTTTTGCTTCTGCGCGTTATTGAGCTTGATATCCTTAATACTCTGAATCATTTCGACCATATAAGTCTGATTTTCGGAAGCTATCTTAAATCTCTTTTCGTCCAATTGTCGGCGGTATTTCATAAAAGCTATTATCCATAGGGTATAAAACATTGTAGCGACAAAAAAAACTAAAAAGATCGTTTTATTATAGATCACCAATAAAGTACCAAATATCAACATATTAACGATTGAAAATAAGGTATTAAGCGTACTTCCGGTAAGAAAGGATTCAATACGCTGTTGATCCGACATCCGTTGCATGATATCACCATGAGTCTTTAGATCAAAGAAGCCCATTGGCAGTTTCATGATCTTAATCAATAGATCAGTCAATATGGATATATTCACCCTCGTACTAATATGGAGCATAATCCAGGAACGGATAAAGGCTACTGCAGTACTCCCTACAAAAATCATCAGTTGGGCAATCAAGATCAGATTAATAAAACTAATATTTTTAGTGTTGATACCAATATCAACTACAGACTGAGTCAAAAACGGTGCGACCAAAGATAATACAGTTCCTAGTACCATACCTAGGATAAGCTGAAAAAATAATTTTTTATATTTAAAGAAATAGGTAAAAATCTTGCCCCATTCCAGGTTCGGCTCTGGTTCCTCTTCATCGATCTGATAAAAATTCGGTCCCGGACTCAACAACATTGATAATCCTGCATGAAGTTCTCTCGTAGAAAACCAATTTCTAGAAAATTCCTTTTCTAAATATATCATTAATCCCGCTGAAGGATCAGAAACGTAGTATCTCCCGTTTTTTATTTTATATAATACGACAAAATGATTTTGATTCCAATGCAGAATACATGGAAGTTCAACTTCTTTCAACTGCTCTAATGATAAACGTACACCATATGTACGGAAACCTAACTTTTCCGCAGCTTCACTTATCCCTAACAGATTGACACCGTTCTTAGTAGTTTGACAAAGCTTTCGAATTTTATGAATAGAAACTAGCTTTCCGAAATATTTAAAAATAATTCGAAGGCAAGTGGCGCCACAATCCATTTGATCCATTTGCTTATAATGTGGAAATTTTTTAAACACAAAAACTAAGTTTATAATTGAAATTTATATGATTTAAAAAGCTCTACTTAAGGGCTTCTTTTTACGAACTTCCACTTCTCCCATATATTGTAAATCCCTATTTACAACGTGATCATTATTTGCATGCCTACGATATGCATACATCGGAGTATTAATAAAATTAACATTTTCATATCCTGCAATTTCCAACAATGGAAAATATAACGCCATGTCATAAGGCATTTTAAAATAATTTCCAAAACTATCTTTCAAAGACTTCAATTCTGGATCCTGATTAACAAGCTCTTTAAATAATTTATATTTAAATGATCTCACATGAGACAACTTCCAATTACTATTTCTAACCTTGGCAAATTCGTCTGCCGTATAAGAAAAACCAATTTTTTCAAATTCATTTATATACGTCATGGCTCCATATATAAAACTTACATTTTTCTTATTATATGCATTATTCAAAATATTCAATACATACTTGTGAGGTAAAATATCATCTGCATCAACAAGACATATAATATCCTCGTCGCCAAATTTCTCGGTTAACAGTAATTCAACTATATTTTGCAAGGCATATTGTCTAGTACTATTACTTATTTTAAAAATATGACGACTTTCTGGAATTAGATCAGCACTATTATCATCAGAACAATCATCGATGTAGTGAATTTTAAATTGCTTATGCTCTTGCCTAAGTATAGAATTAGCATTTTCTCTAATAAAAGCGCTTACATTTCGAAACGGTGAGATGACATGGATTTGATGTTTGGTAATTTCAGATGTATTTAATGACAACATAAAATTATGCTTCGAAAATATCTTAGTAACATCTATCAATTTTTTGAAAGCTATTTCTTTAGAATTATTCATTAAGGAAGTAACAAAATGGAATAATGGGCGAAAAATGAAAAATGAATTTACCTCTGAAAAAGAATCAATACAAATAATATCATCATTCACCACATACCCTTCACATTTTTCAAAGAATTCAACATCCTTATACAAAAAATTAATAGATTCCTGTGCGACATCGAGTATTATCTCTTCCAATTTATGAAGATCCATCGCTCGAAGAAATGAAGAGTTTTTTACAAAAAAAATAACATCTTCATTCTTTTCATCTGCATAATAAAGGGCTTGCTCAAAATAATCGTTTACGTTATGCCAAGTATTTGGTATAATTTCGTAGATATCAGGAATTGGTTCTGAATGACTTGTAGGATCCAAAATGGCTGTTAAAATCTTCATATCGATAATTAGTGTTGTTTAAATGTCAAAGACTTCAAATTGTTAGCTAAAAGAAATATGACATCATATTTCTGAATAAAATCAAATAATTCTATCGAAACATAATTGTCTTCATTAGGATTATATAAGTCAGCAACTTTTATTAAACTGCTCGCTACTTGATTCTGAATCTCAATTGATTTTATAATTTCCGCTATACAATTAACCCAATGTGGATTTGCATATTGCTTTGAAATTAACTGTAAATAACATAAAGTTATTTCATCTTCAGCGTTAAAATCATCTGACTTCATTTTTTGATAAAAAAATATTAAATCTTCCATATTATTATAAAAAGGAATTTCAATTTCTTTTTCATTAAAACAAGTCGTTACTAAATAGCTAAATTTCAACAGTACTCTGGACTTTTCTATAGGCGTTAAGATTAAAGAATTCTCAGATAATATACTTATAGTTTTATCTACTAAGAGTTTTAAGCATTCAATCAAAGCAAAATGTCTATAAATATTATATGTCTTTGATTTATTTAATAAACGTTGTTGATAATATGAAATTAATTGCAAGAGCTCATCTAAAGTTGTTTCACTATTTATTACCGCTTTAATGGTTAATTTATAAATGAGATCATCAACGTCGTAAAGAATTTCATCAACGTCAGAAACTAAGATTTTGTGTTTAATCAAATATGATATCAACCAACCTGCGCCTAATAATCCATCTGAAAAAGAATAATTATCAATTATCGTAGCCGCTTCTACAAAGTTATCTAACAACATCTCATTAGTTTCTTTATTTGACGAAACCAAAAATTCCGATAGCAATCGATAAGTAGTCATTTTTCTATTTTTAACATGATTCATATCTAACATACATTTAGGGTAAAAGAAATGTTATTCCAGCAGCTGTTTTTGTTAAAGCTAATTTTTCATACTCACCATTTAGATAATAAGCTAGAAATTCAGTGTTAAGTAATAAAATTGAACACTCATCTTTTACACTACTAAACTTACCAATGTTATCTTCCAACAACTGAATTTCTAACATTTTTGAAAAAGCCTCATAAAACAATAGATCAATTTTATAACTTTTCGCGGAAAAGAAAACCTGATTAATTTTACTACTTGATAGTATTCCAAGTAATTCATCACTATTGATTAATTGCATTAGTGGAAGTAATATAAATGACTTATCATTGCTATTAACCATTTCATTTAGTAATGTCTTTCGTAAAGTTATGCTGGTATTTATAGTTAACTGTTCATTTATACTTTTTGATAATAGCCGAACATCTATATCAAAAAATTTTTGGATATAATTTCTGTGATTATTAAATATGCATATCATTTCAGAATTCGCTTGTTCCGTTTCTAGAAAGATTACTTTTTCAGGGAAAGATATTCTTTGATCATCCAATTCTTTCCTTCTGGATTTTATTCGTTTCACAATCTCGTAACTGCATGAAGAATCTGGAATATTATCTAATGTGAAATCATACCAAGGATCATAGTTAGTATACTCTACTTTTCTAAAATGTCTATTTTTATCTTCTATTTTACCCGAATAATGCTGGATAGCAAATTTATTCCAATCTGATATTGCATTATAAGGCCACGAGAAATTCATCTCTGAATGTATTTCAACTTTTTTACCCTGTAACCATAAGTTCCATAAAACTGCCCACATATCCGAGCACCAAGCCTGAATTCCTTTTTGTCTACTTCGATATTCTTTTTTTTCAGCATATTGATCTTCCCACAATTTGGTATTGTAGGATTTCATCAAAACGAATAAGTTCTCAGAATCTTCCTCAACTTTCTTCCAAAAATTACAATTAATACCTTTTAAAATATACTGTGCACCTCCCGTATTTCCATCTTCTTCATGTAGTTTTTCTTTACTTAATCCGACAACACCCAACATATCTTCAAGAAGTTTTTCGGAGCTAACTGATCGAACATAATTCATATCTAGATAATCTCGTGTATCTGATACATAGCAAGTATCATTTTCATCTCTATCCATTATCTGAGGTACTCTTGAGAATAAAATATCAGAATCATGATACATAAAAGTTTCTAATGCTAATTCAGGGAATTTTAAAAAATGTTGTTTTAAGACATGTGGCCGCACAGATGAAGTATATTTAGGTTTTATACGTAAATCTGGATATGGATAAAAATTTGCTAAATCACTATTAGAAGCCATAAATTCTTCACATTTAGGATTTAGTCCTATTTTTGGACTATAGGCAATCAGAACTTGTATATCCCTTTTCTTAATCCCTAAAGAATGAAAATTACGCAATTGTATCTCCAACTGCCATATAAAATAAATACTGTCTGGTTGAGCTGATATATATAACATACACACTAAATTTTAAATCTCATTGCTATCAAAAACTGTCTTGGTCTGAGTTCAAAATAACTCTGTATAAGCTCATAATCTGAGGAAAATTGCTGCAGATAGTTTTTATTATTCAAGATATTGGTTGCTGTCAGCTCTAAATCGGTACGCCAATGGCTTAGCCTGAACCGATAAGTTGCGTCCATAAAATACTGACTCTTTTGTGCCTTGACATTATTTGCATATAATGAATTGGACAAGGTGATCAAATGTCGATCATGAGGCGCAATTACCAGATTAAAAAAATGATTGTTATACAACAACTCATTGCGCTGTCCAGCGGCCAATCTATTGTGGGTCCGCCCCATTGCAACTCGGTAATCTCCAGAAATTAACGATGAAGACGAATTGATCAACTCAAGTGTGAATGACTGACTGTTTACATGTTGTTTGACCAATTGCTTATTCAGCAAATAATCTGAAGTAGTCCAACTGAAATTTCCGTTTAACTTTGCTACAGTTTTGATACGGACAAATAGCTTGGAAAATCCACCACTGATCCCATGCGACAGGTTCTGTGCATCTTGATTTATAATATTGGTCGCGCTGCGTCCCATACTGTCCAATACCGTACTAAACATATAGTCACGCCAACTTTTTCTGAAATTATACCCCAGATTGGCAAAGCTTGCCTTCAAGGTGTTTTTATAGGCATAATGCATTCCAGTACTCAGCTCTTCATTCTTGAGTAAGCGAGCATCATACTTTTGGATACTGCGATACTGACTGATGATGTACCCATTATAGAAATTGTCGAGCCCACCAAAATTTCTCCCTCCACTCAGGTTTGTACTGATCGTATTTTTTCCGTTAAACAGATAAGACACCGAAGCAGATGGATTCCAGCTGCTCCGCAATTCATTTTTCAGACGCTGTACACCCTGTTGTTTGACATTATAGTGATATTGACTGAATGGCAAATTGAAACTGTATTTAAACTTCCGCGCTTCTTTTCCAATTTGGATCGCCATCCGCAGCTGCATCTGCGCGCTATTCATAGCATTGAAATAACCACTATCCAGGACGCGAATGTCATCTTGATCATGCAGCTCGATATAGCTGTTTAACGTACTGTTGTTGTAATTCAGGTTGATGCTAGGGGAGAAAGTCCAGGTTTTGATCTTGCGCGATAAACTCAGGCCATTTTCAAAGTTAAAGCTCTTAAACCGAACGATCTGTCCCATCTGATCATAGGGCATCCCGCCATTGAGCAACGATTCAAACTGACCGGGATTGACCGTAAGACGTTGGGGTGTACTGTGCCACTCTAAAGTAGACGTGATATTGACCAACTGTTTGCCTATAAAACGGCCGAGTGAAAAAGAATTGAGAAAGGCTTCGTCTGAGAATTTTTTGTCCTGCTGTATCGGGATATCTTCATTAAAAAGAATATTACCTACACTATTGTTCCAATGTTTACGATAATTGGCACTGTTGCTAAAAAAAACGTTTGACTCGTTCTTTTCGACTAGCATCCCAATATTCAACTCATCGATACCATAGCGATTGTCCACGACCTCCTGATTGTGGATCACTTCGTTGTTTGTAAAATATTGTGTCGACGTCGTTCCTTGCAGTTTTCGATTATCATGGAAATAAGAAAAATTACCTTTGACTTCGAAACCATTCTTTAACTTTTGAATCATATTGCTGCTCATTAGAAAGATTTGGTTTTTCAACCATTTTTTCTGATCGAAACCAGGAGTGGCTACCTCCCGAATGGAGAGATAGGACGGTCCATCTGAAAAGCGAGATCGCGCTGTAAAATATCCAGTACCTGAATAGAATGGTTTTAACTGCTGTGACACATCATCGCCAACATTGTTCGTCTGAAATGAATTGAGCATTTGAAAGGTCTTGGCAAATATCATTGGCGTAATATTAGCATCCCAAAGCCCTGGGGCCGCCCCAAGACCTAGTTTACCGGTACCTGTTGTGGTAAATTTCTTAAGCTGCAAATTAAGGGTGGCGCGATTAGAAAGGGCCAACTTATCCAACATTTTGATGGGTTGATGATTTTCAAGGATCTGGACTTTCATAACTGCATCTGCTGGAAGATTTTGATTGATAAGCCCGTAACGTCCACCCATCAAGTCCAAACCATTGACCTGATACTGTTGAATAGGTTCGCCTTGATAAAAGATCTGGCCGTTGCGCATCTCTACGCCTGGAAGCTTCTTGATGATATCACCTATCACACGATCTTGCGCTCCTGTAAAAGAAGCTACATTGTAATTGATTGTATCTTTTCGGTTGTACACTGGCACATCCGACACCTTTACCTCTTGTATCTTCCGCACCTCACTTTTTAGAATATAAGCATAGTTTGCAGTCGCGTTGACAACATGTACGCTACGTTTGGCATAGCTGAGGTGATTAAAATCCAACTGTACTGAATCTACGTCGCTAACTCTAACAATAAGTTTGAAAGCTCCATTAGCGTCACTTTTTGAAAAGTTCAATAAGGCTGCAGAACCGATCTTTTTATAGGACACAGTGACATTAGCGATTGGCTTTTGATTTTCGTCGAGTAATTTGCCTGTAATAACGGTTTGCGCAAAGGAATGGACACTAATCAATATGAATATGATGGTGAAAAAAAGTTTAGCTAGCATAGAATCTGTTTGCACTTAAAATTAATAGTGCTCGATAGGATTATTATCTGTTTTCATTTCTGCACGGATATTTATTTTACTTTCGTCAGATAATACAGCTCCGGTCAGCAGCGCATATTCAATCATATTATCTCTTAATTTTTGTCTTTCCTTATAAAAATTAGCTTTTGTTGTCTTTTGGATAATAAGGTCTGGGCGTAATTGATCGAAAGAGGCCGATACACTGTTTACCTTGCTTATGGAAGCCATATCGAATGTGAAATACTTATCCTGATCTGATATGGACAACACTAAACCTGGTAGTCCACAAAACTTATACGGACCATCTGAAATCGGTATATCCATGGTGAACCACGCGATCCATTTTCGCCCACCCCAGTCCGTCGTCGCTTTTTGGCAAACAAAATGATGTATAAGCGCAGTGTCCGGGTGTATTTCCCATTTCATATCCGCCTTATTTTCCTCGTAGTAGGACAGCTCATTATTTCCATTAAACCTCACCCCGTTAATGGGATCGTAAGTGGAAATGATATCTCCGCGTTTTATAATTAAAAAGTTATTGGGTTCTATACGACCATAACTGTAGAAAAGCATATTACTGCCATGTGCCAATGCTAATGCTGAATCAGCTCTAAATTTTGATAGAGTCTGAAAATGACTTTCTTGCTCACCGATTGTCAATTGTGTAAAAATACTTTTTCGCGAGGCACTGGATGTACTATCGTTCTGATAAGTAAACTTATACATGATCTTCGTATCGAATCCCACCGGTTTAACCTGAGCCTGAACAGTAAATTGAAATAATAAAAAAAATAATGGGTAAAATAGTGTTTTCATAATGCGTTGTGTTATATTATAAAAGAGTCAAGCTAACCTTGACTCTTCTTATTAATTAAACCAGATCCACTGCAGGAGGATTACAGCAACTTTCACACGCTTGTTTTATTTGTTCAGCTGTAGGATTATTTGCTACAGATACAAAACAATACTTACCACTCGAACAGTTACAATTATGATTTGTGGTTACTTTCTCGGTAATACCGCTGCTAGTTCCAACTGTATATCCTCCCAATACATTTTTCAATTGTTCACGAGATAATTGATCTACCTCATTTAAGTTTAAATTTTTCAATGAAATTTTTTTCATAATTTTATTTATAATTTTTCAAAGCTTGCTATTCACTTATTCCCGAATAGCATAGGAAGACCTTTTACAGAGCGTCTTCTGTTGCCCGAGATCATTTGCAACTGGCTCGGGCATTCTTGTTCTAGAAGAAGTTTTTCAAATCCTTTATACTATAGTGATCAGGAAGTTCTTTTCCATTGATAAATAAAGTTGGAGTAACTCTAATCTTCATATCTTCACACCACTTACGCATAGCAAGTATTTTATCCCTTTGAAGTTTCAACTCACCATTCATAGGATATTTTGACGCAAATACTCCATAATCTTTAACTGGAGACATATACCAGGCATCTAATGCTTCGTATACTTTAGATTTTCCATATTTTTCTTGAATAGCTAATAAATGCGCGACGGGAGCAGTTTTGATATCCTCATCATCTCCGGAAGCCATGAATATAATTCGTATCCGAACATCTTTATTATTTCTGATAATACCCTCTAATTCAGGATGAGCTTTGGAACAGGGTCCGCAATATGGATTACAAACTTTAATAATCTCTGTACTAGCATCCTCATCTCCAATCAATATCCCTAAATCATCACTAGTAACTGTAACTGTATTACTATTTAGGAGCAAAGAATTAAAAATGGATGGATTGTAACGTAATTTCATCCATTTACTTCTATACTCCTTACTGTCATTTGCTCTTTTAATAATTGGAATTGCAAAGTAACCAAGCAACATTAAAGTGAGTCCTAAGAATAAAACTACAAGTACATGATGTGAATTTATTTGTGAAAAATCAATCGAATGATATTGAAAATAAAGAATTGAGATGAATAAATTAATAATTATTAGCCCTTGGATTAGAATGCATAAGGGGCACCATTGTCTCACAATACGCCACTGGTAATATAAAGAAAATATAATGTATGGACTCACCAAAATTGATAATGCTGTCCATATAATTAGATTACTAGTTTGCCCAACATACATAACCTGACTAACAAAAAAACTCAAGAAGAACGAAAAGCCCCAAATAGACCAAGGGATACCTAAAAATGACGATTGCTTAGAAGAAAGCACAGAGCTACAATTTGATTTTTTGCCAAATGAACCACATACCTCTTTCACAAATGAATCGGTTGAATTGATATCGTATCTAATCAATAAAGAGGATACTAACGTACCAATAAAACTGGTTATCAGAAATACTGAGCCAACCAAAGTCGACAAAGAATACCCTATCATCAATATAGTAGAAATCGACAATATAAAAATAGCCGCTAACAAAACGATGGGCAGAAGCTTGATAATCTGACCTGTTTTTTCTAATCGTTTATTTTCTAAATAATTAACCTCATCCTTGGCTCTTTCTCCATCTAGCAATAAGATGATCTCTTTGTCAATTTTTTCAAAATCTGTAACCGCAGTATTAACTAACCGCTGAGTCAAGGGATCTAAATAAGCCACCCCTAATTCATCTACCTTCGTCACAACAGTAAAGCTCGGACTTGACCAACCGTCTTTCTGTATAGAGCAAACAAATGGAGTTTCGAATTCATCATATTGATGACTTCCTTTATGAACTGCCATACTTGCTATACCATACTCTGCTAAAACATCTTTTAAAGAAAGTAGTGATGGATACTCAATATGAGCCTCGAAGAGATTTAGAAGGTTTAATTTAGAATACTTAATCTTAATGCTATCTAACACAAATGCACAAGTATAATTTAGATCACTATTTTTACCTTTAAAAAAAGTATATTTATTCATAAATCAAGCATTTATTTTGGTTAAAAAATATAAAAAGTAATAACTAGCGTTACTAGAATTTAAATTACACTCCAAGTTATATATATATTATCAAATATTAAAATATTAAATTAAATCAATCGATTGCGTAAATTTCAAACAGAAAATAAATTGCACAACACCCACATTCCCAGCTAGCTATTTTAATGCAAGAAAACCTTTAAAAACAATCAAACAGATTAAAATCTCTTATTTTTATATATTTTTTTCTTTTAAAATAAAAACAGATATAACTTTTGCTAATACCCGAATCACTATAATTTAAAAGCAAGAGAATGTTAGCATTTTGCTTTAGCTCATTTCAGATTTTGAAATAGATAACGTATTTTCCAAGAGGTTTCCCCGCTTTTGGAAATTAAATTGTATTGTATGATGGTAACTTTCGGATCCCATTGGAAATTGACCCTACCAAAACATGCGACAATCGACCAATTAATAATCTATACAACAACTACCTGTATTTACCAGATAATGATAAGGCAAAATAAGAAAAAAAATCAACAACATAAACCCAAAACACTGACAACAAGAAAATTAACAGAACTGATCATTTATTTTTTCCGAAAAGATACAGACGAAAATGTGATCCCGATCTTGAAACTAGATAATCAGCAAGAAAGCTATCGTAAAAGAGAATCTTTATTCTGCAATTTAATTCTTCATGGCTAAAGCCACGTCTCACGACCTGGCTTCTAAACTAAACTTAAACATATGATTCACTAGTGCTCTACCTATAGCTTCGCAGAGCACTAGTTATTAAGATCTATTTATACGAATTGATTGATTTGGAAACCTTCCAGTCATTGCCCACACGCTCCAAGGTAACTAAATCTGTTTTGGTGAAGTTTTCAAATTTCAAAGTGACTTTAGCCACCATATAGTCTGCCGATTCTTCTAAAATGTCTGTGCTTACTGTACAGTTCAGCTTCTCTCCTTTTTGCTTTTTCAATTGTTTAACTACGGCACTACGGCTGTTACTTTGTGCATTGGTAGCTTGGATCTTTTGATTAAAATCTTCTGCGAATAACTGCTCTACACCTGCTGATTCTCCCGCCGTGGTTACCGCAACATAATGATCCAAAGCCAAGTCTGCTGTAGAAAGGTTAATGCTTGCTTTTGTTGCTTTTGCTCCAGGTCCTTCAGCTGCCATAGCGAAAGTTGATACTGCGATTAAAGCTGCTGCTGCGAATGTTTTTACTAGAGTTTTCATAATGTCTTTTTTATAGTGTTAGTTTTCAGTTCTTATTTGTTGATTCAAAACTACAACACACTACGCCCCTAGCCTACGGGCTTTAGACCAACGATTAGGAAAACTCGGTGAATGGCGGAAATGCGGAGGTAAACGTATAACACAAATTCGGTACAGAATACCTAATAAAGTTTTTGGAATAGCCAGCCACATTCAAAAAATAAATGACTAATTTAATGCCGGGAAAGGCTTCCTATACGCGGGCAGTCGATCACCACCCAATAATATATTATACCTAATATTCTTTTATGGAAGATCTAACGACAATTGATGCACATCAGTCACATCCAAGAAATGCTTTTAAGGCAGGTGTATTTTCTTTAGTTTTTCCTGGCCTAGGGCAGGTCTATAATGGACAGATAAAAAAAGGTATTCTTTATTTTGCCCTGAGTTATCTCATTCCTGTAATTTTTGCTGTTACCCGTTGGGCAACCTCCTTTGCCGGAATGGTCATTTTTATGACGATCGCGATTTCATTCCTTTTATGTATGGTAGTGGATGCGATACTGAATGCAAAAAGACAAAAATTTTATATCCTCAAACCGTACAACAAATGGTATAACTACATATTGATCGCCATCTTTATCTTAACAATGAACTTTGTATTTGATATAAAAAAAATGATAGGCATACAATCTTACATTGCTCAAACAACAGCCAATACCCCAACGATTCTGGTAGGCGACTGGATTATAACAGATACAAAAGCCTACGAAAAAAATACACCTAAAGCTGGAGATCTGGTTACGTTTACTAAAGAAGATGGTCAGTTATTCATGTATCGTATCGTTGGTCTGCCCAAAGACACAATCTCACTTAAAGACAATATTGTATCGATAAATAACAAGCTAAGTAAATCTAAATTTATTGCAGACAGAAATATAGAAGGTATAGACTTTTCTGAATTGGAAGAGACATTTCCAAATGGACACAGTCATCGCATCTATAAAAGTAAAGAAGAGTTTGATGATGGTATGATGAATATGAATGATTTCGTTGTTCCGACAGATAGTATTTTTGTATTTGGCGATAGCAGAGATCATGCGTTTGACAGCAGATATATAGGCTGCATCGGCAAGAATCAAATTACGGGACAGATTAAATACAGTTATTGGGGTAAGACTGGGTTCAAAAGAATGAATATAAAATTCTGACAGGGAATCACGCCACAGGTATATACTCAGAAGGGGGCAGAGTATACCCGATTGTAAGATTTCAATAGGAGAAAAGCCACATCTCCCGGCGTGGCTTTAATAAATACAGGATTTACTTGTGGCTTGTGTTTTACCCATATACTTCGAAATCCCTCTTTCACAAAATCAAGCTTTTTTACTAGAAGACGACAAGTTAAGAGCTTAAATAGTTAATAAAAACCCGTCCATGAATAGGGACGAGGATAGGTCAGTTGATATATGGTTTGTTCTCTTTTAGACAGGTTATTATAATAAGCACTGAATTTCCTCAAATATTCTTCTCCAGTTCCCATTCTCCAAAACATATCTCTGCTGTCCTTATCGGAAAACTTCGACCAAGGCGGCTGCATAGCGTCTTGAAGTACTTGAAATTGTCCAAATTGACCTAGAAAATCCCGTACTTCCATCAATGCAAAGCCCAATAAATTTTGACCACGCCAACAATAAATGTTTTCAATATCGACGTCATCTTGTGCAAGTCCAATACCCCAGATGGTATCAACGGGGCTTGCCTCAACAAGAACTCTATTTTCTGTTTTTAACAGGTATTCGGCCAGCGCCCAATGTTGATTAAACTTATGGATGTTTCCGTTCTTAACGATCTCAACTTTGCGTTCATTCCAAATCTGATCATCATAGCCTACAACTTGCCTTCCCAACTCTTTGGCCTCACCTGGTTTAATACAGTTAATAATTTTCTCAAAGTTCTTTTGATCATCAAAAAGCAATGCTTTTTGGGCCATCATCCAATGTTCCGCAGTCCTATAGGTAATATTATCTACGGTAAACGGACTCTCATACCATTGACTGAAAACAAATTTCCCAACTTCCTGATTTTGCTTAGCTGTATGCCCCCAAAAGAAGAGAAATTTGAAGCTATCTCCATTTTCAAATCTATCTGTTAGCCACTTGATATTATATTTTACCATATTCTCCATTCAAAATCCTCCGACCCAGTGCTCGGACTGCCAATGTAGAATTCCGGGCCTTAATGACCTCCACCTCCTTGTTCAGACAGTCATAAGTGGAGTTTCGGGGTTTGTGAGCCTTAAGTTAACAAATTCTTTGGGACTTAAACACTAAATTTTAAATCGCATTGCTAGCAAAAACTGTCTTGGTCTAAGTTCGAAATAGCTCTGTATAAGCTCATAGTCTGAGAAAAATTGCTGCAGATAGTTTTTATTATTCAAGATATTGGTTGCTGTCAGCTCTAAATCGGTACGCCAATGGCTTAGCCTGAACCGATAAGTTGCGTCCATAAAATACTGACTCTTTTGTGCCTTGACATTATTTGCATATAATGAATTGGACAAGGTGATCAAATGTCGATCATGAGGCGCAATTACCAGATTAAAAAAATGATTGTTATACAACAACTTATTGCGCTGTCCAGTTATTGCGCTGTCCAGCCGCCAATCTATTGTGGGTCCGCCCCATTGCAACTCGGTAATCTCCAGAAATTAACGATGAAGACGAATTGATCAGCTCAAGTGTGAATGACTGACTGTTTACATGTTGTTTGACCAACTTATTTGATAATTTTCCTTTTTGCGACAAATTGTATGGCCTATTTACAAAGATTTAAAATATACCTTAGGCTCTTTGTTGGATAAAATATCAAGTAATCCATCTGTATGAAAGAGAATAAAATGCATAAGTCCTTCTTTTTCTATAAAGCCATAGCTATTATGAGAAACCATGTTTATTAAATTGGAATTGTTCAATATATAAAAAGGACCATCCATAGAACGCAACCCTAATTCATCAATAATTCTTAGCGAACCATTTTCATCTTGACTTTGAAAATAAATTGCATGATAACCAAAATCTAAAATGACAAATGAATCAAAATCTTCCATTTCAAAATGAATTTGCAAACCATCTTGACCATTTAATAAGCTAACGAAATATAAACTTTTACTTTGTAAATCAATCGGCGACCAACTTTCTAAAACATTGTTTTTATTCATACATCGAAAATTACTTTCTTAAATTTATAAAATGCATTTGTACAATGGGCACAGTGTCTCTTGAAAATATCCTAACCTGCATTCCTTCGCCATTTTTAACAATATTCCTATAAGAATTGCTGTCTCCTATGGAATGCATCAGACCATCATCATATTGGATGAGAAGTATCTCGGAATACGTAGAATTTACATTCAAACATACATATTCCGTACGGTCAATGCGATGCTGGAACAAATTGAATACCCCATAACTTTTAAAATAAAATGCCTCACATAAATAAATCTCTAAATCTTTTTTTATGTGTTGATAAGCTAAACTATCGGTAATCTCAATTGTATTCGGATTAATTGTACGAATAAAATTCCCTCCATTTTTAGACATTTCAATCGACATTTGGGCCGGATAATGATAGTTTACAAACTGTCGGTTCTCCATCAATGCGATAGTAAATAGATAGTAGAATGTACCGATAAATATGAATACAATAAAGCCACAAAGGCTATATAAAAGGAACCATTTACCTTTTTGCATTTTAGTTTTTGCTACCATAATTTTTCTTTAACCAGCAATTTATATAACCTTTGCTTGTAATCGAGGCCAAAATTTATGCTCTCGTTCCGGTTATTAAAACGAAAGTATCCAACATATTCCGCTTGATTCCAGCTTTTAGATTGATACTTTTCATTTTAAGATGATATCATAATAACATCGTTTTTTATTTAACTTTATATGTTTTAATTATATACAGTCATTATTGCTAAAATGGCATTGTTACCACTCGTGCATTATATTTATCTTTTTTAATCTCAAATAAAACTGCATACCCACCAGCCCCATCGCCATTAACAGTGCTAATATATAAAATATCGTTTGAGTCATCATAGTAGCATGTTGCAAACTCGTTGTTTACATTAAATAGGTTTTCAATTTCCTTTGCCGGGATCTGGATAAATCTCCCTTTTATAGTAGCTTGAATAGAGGTGTAATGGCTTGTAGGGATTTCGCCATCTGTTCCCCAGACCTGCTGCCCTCTAAATTTGTCTACAACGGTATAGCCATCATATTGAGTCGATGAAAAATCACCTTTATTTTTTTCATAATCGAAACTATCGGAATTTATTTGCACGGTTATATCTTTTGCCATAAATTTTACGGTGCCTTCATCAGAAAATACAGTAGGGATCTGCTTGTAGGACTCTATATATTTAATTCTTGAATTGTGTACATATCCAGTGATGCTGTTGTTATGGTTGTCTGTGTAATCAACAATTATCCAATCGCCAAACTTTTCATCAGGAAATGCATAAACAATTTCATCAGCAGCAATTTTTGAAACAACCATGCTATTAACTGTAGCTTGTTTCCTCACATTTAAATAGCCGTCTTTGTCAATGATTTTTGCAAATTGGGCCGAGGCCAACTGGCATACAGTGAGAAAAAGTAGTACTAAAAGATATCTGTGATTCATTTGGTATAAAGTTATTACTGATAATATTTTGACCCCGACTAATAAAATCTTGGACCATACGATCTTCCTTACGACGACTCATATTTACGAATATGGGTGAAAGATAATAATTTCGCTACCTTTATATCATTTGTTGATTAAAAATCTTTTAAAATATATTCACGGACTAGCTTTTTATGAATTTATATAATGAAAATCCTTTTACCCGTTTTCTACTGAAAACTCGCTAGCGTTAATGACTTTTGTAGATAAATTTCATCACTAAACAATTCTAAATGTTCTTGCAACAATCTTTATGTCGCTAGAAGTGGAAGCTGTTTTAATAACAGAACAGTATAACTTATTATTAACTCATTCCATGAGATTTGAAATCATATTCCTCCTCCGTAATGGATTATTTATGATTTCCTGAATGAATAATCCCCAATCCTGTTCCAAATCATTTAGATAGTCAAATGGTGCTGGATAGTTGAATTTAGGAGCAAATGGAAAAGAAAATCTAACAATTAGGTCTTCTTTATGATAAATAAAAAGCTCCATTCTATTCTCCGCTAGTTGTATCAAATCTACTTTACAATGATCTCCCACTTGGAACGTCGTTGTACCAAATAAAAAATAAAGTTCATTTTTCTCTACGTACAAAGCTGTCAAAACATCTTCAATCTGTCTGTACCATCCATAAATATCGGTGACTGGCTCCAAATTTTTAAACTCTTTGCCAGATTCTAAATCAAACAGTATATCGTGTAATTCAAAATTTTGCAGTAGTTTCATAGCTATCTATTTTTTTTTAGAAAAGTTGGTATTTTCCGACTACTAAATTCCCAGAGATTGTTTCATTCAAACCAACGTGTCCCTGAATGGATCTAAATAACTTAATCCTCGTTCTTCAAATATTTCCTCAAGCTTTTCGGCACCATTTTCCTTTTTATAAGCCACTTCCTCCTCCGTAATCGGCAGCAACCAATAGAAATGGACTGACTTATTGTTATTGAGGGTAAGAATTTCGAGTTTGGGTCCATCGAGATAAGGCAGCGAAATAAGGCCATAAGAACAGGGAGAATCCATGCGCCATCCTCTTCCCCAGTTGATGGTATGCCAATGTCCCAAACTTGCGCCAAATCTATGATAATGTGCTACGACTATTAATGATTCAACTAATGTTTCATCTTGCTCACCAGAAAACATGTGCAGTTCGAGAGCAAATTCATCATCCAAGCCAGACATACCTATAGTGGCATAAGCCCACATGTTCCGTTCGGTTGTTGGGGGAAATTCCAGCACCCTAAAGTGATCGCCTAGATCCTTATAGGGGCCTTTTTGCCAAGTCAAGACGTTATATTCCTTTCCCCAATTACAGGTATAGTGTTCTAAAAGTTTCTGATAGTATAAGGCTGTATCCATTTTTTAATTTATTAAAAATAATCTACTCCTATAAAACTATTTCCATATAACTTTTGTTCTTACTATACAGAACGACAACAAGCTTCATTTCGGCACGAACATTTAACATAAAAATTGGCGTCGTACAGTGAAAATCCAATAGTCTTTAAAAACATTGGATGACGAAACAAAAAGAGGAAACGATAGGAAACATAAAAATTACTGTACAAATAAACGCTAAGAGAAAGGGTCTGATGAGAATCAGGCCCTTTTGACGTAAAAAAGCCACATCTTACGACGTGGCTTCAAAACTAAACTTTAAGATCTGATTCACTAGTGCTTTACTTGTAACTTAGTTTCGTAACGCACTAGTTGTTAGATACTATTTATACGGATTGGTCGATTTCAATACTTTCCAATTATTGCCCATACGCTCCAAAGTAATTAGATCAGTCTTGGTGAAGTTTTCAAATTTTAGAGTCACTTTGGCCACCATATAGCCTGCTGATTCTTCAAGTATATAAATGGGACCATGTTAAACGTATAAAAATCAATGGCCTTATTGAATTATTCCTTTGGCACTGTTCACGTTACAGCATCGATCAAGTAGTTGCTATTGCACTTTAGCTTAACTTAGATTAAAATTTCGCTTTAGCTCCTAATATCAACATCAGAATTCTGCTTGCCAGGATACTTCTATTTCATCACCGCTTATGATATCGATAATATTATTTACATTACCAACTGAATAGTGTTTCAGATCCCAATCTGAAAAAATTTCTTGACTTTCTCTACGAAACCAATCTAAATAGTTTGAATTATCAGATACCACTAAACCTCTATAACTTGGGTTCTCATAGAGGCTTCTTGATCTTGCACCTTCATCTGTCACTTGATAAGACATCACACCTTTAAATTTTAAGATTAACATTCGGTCATCTTTCATTTCAGCCAATTGAATCTCTATGCTCCCACCGTTGTCTGTTAAATTAACAAAATAAAGATCATTTGGTGGCGGAGATACTGGATCCCATTTTACAAAATCATTCATCAGCATTTATTCTTAACATTATTGTAAATAAACAAAAACGGATGTCCTAAAAGTTTTTGTTGATATAAAGCCTTGTCCACTTTCAAACATATTTATTTTTTCTAATAAATACAGGTACATTTTTATATACGTTTTATTGCGGGTGGCAGCTCTTCGTAATAATCTTTTATATAGCGATAAAAGGGTTCTCCAGTGAGACCAACACTATATTCAAATAAATCAAAATCAAATGTAAATGAAATTTCCTTATCCAGAAAAGCCTTATTCTTCTGATAAAGTTCTTTACCTATAAAATAACTGACATCTTCAAATAAGAAGGTTTCAGTTTTCACCTGATCCTGAAAAAGCTCATAAAATTTTTCATAAGGAATATGAGATACATTCATGTAGCCAAAAATGTAATCCGCTCCTCTTAAAACAATTTCTAAATAAAGTTGGTAATAATACTTTTCTGCCATAATTAATATATCCTATTGATCTTATTCCATTCCAGCATAGCACGCTAAAGCGAAATATGCACCGCCCGACTGCTATAGTGCTTTTGACCTAAAGCTTGAAGAGGATAAAAATCTTTTAATGATACATTGTTATAAAACCTATCGCTCTCAATTTTAAAAATAGAATCTTTTACAGACATTAACATGGAAGTCGTGTCAATGCAAATAGCACATTGCTGTATCTCCTGTTTAAAAAAAATAATTTGCCATTTTTTACAGAAATTGAATTCTTTTATATAAGGATTTTTTCTTGCATAATACGTTATTTTTAGATGGTCTAGATCGTGAAGGATATCCGCTACCCGGCTCGCTTTCATTGTTTTTGCACGACCAATTGAAAACTTCGAACTATCCTGGTAGAAACCGCTTAACAAATCATCCATCTGCCACGAAATATCGTTTACATAGGACGTATCCGAAGAGAAAATCATCACCTTATCATATTGGCTATTTTCTTTACTACTGTTTCCGCAGCCCAACAATACGGGAAACAATACATACATAAGTCGTTTCATTTTTCAGGTTTTTGAGACATCATAGACGGTTACCTCTTCCTTACTTAACCAGCGAAATGTAGCAGGTTCATCCGAAAGCACCTCAATTGCATTTTCCAAATTATAAATAACGAAATGTTCAATATTTTTTCTCTCTAGAATATCATAACTGCCCTCAATAACTGAATCCAAATAAGCGGAGCATGTAGATCTCGCAAATCCTCGAAAATCGTCGTTCTCGTTAACCATCTTCATTAGAGCCAAGTCGATCGTAACTTTATATGAAACAAAATACTCAAATTTTATTTCGAGAATTTGAGTGTGATCAACTAAGTTTTTTAAAAGAATAATTATTTCACTGTATTCCACATACATTTTATAAAAAAACAAATCTTGAGGAAGGGATAAATCAATAGCCCATTTTTCATATTTATCTTTCATCGTGCAGTATCTAAATTTTGTTTCTATTACTTTTTCGTCCAAATTCAATATGGGGGCGCTGATTTTAGTCCTACAGGGCCAACCTGACTACCTATCCAAATTTTCAATTTCTTTTTTGAAATTAGCTAATAGAGAATAAAACCGAGTTTTCAATAGCTCACTTTTTCTTTTATTATCCATAACAATTTCATTAAAATAGATCGCATCAACATCAGTTCTTATACATAAGCCCAGTCCGATTAAAGGTTAATCCAGGAAACTTCAGGATCTTGATGAGTAATTACATCAATTATATTATCACTAGTACATACCATATAATGATACTTCAGTAAGTCATCAAAGATTCCATAACTCTCCTCATCAAACCATTCAAGAAATTTTGAAGCATCTGTTTTACAAAATGTAAATATTGAAGGATTATCCAAAGTTTTCATTCGTCCTGATTCATTCACTATTCTATAGGCTAATGGATTGTTAAATTCTATTTTTAAACACCTATCAACGAGATCAGATTGTTTTAATAAGACAACCTGTTTTCCTTTTTTAAAATACATTTCATAAAAAAAACGGATTATCGGGTAGATCCATTATTGGATCCCATCGCATATACTTTTCTGTCATAACTACTATAATCTAGCGACCACACACTATTTGCATGAAATCTTAGTACGAATGGTGAATGCCTAAAGTTAATTTAAAAGTTCCATACTTGTATATCATAAAAAAAACCACATCTCCCGACGTGGCTTTACAACTTATATATTTGTAAGGGATGGCTCTTATTTATACGAATTGACTGATTTGGATACTTTCCAGCTATTGCCATCACGCTCTAAGGTAACCAGATCAGACTTGGTAAAGTTTTCAAATTTCAAGGTTACTTTTGCGACCATATAGTCTGCTGACTCTTCAAGGATATCGGTGCTTACTGTACAGTTCAGCTTCTCTCCTTTTTGCTTTTTCAAGGATTTAACAATTTCGCTACGACCATGACTTTGTGCATTGGACGCTTGAATCTTTTGGTTAAAATCTTCAGCAAATAGCTGCTCTACACCTGCAGATTCTCCCGCAGTGGTTACCGCAACATAGTGATCAAGTGCCAGGTCTGCTGTGGAAAGGTTAACGTTTGCCTTTGTAGCTTTTGCGCCTGGTCCTTCAGCTGCCATAGCGAAAGTAGATACAGCGATTAAGGCTGCTGCGGCGAATGTTTTTACTAGCGTTCTCATAATGTCTTTATTTTATTGTGTTAGTTTTTTCATCTAAATAATTTGTTCTTCATTTGTGATGAAGCTATCATGAGCATTTCCATCTATGCTCATGATGGTTTTGTTCTTATTTGTTGACTCAAAACTACAACACAATAGGCCCCCAGCCTACGGACTTTAGACCAACGCTCAGGAAAACTCGGTGAATGGCCGGAATCCGAAGGCGAAAATATGTAGGGGCACCATCTCTAATTTTTAGCAGCTTTCTGTTTACTGATTAAACTAAATATCAACTGAGTAAGAGCGAATATTAGATCAACTCTCACGAATACGAATCGCTCAGCCCAATCAAATTTCTTGTGATTACTTTTAGTATTAGATAATTAAAACATGCCCAAAAGGCATACATTATTTAACAAATAAAACTTAAAAACAATGAAAAAGTTATTGATGAGTTTGGTAGCCCTAGCTGCGCTATCAAGCGCGGCCTTCGCCGGCACTGGAGCAAAAGCGGCCAAAGAAAATGTAGAAGTAAAAACAAGTACTTCGTCGACGGCCAAAAACACCAACAAAGTTGAAGTTGCCGAATCAACAAAGGAAAGCAACGCAAAGTTTCTGAGAAAGTGTGTTTACACGTTAACAGTCTACAATAGCAGTGGCCAAGTTATTGACACTTTCACTTCACAAACCTATGTTGAAAATTCCTGTTCAGGATTCTTCGACAACTGCAGAACGATTTACAGACATATGCTTGCCAATGGTGAATTAGGAATATAATCTGCATATTATATTTCATTCGAATTATAAGTACTGAAACATAAGCGGGGCTTAGGCCTCGCTTATTATTGATTTAAAAGCCCGAAGGTCAAAAATAAATCAAAATCAAACACTATCTACTATCGTAAGGTCGATGTCGCGATTATTTTTAGACTATCAAAGATAAAAATCGAGTGAGCGCATACTTTTTAACCCGATTAAACATTGGATTACCTTATCGAAATTTTAAATAACGAAACAAAAGGATATGAGTCCGAAAAAGCCACATCCTTCGACGTGGCTTCAGAACATATATATTTATAAGTAATGACTCTTATTGGTAGGAATGAATCGACCTGGATACCTTCCAATCGCCATTCTCGTAAACAAAAGTTACGAGGTCTGTCATGCTAAAGCTGTCAAATTTCAGTGCAATTTTTGCAATCATATAGTCTACTGATTTTTCTACGATTTTGATATTCACCTTGCAATTCAGCTTTTCTCCGTTTTGATTTTTCAACGATTTAATCACAGCGCTACGACCATAGGTCAATATGCTGTTAGCCTGTATCTTTTGGTTGAAATCGTCCGTAAACAACTGCTCCACGCCTACCGATTCCCCCTTGGTGGTGACTGCAAGATAGTGATCCAGTGCTAAGCCTGCCGTGGAAAGGTTAATGTTTGCCTTTTCTGATTTGTCTGCCCATCTTTCAGCTGCCATGGTGAATGTGGACAAGGCGATTAAAGCTATTGCAGTGCAATTTCTTACGAATGATTTCATGATATCTTTATTTTATTGTGTTAGTTATCGTGTTTCTACTTGTGGGTCCAAAACTTCTGTTTAATATGCATTTACCCCATGGTCTTTAGACCTGTGATCGAAGAAACTCGGTGAATTGTCATTTACCTACAAGAGATTTCGATCCGGAAGCATGCCGAAGAAATTTAGGACACATTTCGATAACCACATGCCAAACACTATACCAGTCGGCCCAAGGCGTATATTTATGCTTTCTGGGCCTTAAAATGGCCTTTTAGTATTCTTCCTTCAAAAAGCAAATGTGCGCTTGCGAACAGTTTAGAAACGTATTGTCCGCATCCGTACAATGGATAAAGCGTTAAATAGAGACCGTATCAATTACGCAAACACGGCATTTACAGAAGCAAAAAAGGAATGAGAAGGAAGGAATAACGAACATAAAAAAGCCCGAGAACAATCGGGCTTTTCCAAACGGCAAGTGCTACAATGCCATTGTTATTCGATATAAATGGACAAACATCCTCAAATCTGTCTTACGGACAAATTCTACAACGTGTTACTTCAATTTCTGTAAGCGCTCTTTCGCAGCAGGCACAATATCATCGTTTTTATCATAATTGTCAATCACACTTTTCAAGGTACTCTTCGCCTGGAAGGTATTGCCTTTGCGCGCATAGGCATCAGCAAGCAATAGGAAGCTCTTGGCAACCCAGTATTCCTGCGCTTCCCGATTGTTGATCACATCAAAGGCTGTTTCCAGCGCTTTATCATATTCTTTGTTATCATACTGCATTAGTGCCACGCGATAGCGCGCCTCTGCTCCAACTGCCGACTGGCTCTTCAGCGCGGCCAGGTTAAATTCTTTCATAGCAGCCGCTACATTCTTATCTTTTAGCAAGGCTTTCCCACTGTACAGATGCGCTTTCGCAATTTCTTCCTCGGTTGCGCCGTTGTAATTCTTGATCAGGCTTACGTACTTGGCCATTTGCTCCATATCGCCGAGTTCGAAGTAACACACCATCAGGTTCGTTACCGCATAGCCATAGTTCTTTTTATATTCTTCGTTGAGCTCCAATTTTTTGAGGTGCACAATAGCCTCGTTGTATTCCTTGAGGTCCAGGTACAGCGCAGCCACTGTCAATAGCGTATTCTCTGAATACTTGCTGGTCCAGTCGTTCAGGATGATATTCAGATCATGCAGTGCTTCCTGTGGATGTCCAGTACGGTACGAACTCACCCCACGGATGTAACGGGCGAATTTTTCTTGTTTGGGTTTTGGAAATTTATCAAAATAAGCATTGATCGCTTCCACAGCGGCTCCATATTCTCCCCTGGCAAATAGAGACTGTGCGGCCTGGAAAGCCATATTATCCAATTCCGCAGGACTCAGATTACTGACATTGGTACCCACGGCATAACGGATATAGCTTGAAGCATCCCCCTGATCGAGGTAGATGTTTTCAATGAAACGCATGGCCTGCTCTGCCTCAGCAGTTCGGGTATATTTCTCCACCACCTTCTCGAAAGTCGCTTTCGCCGCTTCGGGCTCATCGTTATTGTACTGCACGAGCCCTATGGTCATTAAGGCACGGGGAATATAACTACTACGGGGGTACTTTTCGACCATTGCTTGCAGCCCTTCGATAGCGCGGCCATAATCACCCATCGTGAAATAAGTGTAAGGAATTTCAAAGGCCGCATCATCTGCATAGTTCGAAGATGGAAATTGTTTCAGTACGGACCGCAGCGTATTGAGCTT
>JBMAAL010000033.1:0-55292 GCA_050281725.1 Sphingobacterium sp. | reverse complement strand
GAGAATCTTCTCTGTGGACGAAGCGGGATTTTCTGATATTACAAACATATTCTTCCGTTTTTATTAATTACTCTATTGAATTGCAAAGATTCAAAATATTTACCAAATTCCAAAAACTTTTGATTATTAATCTGTTATATTGTTCAGCACGATATTGGCATATTATTGTCGCATCAATTTCACTGAAATTCAACGACTATTTCCCCATCTTTGGGCTATGGAAAGTCAATCAGCTAATCAATTAATCAAACTAGCAAGAAAACGTAAGGGACTAACGCAGCAGGAACTCGCCGATCAAGCGGGGGTATCGCTAAGAACAGTGCAACGCATAGAAAAAGGCACGGAAGAAATCAGCGGATTTAGTCTCAAACAGATCAGTCAAATTTTGGAAATACCATTAGAACAACTCATTATGCCAAATGTAAATCAAATCAGTATCGACAACAATCAAACAGGAAGTATTAAAGCGCTATATTTAGCATCGCTCACCTTTCTGGTCAATCCATTATTGGGGCTATTGGTCCCAGCAATTATGGGTTATACGAAACAAAACAAAGACGCCTTATACAGTAAGCACCTAAAAAAAATAATTGTAATACACGCTATTGGACTATTTTTTCTCGGAAGTTTCATAGGCTATATCATTATTGCAGATTTTTTTAAGATAGCACTACCGCCTTTTTTAACCGATATCTTCAATAGCGCCTATTTTTTACTCATCCCAGTATGCTATTACATCTTGATTCTAACATTTACTATTTTTAATTATATCGCAATAAGAAAGGCCAAGCTCAATTCTGCAAACTAAACCAATACATACAAAGGAATCTATTGTGATCAAAATCACAGCGGTTTCTTTTGAACAATCAATACCCAATCATTCTCCAACAACAGATAGCCTGTTTCGTAAATAAAGCTATAGGTCTGCCCCTTGTTATTGGAAAAAGTATGTGTATGAAACTTAAAATCAAATCCAAACCGCTTTAACTTTTCTCGTTGTATCTTGACCATTCCCTCCCCACTCAACGCATCCAATAAAATACGGCGGTTTTTTCGTAGGATATTATTCACATTGCGCACCAGATTGGTCTGGTCGCTATTTAATTTATTGTTATAGGCGTTCCGGCAAGCATCATCACAAAATCGCTTGTCCGAACGTCCATATATTACTTTGCCACATTCAAGGCAGACTTTTTCTCCAGAACTCATAACGGAAGATTAAACGACAACAAACGGTTACAACCGACTATAGTCGAATACAAATGGTAAATAGACGACTATAGTTATTTTCCCGCCCCACCTTTGCTTAAGATCATTCGGCGTTCATAGCCAATGACCATCAACTAAAATAAGAATTATTAAAAACTTTTAAAAATTAGACACATGAGCACATTACGCAACAAAGTACAATTGGTTGGGCATTTAGGAAACGACCCGTTAATCAAAACAACTTCCACTGGCACCAATTACTCCATATTACGTCTCGCCACCAATGATCTTTTCAAGAACAAAGCCGGTGAATGGGTTGAAGAAGTTCAATGGCATACACTCGTGGTTTGGGGTAAGCAAAATAATACTATTGAAAAGAAATGCCAACGTGGGACCAAACTCATGGTTGAAGGCAAACTCACCTATCGTAACTATGAGAACGCAGATGGGGTAAAACAATATGTCACAGAAATTAAAGTAGATAATTTCATGATTTTATCTGATTCGAACGGTGCCAAAGATGATATCCCAACACCTCCAGATGAAAATGAAGACGACCTGCCTTTCTAGTATGATCAACGAGGTAGGTTTTTCAAGCCCCTACCTCGTCGATTGTTTCCAACTTATTTTGTCAGGCTTGCAGTCAACGCTCTTCCTAAGCTCTCTGCATACGCCTTCCATAATTTAGCATCTTCCGGCGTAAACTTAGCAACAGCTTCAGTTTCTTTGGTCGCCCATTCCTGTCGCTTCGCTGCAAGCTCCTTGAGCTTAACAACATCGCCGCTTTTAGCAACAGAGATAAATTCTTTAATATATTTTGTGTAATCCTCTGCCAATTTTTGTGTTTCAGCAGAACTAAATTTCGGTATTGGCACTTCGCCACCGCTATTTCCCACCGACGTTTTGGCCGTATCTTTTTTTAAGTCAATAGCGGCAGTTGTATCTTTTACTGCGACTTTTTTAGTGGTGGAATTATTACAGGAAATAACAAAAAATCCAGCAATTAATGCTAATAAGGTTACTTTCTTCATTTATTTAAATTTAGTTTTTATCTATGGTCATTTATCCGTTTATGCATGTTGTTCTGAAACTGAATAAATCATTCTAGTTTTATCGGATCGACAAGCTCATCATCTATCTTAATTACAACCTTACCTTTTTGTAACGTTACTATTTTATCGAACTAATTTAATTACAATGCTCGACTCTACGAAATTTTTTGTGGACACTCACATCTGCAGGCCTGATTTAGGAGTCTTCTTTTCTTGTAGGCCGGTCAACATCAGATCAACTCCAAGGCCGTACATATTAGGGGTATTACGAGGGGTTAACAGGAAGTTAACAGGGGTATAACAAGGGTAAACCCCTGCAAACCCCTTGTTAATACCTTGTAAGTGGACTGCAATTACATAATTAACGACGGATATGATAACAACATGGAAATACGCCCGATACCGGCAAAACCGAATAAACAATAGGAAAAAGTTCCACGCAATTAGATTCGCTCAAACCTACCATACAATTTCCAGAAATATGCTTTCTCTCCCAAAGTGAGATCAATCTTCTTCCAGGCATTTAAGGCTAAACTAATCTCCTTTTCCTGCAAACTGTATTTACCAATAAAGAATTCTTCTTCGGAAAAATACAAACCAAAGGCTTTATCCAACGTATGTAGGCTCTGAACATCTACCTCTTCAAAAAATAAAATGGATTGAGGACCAGCCAAAAAATCACTCGGTACGGGAATAGCGTCAGCGTATTCGATTGCGATGAGGCGGTTCCTACTTTGCAAAGGAAATTCAATTATTGGAAGCTCTTCTAATTTCGAAAAATGACTACCCGCCTCAAAAATACCATCTCGCTCCAGCAGCGGGATTTGTAACAATCTTTTACGTCCAATAAGAGAAACATTTGGATCAAAATAATCATTGAAATTAAGAATTTCATTGACAGATAGATTTTTTTCAATAAGATGCTGCACAGGAATGCCAAAATAATTTGCAATTTTAAGAACAATTTCAATTTTTGGTTCCGCACGCATTTCTTCGTAAGACGAAATATTACCTCTAGTAAGATTAAAAATATCCCCAAACGCCTGTTGACTCATTCCTTTCACTTTTCTTAGTTTCTTAATATTGTTCCCTACGTTACTCATTTTAAAAAAAATTGAATTTTTATTGCAAAATATTTTTGCATTTTTATTACCTTTATGCAAAGAATATGTGCAATATATAAAAAACTTGATTATGTACTTCTCAAAAATTGAAAATTATATCGCCAATATCGGTTACACCATCACCCATAAGGATACAAAAGAAGGAATCTTTGTCATCGAAAATGAAGACGACGGAATCCGTAACCTGATTGTAGGCATTGCCCAACCTATCCTGATTTTTGAGCAATACCTTTTTACAATCAGCAATGACACCATGGATATGTTCAAATCACTATTGATAAAGAATAGAGATATTATACACGGCGGATTTGCATTAACAGAAGATGGTACCAAAGTTATATTTCGGTATACCTTACAAATACATAATCTCGATCAGAATGAATTTGATGCAGCCATTAATTCGCTGAGTCTTTTGATGAGTGAATATTATAATCAGTTAATAAGTTTTTCAAAATTATAGAATAATGAATATTTTTAAGAGAATTTTCAGAATCGGTCAAGCAGAAATCCACGCTGTAGTGGACAAAATGGAAGACCCCATCAAAATGACGGAACAAGGTATCCGTGAGATGAAAGAAGACCTAGAGCAATCGTTGGAAGCTTACGCAAAAGTAAAAGCGCTAGCCATACGTACGCAAAATAATTGTGAGAAGAAAAAAGAAGAGGCCAATGAATTTGAAAACAAAGCCATTTTATTATTGCAAAAGGCTCAAAAAGGCGAACTTTCTACTGAAAAAGCAGAGAGCTTAGCCAAAGAAGCCCTATTACTGAAAAAGCAATTGTTGATCGAAGCCACCGAATTGGAAAAACAAGCGGCAATCCACCAAAGTTCAGCGGAAGAGTTGCACAAGAATGTGGATATACTTAAATTCAATATATCCAAATGGGAAAGTGAGTTATCGACATTAAAAGCAAGAGTTAAAGTATCCAATGCAGCCAAAATGGTCAATCGACAACTTGCTAATATTGATTCCAACAGTACTATTTCCATGCTGGAACGCATGAAGGAAAAGGTCGAAGAGGATGAGGCTCTGGCCAAAGCCTATGGCGAAATCGCAACTGGCAACAAAAGTAGGATAGATGAGATCAATGAGAACATCGGTGGTTCGGACTCCGTCAACAATGAATTGGAAGAGTTAAAACGAAAATTAAACAACGATGCGGAGATTTGAGTATAAAACAGTCAAAATTGAACCAAAAGGTTTCTGGGGAACCAAATTGGATCCGGACAAAATCGACGAGATCCTGAATGATCTAGGTAATCAGGGCTGGGAATTGGTCACCATGCAAGATCTTGAGGTCAATGGTCACTCTTGGTCGTTTCATTACACGTTCAAACGAGAAAAAATTTAAAAGAAAATACGATGACAGAATTAATCAATATCTTATTCAATCCATTGTCCAATGGAATTATGACAGTCTTAACTGGCATGTCTGTAGTGTATTGGTTATTTATGTTTCTGATGGGTGATGGAGTACATCTATTTGATGCCGATGCAGATATAGACCTCCATCCTACACCTGATGTCGCGGACGTTGATGGCTCACATGATATCGCCACTGAGGGCGGCGATCATGCACACCATCATCATACGGATACGGACGCTAATACAGAACCTGGCTTCTTTGCAAAAGCAATGGATTACATCAATGTTGGCAAAGTACCCATCATGCTTATTGTAACACTGTTCAAATTTATAGGCTGGATAATTACCATTGTTTCTTCACTCTTTATCGACGTTGCTTCATGGGGAATAAAGTCTGTATTAATCCTAATCCCCGTTTTCGTTGTTACATTTATTTTAATGCATTTTCTGACCAAACCTTTAGCTAAAATGTTCAAAAGTATAGGATACAATGGCGAAGAAAGTCATGATTTTCTTGGTCGCATGGGTAAAATGAGAGCCAGTATTGAAGGCAAGAAAATAGGTTCTGCCGAATTTATCATCCAACAGGATCCTATTCGCCTCAATGTTGTCAGCTATAATGGGGAGAAAATAGGCTATGGAGACGATGTCATTATTGTTGACGAATCCAAGGACAAGAAATATTATTATGTGACCAAAGAAATTACGATAGACAATATTTAATGGAAAAGGAATAAACGCAAAAACTCGACACTAAACAACTGTCCTGAAAGAGCGAATCCATATTCTTTTAAATCCGAATCGTAAACCCAAATATTAAAATCTAAATAAATACAAATCATATGCTATATCAACCTCTTTTATTTTTAAGTGGCTTAAACGGAATTATACTTTTAATTGTCGGTTTGGCTGTCTTTTTAATTTTTGCATTCTTTGTTGTATTGAGTGCATTCTACAAGAAAATTCCACAAGGGAAAGCGATTGTACGAACCGGTGTTGGTGGTACAAAAGTAGCATTCAACAAAGGAATGTATGTTGTACCTGTATTTCACAAGATGGAGATCATGGACATCTCAATCAAAAAAATTGAAATTGCCCGTATGCAGGGTGAAGGTTTGATCTGTAAGGACAATATTCGTGCAGATATCAAAGTTGCTTTTTTTGTTCGCGTCAATAAAAATGTAGATGATGTGATCAATGTAGCCCAAAATTTAGGTTGCGACCGCGCAAGTGAACCAGAAACATTAAAAAGTATTTTTGAATCTAAATTCTCCGAAGCACTCAAAACAGTAGGTAAGAAATTTGATTTTATCGAGTTATATGAAGCCCGCCGCGAATTTCGTGATGAGATACTGGACGTCATCGGAACTGATCTTAATGGTTATATCTTGGACGACTGTGCGATTGATTACCTTGAACAGACCGACATCGAACATCTCAATCCAAATAATATCCTAGACAGTGAGGGGATCAAAAAAATCACCGAATTAACGGCCAAACAAAATATAAATGCCAACTTCATTCGTCGTGATGAGGAAAAACTAATCAAAAAACAAAACGTAGAAGCAAGGGAAGCGATTCTAGAACTAGACCGTCAGCTTGCCGAAAAGGAAGAGAAACAAAAACGGGAAATTGACAACATCAAAGCACGCGAAGAAGCAGAAATAGCAAAGGTCCGTGAAGAAGAACGTCTCAAGTACGAAAGTGTCCGGATTTCTACCGAAGAGCAACTCGCTGTTCAAGAAGAAAATAAACTGCGCCAGATTATCATTGCTGAAAAAAATAAACAACGTACCGATGCTGTGGAGGCAGAACGTGTAGAGAAAGATCGCGCCTTAGAACAAACAGAACGCGAGCGCATTGTTACCTTAGCACAGATCGACAAAGAACGCTCGATCGAGACGGAGAAGAAAAGTATCCAAGGAGTTATCAAAGAACGCGTCCAATTGGAAAAAGGCGTTATCGAGGAACAACAAGGAGTCAAAGATATTGAAGTATTCCGCGAAGTAGAACGGAAGAAACAAGCAGGCGTTATCGCAGCATCACAAGAAGCGGAAGAGAAATTAATTTCTACAGTAAAAGCTGCTGAAGCAGCGAAAATTGCAGCAGAACAGGAAGCAGAGAAAAAAGTAATCGACGCAGAGGCTGCTCGTAAAATTGCCGAAAAGCGTGCACAAGAATTATTGATCGATGCTGAAGCGAAAAAAGAAGCGTCACTCAAAGAGGCAGAAAGTCGTAAGATTATTGCCGAGGCACAAGCCAAAGAGGAAGCCGCGCTTGGCTTATCCGAAGCCGAAGTTATGGTTGCCAAAGCTGAAGCTGAAGAAAAACAAGGTACTGTAGAAGCTAGTATCATTGAGAAGAAAGCGGAAGCGATGCGTAAAGAGGGCTTAGCACAAGCGGAAGTCGTCCGTGAGAAAGCGCTTGCTGAAGCAAAAGGTATCGAAGAGAAAGCTGAGGCGATGAAGAAATTGGACGGTGTGGGCAGAGATCACGAAGAGTTCAAATTGCAACTGCAAAAAGAACGTGATATTGAACTCGCACACATCAATATCCAAAAAGACATTGCTCAAGCACAAGCCGGCGTATTATCGGAAGCACTTAAAACAGCAAAAATCGATATTGTTGGTGGTGAAACCATGTTCTTTGAGAATATCGTCCGTCAAGTTTCCAATTCCAAAGGTTTTGACCACTTGATTGATAACTCTAAACATGCCACAGCTATTAAGAATTCTTTGCTAGGTCCAGATGGACAAGGAGACCTCGCAGAGAAGGTGCGTGGATTGGCCGATAAATATGGAATTTCTACAAACGATATTAAGAACCTCACCGTTTCAGCAGCATTGATCAAACTTCAACAAGCGGCGACTGATGCTGAAAATGGCGAAGATACAGGCTTCATTAATTCTTTGTTCGGATTGGCGAAAAACTTGGGCATATCAAACAAGAAACTGTCCTAGCCCCTACCCAATTCATTATTGCCTGCAATGATAATTACCATTGCAGGCAATAAACAAAAGATTTTATCACATATACCAAGTCGAGAAAGCTCATTTTATGCCAGAAGAAAACGTAATAAATCAGAACGACTCCCTTGATCAAGGTGCATACGAGATTATTCGGAAGCGACTTCTTACACAAAAGGAAGAACTTTCTATCAAACTCCAACAACTAAATAATGCCCGCAAGGAAGTATTTAATGCGACAAGTTTTATACTCAAGGCCAATCAACGGATCACCACAGAAAATAACTGTGTTGCTCGTGGCATTTTAGCCCTGGACAAGCTATGTATATTCGGTTATAACGTTCATTTTGGGTTACGTACCGAAATTAAACTCGAAGATGTTTTCAGTGTATATACATTTGAAAACAATCAGTTTATCCCACAATCACTCGATCTGATCAATGATCCTAATTTCATTGGCGATTATCAAAATTTATATAAATACTATCGCGACTCGATCTTTTCCAAGTTTCGACGTACGGAAAACTATCTTTACATGATCTTTCAGACCAGCAAAAATCCTGCTGACCTGAAGGCATTCAAGTGGTTGATTAAAGACGGAAAACTCCAATATCAGGACGACCGCAGTATCCATGAAGTCAAATTACCCAACCAATTCGAATTTGACTGGACAAAAACAACCTTAGAAGACCGTCGCCTCGGAAAACACCCACATATATCCATTAAGGACAAGATCTTTATAGAAGCGATCAATGGCGATATTACTTTCAAAATTGAAAACAATACCGATACAGGGAAAGGAATCTTCTCCGAAAAAGTTTCAAACGCCGACCAACAATTGGATGATGCGGATTACTACTATGCAGACCTTGGCAATTTGATTGCCGTTCGCATCAAACCGTATCAAGAAGATTTCCGTGCATTTGTCTTTAATCAACGGACAAAAGAAGTGGTGAATCTTAAATCCCTGAATGAATCAGCCATTTTACTACCCGATAATCAAGGAATCATTTTTTCTAACGGATACTACCTGCAGAATGGCACCCACAAAATCTTTGACGTCCAGTTTGACCAGGTTAGCTTCCTTAGACGCATAGCATCACCAAACGGTGAAGACTTTCTCTATATCTTTTGTCAGGAGGAAACGAATACCTACATCTTACTGTCTTATAACATCATTCAGCAGCATGTCGAAACGCCGATCATCTGCAATGGATTCACACTTTTTAAAGATGGTAGTTTAATTTACTTCCATACAGAGGCCGAAGCAACAAGGCATCATCAGGTTCAGATCTGGGAAACCCCTTACATGGCCGTACTCAAAGAAAATGAGTTAAAAAAAGACGACCCGCTTTATAAGGTTGGTAATAAACAGATCGTACAAGCCATGGCCGAAGCACAAGAAGTCATACAGCTCATCAACAAAGAAGATAGTTATGAAGGTCTTTACGAGGATATACTCAAAAAATCGACAGTCCTGCTTGACTCTTATTTTTGGATAAAGGATGAAGCCTTGTCCAACCTTGGTCAGCCTTTGGCTCAGATCAAGGAGGTCGCCAATACGGCAATTGACGAATTTGTTAAGGTCCAAGCCCAACGTAAATACGCCACAGAGCTCAATAGCAGCGCCGAGAAGAAAATGGAAGAGCTTACCTTTTCCATCAATAGTACGGTAGTCGAAAAGCTTGATCAACTTGTTCATCAATTGGCAGATTCACGTCGTTTACAGGGCGAAATCATTGACCTCAAAAATGTCAGATATATTGATATAGTCCGTATTGATGCTTTACTCGATAAGCTACAGTCAATCACCACCGAACTCGCCGAAAAGACAATTGCTTTCTTGCTCCGCGACGAGGCTTTACAACCCTATGAGCAAAAAGTGGAGCAGCAGAAAAACAATGTTGCTGCAATTGTCAAAGTCTATGACGCCAAAGCGATCGAGGAAGCCAATTCGGCTATATCGAGTGAGCTGGAGCTGTTGATCGATATTCTAAACAGTTTAAAAATCGACGACTCCACCCAGACCACCAAAATCATCGAAAAGATAGCTGTTATTTTCTCTTCCTTGAATGAGGTCCGGGCGCAGCTTACACGCAAACTCAATTCATTAAAAAGTACGGAAGCCATTGCAGAATTTTCTGCCCAACTTACGTTACTGGAACAGTCTGTCACCAACTACCTTGAACTCTCTACGACAATAGAAAAAGTAGACGAGTATTATACCAAGGTCATTGTCCAACTGGAAGAACTCGAAAGTAAGTTTTCAGAATTTGAGGACTTCGCCCTGAAGATAGCAGATAAGCGCGATGAAATTATCAAAGCATTTAATTCCCGTAAAGAGCAAATCGTTGAACAGATCAACAAACGCAGTTCCTCACTCGAGCAAATTGGACTTCGCGTATTAAAGAATATCGAAAACAAATCAAAGACATTTGCAACCCGTGAGGAAATCCTAAGTTTCTTTGCTTCAGATTTGATGATTGACAAGATCAGACAGCTTGTACAAGAACTGAAAACGCTCAGTGATATTTCAAAAGCCGAAAATCTTGAAAACCTGCTCAAAAAATCTCAGGAGGATGCATTACGCATTTTACGTGACAAGAATGATCTTTTTGTAGATGGAGAGAACATTATTGCTCTTGGCAAGCATAAATTTGCCGTCAATAGTCAGTCCCTCAGTTTAACACTTGTACGCAAAAATGAAGAAATATTCTTCCATCTTACCGGAACAAGCTTCTATCAAAAAGTCAAAGCATCCGAGATTGAAAACTTTAGAGATATTTGGGATCAGGAACTGATTTCCGAAAACAAGGACGTATACCGGGCTGAATATCTCGCCTATAAAACATTCCTTGCTTCCAAAGGACAGTTAGATTTTGATGCCAACCTGTTTATCAATCAGACTGTGGAGCAAAGTTATTCGGAAGGCTATGTCAAAGGAGTGCATAACTTTGATGCCTTAGTGATCTATGATACCATCAAACAGTTAGATAGCAAGCTTGATCTTTTACGTTACGATGCTCATTTGCGTGCTATAGCACAATTGTTTTGGCATTCACTTGCGCAAGACGAGCAGGAAAAACAGAAAGCGTTGATCCAGTCTACACATTCGGTATTAAAAGCATTTCCAAATTCCACACGCTACCAATCTGTCGTGGACGAACTCACAAAATTATTCAGCAATTGGGACACTCCTTTGGATCGCTCGACAATTCATGCGGAGGACATCGCGAGCTATCTTTTCCAGACTTTCACAAGCTACAGCAAGTTTGTCGTCAGTGAGCAATCGGATGAACTTAAAAAGGCTTTCATCCGGCTATTGGAAAACAAAAAGAGTTTGAAACTCTTTGAAGCAGATATTCAGCACACACAATTTAGTCTCGTAGACCGATTCTATTTGACCTTAAATTGGCTAAATTCTTTTATCGATGAGAACAACAATTACCAGGCTTTCCAAAAGTACGTTGAGGAAACTGCGGTCACGCTACTTTATCCAAAGGATGAATACCAATTGATCATCGCCAAAGACAATGCACTCATTCAGGGATTAAAGGGAAATCACGCGATCTTGAACAATGGAGAAGAGCAGATTCAATACCATCAATTTCTTCGTAGATTGAAGACATTTGCTGAATTGAATGTCCCTCGTTTTCAAGAATTCGCTTCCTTGAAGGAGCAGCTCGGAAAAACATATGCCAAGGAGCTGAAAATCGGAGAATTTGAACCAAAAGTCTTAACATCTTTTGTCCGAAATAAGTTGATCAACGAAGTTTACTTTCCACTGATTGGAAATAACTTGGCCAAACAGCTGGGGGCAGCTGGCGACAATAAACGTACCGCCAGAATGGGCATGCTTCTCCTCATTTCTCCACCAGGTTACGGAAAGACAACATTGATGGAATACCTCGCGAAAACCATGGGATTACATTTTGTAAAAATCAACGGACCTACAATAGGGCATTCCATTACTTCAATAGATCCTGTGGAAGCAAAAACTTCTGGTGAACGTGAGGAACTTAAGAAGATTAATCTTGCTTTCGAAATGGCCGATAATGTGATGCTTTACCTCGATGATATCCAACATTTGAATCCCGAATTCCTACAGAAATTCATTTCATTAGCTGATGGGCAACGTAAGATCGACGGTATTTTTGAAGGCGAAAGTAAAACATACGATTTGCGTGGGAAAAGATTCTGCATCGTGATGGCAGGGAACCCCTACACCGAAAGCGGATCCAAATTTCAGATTCCAGATATGCTGGCCAATCGTGCGGATGTATACAATCTAGGGGATGTGATCGGTGATACCGAAGCCCTGTTTAATCTCAGCTTAATTGAAAATGCGGCAATTGAAAACAGTTACCTTGAAAAAATAGCAAGCAAATCCTTCAACGATTTCTATGCTTTAGTGAACTATGCACAATCGGTAGTAGACCAACTTCCCGATTTAGAAGGCAATTACCTGAAACAAGATATTGATGATTTTATCACGGTATTAAAACATGTATTAAAGATCAGAAATATTGTCATCAAGGTCAACCAAAATTATATTCAAAGTGCGGCCATGCAGGACAATTACCGAACAGAACCGCCGTTCAAAATGCAAGGATCTTATCGGAATATGAGTAAGCTCGTCGCACAAGTTGTGCCGATGATGAACGAACAGGAAATCGATCAAGTTCTCCTCGCACATTATGAAAGTGAGTCACAAACCCTTACTGCCGATACGGAAAGTAATCTTTTAAAATTGAAAGAACTTGCTGGATTGATCAATACGGTGGAACAAGAACGGTGGGAACACATCAAAGAAATATTCCGCAAGAACAATAAACACGGTGGACTTGCTAAAGATGATAAGGTCTTTGCACAAATGCAGGACTTTAACGAAAACCTAGAGGGTATCATACAAGCTATCCGTGCTTATAAGAACTAATATTTACATTGCTATTCCAGTGGACTTTACCTGTCTATTCAGCTGGAATAGCAGTATTTCTGATACGACTACTGTCAAATATTTTTTAAGCATTAGCTATTTTTAGGTTGATTAATGATTATCTTTGATAGTATCAAATGATAGTATCATTATAATGAAACCACCGTATATTATTACAAGTGAAACTTTAAAATTAGTTAGTTCTATTTCAGAAAGAATAGGAGAAATTAATGCTGCTCATTTATATAAACCCACCACAGAGCTACGAAAAAAGAACCGTATAAAAACGATTCAATCGTCTTTAGAAATCGAAGGTAACACGTTAACTGAAGAACAAATTACCGCATTATTAGAAAATAAAAGAATTATTGCACCCAAAAAGGATATTTTAGAGGTACAAAATGCTATAAAAGTGTATGACAAATTAAATGATTTTAATCCTTATGAATTAAAAAATTTAGAAAAGGCTCATTCTGTCCTGATGAATGGGTTGATCAATAATGCAGGAAAATTAAGAACTACGAATGTGGGTATTGTAAAAGGCTCAAAAGTAAAACATATTGCCCCAAGTGGGACAATGGTTAAAGGTTTGATGAAAGATCTTTTTGCTTATCTAAAAAAAGACGCAGATTTAATTCTAATCAAAAGTTGTGTATTCCATTATGAATTTGAATTTATACATCCGTTTATCGACGGCAACGGCAGAATGGGGAGATTGTGGCAAACATTGATTTTAATGCAGCAATATCCTGTTTTTGAGTTTTTACCCATTGAGAGCCTAATCAAACAAAAACAAGATGCGTATTACGCAAAGCTCTCAGAGTCGGACAAAGAGGGTAGCTCAACACCATTTATTGAGTTCATGCTTGGGATTATTCTGACCGCTTTAGAAGAACTTTTACAAGCTCAAAATAAAACACTTCGTTTAGAAGACAGAATAAGTCTGTTTAAAGAGAAAATCGGTCAAAATAAATTTCATCGAAAAGACTATCTACAAAATTTTAAGAATATTTCCGCTCCCACTGCAAGCAGGGATCTAAAATGGGCTGTTGAACAAAATATTTTAAAGAAGTTTGGAGAGCAACGATTGACAGAATATCAATTCAAGTAATTTACAATATAATGAAAACAGCAAATCTATATTTAACATTCGGCTATACATTTAGTTCTTCTTGCTGACATTCGATGATATGATCACCCTCCTCAGGATATTTAGTGTGATATTTCGTTTCCATAATTGTTTTGCACGCTATTATACTATTTCATTAGAACCAAATAACACGACCATCTTCTGCGCGAAGGCTATCTTAGCAATGTCCAATAAACGTTCAAGTTCCACCATATCTGGAATGTGACGTTTCATACGCAAAGTATCTTCATCTAAATCTTCAAAATCGGCTACACGCCAATTTATGTAAGCATCAATATCTTTCTTGATCTGCCCCCGTAATTGTGGTAGTACTCTCGCTGCCATTTCTTCAAGTTCCTTACATGGACGATTTAAATTCGGAACATTTAATGAAAAAGTATCGATTACCAAACGGTAAATATGTTTTAAACAAGACGATAAAAGGGTATGGGCAAGATCCGCAACAATTTCTTCATCACAAAGCAGGGTGTTACACTTTTCTAAAAAATGCTCGATTATCTTAACCCTGTTATTGAACTTAGACCAGAAATTATCTTTGAAATTTTCCAGAGCCCCCCCATCGGGTTCTACCAAACGATAGGGACTTCCCGAAAACACCAAAAATTTAGATCGACAATGGGCAATATTGTAATAGCACCCGTCTTCCATTTCTGCTTCCCATCGGTCTCCCGAAAAGATATTAAACACGAGGGTACTCTGCTTCAAGCACACCAACTCAAGAATACTTTTTACGATCGGTTCATTCCGATCTAAATCATATTCCCAACCATCCAATACCAAAATAATCTCTACATAAGGTTTAACTTGGTATTTTTCTATAGCAGGGTGTGGTATCAGGAAAATCCGATTTGGCTCCAAAACTGCGACAATGAGATCTAAAAGTGGTTTTAAAGCAGAATACTCTCGATCTATTTGGAGCAATCCGCCAATTTCACGCATCCATCGTTCAAATTCACCGCTCCGCTCTCCTGGATGGAGATAGATATGGTTCGTTGTTTTCTGATTTTCATTTTTGGTAACTGGCCCATTATTTTCAATTCTTAATCCACCGCTACCATTCACAACATTATTAATAATCATAAAAATTTATATTGGTTTATAATTTTCTCACACATTCGAAACGTTACTAGGCTGACCCGAAGCACGAGACTCAAAATTATTTTATATTTAAAACAAATGTAAATATAATCTATACAATTGTAAAATTTTTAAATAAAATATTTTATAAAAGAAATATTAAGTAAGGACAATAAACATGGTGGATTGGCCAAAGACGATAAGGTATTCGGACAGCTATTGGACTTCAATGGAAATTTGGAACATATTGTTCAGGAGATCAGAGAATATAAGAACTGGATATCCATTTTACATACCTCCATTTAAAAAACCTGAGATAAGCAAAATCAAAGCTATTTCAATAAAAAGTTCCCATTTCGGGAACTTTTTATTGAGTTTGTTATAAGATTAAAAAATATTGAGAGTAAGATTAAAGAAAATACTACTAGGCTATAAGCTTTTCAATCTTTTACGATTATCCGCGCTTCACAGCCCCTGAAGACACCGTAAATATGCCAAAGTCGTCGATCAGCATACGTTCCTTAACGACTCCATTGTAAGCCATCAGGCGGTCTAATTCTTTCTGCGAACGACGGCGCATCACCCAGTCTTTTTTCTGATGACTGTTTAACACGTAAGCAATCATCTTTAACTGTGGATGCCATGGCTGTCCAGTATAAACCAAATGACTGCTTGCTTCGCAAATCGAAGTTACACCTTTTACAGCCCTACTTGCCATTTCATTGTCACCAAAAAGTTCAAAGATACCTGAGATAATAACAATATTAGGTTCAAATTCCAGTTTGGAATAAGTAGCTGGATCAAAACAATCGTAATTGGTAAATCGTATTCCCTGCAATCCGTTTCTACGGATAATCCTCTCTCCCACCTCAATATTGGACAACAGAAACTCATTAATCACGATTTCAGCTTCGGGATATTTCTTTTTAATATCAAATAAGTAATTTCCGGTACCGCCAGCAATATCCAATATCTTCACGCTCTTTCCAGCAGCTTTGACCTTCGCTATATCCTCTTCCAATAACTGTAATAAGTGCTGTTTTCGAATGCGAATTCCTTTCCAGCCAATGGCCTCTAGATAACCACGGTCGAGCATACGGCCGAAGCGATTTTTACCTTGCGATTCATTGCGATAGACGTAGTCCAGCGATATCCCCGAATCAAATCCAAACTGCAGGCCTAAATTCATTCCTTTACTTAAGGAACCTATTTTATTTAATGCCCATTTCTGGACAGCATAATTCAATTTTTCACCTGCAGGAAGTAACTTATGGTATAATTGTTCATACTCTTTCACCGAAAAATCATCGGGTTCGAGAGTCAGTTCAGGACTTTGTCTAGCACAGGCCTTGTCGATAAAATTTCGCAGATAGTGATAAACTTTCTGCCGATTTGTTTCAAATAGAATCCCATGGTAGAAATTACGTAAAGTGATAAAAGTCTTCAACTTTGAAGCTATTGTCACAAAGAATTTTTTCTGTACAGAATTTTTGACCACATAATCTTTTTCAGCAGAAAGGACAATCACAGGGATATCAATCGCCGCTGCGTCTTCAACGATACGCTCGCCGGCTTTTAATAGATCAACTAACAAAGCGCCATTGATAGATTTGGAAATCAAAGGATCGGCATCGTAAGCCTCCTGCTGATCTATATCGTGAGTCAGCACCTTGGATTTGACGTAACTCTGGATAATCAGATCTTTTTTTAGCTTTGTTCCTAAAGCAATTATCTGATTTGCCAGGGGCACATATAATTTAATTTCAAATGCAGGTGCCAACAATGCAATACCCGCGACTTTAGGCGCAAAATCGTGTACCCACGCACTGACAATAACCCCCGCAATACTATTGGCGATAACGAAAATGTCTTTCGAATCAACCAAATATTCACGGCCTATATAATGAACGAAACTATCCAAATCCCGCACATAATCCATAAAGATCGGTGAAACTGGTTCTTTCGTATAACCATGTCCACGCAAATCAAATGCAAAGATGGAATGATCGGCAAAGTGGGGATCCGTAGCCATCTCCTGCAGACGTTCCGAATGCTCATGCCCACGGTGCAGTACGATCAATGCCCGCTGTCCGGCCTGATAATTCCAAACGCGATATAATAATTCCCCTTGATCAAAACTCTTGAAGTAACCTGATTTCATGTATAATTTACTGACTAATATCAAATAGTATATTTCACAACAAAGATCATGCAAAGGATCGTCTAGCTATTTTTCCCGACCAGCACCTTCATCAACTCAAGTGCATGTTTATGCAATACAACATGCTTATTATGAGATTTAACCCGATCTATAGCATCCATTAAATCTAAAGATAATATTTTTTGTGACAATAGAACAGCAAAAATCATACTCCTGCTGTAGCCCATTGTACAATGTATAATCATATTTTCACCTCGCTTCAATTGTTGATAACTGATTACGAGCGCTGCCAATATCCTTTCGGCATCCGACAATTTAATTGCTGCTATATCCAACAATGGAAACGAATGATAGTTTTCTTCTACATGTAGGACCGCTATTTCTTCCAATTCAGCCGCCAAATCAAAAACAAGTACCTGTTTATTCAGACCAAGTGCATTAAGATCTCCCCTTGCCACTCTCGGCCCCACATAACAACCTGGTAAAATTTCAAATAAAGGCGGACTATTTCTTCGTCTGACGAAACGCCACAGCAACCAATATATGCATTGATATGGGCAATAAAACAATTTCTTAAATCCAGGTATCCAACCGTTTTCTTTTTTTAGAAACCTTGGATTGCCAATTATATAATTCCTTCCAACAGCAAAGCAGACGAAGGATGGCCAACATAAGATATATACCCCAAATGCGTAGGTACCGCCCCACAATGCCAGTAACAGTAAACTCCAGCCAATGGCATAGTAAACGTTACCAATTCTTTGGTTTCTACGACAAATTTCCACTTCCAAGTCTAATTTCGTCTTTTCGTATAAATTCGTCTTTTCGGTACCAGCCAAAAAAGGCAAATTCCCCGCCTTTAACATAGATAATGCACTGTCATGAAGCAATCCCGATGGAGATGGGAATAGAACGAATCCCATATGAACCAAAATCAATGCGGTCAGCACATCCACCAGATGGTGCTGATAAACAGTGAGTGTAGCAATGCCCATGAATAGCAGCCAAATTCCCACAATCCCTTTTTTCCATCCTTTTAGCCGCCTACCGAGCACCGACCAAAACAGACATGCATAGGCCACATGCAACGAAGGTGCTTGATTAAATGGGGAATCGTACTTCCCTAAAAAAGCGAAGAAAAATTCAAAAACTGGATGCTCAACGCTAGGCCGATCAAAGGAAAATTGCAAAGGAAAAATAAAAAAGCAACAAATTGAAACAATGGTAAGAAAGCTGAAACGCTTCGTATAGACCCAAAGCTCCTTCCGACTTGAACAACAGAAGGGAACCAAAGCGAAGAACAAACCACTACTCATGTAGGGAATAATCATCCAAGATACAAACGGCATAAAGCGTTCAAAAGGAAACGCAAATGAAGATACTGTAGCCTGATGGGCGGCATGGACCGCAGCAGCAGAATAAGTCAACTGGAAAAATAGTGTACAATAAAGGAAAACAGCAAATTGCAGTCCCCTATTTTTCAGTCGTTTTTCATCCATTTGGCCTTCCTTGACATGATTTTATTCAACACGATATTTGGAAGCAAACCCAGAGATGCCATTAACCACTTCATACGCTTCGGAAAAACTACCTCCTGCTTCTTCTTTTCGATAGCTGTCATGATACGCTGTGCCGCGTCGTCTACGGGAATTAAAAATGGCTTTTTAGACAAATCTTGCTTATTGAGCGTTCTCAGTTTATCCGTATCTACATAGCCCGGAGCGATAACAGTAACCGCGATTCTATACGGCTGGAGTGCCCTCCGATACGCATCAGCCACTTGGATTGCAGCACGCTTAGTCTTACTATATAGGCTTGAATTGGGAAAATGAAGCGTTCCCGATACCGATGCGACGATTGCAATCTGTCCTTCCGACTGACCCTGCATAACCGTTCTTGCCGCTTCAAAACAATTTATCGTACCCATCATATTAACCTGTAACATGGCAACCGCCTCCTGATAACTTATTTGTTGAGCAACGTCATCCGCGTAACTCCCTGTACAATTTATAAAGAGGTCCAAAGATGAATGTGCACAAAATGTGTTGACCGCATCCTTAAGGTTGTTTAATTGACATACGTCTACTTCAAAACTTCTAAGGCTATGCGTCCAGGAATACGCTGACATTTTCGTCAGATCACGACCACACACAGCTACCTCTGCCCCCTGTTCGAGGTAGCGCTTGGCCAAACCAAGGCCTATTCCACTTGTGCCACCGGCAATAAATACTTTCATTTCAATGAATTTAATGTCACTTCATAGCCATAGTTCCATTGCGCTTCCATCGATTCAGCAAATTCTTGTTGATCAATCGGGAAAGACAGCGTAACTTCAAATTTACGCCAATCAATTCCTTTTTTACAGTATTTCCCAGCTAATTGTTTGGCGGCATCCTGTGTATCTATCCAATGTGCATACGGAAACTGTTGTTCCAGATCTGCTAACCGTTTATTTCCACTAAAGCCCAATACCGCCCGAACCAACGCTTCTTCTTGTCGTTTATAAGGTTGTTTTCGCTCACATATGATGTTTTCAGCAAGCGCATTTGCTAGCTCCATTGGAACGAGATCAATTGCTCCACCAGCGTAATGGGTATTATTGGAACATACAGGTTCAATATAAAACATATCGGACATCGAAATACGGGCCGCCTGTAGCATAGAAAATTCAGCGCTCAAATGAACCGCTTTAACCACTGCACTATGCCCATAATTATCATCCGAAATTCCTATTGCCTCAACAGGTACATTGGCCAATACATCCTTAGCTCCCATCAACATTTTTTGATAGAGTTTCCGATCCCCACGCCGCTGCCCTACTTCAGACGGACTGAACAGCATTTTAGCGCCGACCACCAGTGCCGGTATTGCTGCTGAGAACGGCCTATCCAATGTAGGCAATAGTAAGGAAAGATCCTGTTCCATATCGACTAGATAGCGACTAAAAACGTCCTCTACAAAGGGAGCCCGCTTCTTGTTCAACTGTTTTTTCAAAACATATCGGCCCAGCTTTCCTAAACGACGTTGTTCTGTAAGGCGATGATGCAAGAAAAACCGATAAAATTCTTCAGATTGTAGATAGCCCTTGCGGGCTTCATGTGTAGCAAAAGCCTGTATAACAGCGACTGCCATTGAACCGCCACAACTTGCTATAAGCAGATCTGGTTTTAAACCCAGCTCATCTAACGCAGCGTACATGCCCAAATATAGACTGAACCGCGTTCCACCCCCCGAAAATAAAACAGCACGTTGATAAGCCATCACATTGAAATTTTAATTAGCCGTCTCTCCACTAAATTCGTCAGATTCCATTAGTTCCCCAACAACAGAATAATCAAAGCATAAAACAGTGGCGCATTAAAGATCAAACTATCCATACGATCCAATAAGCCACCATGCCCGGGAATCAATGTTCCAGTATCTTTCACTCCTGTCTTTCTTTTCAGATAGGAAAAAAGGACATCTCCCCAGAATCCCAAAATCCCGAAAAACAAACCGAACAACGAAAAGTATAGAAAACTCTGAAATGGCAGCAGGAAATAGCCCAATAAATTACTCAGTATAATTGTTAAGCTGATACCCCCCACACATCCCGCGATTGTCTTATTTGGACTAATACGCGGAACGATCTTACGCCTGCCAAAAAACTTGCCCATCAGGTATTGAAATACGTCATTCAGTTCCGTTAACACGACAATGTAACCAATTAATTTTAATCCCATCATTACGTTGTTTTCCATCTTTATGAATCGGATAAAAGCTAAATGGCTAAAGGCAAGCAAACAAGCTACTGCTCCAAAAAACAGCCCAAATACAGCTCCTTTCTTAACCTTTAAACCATATTTGAAAAACAAAGCAGTCCCCAAACACATGAAGCTGGCTAACAATAAATATTCTTGATAGGAACAAAAGTACAGGAGCAAAGCTTGCAACATTGCCATGCAAAGAAATACGAATGGATTCGCCTTCCATTCAGGAATAAACATACGAGCAAACTCGCGCATCCCTTGAAAGGTTATCCAGACGACAAATAAGGGTGATAATGTTGGCGGGACGAAGGCAACCGCCAGCACCAAGACAATGTAACCCCAGCTTCTAACGCGAACAGGAACGTCTGCGAATTTGTCATTGGCATCAGCCATGCACCAAAGCCTTTCTCAATCGAGTTACCGAACTCAAAAGTAAGAGTAAGCACAAAACGCCAAAAATATAGCCCGAAATAGCAACGATAGAAATATGCAATAATGCTAAAATTCCATATACGCCCAACAGCAAAGCACGATCACTTTTACCCATCGGCCCATCGTAACGACGATCATTGGCAATTACCTTCCCTATCAATCCACAAAATTCATTCACAACACTCAAGACAATAAAAGCGACGATTGGATACACGCTTTCCGGATGAAACTTCAGCAAAGGAAAAAATAGCACGGCGTCCGAAACAATATCTCCGACTTCGTTCAAAACCTCTCCGGTCTTGCTGGTCTGATTAAAAAGCCGTGCCATCATACCATCTAAGGCATTCAAGGCCATTCGTAATAACAATCCGATTGGTAGAGCCAAAAAGAAAATCGGGAAACGATCAGCATACCAAAAAAGCAAAGCAATGATCAACGAGAATACGATCGATCCAATTGTAATTTGATTGGCCGTTATCTTCCTTTGATGCAAGAAGTTCAAGATCGGCACCAGCAATTGCTGAAATTTTGGTTTTAATTTATAAACAGAAATCATCTAACGCTAGCTATAATCTATTTTTTATTTTTTTTAAAAAAAATTTGCATAGTGTAATTAATACACTATATTTGTGTCATCATAATTTAGGTTTATAATTGGTTATTTAAGGTTTTCATTCTCCCCGTTTGGAAACCTTTTTTTTTGCCCTAAATTACGGATTACCATCGTCCTCCTGCACCACCGCCACCAGAAGATCCGCCACCAAAGCTTCCACCGCCACCACTACTACTCGATCCTCCGCCAGAGCTACTCGATGTTGAGCGCACTTTAACTGGAGTTGAATGTTCACCATGGGATACCCGATGTCCACAGTTTTTACATAAGTCAAAGCGTTCTTCCAATCCCTGCGAACTATAAGTTGCTGCACGTATCGTCTTGGTACGCCCAGTCTCAAAAGTTCTATAATGACATGCAGGACAATCACTGAACCCAACATTTTCATCCCAGGGAACCAGCTTTGTTTCATTGGTCGTCTGATCTATCCATATTTCGTACGAACGGCTACCGATTTTTTCCTCCAAAAGCTGCCCTTTATCCAGGTATGCACTTTCCCGGGTAGACACATCATCCTTATTCATGCGCAACCAACGTCCAGATTGATCTGGAGGAGCCAATCGAAGTTGATTCTTCCGAATGCGTTTATTTAATCCAATGAGATCAAATAGCGCCAGTGGACTAAGCAATAGCGGAACTAAGCCCCAGACACGAAATTTGCGCAAAGCTTTTTGTATATTTTCTTCATCCTGATAGGAGTCAACAATCTGCGTACGGCTGGCATTATACTTCATCGCCAAGGTTATACTACCAAAAACAACTATAAAATAAGGTAAATTTTTCCACTGATAGACCTCCTCAAAATTCTTGAGGGCAAATGCACAGATAAACACCGAAATAAACATTAATATCCCCATGCAGCCGCATCCACTGACTAAAGGCGGGAAATATTTACTTTTTTTGGTCAACTTCCCTTTGATCGCTCGGGTCACCTCACCCAACCAGATATAACAGATCGCAAACAAACCTAAAACCAACAGTGAATTTCGCAGGATAGGACTTTTAAAGCTCCAGACCGGCGTTGCCTCTGGCATTAAGCGTTCCAGCTCGGCTTTACTATTCGGTGAGGTAAGGATGGTCTTTATAAATTCTGAGGCCTCCATAACACCGTGGTCGTAATCTTCATTCCGAAAATTGGGTACGAGATACTTTTCGCCAATGCGCTTTAAATAAGCATCGGGCAAAATACTTTCCATACCATATCCAGTAATAAAACGGTATTCATGTCGGTCTTTAGCAATAAACAACAAAAGCCCATTGTTACTTTCCTTCTTACCGATCCCCCAGGTATTGAATAATTTTAAAGCAAATTCGAAATCACTGTCGCCAACGTAATCATTCACAACAACGATGGCAAATTCACTTTTTGTAGCTGCCTCAATCTGCGTTGATAAACCATCCAATTCAGCCACTGTACCCGAGGATAGAATCCCATCGGGATTGGAGACAAAATAATCCTGTCCCTTTATTTTTGGACTGGGCAAATTGTCTACTGTATAAGCAATAGATTGTCCAAAAGACGGTACACCAGATAGACAGCTTACCAACAGGACTAAGAAAAAGATATAAAATCGGTGTAATCTCCACATAATTTTAGAACAACAAAAATTTGGTTCATTGTCACGATATTAAGAAAAAAAAATCAAACAAAGGTTTCCGTCAAAAAAAAGCCCATAATCAACCGATTATGGGCCTGTATAATTCAATATTCGTTTGAGCTATTACTGTATATCCTTACGATTACTTCATATAATCATTTTGTTGAGCTACCGCGACAGTACACGATCCTGTTTTATGTTGTTTATAAAGAAGCAATACTTAGAAAGGAAAGACTATTAACTAAAACTGTATGACAATATGAAGCTTTCCTATTTGCTGTCAGTGACCAAGCCAATGTAAAATCAAGACACCGATCAATCCAATAACAGAGACGAGCGTTTCCATCACCGTCCATGAGCGAAACGTATCCTTCATGCTCACTCCAAAATAAGATTTAAACATCCAAAACCCCGGATCGTTGACGTGTGAGAACATGAGACTACCCGCTCCCGTCGCTAGCACCATTAATTCAGGAGTAACCTCTCCTGCCTGCACAATGGGAAGCATAATGCCCGCTGCCGTGAGCCCAGCAACACTAGCCGAACCGATAACTAGGCGAATGATACCGGCTATTAACCATGCAAGCACAAGAGGCGACAAGCTCAGGTCTGCGGTTAGGTCAGCGATGTAGTTCGCTACACCACTATCTACCAAAATTTGCTTAAAGGCGCCTGATGCTGCAATGATAAAAAGGATCATCATTATCCCGCGGATTGCTTCTTCCACACTTGCTGATTGCTCCCGCAAACTTTTACCTTGGCGGATACCCATTGTGTACATCGCCATTAGCGATGCAAGCATTAAAGCCACCACCGGGTCACCCAAGAAACGGAGTGCCTTCAGCCAAGAGGAACCTTCAGGAAATATCAGATGTGAAAATGAACCAAGCGCAATTAAAATTATTGGAAAAAGCCCGGTAAATATACTAATTGCAAATCCGGGAAGCTCTTTCTTATCTGCATGATTGTGTTCAGGAAAAAACTCGGTCGGTGGGTTGGTCGGAATATGCTTAAGCATCCTGCCAAAGAGCGGTCCACCGATAATGATGGCAGGAATTGCCACAACAATGCCATAGGCCATTGTTAAACCTATATCCGCTTTGTAGGTAAGCGCTATGGCCGTAGCACCCGGATGTGGTGGCAAATAACCGTGTGTCACGGACAGCGCTGCCAGCAATGGAATAGCTACGTAAAGCAAGGGCATTTTATTGGAAGCACATACCATAAAAACGAATGGTACTAAGACGATAAAACCGACATTGTAAAATAAGGGAATTCCTACTAAAAAGCCCGTGAGAACCATTGCCCAAGGCAAGTTCTTTTTGCCAAATACAGCCGTTAGTACCGTTGTAATCTTTTCTGCAGCACCACCCTCCGCCATCAATTTCCCCAGTAAAGACCCGAAAGCCAACAATAGTGCCAACTGGCCCATAGTTGTACTCACTCCGGTTTCAACAGATTTAAGGATATCGACGGCATTCATATTCATAGCAAAACCGACCGCAACAGAGGTTATCAGTAATGAAAAGATCGTGTTTAACCTGACGACAGTAACTAAAAGAAGTAGTAAAGCTACTCCCAAAATAACGATGATTAGAGGCATAATAATTTATATCTAGTTAAAACTCACCTTCCAATATATGGTACAGGTGTTCAAATTTCTGGAAGTTTTTAATATATACAGCGTGATTCTCCGCACTCGGTTTATAACAGTGCTCGGTATCTTGCTTTCCTTCCGTTTGTTTGTTTTTTATAGTAGGCTCACCTCCCTGTATACCTAATGCTTCCAAGCCTATCAATGCTGCTCCCCATGCAGAGCTTTCTACTGTATTTTTGGTAAATACAGGTTTATTGAAAATGTCTGCAAGCATCTGCACCAACAACGATGAACGCGCTAAGCCGCCGCTTGCAAAGATCGTATGAATGGGACCGGTGTTCTCCTCTAATGCGATTCCTACACTGTAAATTGCAAACAACATCCCTTCCATCATGGCACGTGCAAAGTGCGCCCTGCCATGATGTAACTGTATTCCAAAATAAACGCCTTTTGCATTGGAATTCCAATGTGGTGCCCGTTCACCAGTTAAATAGGGTAAGAATATCAAACCCTCTGCCCCAGGAACGACGGAGTCGACCAAAGCATCTAACGACGCAGAAGGATCTCCACCTGCTTCTATTTGGGTAAATTCGTGCAAAAAGTTGTCTCGAAACCAGTTGCGTAATACACCGCCATTGTTAACTGCACCACCAATTATATATTCATTTGGTCTCAGTAGGTATGTAAATAGTCGTTGTTTTTTTTCTTGATTTCCCTGCGAACTTGCTACGCGAATAGCTCCACTGGTACCGACAGTTACCGAAGCCACTCCAGGACGTATAGCTCCTACCCCGAGATTAGCCAAACAACCATCGCTACCACCTATAACAAAAGGGGTATCTTCAGGGATGTGCATCAGGTCCGCAATTTCTCGGCTAGGCATATTTAAAATATAATCGACCGGAACTGGCGATGCTAGCTGTTCTTCCGATATGCCCGCTAAGCTTAACGCCTGATCAGACCATCTTAGGTGACGTATGTCAAAAAGCCCTGTTGCAGACGCAATGGAATGATCGATCACATACACTCCAAATAGCCGGTAAAAAAGAAATTCTTTGATACCGATAAACTTGTATGACTGAGCAAATAATTTTTGATCGTTGGACTTTATCCACATTAATTTGCAGAGCAAAGACATGGGATGTATTGGTGTACCCGTCTGCTGATAAAGCAGCCTGCCCACTTCGCTTGCCCCTAAGGCAACCGCAATATTCTCGCTTCTGCGATCTGCCCATATAATGCAATTGCTAAGTGGCTGTCCAGTCGAGTCGACAGCGATCAGCCCGTGCATAGCACTGCTCACCGAAATACATACGGGTTTCGGTATCTCAGCACTAGATTGCTTTAAGCTAATCATGACATGCATAATAGCATCAATACATGCGCCATAAACAATCTCCGGATCTTGCTCATACCACCCTTCCAAAGGGTTTATTATAGGATAAGGTATACTATGCTGGGATAAGATGTTACCTGCGTAGTCAAATGCAACAGCTTTCGCAGATGATGTCCCAATGTCTAATCCAATGATCATAAATAAAATTGATGTTTAGGAGAGCTCAATATACGGATTATCTGTTGGTTTACAACAAAAGGCTCAATACCAGCGAAGTAATTGGAGCGAAGAAAGCACCGCACATCAATCTGCTGATAATTGTCTTTCATAGTATCAACAAAAATGGTAAATTTCAACTTAGAAAAACGGTATTAAACGATGAGTATAGATAAAAAAAATAACTACGATTTTGGAATAGTTGGACTCGGCGTAATGGGACGTAATTTACTGCTGAACATGGCCGACAACGGTTTTGCGGTAGCAGGGCTAGATCTTGATCCACAAAAAGCGAAGTCATTGGAAGCTGAAGCAGGCGAAGGACATCGCATCAAAGTGACGACCCAAGTAGAAGAGTTTATAGGCGCCTTGCAACAACCCAGAGCAATCATGCTATTGGTGCCGGCCGGAAAGCCGGTTGATATGGCAATTGCCAGTCTTATTCCGCTTTTGGATAAAGGAGATATAATCATCGACGGCGGAAACACGTACTTCGCGGATACGGACAGAAGATTTAATGAGCTTTCCGGGATGGGTATACATTTCTTCGGAATGGGCATATCGGGAGGAGAAAGTGGCGCTCGTCGCGGGCCAAGCTTGATGCCCGGCGGCGACCGAATGGCATATGAAAGACTAAGGCCAATATTTGCGGCGGTTTCCGCCAAGGTAAACGGCGAGCCCTGTGTGGAATTTTTAGGCAACGGGTCGGCCGGAAATTATGTAAAGATGGTACATAACGGCATCGAATACGGTATCATGCAGTTAATTGCAGAGACCTATGACCTGATGAAAAGATTATATGGTTTTGACACCCAAACCATACAGCAGACCTTCGAAGAATGGAACAAGGGCGAACTAAACTCGTTCTTGATTGAGATTACCGCTCAGATTCTGAAGAAGAAAGAAGGTGACCAGTATTTGGTAGACCTGATTTCAGATTGGGCAAGATCAAAAGGAACGGGTAAATGGACTTCGCAAAATGCGATGGATCTACAGGTGCCAGTCCCGGTGATTGATGCAGCGGTCAATATGCGCGATATGTCCAAATACAAACCCGAACGTTTGGAGGCAGCAAAATTACTTAAATGGGATGGCCAAGCGGTTGATCTCCCAGCAGCAACGCTCATTTCGCGCTTAAAAAATGCATTGTACTTTGTGATCATCACGACCTATGCGCAAGGTCTGGCGCAGCTCACTGTTGCATCTGAAAGCTATAGCTATGAGTTAGATTTACAGGTGGTAACCAAAGTTTGGCGAGGCGGCTGCATTATTCGCGCGGCTTTGCTCGAGGATTTTAGAAAAGCCTATGCGGCTAATCCGGACTTGCGCAATATCCTACTCGATAGCACCATTGCACAAAAGTTGCTGAGTACACAGGCCAGCCTTCGCGAGGTATTGAAAGATGCTATCGCAAATGGGATACCCGTATCCGGATACGTAAACGCACTCTCTTATTTTGATGCCTATCGATCGGAAAAATTACCTACAAATATTATACAAGCACAACGAGACTATTTTGGTGCACATACCTATGAACGTATTGATCGGGAAGGTATCTTTCACACACTTTGGGATTAAGGAAAAAAGCTTGAAGATTCGATTAATCTTCATTTAAAACGCAAAATAGCGGCTTTTATATAAAAAAGCCGCTATTTGTAACTGAGCCCCCCTATCGGGGTTTTACACTACGTTTATCTAGATGCTAACGTTCAATATCTTTCAAGCTACTCATCTTCTTGTACTCCAAGAAACCTTTAATATCTTCAAAATGCTCCCGTACACGTTTATTTCCGAATTCAAAGACTTTCTCTGCCAAACCATCCAAAAAGTCACGGTCGTGCGAAACTAGGATCAATGTACCGTCGAAATCTTTTAAAGCATCTTTGATAATGTCCTTTGTCTTCATGTCCAAATGGTTTGTCGGCTCATCGAGAATCAATACATTGACCGGTTCCAGCAACAATTTTATCATCGCCAGACGTGTTCTTTCTCCTCCAGATAGCACTTTCACCTTTTTGGTCGTGTCATCACCACTAAACATAAAGGCACCCAAGAGATCTTTCATTTTAACACGCACTTCACCCACAGCGATTTGATCAATGGTATCAAAAACAGTCATCTCCCCATCCAGCAATGCGGCTTGATTTTGCGCGAAGTAACCAATTTTTGCGTTGTGACCAACTTTTAACGTACCTTCGAAATCGATCTCACCCATAATTGCTTTGATCATGGTCGACTTACCCTCACCGTTCTTCCCGACAAAAGCAACCTTTTCACCACGTTCGATGACCATATTTGCTTTTTGAAACACAACATGTTCATCATAAACCTTGGTTAGATCCTCAACAATAACAGGATATTGACCCGAACGCGGAGATGGTGGGAACTTAAGACGCAATGCAGAAGTATCTACTTCGTCAATCTCAATGATTTCCAATTTCTCCAACATCTTTACTCGCGACTGCACCTGCAGCGTCTTCGAGTAAGTACCTCTAAAACGATCAATAAACTCCTGATTGTCCGCAATAAAACGTTGTTGCTCTTCATATGCTTTTAGCTGATGCTGGCGACGCTCTTGACGTAATTCCAGGTAATGACTATACTTGGCACGATAATCATAAATCCGTCCCATCGTCACTTCAATGGTCCGATTGGTGATATTGTCGACAAATGCCCTATCGTGCGAAATAACGATAACTGCTTTAGCCGAATTGACCAAGAAATCTTCCAGCCATTGAATACTCTCGATATCCATGTGGTTGGTTGGCTCATCCAATAAAATTAAATCCGGCTTCTTCAATAATATCTTAGCTAATTCGATACGCATCCGCCAACCACCGGAAAACTCAGAAGTCTGTCTTGTAAAATCAGAACGCTCAAAACCGAGCCCCTTCAAGACCTTTTCAACTTCTGCATCATAATTAACTTCCTCAATCGAATAGAACTTTTCACTTAATTCGGATACACGTTCGATCAATTGCATATAATCATCAGACTCGTAGTCTGTACGGATATTTAATTGCTCATTCAGGTTTTCCAGCTCATCACGCATACCATAGACTTCTTCGAAAGCCTTTGACGTTTCTTCAAAAACAGTCACGTTATCCTCTGTCAGCAAATGTTGCGGTAAATAGGCTATAATAGCATCTTTCGGCCCTGCAACATTACCTGTAGTAGGTTTACCCACTCCAGTGATAATTTTCAGTAAGGTGGATTTACCGGCACCATTTTTACCCATCAATGCGATCTTATCATTCTCATTGATGGAGAAGGATACATCTGAAAAAAGAGTTGTTCCCCCAAAGGAAACAGAAATATTATTTACGTCAATCACTGTATATACACTTAATTTTGGCACAAAGATAAGCGAATCAATCTTATAAATAGACAATGGTGCATTTTTGTGTATCTTTGCGCCATGCGTTTTGATATTATTACGGTCTTACCTGACCTCTTGGAAAGTCCATTTGCACACTCTATTTTGCAACGAGCAAAGAACAAAGGCTTGGCTGAAATATATGTCCATAATTTAAGAGACTATTCAACAAATAAACACAAAAGTGTCGATGATTATCCGTACGGGGGCGGATCGGGCATGGTTCTTCAAATAGAACCCTTTGCCAAGTGTATTGAGCAATTGCAATCTGAACGGGAATACGATGAGATCATTTACATGACTCCCGACGGTGAAACATTCAATCAGGATATTGCGAACGGATTATCGACAAAGGGAAATATGATGATTCTCTGTGGGCATTACAAGGGAATAGATCAACGTATCCGTGATATTTATGTAACAAAGGAGATTTCTGTTGGTGATTATGTATTGTCTGGAGGTGAACTTCCAGCGGCGATTGTTACAGATGCCGTGATCCGTCTGATTCCCGGAGTTTTGTCGGATGAAACATCCGCGCTTTCAGATTCTTTTCAGGATGGATTACTTGATGCACCGATCTATACACGCCCTGCAGACTGGAAAGGCCACAAAGTACCTGATATTCTCCTCAGTGGTCATGAGGCAAAAATAGCTGCATGGAAAGATGAACAACAGTTAAAAAGAACGCAAGAAAGACGTCCTGATTTATTAAATGATTAAGAAATAAGGTGAATTTTTGTTTTTTTATCACAAAAAGTTTGCTTATTTATTTTTTTTTATAAATTTGTGTAATAATGACACGAAGATATACAAATACAAATTGGTGGTGGCCTGAAGCAATAAGCATCGGGAACTAATTGGTATTGTCATAATATTTCATAATCAACCAAAACCATTTATGGAAATTCCAACCCCGATGCTGACCAGTATCGGGGTTTTTTTATGCAAAATTTACAACAAGAAGATAAGACACAAAAAATGAAGTATACATTCAAAACACAAACCAGAAAGTTGCTTGCGGATACAACTACACCAGTGAGCATCTATCTTCGCCTAAGAGATATCTTTCCAAACTCATTGTTACTGGAAAGTTCCGACTACCATAGTCGCGACAACAACATAAGTTACATCTGTTGTCAACCAATCGCTGGGATCCAGCTCGATGAGAAAGAGCTGACGCTCACTTATCCGGGTAGAGAACGTATCGTAAAAAATGCGCACGAAATCGAATTACGTCAAGAAGTTTCCGATTTTAGAAATTCCTTCGAAGATCATACAATTGCTGAACTTAACTTGATCTCCAATGGCCTATTTGGTTACTTCACCTTCGATTGTATTGAACACTTTGAAGACATCAAACTAACAACAATGGTAGATCCAGCACGGAAAATACCGTTTATGCAATATCATGTTTACAAATATGTCATTGCCATCGACCACTTCCGTAATCAACTCTATATTTTTGAACATCTGCTGGATGACGAAGAATCAGAACTTGAAAGAATGCAGTTCCTTATTCAGAACAAAAACTTTCCTGAATATACCTTCAAACTAGCTGGTGAGGAAAGTTCCAATCGTACCGATGAAGAACACCGTCAGCTGGTCAAGAAGATGAAAGAGCATATCCAACGTGGCGATGTATTTCAGATTGTTCCATCCAGAGGCTTTAAGACACCATTCTCTGGTGATGAATTCAATGTCTATCGTGCGCTCCGCTCCATTAACCCATCACCTTATCTTTTCTATTTTGACTACGGTGACTTTAAACTTTTCGGATCATCGCCTGAGGCTCAATTGCGTATTCACGGAAAACAAGCGACGATTTTCCCTATTGCAGGAACATTTAAACGGACAGGCAATATGGAGGAAGACCAAAAAATAGCCACCAAGCTCAAAGAAGACCCAAAAGAGACTTCAGAACATGTTATGCTTGTAGATCTTGCCCGCAATGACTTAAGTAGACATTGCACCCAAGTTAAAGTTGAGTCCTACATGGAACCACAATATTACTCCCATATTATCCACTTGGTCTCCAAAGTAACGGGCACATTAAAAGATAATATCAATCCATTTGACATCGTAGGCGATACGTATCCAGCAGGTACACTTTCAGGTGCTCCAAAACATATGGCCTTGACACTGATTGATCGTTATGAAGGATTACAACGCTCTTTTTATTCGGGTGCAATTGGATTCATGGGTTTTAACGGAGACTTTAATCATGCCATTATGATTCGTTCCTTCCTAAGTAAGCAAAACACCTTACATTATCAGGCTGGCGGTGGTATTGTACTAAATTCAGACCCTGAAATGGAGCTACAAGAAGTAAATAACAAAATTGCTGCGCTACGGAAAGCATTACAATTAGCAGAAACATTATGATCAGACCATTGGAATATTGTGTCAACAAGCAACATATCCATGATTCGGTAGACACTATCGACAGCCGCATCGTTGAGCTATTGGCATTACGAAAAACCTATATTAGCAAAGGCAAGTCCTTCGAGAATGAGCAAAACGAAGAGCAGCATATTATTCGGAACCTGGGCAATAATTATGGAGTACTGGCAAAAAGATTTAATTTGCCAAGCGAATTTATTCAATCCATATTTCAGGAAATTGAAAATGATATTAATCAAGATTTTATAACAAAAGGTTATGAGCAACAATAAAATAGTCGTGATAGACAACTACGATTCGTTCACCTACAACTTGGTCCATTTGTTACAGGAGTTAGATCAAGAGTATGTTGTATGGAGAAATGATAAATTTAAACTGGAAGATATTGATGCTTTCGATAAAATACTTCTTTCGCCCGGCCCGGGTATTCCGGAAGAAGCTGGATTATTACTTGATGTTATCCGTACCTATGCTCCTCATAAAAGCATATTGGGCATTTGTTTGGGCCAACAAGCTATTGCTGAGGTCTTTGGTGGCACGCTATTCAATATGGAAAAACCTTTGCATGGCGTAGCAACAAATATTACCGTTGTTGATGAGTCTGAAAAATTGTTTCGGGACTTCCCAAAAGATTCCAAAATAGGACGCTACCATTCTTGGGCCGTAAACAAAGATACCCTACCAGCTAGCCTCAAGGTAACGGCCATCGACGAGAATGGCATCATTATGGCCTTAACCCATACCGAATACGATGTAAGGGGAATGCAGTTCCACCCAGAGTCGGTATTGACCACAAATGGTAAAAAATTAATTGAAAACTGGTTGGGAATCTAACATCTAAAAAAATGACTATACTTGATAAAATCATTGAACGAAAAAAAATAGAAGTAGAAAAAGCAAAAGCTTTAGTTCCTTTGGAAGAGCTATTAAACTATCCCTATTTCAGTGTGGCTTGTCTATCGTTGAGAGAATCTATTCTTGATCCTGAAAAAACAGGAATTATAGCTGAATACAAAAGAGCATCGCCATCAAAAGGAGACATCAATAGCACTTCAGCAGTGGAAGATGTTGTAAAGGCATACGAGGAAGCAGGTGCTTCAGCGGTGTCTGTTCTTACGGATAGGGAATTTTTCAAAGGCAATTTAGAGGATTTATCGAAAGCACGTGAGGCTATTAGCATTCCTATCTTAAGAAAGGAATTCATCGTAGATAAGTATCAGATCGCCGAAGCAAAAGCGTATGGCGCAGACATCATCCTTTTAATTGCAGCATGTCTGAAAAAGGAGGAAGTACAGGAATTTGCAGCCTATGCGCATCAATTGGGTTTAAATGTCTTACTTGAGGTGCACAACGAACAGGAGCTGTTGGATAATCTTTTTGATGACATTGACGCAATTGGTGTCAATAATAGAAACCTAAAAGATTTTTCAGTCGACATTCAGCATTCTTACGATCTCCTGGACAAAATACCAACCGAATATATTAAAGTATCTGAGAGTGGCATAGCAGACCCTTCGACAATTAAAGCCTTAAAAAAAGCTGGATTCCAGGGATTTTTAATTGGTGAAAATTTCATGAAGACAGCCGATCCGGGACAAGCCATCAAAGACTTTGTAAAAGAAATATAGGGAAATCGAACCCTGACAGCAGGGCGGCTATCTGCTCATTAATTGAGATCAAAAATCGGCTCTAAACTCGTGACAGTTAGCTAACTTTATACTAATGTCAAATTTTGTACCTTTGTAAAAAATTATCGAAGATGTCGGTCAAGATTGGTGAAAATATTGATTTGGGTAAATTCCCCTTGTTATTAGCTCCGATGGAGGATGTAAGTGATCCTCCGTTTCGCTATGTGTGCAAACAGAATGGTGTTGATTTGATGTATACTGAATTTATTTCTTCGGAAGGGTTAATTCGGGATGCTGCAAAGTCAATTCAAAAATTGGATATTTTTGAATATGAACGACCTATTGGCATTCAGATCTTCGGTGGAGATATTGAAAGTATGCGTCAGTCTGCTGAAATCTGCACAAAAGCAGGCCCTAATTTAATCGACATCAATTACGGCTGTCCAGTTAAAAAAGTAGTCTGTAAAGGAGCTGGCTCTTCCTTGCTACAGGACATCGATAAAATGGTTGCAATGACGAAAGCTGTCGTTGAGGCTACGGATTTACCCGTAACGGTGAAAACACGTCTTGGCTGGGATGACAACACAAAAAATGTATACGAAGTTGCTGAAAGATTACAAGATGTGGGGATCAAAGCACTGGCTATTCATGGACGTACACGCGCACAATTGTACAAAGGTCAGGCGGACTGGTCCATGATTCGGGATATCAAACGTAATCCGCGTATCAAAATCCCAATTTTTGGCAATGGCGATGTAGACTCTGTCGAAAAAGCTGCGGCATGGCGCCAGGAGTTTGAAGTGGATGGCATTATGATTGGCCGTGCAGCAATCGGATACCCATGGATCTTTAGAGAAATCAAACATTTTTTCAATACTGGTGAACGTTTAGAAGGACCTACAATTGCCGAACGTGTCGAGGTTTGCCGAACACATCTCAACAAGTCCATCGAATGGAAAGGTGACAAATTGGGTATTTTTGAAATGCGTAGGCATTATGCGAATTACTTCAAAGGAATCCCCAACTTTAAAGAACACCGCATGAAATTAGTCAGCTTACAAAGCCAGGCGGAGATTCTTGAGGTACTTCATGAAATTGAACACTCGTTTATTACAGAACTCATCTAAAAAGAAAAAAGGCAATAACTACGAATTTATTGCCTTTTTTGTAAATATGTAAAAAAGATTATTTTCTTCGTAATAAGTTCATCAACTCATTCTTTTCAAGAACAAATGTAACGCCTAACAGGATCAAAAGCATGGCATTGCCGATCCAGATGTTGCTATGAAAAACCTGAAAACTCATCCACGAGATCAAAAGCCCTGCCCCAAGATAAATAGTGATCTTTATCATCTTATAAGGTATAGGATAGTACTTTTGCCCCCAATACAGTGAAAATCCAATCATCACAAAATAAACCACTGTCGTCGACAAAACAGCTCCGACATAAGAATAGATTGGAATAAGCCAAACATTGAGCATAATCGTAATTAAAGCCCCTATTCCTGAAATATAGAGTGCATAGCGTGTCTGATCCGTTAACTTATACCAAATCGATAAATTCATATATATACCTAGTAGAACATAGTTAAACAGAAGAATCGGAACAATTTTAAGTCCAGTCCAGTAGATAGCAACCTCCGAGTCATTTCCTTTAATGAAGTATTTTAGCCAATCAAGATTTACTGTCAATCCTACCATCGCAATAACCATTAAAATAACAAAATACTCCATAATTAACGCATATGTTCTGGAGGCATTTTTGTTTTTAGAATACGAAAAGAAGAATGGTTCAGCTCCCAACCTAAAGGCCGTTACGAACAGACTTAAAAATACGGCCAATTTGGCTACAGCTCCATATATCCCCAAATCACGGATTCCTACCTCACCTGGCAACAATTTCGGAAAAAACATTTTATCCAGGTTCTCATTGATAATAAATGATATATTGGCGATTAATATCGGAAAACTATATTTCAACATCTGATCCAATAGTTTACCATCTAACTTCAATCGGAATGTCAGCAACTCAGGTAATAGTAGCACCAATGTAACAACACTAGCAAATAGGTTTGAAATAAACACATAACCTATCCAGCCCTCTTTAAACCATGTACCCGCAAAATCAGCCCAAAAAGCAGATTCATGCACCCATTCAGGTAGAAAAATGATAAAAAACAGATTGGAAACTACTGTAATACCAATATTAACAAATTTCAGCGCACTGTATTTATAGGGTCTTCCTTCTGCACGCAGTTTTGTAAATGGGACAACGGCTAGGGCATCAGCAACAAGAATAAAAGCGAAATATTTAATATATTGTTCATAGAGCTCCACATCCCCACCATCTGCAAACCATGCTGCAATAGGTCGTGTAAATACAAAAACCGATAATAATAGGATACCCGAAGTTGCTAAAGTAATGAAGAAACTATTATTGGAAACTTTGTTTTTATCTTGCGGTTCGACCTTTTGCAAATAGCGAAAATACGTTGTTTCCATTCCAAATGCCAGCAAAGCATTTAACATGGACATCCAAGCATAAAAGTTAGAATAGATTCCATAGACGGCCGCATCTTTAAATTTACGTAGATAAAGTGGCGTCATCAAAAACCCTATCATTCTGGAAACGATAGTGGTTATACCGTAAATGAAGGTATCGCTGAGAAATTTTTTGATTGTAGACACTGGACTTAAGATTGAACTCTTTTAACTACTTCAAAATTAGAAAAGCCCTTCATTTCGCCTTCCTTTACTTCAACACTCTCAACAATTGCACCCTCGGGCCCTTCTTGGCAGAACTCCAACAGTGAATCTAGTGCAAAATCGTCGCCCTCGCCCTCAATATAGACAGAACCATCTTTTAAATTGACAACAAAGCCCCTAACACCAACTTGATCTGCAACCGCCTTGGTTGTCAATCTAAAAAAGACTCCCTGTACTTTACCTCTTATTGAAATATTCAAATGTTTCATCTGTAACTTATTTTTTCTTCCATCGGTCAGATGGTACCTACCATGACTATAGTTTCGTTATTATAGTCATGGACGGTTCAATAAGAGCAAAAGTACAGAAGTTTTGGGGAATAAAATACTACGCTAAACGTTTTACTTTAACATCTTCATGTAGGCGCATGTGTTCCATACCTTGCAACAACACAATCCCAGGTTTTTTACCCACTTCAAGTGATCCAAATTCATCCTCAATGTTCAACGCGATAGCACCATTAATTGTAGCCCATTGAATAGTCTGCAAGAAATCGAGATCCTCAAAGTGCGCATGCAATACCTTTAGCTCCTCCAAAATGGACAATGTATCGTTTGAAGCTAAACTGTCCGTTCCGATTACCAAACGCTGTCCGGCATTCATAAAATTCTGAACCTTTGGTAATGTTCCCTCAATATAAAGGTTGGCTTTTGGACAGAGACACCACATCACATCACGATCCATACGCTCTACAAAATCCAAATCTTTAAGAGAGGTATAGGTGTTATGAACCAACAATAATTTATTTGGATAAGGCAAATAAGGAAGATAAGACTGAATCGAATTTCTTGCCTGCGCCTTAATCGCATCAGCATTTTTTCCTATACTTTTATAAAAGTCCAAGAACTCACCCATTTTATAACGGAACAGTTTATTCTCCTCTTCACTTTCTTGATTGTGAATACTGATAATATTTGTTTCCGGAACCATCTTCTTGAATTTTTTGAAAAGTACTTTCGAACAAGAATACGGCGCGTGTGGAGTAATGGACACATGCCCATTCCTAAACTCTTGAGTCAACGATTTAGCCTCTTTTAACTTAAAGTCAGCTTCTTCAGGTTCAATTCCGAGCACCTCCACAAATGTATGGTATAGGATTTGTGAATCTTCCTTCAGTTTTGAGGAATTATCTGTGTTGGCATGATCTCCGACTGCGACAATACCATTTTCGTACATCTCTCGATCGGCTTTTGCCATAGCGTCGTCTATTTTTTTCATCGACGCCGACCGCGTTGTCATCACCTTACTGAGAAAACTTGGAAGTCCCGTACCTTTAGGAACAATACCTTTCATATGCGACAATTCAATGTGGCAATGTGCATTGATAAAACCTGGAATTATCACTCCTTCATATCTCTCAACCTTCGTTTTATCTGAAGGTGTAAATGAAGTTGGGTCATAGATACCTTGAATTACCCCCTCCTCATCTACCGAAACAATACCGTCTTTTATTGGCATTGAAGTAATCGGCAGAATATAATTAGCGCTTAAATATTTTAACATTTTATCTCCTCACTATCAATTTAGTAACTAAAATTTTTTGACCTGTATGAATACATACCTCTAGTAGAAAAATTCATGCCAAGGTACCTAAAAAGAACAATAAATACCAAAAACAACAATTTGCACAAATTTTTAACCAAAAAGAAATAATACCGCAAATCCACTCTTTTCCATTTGTCATAAATTACTTCTTTATACTTCATTTCAATTTTAAATTTATATATTCGCAGCATCGAATAGGGGTGCCTTGTTTTGTCAGGAACACAAATAAAGGCTGAGATTATACCCAACAGATTAAATTCTGTACACCTGATCCAGATAATGCTGGCGTAGGGAGAGGTTAGTTAAATAGTGCGGTCATAGTAACCCCTTGCTATGATTTGTTTAACTCAAACAAAATACATTACCATGATCAAATTTTTGATTTGTAGCTCATTAGCTACTATTTCAAGCCAAATTGCCATTGCGCAACAAAATCTGACAATTAAAGCTGTAGACAATACCAATCAGACCCCCTTACAGTATGTTTCCATATCCATAGACGGACAAGCATCCTTCGCTGGCCAATCTGACAAAAATGGACTGATTAAACTATATCGTATCAATACAGGCAAGCATCAGATTCAGGTATCTTCTATTGGATACAAAACATGGAGCCGAAATGTGGATATTAAAGACAATTTGGAACTTACGATAGCATTAGAGCCTAGTACAATTCAAATGGAAGAGGTCCTTGTTCAATCTACCCGCGCCAAAAGAAATGCTCCTACAACCTTTAAAAACATCTATAAAGAAGAAATAACACGTAACAACCTCGGTCAGGATATCCCATTTCTTTTAAATCAGACCCCGTCCGTGCAGGTAAATTCCGATGCTGGTGCGGGCATAGGTTATACAGGAATGACGATCAGGGGATCGGACAATCAACGAATCAACGTAACACTCAATGGAATCCCCTTAAATGATGCGGAGAGCATGGGTTCCTTTTTTGTAAACCTTCCCGACTTCGCCTCTTCTACCGAGAGCATCCAAGTTCAGCGTGGTATTGGGACTTCAACGAATGGTGCCGGATCATTTGGAGCCTCATTAAATATTCAGTCCAACACTTTAGTCGAAACCCCTTACGCAGAACTCAACAATTCATTTGGCTCTTATAATACCTGGAAAAATACTGTCAAGGTTGGTACCGGACTAATTAACGACAAATTTGCCTTCAATGCCAGATTATCTCGAATCAGTAGCGATGGTTACATCGAAAGAGGTAGTTCAGACTTACAATCTTTCTATGTGGACGGAGGCTATTATGGCAAGAAACATATTTTAAAAGGAATTGTATTCTGGGGAAAAGAAAAGACCTATCAAGCTTGGAATGGCGTTCCTGAACCATTGATTACCGGAGACCGATCGCGCATGGATGATTATGCAGATAATGCACTCGAAATCTCCGGTGCGGAGAAGGATCGTTTCATGAACGCTGGCCGGAATTATAACCTATACACGTATAAAAATCAAACAGATAATTATACGCAGAAACATCATCAACTTCATTATACCAATATCCTGAACGACAGATTAACGCTCAATACAGCCTTACACTATACAAGAGGGTATGGTTACTATGAAGAAATGAGACCGGGAGATAAACTAAGTAAATACGGTTTGCCTAACGTCATCATTGGTAAAGATACCATACAAAAAACGGATCTCGTCCGCAGGAGATGGCTGGATAATTATTTTTATGGCGTGACCTATGCCCTGAATTACAGACCGAATGATCAGCTTGAAATGACTTGGGGTGGCGCCTATAATCAATACAAAGGAAAACATTATGGCCAGGTAATTTGGGCACAATATGCATCAACAGGTTTTCTTGACGACAAATATTATTACGGGAAATCACAAAAAAATGATTTCAGTAACTTCTTAAAAGTCGATTACAAACTAGAAAAATGGATATTAATGGCCGATATTCAATACCGGAATGTAGATTACCACATGTATGGTGACGATGATAAGGTAAAAAATTATGATTATCATCCTAAGTTTAATTTCTTGAACCCTAAAGCTGGTGCAACTTATCTGCTAAATGACCATTCAAATGTATACGCTTCCTATGCCTTTGCACAAAAAGAACCTGTTCGCAAGGATTTTATAGAGAAAAATAGCACCTTACCAGATCCTACCCCAGAGAAAATGCAGGACATTGAATTGGGCTATCGCTTTACAAATGAAAAATTCAACATCGGGTTAAATGGGTATGGTATGTTCTACAAGGATCAGTTGATCCCAACAGGTGAAATTAGTGATACAGGCTCTCCAATTCGACAAAATGTCAAAGATAGCTATAGAATGGGGCTTGAATTTGATGGATCATGGGACATCAGCAAGCAGTTCAATTGGAAAGCAACAGCTAGTTTCAGCCAAAATAAAATTAAGGACTTTGAAGAGGTAATCGGCGATACAAGGATATTTTATTCTAAAACAAACATTGCTTTATCACCGGGAACTATTTTGTCAAGTAATCTTTCTTATAGTCCAATAACATCACTTACATTCTCTCTTCTATCCAAATTTGTAGGAAGACAATACCTGGATAATTCTTCTGCGAAAGAGAGAAGCATTTCCTCTTATTTTGTCAACAATCTGTTAGCAAACTATAGCTTTACGGCATTAGGTATCAAAAACATCAGTGCAACTTTACAGGTCAACAATATACTGAACGAGAAGTACGAGGCCAATGGCTATACCTTTGGCTGGATGGAAGGAGATACCCGGAAATATTATAATTTCTATTTCCCACAAGCGCCAACGAATTTCCTACTGGGCTTGAATTTCAAATTCTAAATCACCCTGTATAAGAGCTTCCTAATTCCAAACGCATTAATAGCTGGGAAGGCGGACTGAAGGTCGCTTCTGATCAAATCCTTTAGAATACTTAGCGTCCCTTTTTCCTTCGGGAGAAAGGGACGTTTCTATATACACTGTGGAGAAAACTGAATTTCCCATCGTGTTTGACAATCGGAATTTTTACCTTTGGTTTTATACTTTTCACTATGCGCGCAGTTATACAACGAGTTACCAAAGCTTCTTGTACGGTAGATAATCAGATTACAGGCCAGATCCAAAAGGGTCTAATGATTTTATTAGGAGTTGAAGAAGCAGATACAACTGAAGATCTGAAATGGTTAGGACAGAAATTCACCAACTTACGCATCTTCGAGGATGAACAGGGTTTGATGAATAAGTCGATACAGGATGTAGACGGAAATATCTTACTCATCTCACAATTCACCCTCTTTGCTCAAACAAAAAAAGGAAACAGGCCTTCTTTTATCAGAGCAGCAAAACCGGATAAAGCCAAACCAATGTATGAAGAGATGGCTTTACTGTTAAGTCAATTGCTCCAAAAAGAGGTTCAGCTTGGCGTATTCGGAGCAGATATGAAAATTGACCTACTGAATGATGGTCCAGTTACCATCGTCATGGACACAAAAGATAAGGACAACTTTTAATTTTTTATTGAACACAAAATGACTATTAAAGAAGCACAAGAGGTTATTGACAAATGGATCAATAGTACCGGAGTACGTTATTTCAACGAGTTGACAAACACCGCCATACTCATGGAAGAAGTCGGTGAAGTTGCCCGAATAATGGCTCGGCAATACGGAGAACAATCTTTCAAAAAATCAGACAAAGAAGTTAATTTAGCAGATGAAATGGCCGATGTATTATTCGTTTTGATGTGTCTTGCCAATCAAACGGGAATTGATCTAACAGCGGCTTTGGAACAAAATCTTCAAAAGAAATCAATTCGGGATGCCGACCGCCATAAAAACAACGAAAAACTTAAATAACTAAGGATAGCATTGTTTGTACAACTCTTTGAGATAATATTTAAATTTTAAATCGCGTACGATGTATAAATTCATAACCTATTCGCTCATAGCAAGCATATGCTTCGCCTCTTGTGCGACAAAACAGCAGCTAAATAAGAAGGTCGAGCAGGCCAGTACTTTTAATAAGGCTGCCGTAGTTACAGCGCATCCTTTGGCTTCAGAAGTCGGTGTAAAGATTTTAAAACAAGGTGGGAATGCAATAGATGCAGCAGTTGCCGTGCAATTTGCTCTTGCAGTTGTTTATCCCAATGCGGGAAATATTGGCGGCGGTGGCTTTATGCTCTACCGCGATCATCGGGGTAATTTAGATGCCTTAGATTTTCGTGAAAAAGCTCCTCTAAAAGCATCCCGGGATATGTATCTCGATGCCCAAGGTAATGTTATTCCTGAGTTGAGCCTTTATAGTCAATTGGCCTCTGGTATCCCTGGGTCTGTTGCTGGTATTTGGGAAGCACACAGAAAGTACGGCAAATTACAATGGAAAGATCTCGTACTCCCAGCAATACAGCTAGCCAGAACAGGTTTTAAAATCAGTCAACGACAAGCCAATGAGTTTGAAAGCCATAAAGAACGTTTTGTCAAATTGAATCCCGCTGGTGCTGCAATTATCAAAACCACAGCTTGGCAAACAGGCGACCTATTTATCCAGGAGGAACTTGCAAAAACACTAGAAAGAATCGCAATAGAAGGCCGAGACGGTTTCTATAAAGGTAAAACGGCCGACTTAATTGTTGCCGAAATGGGCAAAGGGAAAGGCATTATTAATCATCAAGATCTGCTGGACTATCAGGCGCTTTGGCGTACCCCAATTTCCACAAATTATAGGGGCCACAACGTTATTTCCATGCCGCCGCCTTCGAGTGGGGGAACATCTCTGTTAGCCCTGCTCAAATCAGTCGAACAATTTCCACTTCAACGCTGGGGCTTTCAAACCGATTCAACCATTCGTGTCATGGTCGAAGCTGAACGCTATGTATATGCCAATCGGGCTAAATATTTGGGAGATCCTGATTTTATTAAGGTACCGGTCCAACAGCTTATTGACTCTACCTCAAATGCACATAAACTCAATTCATTCAATTTCCATAAAGCGACATCAAGCCAAGATGTCAATGCAGATGTCATTCCTGGTTATGAAAGTGAGCAAACGACACATTTCAATATCGTAGACGAGCAAGGGAATGCAGTATCCATCACAACAACACTTAATGATTCTTATGGCTCAGGAGTATTTGTGACGGGCGCAGGTTTTCTCCTAAACAATGAAATGGACGATTTCTCCGTAAAGACCGGTGTCCCAAACATGTATGGGCTTACTGGGGAAAAAGCGAACGAGATTCAGCCGGGCAAAAGAATGCTCAGCTCAATGACACCCACTATTGTAGAAAAAGATGGCAAACTATTCATGGTTGTGGGAACCCCTGGAGGATCCACCATTATTACCTCCGTTTTTCAGACCATCCTCAACGTTATTGACTTCCGACAAAATGCGCAATCAGCTGTGAGCCTGCCAAGATTTCATCATCAATGGCTTCCTGATCGTATTGACGTCGAAAATAACGCTATCGATGTCAATCTACGTAACCAATTGACAAAAGATGGCTATACGATAAATCCGAGAGGGGCAATCGGCCGTGTGGAGAATATACTTGTATTACCAAATGGTAAATTGCAGACAGGAGCTGATCCACGTGGAGACGATACAGCAAAGGGCTATTAAGAAATAAAAAAGAAAGGTTCATTTGGAATTCCAAATGAACCTTTCTTTTTTATTTAGAAAATGGGATGATCTTACATCATTCCACCCATACCGCCACCCATTGGAGGAGCACCAGCACCTACAGAGTTTTCTTCAGCTTCGTCAGCTAATACACACTCCGTTGTCAATAACATAGAAGCAACTGAAGCTGCATTTTCCAATGCTACACGAGATACTTTAGTTGGATCAATTACACCAGCAGCGATTAAGTTTTCGTAACGGTCTGTACGCGCATTGTAACCGAAATCTGCAGTTCCTTCTTTCACTTTTTGAACGATTACTGCACCTTCGATACCAGCGTTATTACAGATCTGACGTAATGGCTCTTCGATAGCGCGTTTGATGATGTCAATACCGATTTGCTCATCTTCGTTGTCTCCTTTAAGGTTTAACAAAGCTTCAGTTGAGCGAATGAAGGCAACACCACCACCAGCGATAATACCTTCTTCAACAGCTGCACGAGTTGCGTGTAAAGCATCATCAACACGGTCTTTTTTCTCTTTCATTTCAACCTCAGTAGTTGCACCCACATATAACACGGCTACACCACCTGACAATTTTGCCAAACGTTCTTGTAGTTTTTCGCGATCGTAGTCAGAAGTTGTTGTTTCGATTTGTGAACGGATTTGAGCAACACGTGCTTTAATATCCTCTACATTACCAGAACCATTGATAATCGTTGTATTATCTTTGTCAACTTGAACTTTTTCAGCTTGACCCAAGTAAGATAACTCAGCATTTTCTAATTTGAAACCTCTTTCTTCAGAGATAACAGTACCACCAGTTAAGATAGCGATATCTTCTAACATTGCTTTACGACGGTCACCGAAACCTGGAGCTTTAACAGCCGCAACTTTCAACGAACCACGGATTTTATTAACAACTAATGTTGCCAATGCCTCACCATCTAAGTCTTCAGCAATGATCAATAATGGTTTACCAGTTTGAACTTGTTTCTCCAAGATAGGCAACAATTCTTTCATATTGCTGATTTTCTTATCGTAGATCAAAATGTATGGATTATCTAATTCCGCTTCCATTTTGTCAGAATTGGTCACAAAATATGGTGACAAATAACCACGGTCAAATTGCATACCTTCTACAGTTTTTACTTCTGTTTCAGTACCTTTTGCCTCTTCAACAGTGATAACACCGTCGTTACCTACTTTTTCCATTGCTTGAGCAATCAAAGCACCAATTACTTCGTCGTTGTTCGCTGAAATAGTAGCAACTTGTTTAATTTTATTATTGTCTTGACCAACTTCTTGAGATTGAGATTTCAAGTTAGCAACAACAGTTGCAACAGCTTTGTCAATACCACGTTTTAGATCCATTGGATTAGCTCCAGCAGCCACAGATTTGATACCTGGAGCAACGATTGCTTGTGCCAATACAGTAGCAGTAGTCGTACCGTCACCAGCTTGATCAGCTGTTTTGGAAGCTACTTCTTTTACCATTTGTGCACCCATATTTTCTAAAGCGTCTTTCAATTCGATTTCTTTCGCTACCGAAACACCATCTTTAGTAATTACTGGAGCACCAAATTTCTTCTCAATAATTACGTTACGTCCTTTAGGACCCAATGTTACTTTAACTGCATTAGCTAAAGTATCTACACCTTTTTTAAGGGCCTCGCGAGCCTCAACGTTATATTTTACCTGTTTTGCCATTTTTATATGAGTATTTAGTATTTCTAAGAAGTGTAATTCGAGCTTAATTTAAACCGTAAACCGATTTATCTTCTACACGTCCAATTTTACAGCTTCACTAAAATAATCTATTGAATTTTTAATTGAGCCAGTAAGCTCTTTTTAAATAACCTGTTCCTATTAATTAGATAACCGCGTAAATATCAGACTCACGCATAATTAAGTACTCTTTTCCTTCGTAAGTAATTTCAGTACCTGCGTATTTTCCGTATAATACTTTGTCACCAACTTTCACAGTTAACGGTTCGTCAACTTTACCTGTACCTACAGCAACTACTGTACCTTGAGATGGTTTTTCTTTTGCTGTATCGGGGATATACAACCCTGAAGCTGTTTTTTCTTCTGCTGGAGCAGCTTCTACTACTACTCTGTCTCCGATAGGTTTGATACTTAATGCCATAATTAATTTACTTTTTATCTGTTATTGAATTTATTTTAATGTTATAATCGTTATAAACACATCATCTTTTATGCCAATTGTAAATAAGACAGCTTATAAGACAATTTTTCACAGAAAAGTTAATATCTCCATCGACAAAAATTCATTTTGCTGTCACACTGTCATTCGCAGTCTGTCAGTCTTACTTCCGTCGACAGACAGACCAACAAATTTATCGCTACAGGCCTGCCTTAGACAAAATATCGAACATAAAAAAGCCCCGTCTGTAAAAACAAAAGGGGCTCATCATTTTTTTACTGACAACTATTTCTTAGCTTCTTCTGCTGGTTTTGTTGTCGGTGTCGTCGCTGGAGCCTTTTCTTGCGATTGAGCCGGAGCAGCTTGCCCTTGTCCCGCCGGAGCACCAACTGGTTGTTGTCCAGTACCCAAGTTCAATGGACCTTGTTGTTTAGGCGCTTCGATTTGACCTCCCAATCCACCTTTAGATGTACTTGGAGACGTACCAATAACATTTACACCTAAGCTAAATACCATAATGGCAATAACCATGATCCAAGTACCTTTTTCCAAAAAGTCACCTGTACGTTTTACTCCCATAAGATTCGTTCCACCTGAAAAACCAGATGACAAGCCTCCTCCTTTTGGATTTTGGATTAAAACCAAAAACGCTAAAATAATACTAGCTAATATGATTAGACCGATTAATAATCCTTGCATCTCTTTATGTTATTAATTTAATTTCTTTTCTAATTCTGTTATGCGTGCCGCAAAGTAAGCATTTTTTTCTGGATATTTCAAAACTAATTTTTTGTAAACATCTATTGCTTTTGGATATAAGCCCTGTTCCACATAGATCTTTGCAAGTGTTTCGGTAACAAGTGAATGCTGATCTTCCGAACTTTTTCTAGCTTTATTCTCCAAGTCTAACTTTTCTGCTTGCAGGGGCTGAATCATAGGTTCTTCACGAATAAATTTCTCGATTACCTCGTCTGTTTTACGCGGTATTTGAAAAGATATCGTCGTTTTAACCTCATCACTTAACTTTGCTTCAGGCGATTGTAAATGAAAGATATTCTCCCGGATCTGTTGATCGAGTAGCTGACTATCCAGCTTCTCATGAATTTTAGCAATATCGTCTTTCGATGGTCTCATTGGACCTAGCGGAGATTTAACATAGGGCTGATAGGTATCAGCATATTCTAATCTCGTCTTATGCAACCACCATAAGAAACTGTAGGGCATGGTATCATCATCATAGACCGAAACACGCTCCTGACCATCATCCATTGTATTGGCAACAGCTTCCGCTACAACAGGTGCTACTAATGCAGGTTCCTCTGAATCGGCATTATTTTCTTGCTGCTGATCGTTTGACCGAAAATAATCGCTTGCAACCCCGGCTTGAATCAAACGATCCAATTCATCAACCTCTACCTTGGATAAAACTGGTTCAGCTACCATTTCGCTCTCAGTTTCAATTTCAACAATCTCATCATCGTCGCGAAGTGCTTCATCCACTGGAAATTCATCTGACTGCGTTAGTGCATCAGGCTCTGTCGTTGGTTTACAATGCATAAATTCATACAACCAACTCGGAGAAGATGCATAGAGCAAAGTAGACGATAAATTCTGAACTGAACTATGCTTGCCAAAAACTTTACGTTCATAAACGAATCGCAGGCTTTGGGCATAAGGGTATTTTTCAATCAATGCTAAAACAACATCTTCCGCCACAGTGTCCGGATGATTGATTGCTTGAAAAAAAAGCTCGTTATTGGATAATGATATATTAAGATTCATCTTGGAAATAGAATTACCAATTAGCAAACGCTTTATTGTATATATCCTCAGTTAACATTTGAATAATTTCTTTACCCAAGGTCTCTTCTTGTGCACTCTGAAGATTTCCTGCAAACTCTTTAAATCGCGTAAAAGGCTGTTCAAAATCATCCTTCGGATTAATTTTATTATGATAGGTAACCTTGATTGTAATAGTCAATCTATTCATAGCTGCACGATCTGTCCCGGCTTCAACAGCTGCTGGACTTATCGAATACTCTGTAATAAATCCCTCAAAGGTAGCATCACCGTCTTGATTCACCTGACTCAATCGAGATTGGTTACGGATACGCTCTTTCAGTGCCTCCGTAAAATTCTGACTTAAGGTCGGATAAACCAAAGGAGCTATATTTTCGAAATATTGAATATTGACTGTTTTCATTCCCTCAGGAATGGATCCACCAGTAAATCCATATTTTACCCCACAACTATTCATTACAAACAAAAAGATTGTGGTGAGAAAAGCATATAAAATTTTTCTTGACAACATCTGTAAACCTTAATCTAAATTTAAGTCTTTAATTTTTCTATACAAAGTTCTTTCAGAAATCCCCAACTCTTGCGCAGCAGCTTTACGTTTACCACGGTGCTTTTTCAGCGCTTTCTTAATCAGATCAGACTCTTTATCAACAAGCGATAAAGACTCCTCAACTTCTTGAGCATCCTGCAGATATTCATCCTGTGCAACAGGACTTTTTAATACATTTGTCGTATTTGCTGGAGAATGTATGGTGAGCGTTGGGGTTGTATTATAATTTTCCGGTTCTGCTTTCAATTGTGGTTCAATCTCCTGGTACAACTGATTAATGTAAGGGGAATTTTGATCAAATGTGCTAGAATCTACACCTTTCTGAATTAATTCCACCACCAGTTTTTTCAGATCAACCATATCCTTCTTCATATCAAATAAGACCTTATACAGCAAATCTCTTTCGGAGAAATCCTCTTTTCCACCATTATTTGAAGGAACTACCGCTGGCAAACTCGTTCGGGATTCATTGGGCAGATAATTTTGAAGTGTATAGGCATCGACAACGCGTTCTTTCTCCAAAACAGCGATTTGTTCCGCAACATTTTTCAGTTGACGCACGTTTCCGGGCCAGCTATAGTTGCGCAGCATATTTTGTGCATCTTCTGTCAATTGAACCCCAGGTGTACGGTATTTCTCAGAAAAGTCCACAATAAACTTACGAAATAATAAGTTGATATCTTCAGGTCTTTCACGTAATGACGGTACACGCAACGGTACAGTATTTAAACGATAATAAAGATCTTCGCGAAATTTACTTTTTTGTACGGCCTCAAACACATTCACATTTGTCGCAGCAACCACACGTACATTTGTCTTCTGCACTTTGGATGATCCTACCCGTATATACTCACCTGACTCCAATACACGTAATAATCTTGCTTGTGTGCCCAAAGGCAACTCACCTACTTCATCCAGAAAGATTGTACCACCATCGACGACTTCAAAATATCCCTTTCTGGCTTCATGGGCTCCTGTAAAGGAGCCTTTTTCGTGACCAAACAACTCGGAGTCAATGGTCCCCTCTGGTATAGCTCCACAATTGACCGCAATAAAAGGGCCATGCTTACGGGAGCTCAATTGATGGATAATATGCGAAAAAACTTCTTTACCACTCCCACTTTCACCCTGTATTAATACGGAGATATCAGTTGGAGCCACTTGTCGTGCAATATCAATAGCACGGTTCAACAAAGGCGAATTACCGATAATTCCAAATCTATTCTTTATATCTTGGTTATCCATAAATTTCCAGTTGGAAATAAAACAATCTAAGTTTTCTTAATCAACAATCTTTCCCAATAATGTCGCAGAGGTACATGACTCGATAAGTACATTCACATAATCGCCTTGTTTAAATCGCGGATCAATTGGAAATACCACCAATGCATTTTGATCATTACGACCACAGAAATCGAACTCAGATCTTTTCGAAAATCCCTCAACAAGCACTTTACAAACTTTGCCAATAAAATGTTGATAACGGTATAAACTATGATCGCGCTGTTTATTGATCACTTCTGTCAAACGACGTTTTTTAACATCTTCAGGAATATCATCTGCGTATCTTTTTGCCGCCAATGTACCTGGTCTTTCTGAATAAGCAAACATATAAGCGAAATCGTACTTCACATAATCCATCATAGCTAATGTTTCCTGGTGCTCCGCTTCTGTTTCAGTACAGAAACCCGTAATCACATCAGTTGAAATAGCACATTCAGGAATAATACGACGGATGGCATCCACACGTTCCATATACCATTCACGGTCATAGGTACGGTTCATCAGTTCCAATACGCGGGAATTTCCAGACTGAACCGGCAAGTGAATATAATTACAGATGTTTTCATGCGAAGCGATTGCATATAAAACTTCATCTGTAATATCTTTTGGATGAGAAGTAGAGAAGCGGATACGTAAAAGCGGGCTGATTTCAGCAACCATTGTAAGCAGGCTCGCAAATGTGATAGTTTCAACCGGTTCCTCCCCCTCAGCTACGGGAGCCGTATATTTATACGAATCCACATTTTGTCCCAACAGCGTAACCTCCTTATATCCTGCATTGAAAAGATCTTGGGCCTCCTTCACGATAGATTGTGGATCACGGCTACGTTCACGTCCACGTGTGAAAGGAACAACACAGAAAGAACACATATTGTCGCAACCACGCATAATCGAAATAAAAGCTGTCACACCGTTTGAATTCAAACGGACAGGGTTAATATCGGCATACGTTTCCTCCCTAGATAATAAAACGTTTACAGCTTTAGCTCCATCGTCAACTTTATCAATCAAATTTGGTAGATCGCGATAAGCATCTGGACCGACCACAACGTCCACTAATTTTTCTTCCTCTAAAAATTTCGATTTCAAACGCTCCGCCATGCAACCCAGCACACCAACGATCATTCCGGGATTTTTTGCTTTAGCAGCTTCAAATTCCTTTAGTCGATTGCGCACACGTTGTTCTGCATTTTCGCGGATTGAACAGGTATTAATAAAAACCACATCAGCTTCCTGATAATTCTTGGTGGTTTCAAATCCCTTATCCAACAAAATAGAAGCAACAATCTCACTATCCGAGAAATTCATCTGGCAACCGTAACTTTCAATATACAGTTTGCGTCCATTACTCAAAATCGGATCCTGTTCTAATAATAATGCCTCACCCTGACGAGATTCGTCGTGTTCCTTAGTGGTATGTGTTAAATCTAGCATAGCTCGATATTCAATAGAATATAATTTTTATTATTTTCGATGGAATAACTAATGCAAATACTCATCTTTTGCTGATCTGATTTTAAGCCCTTAGTTATTTCAAAGACTACAAAGTTAGAAATTTAAATCCATATAATGACAGTTTGTCAGACAGAAATATGGTTTATACTTTGTCAAATTTTAGGCGTAAATGGGCCGTATAAAAATTCCGGCGGCCTGTATTCCACAAAAAAAGCGCTGATAAATTCAGCGCTTTTTCTATGATTCGCAATCAAGTCAAACAGACTCCGAAAAGACCAAAGTCCTGAATCAGATTTATTGACCTGCTTGTTGTTTTGCTTCTTTCTTCATTTGATCACCTGCCACAATCACGATTTCAACACGACGATTTTGAGCACGTCCTGCTTCCGTATCGTTACTTGCGATTGGTTCAGAGAAGTTTCTACCTTCGGTTCTAATACGCGAAGACGCCAAGCCCTTAGATACCGCAAATGCACGTACAGAATTTGCACGGTCCAAAGATACTTTTTCATTTGCAGCCAGTGTACCTACATTATCTGTATGTCCGATAACCAGGATTTCAGTACCCTGTTCCTTGTTCAAGGTTGTTACCAAATTTGCAATATTATCCTTAGCGGATGCTTTTAGGTCTGATTTATTGAAATCGAATAAAATACCTGAATCAAACTTAACCACGATTCCTTCTGCAGATTGTGTAACTTCCGCTCCTTCAACAGTTTTAGAAATCTCAGCAGCTTGCTTATCCATTTTTTTACCGATCAATACACCTGCAGCTCCACCAATGGCAGCACCAGCCAAAGTACCTATTGCCGTATTACCAGCTTTACCTCCGATCAATGCTCCTAAAGCACCGCCGGCCACACCACCGATTACGCCGCCTTTAGTTGTATTATTTGTATTTTGGATGGTAGAACAACTTCCAAATAACATAGCTGAGGTCGCAACTGTCAAACCTAATACAGCCAATTTTCTATTCATTTTCATATGTATGCTATCTAAGACTTTTAATATTCAAATTAAATACCGTTCTACTAAAATCAAACAAAGTGCCAAAAGATATTTTTATCAACTTTTTTGTTACAAAACACGAAAAAAGGCTCTTAAAACTTCCGAAAATGACGTCAATACGCTACAAAATTTTAAATCACCTTTTCCGACCTTACAAACAGCTAACAGTAACAAAAGCAAAATGTTTTTATTTTTCTTGGGTCTTTACTTCAATATCAGGTAAAAGAGCCCCTTTGGGTCTTCCCTTGGCATTAAAGTCGTCCATAGACTGTTGTACGTAATGCATTAGATCATACTGTCCCCAATGCTCAGCAAGATCAAACGATGGACGATAGCGTATCATAAAAGCATCTAATTCTGCACTATCCAGTTTCGTCAGGTTTTTAACAGCCTCCCGAGAAAAAATACGATCAACTTGCAACTCATCCTTCTCCCTATCCATAAAACGTCCAAATCGTTTGGCGTTCTTGGCCTCCCGTCCAAAAAGATTATAAAGCGCTGTTGCAGGGCTACCCAGATAGGTCCCGAACTTATTTTTACCCCCATTATAAACGCCCTTTTTAGCATAATTACTCATGGCATCATTTAATTCGGCCTCCTTCGTTTTTCGTTCAACGATGACGGTCTCCAATCGTATCCCTTCTTGCAACTCCACATAAAACTCGTTCAGGTTGGTCAGCACAGTTTTAACTGGTGAATACCCAACTTTTGTGAAAGACAGGGAATCTCCCACCGATGCATCAATCGTAAAAACACCAAAAGAGTTACTCAACGTAGACCTGTGTGTGCGCATATTAAGCACCACAGCATCTCCAATGCGGTTACCGTTACCTTTTTGCAGCACCATCCCCGAAACCTTCTGCAACTGTTGCGCAGTAGCACCGAAATAGGTGAATAACAGTAAAAAAAGCCCTAATATATGTATTTGTATTATTTTCATCCTAATATTTCTCTTCAATTACCCCAATTGGTATCAGTGCGATTGTGATTCTCAACAATTTTATTGGGTCAAACATTCATTCCCGTAAGAACAGTTTATAATTTATTTCAATCTATTAATTCCCTGTTACACCTAACCTACTTTGCTAAAAGTAGTAATAGTTTGACACTTGTACTGTTAAAAAAGTTTAAATATTCTTTGTTGATCACTTGTATGGATAAAAAACAAAATTAGCGCCTTCAGCAACGACGACAAACAAGCACATATAGTCTTTCGCAGGTTTATAGTTCTGAATAAAAGAAGCCTTACGATCTTCTTGAATAATATCCATTTCTACAAACTCTTCCAACGTAGAGGCGTTTATGCTCCATTTAGTCTCCAGTTCCTTGCGATCCAATATCACTTCACCAACAGAAACTTCATGCTGATGTGCAACAAAAATAGGATAGTCAGAATAACCTTCTTCAACAATCTCCTGCGCCACCTCACGGATTGATTCACTATAAAAATCGAGATCTACCTGCAGACTCTTCAATGGACTTTGCGCTGTAGACGCTGTATTTTCTTCTCTTGCAGATCCTGCAAATAAATCTTCTACTTCCATACGGTATGCTATTACTTCTTTAACTCCAATAAAACGACATTCTCAACGTGTTGCGTATGCGGAAACATATCTACCGGCTTGATCCGCTTCACCTCATATTTTTCTGCCAACAACACCAAATCGCGCGCCTGTGTAGCAGCATTACAACTGACATATACAATACGCGGTGATTCCATTTCTAACAAACGCGCTACAACGTCAGCGTGCATTCCTGCACGTGGTGGATCGGTAATAACCACATCCGGTTTACCGTGTTCGGCGATAAAGGAAGGGGTCAACACATCTTTCATATCACCGGCGTAGAACTTTGTATTCGTGATATCATTGATCGACGAATTGACTTTAGCGTCTTCAATGGCAGTGGGAACATACTCTACACCCACAACTTCTCTTGCCTTCTTAGCGACAAAGTTTGCAATTGTACCTGCTCCTGTATACAAGTCATACACCAGTTCATCACCCTTTAAATCGGCAAAGTCGCGTGTGATTTTATACAGTTCATACGCTTGCGCAGAGTTTGTTTGATAGAACGACTTAGGCCCTACTTTGTAACGCAAGCCCTCCATCTCTTCATAGATAAAGTCACGACCGGCATATACATGAATATCCTGGTCGAAGATTGTATCATTGCGTTTCTGGTTTACGATATATAACAGGGAGGCGACTTGAGGAAACTTTTCTTTAACAAATTCCATCAACAACTCAACCTGTCCTTCTTCAGGATATGCAAACACAACGATCACCATCATCTCCCCGGTTGACGAGATACGGATAATCAAATTGCGCAACACACCGGTGTGTTCACGCAGATCGTAGAACGTCATACCTTGACTAAGCGCAAAATCACGAATGCTGTTGCGAACTTCATTTGACGGATCTTCTTGCAAAAAACAATGATCAATATCTAAAATCTTATCAAAACGCCCTGGCACGTGAAAACCGAGTGCATTCATTTCCAATTGGGACGCATCTTCATCAACTGAAGTCAACCATTTTTTGTTGGAAAATGTATATTCTAATTTATTTCTATAGTATTCCGTTTGCGCAGAGCCCAAGATACTTTCCATCGCTGAAGTATCTATTTTCCCAATACGCGACAGGGCATTATCGACAGATTGTTGCTTGAATTTTAACTGCGCATCATAGGTCATATGCTGCCACTTACATCCACCACACACGCCGAAATGTTCACAAAAAGGATCTACGCGATAAGATGAAGCCTCTTTTAAACTGGTCACCCGAGCTTCCGCAAAATTCTTTTTCTTGCGCATAAGCTCCACGTCAACAACATCCCCAGGAACAGCTTTTTCTACAAACAAAACCAAATCTTCGGTTTTTCCAACACCTCTACCCTCTTCGGCAATATCAATGATGGCAATATCTTTCAAGAACTTTTTCTCTTGCGGAATTCTTCTACTCATAGGGTGCAAAAATACAAATTTATACCGATTTTTCATCTGCATAAATGATTTATAGCCATTGATTATCACTGGCATAAACGAGTACCTGACAGGTATGATAAGTTTCAAGCGGTGTCCATTCCTGAAAAAGGTTTACAAAAACCGAATATTAAAATCTTAAATTTAATATTATGAAAAAGCGTATGACAA
>JBMAAL010000032.1:0-55513 GCA_050281725.1 Sphingobacterium sp. | reverse complement strand
ACATCGAATTTATCTTGCATGAACACCGCAATTTTTCTAAGTTTGGACTTCATGATAGCAGCATATTTTCGGTCTTTACGTCTGTTCGAGGAAGAAGAGATCAATCAGATTGTTCAGCTTTTTGAATACAGAAAGCTGAACAAAAACGACTTTTTTGTTAAAGAGAATCAACCTTGTCATGAGGTTGCATTTATACAATCAGGGATCTTCCGTTCTTATTATAGCAGTGCAAACATGGAAGATATAACCTATTGTTTCCGCTTTCCCAATACCTGGATAGCGGCCTACTCCTCCTTTATTACAGGCGGACCAAGTACGGAGACCATGCAGGCCATTACCCCTGCCGAACTGTGGACGATCAAAAAAAATACGATAGAAAAACTTGCTACAAATAGCCTAAAATGGACAAAGTACCTTAAAATGATTGCTGAGGAACAATATCTTGAACTTGAAAAACGCGTCTTTCAATTACAAAAAGAAACCGCATCACAACGTTATGCCAATTTACTCAAAGATCATCCTGAGTTTATCCAACAGCTTCCTTTACAATACCTCGCTTCCTATTTAGGCATTACACAACGTCATTTAAGTCGTATTCGCAGCGAAATTTCTTTTTAGACATTTGTCCTGTAAAGACGGTAGCCCTATTTCTATTTTTGTGATGTAATAAAACATCATGGAGAAAAAAATACTGATTATCAATGGCCACCCGAATCGGGAATCCTTCAATTTTGACATTGCAAATACTTATCAAGAAGCTGCGGCAGCGTCCGGAGCTACAGTCCGAACAGTCCATATTATTGACCTGGACTTCAATCCAAACCTCAAATTTGGTTATCGTAAACGGACAGAACTTGAACAAGATCTACTTCTTGCCTGGGAAGATATACTTTGGGCCGATCATTTGGTCTGGATACATCCCGTTTGGTGGGGCGGTCTTCCTGCCTTGATGAAAGGCTTTATCGACAGACTTTTTTTACCTGGACGGGCTTTTCAATATCGCGAAAACTCTCTTTTTTGGGACAAGTTACTAAAAGGAAAATCTGCTCGGATCATTACAACACTCGATCAACCAAGTTGGTATTATACACTCGTTTACGGTAGGCCAAGTGTTAATCAACTAAAAAGATCAACCCTCCAGTTTTGTGGAATATCGCCTGTGAAAGTCACCTATATTGGTATTATCAAAACTTCCGATCCTATTAAGCGAAATAAATGGCTACAAAAAGTACGACAGCTCGGACACAAACAAGCTTAAGCTCAATCCAAGCACATTACGACTGCTGGCCAAATGATAATGAGGAGCACTTTTTGTCGAATGGCAATTGCCCTCCGCCTTGCAAGCCCTAGCTTTGACCATAAATTCAAGACAAACGCAATATGGACATTCTAATTGGGCTCCAATGGGGAGACGAAGGCAAAGGAAAATTCATTGATCTGATCGGAAGCGATTATGACATTATCGCCCGATTTAATGGCGGCGCAAATGCCGGACATAGTATTTATTATCAAGGCAACAAAGTTACACTAAAATTACTTCCATCAGGCATCTTTTCACCCCATAGCAAAAACATTATTGGCACCGGTGTGGTGGTTGACCCATTAGCATTCAAAGCGGAAATCGAAAAACTAGCGCACATTATGCCAGATCAAGATCTCGTTGATAGAATTTTGATATCTCAAAAAGCGCATCTCGTTTTACCGACCCATCGTTATTGGGATATCTATATGGAACAGTCCCCACTGTATCGCACGATAGGAACAACCAAAAATGGAATTGCGCCAAGCTATTCCAATAAAATACTAAGACAGAACCTTCGCGTTGGTGATATTCACTCGGATAGTTTTAATACTGACGTATATCAAATTTTAAACCGTCAATACAAAGAACTACAGCTTTTGGAACAAGAAATGCCTGCATTCGAAGAGCTCTACAACGATTTTATTCAAGGATGTACTTCCTTAAAACAAGTGCCAATAGTAGATACTGAAATCTTTCTGAATAAGGCAATCCGAGATGGCAAGAAGGTATTGGCAGAAGGCGCACAGGCAACTCTGCTTGACATCGATCATGGAAGTTATCCCTATGTGACCTCATCAAATACGATAGCCTCCGCAGCCTGTGTAAGCTTGGGTGTGTCGCCTAAACTGGTGGACAAAATTTATGGCGTTACAAAGGCCTATTGCACCCGTGTAGGTAACGGCATTTTCCCAACAGAGATCACAGGGCAAGCTGCCAATGATTTACGGGACAAAGGAGCTGAATTCGGTTCCAATACCAAACGTCCCCGTCGTGTCGGCTGGCTGGATCTCCCAGCATTAAAATATGCCATCATGTTAAACGGAGTAACGGAACTCGTTCTTACGAAAGCCGACATTTTGAACGAAATGGCTGACATCCCCGTCTGTACCCATTATGAGATAGATGAACAAAAAATTTCGTTAGCATTTCCCCAATCTTCTGAACAAAAAATTAAACCGATCTGGACATATTTAAAAGGGTGGAATACCGATTTCTCTAATATCAAGCAGGCAGACTTACTTCCAGAAACCTTGGGTACATTTATCTCCTTTTTAGAAGAAGAGTTACAAGTTCCCATAACGCATCTTTCAACAGGACCTCAACGTGAAGAATTGATTAACTTAGCGAAGTAATATAAAGGTAACATGGAGCAATTACTGGAATACATCCGAAAATTTGGACAGCTCGATTTGCGAGAAGAGAACTTAATTCGACAGGCATTCGAAAAAAAAAGTATTCCAAAGTCAAGCTATTTTGTCGCTTGCGGTAAAGTAAACAATAGCATTGCTTTTGTGGAATCGGGGGTATTCCGTTCGCTCTATTACAATAGTAAAGGTGACGATTTTACGCGTTATTTCATCTATGAAGGTCGTTTTATTGGAGATCTTCAGAGCTTCTTGGATCGAACACCGTCCAATGACTATATAGAATCCCTCACAGATACCGAGATCTGGAGCCTCGATTTTGACAATTTTACGCTCCTTGAAAAGGAAATTAAAGTTTGGCCGTTGTTGATGGCCAAACTTTATGCTTTTGTGGTGGAAAGTAAGCTAAAAACGGCAAATACCATGATGAATCTCGATGCCAAAGAACGCTATCTCCTGTTCTTAAAGCTTTACCCAGGTTTGGCCAATCGCGTTCCATTAGCCATGTTAGCATCCTATTTAGGAATTACCGCATCATCACTGAGCCGGATTCGGAAAAATATCTAGTATTTTCTTTACATCTGAATCAAATGCAGAACAAGCTATTTAACCAATTTCACAAATTCTACGCTGATCCTTTAGCCCCCCTTATCTATCTCATAAGAACAGCGAGAGGAGGCTTACTTACCAACGGTACTGCATTCTAGCCGTAAAGACATTGTCTTTGATATCAGCTGAAAAGTTTGGTAAACTTGTCGCTTCATTGGTTACATGCTCGTTGTATACCGTGAATTTAAGTCTATTGCTAAATTGATAAGCGACTCCATAACCAAGCGTACTAAACTTAACATCACCATCGGCTGTAGAATTTCCGGCCATGCCGATTGTTGAGCCACTCGCCTTTGTGTTGGGATCATATACGTCGTAGGCAACCATTGCTGTGAATCCTGTATGAGCAATTTCCTGTGTTAACCAAAGGTAGTACCCATTAAATTTCCGTTGATAAAGCTCTGTTGTCGGTTGGGTTGTAAAACTTCTGCTAGCGTAAGGTCCTTTAATATCGACACCGCCGGCAACCCCAGGCTGGTCTCCTGCTACGTATTCTGTTTTGAAACTAGATTTTCCGAAGCTATTATCATACTCGACCTGTAAGTTTGCTCCATAATAATTTCTGCCGATGGCTTTACCTTCATTATCATCACTGGTATGTGCGGTATATCCATTGCTATTGGGGGTATAATAGGTTTTCGTATCATTACGTACCGAACCTCTATAAAACGATCCACCAAATCCAAGATGAAGTTTTTTATCAGCGAGACTATCGAATTTAAAAGCAAGATTACCAATCAGATCCTTCTTAGAATCATAGTCCTTAGCGGAGTGTCCACTACCATTCACCAAGGCTAAATCAAAGTTTAAGAATTTAGCTTTGCCACCAGGGTGATAGCTTACCATTCCTCCAAGATCACGTTCGCGTGGCATTAACGTCTGAAATACACGCGCCCGTTCCGGAAAGTCACGATAGCCCGATGAATATACAATAGAGTATCCAAAAGGTCTATTGAAAAGACCCGCCGTTAAACTTAGACCTTTTTGGCTTGGATGACGCAATTGAATAAAAGCATCCATCAGTTGTACGCCATCCTGAGTAGCATCCAATTGAAAGACAATACTGGAGTACGTATCCACCCGGTCAATTTTAAGACGTCCCCTGCGGATCATAAATCTATTATCCGAATTCTTTGAAAAATCCCCACCCGAAAACGACGTAATTCCAGGAGATTGCGCCTTTTGAAACTGTGTCTGAAGGTACCCTGTGATCTTGATATCATGTGGATCATAGCTGGAGGGCGCATTATTATTTTGCGCAAGCGCTACGACAGGACCTATCAGAGCTAAGAGTAAAAGTGCTTTTTTCATGAGAATTTTAAATAAATTATCTTTTTCGCTTTTGATGATATGATACTAGCAGAATCATTTTTCCTTCTTCTATTTCATCATCTTTTCAACGGCGTAAAAATAGATTCTCAATATTAAGTTAATATTAATAAATTGTTAGTCTATTAATTTATATACATAAAATTAATGATTTGGTAATATAAATAGGTTATGAACAGATTAATGGTATAATACATATTAAAATCTCGTATATGCAATAAGGGCCCCAAGTTTTGAGGCCCTTATGACATAAGTAATTCTAGAATTTAGTTTTCGTAAATAATTCTTACCATCCTGGGTTTTGAACGATATTCGGGTTGATAGTAACATCATTTGCCGGAATTCCCCACACAAACTTAGGGTCATTTGCTTCCACCTTCTTATCAGAATATTCTGCACCTGTCCTTGCGAAAGGTAGTTGCGGCTCTCTTCTTTGAAAACCCTCACCCCAACGTTTCAAATCATCTAATCTGAAGCCTTCAAACATTAATTCTTTCGTACGCTCATTTTTAATATCTTGAAATAAAGCGCTACCTGATGAAGAAACAGCTGTTAATCCTCTAGCTACTTTTAATTCATTAAGGTATTTTAATGCCTCTGCTTCGTTACCTGCTTTAAAATAAGCTTCAGCAGCAATCACGTACATTTCTCCAATACGAAATACCTTAGGTGCAACATAATTAGTTGTCAAATCAATGTTTAATCCAGTCGTAAGTGATCCTGCAAATTTATTTACAACAATTCCTTTCTCGGGTTTCGTTAAAGATTGTCCTCCGACAGTTACTTCCTTAAAGTAAACTGTTTTTCTAAAGTCCTTATTATCGAAACTATTGATTACCCAAAGAGAAGGCATAAAACCTGGACGATAGTCTTTATTTGCAGCACTATAACCATAAGTGGTTGAAATAGTGTTCGGCAATTCATTTGGTCTTGCTACAAAAGACTGGAAAATTACTTCCGCTCCACTATCCTCTATCCACAATTTTCTGAAAGCATCCTGTGTCGTTGTCAATGGATATTTACCTTCTTTAATTAGTTGTGACGCTGCAGCAGATGCACCAGCCCAGTCATTCATATACAGTTTTACGCGAGCCTCTAATGCAATAGCTGCGTCAATCGTAAATCGCGTTGATGCAAGCTTCCCCTTTTGGTTTGCTAAATTAGTTTTTGCTACTGCAATATCAGCTAAAATTTGCTTATAAACAGCATCAACAGTCGCTCGGGCAGGCTTCGATTCCAAATCGGGAACCAACACCAGTGGAACCGCTAAATCACTAGCAGCTGTACTTGCGTTATAGGCTTTTGCAAAACGTAATGTTAAATTCAAATAATAATATGCTCGAGCTAAATAGGCATCTCCAACATATTGATCTAAAAGAGCTTTTTCTGCATCAGTTTTAGGAACAATCGTTGCATAACCTTTAATTGCTGTGTTCAAGTTATTAATTCCTGAATAATAATTTCTATAGACGTCTCTAATAGAATAATTGTCGGACAGAAAGTTCGTCCAACGATGTTCATCACCATAAGTATTACCGAAATCCTGAACAGCATTCAATTGATCTGCCTGAACATCAGTAACCTGAGAATACAGTCCGTATGATCTGCTCCGAAGAAAGCTATAGGCACCATTATCCCAATTCTTAGCATCTTCAACAGTCTGAAAGGATTGACTCAATTCAATCTTATCTTGCGGAAATTTATCTAAATTACAAGATTGTACGACCGTTCCTAATAATACGATACTTAATATATTTTTGAAATTTTTCATTTTTACTCTAATTAAAATTGTAACTCAAGTCCGATAATTGACTGCTTTGTATTCGGATTTGCTCCATAAGTCAAATTTGAATCTACCTCAGGATCTGGCCCGGTATACTTGGTGAACGTCATAAGATTTCTTCCTGTATAAAATACCCTAGCACTTTTGAAGAAATTTTGTCCCCTAAAAATACTTTTTGGCAGATTATAGCCAACGGTTAAACCTTTCATACGTAAGAAAGAAGCATCTTCAATTAAACCTGAATCAAATTGATTGATTTGACCATATTTCGGAAATTTAGTTACATCACCAGGTTTTTTCCAGTAATCTAACACATCTCTCCATTGGTTATTACCAGCAAAGTTAGCAGCGTTCTCGAAGAAATATCTGTCGTTATTAATTAAATATTTACCCTTAGAAAATGCAAAATCTACATTAAAATAGATCCCTTTATATCCTGAAGCAAAACCAAAGCCCCCATTAAAAGGAGGATACCTTTTAATACCTGTACTTTGTTGCAAAGCCGTTGTATTGAAAGTTGTGGTCACACGATTTGGATCTTGTGTTGATTGTGAAATATTATCTCCCGGCAAATACCATTGCATTAACCCATTATCCGGATTAACTCCAGCCTGCACTGGATAGAAAAATTCAACGGGTTTTCCAACCGCATAACTCACACCTGTGTTAGGTACAATCCAATAATCTCTTCCTTGGAATAACTCCGTGATCTTTTGTTTAACGATTCCGATATTAACATATGGTGTGAAATAGTAATCACTTGATTTAAACACCTGCGCAGATAAGCCTAAATTAAAACCATTATTAGTAAGATTTCCCGTATTGGAACGCACTTCACCAAACCCAGTTGAATAAGGGTAGGGAACGCTCATGAGCAAGCTCTTAGTAGATCGGTGAAAATAATCCGCATCGATTGTAATGCGTCCAAATAAGTTTGCTGATACGCCGAATGTCGTTTTATTCTGTTTCTCCCAAGATAAATTTGGATTACCCGGTGTTGATACTGCCCAACCGACAGTATTATCATAGGTATTTGTACCAACAGTAGCCAAGGCATCATAATTACCGATTCCCGAGTTACCCTGAGATCCTGTACTTAATCTTACACGTAAATCGTTTACCCAATTAACATCTTTTAAGAAGGTTTCCTTTTTTGCGTTCCACATTGCTCCAACAGACCAAAAATTAGCTCCTTTTAGGTTTCTACCAAACCGTGAAGACTCATCTCTACGAAGTGTCGCATCCAAAAGGTATTTCTGATCAAAACTATAGGAAAGCCTACCGAAATAGGATAAAAATGCATATTCATCGATAGCTTGTGTGACATTCTTGTCGATTGTCGCATTCGAAAGCAAGATCAGTCTATCGTCCGTCAAACCTCCAGCAGAACCAGAAAAATCATCTTGTCTGTAGTCAGAATATTCTTGCCCCCCTAATAAAACGAATTCATGTAGGTCTTTGACTGTCTTTTTATATTCGATTGTATTTGTAATTGTTCTGTAAACACCTTGTGAGTATTCCTCCGATGCCGTTCCTTTACCTTTTGCACCATCATATGAAGGCATTCTTCGCGTAGAGGTACGACTGTTATAATAATCCATACCAGCTTGAGAACGAAGTGTCAATCCAGTCAGGGGCTTTACTTCAATATAGGCTGTCGGATTAAATTGCTGGTTACCCGAAGGGCTTGGATTCATATCCGCTAAATACCGCGGATTATATCTTCCCCACCCTGGAATAGCTTTATCATAATATTCATTGCCGTTCGCATCGTAAGGTGAAAACCATGGCAACACAAACATCGATAGACCACCATTGGTACTATTTGCTCCCCAACCATTTGATTGTCTTCGGTCGTATCCCCCGCCTAAATTTAAACCGACAGTAGTCCAGTCATTTATTTTAGAGGTGATATTACTTCTCAAGGTTATACGATCAAAATTAGATCGGTACATAACACCCTCTTGGTCAATGTATCCTGCCGAAATATAATACTGTGTCTTCTCTGATCCACCAGAGATATTCAAATCATACTGTTTAATGGGAACATTTTTTTTGTAATAATATTCGTCCCATTTAAAATCAGTAGGATAAGTTTTATTGATTTCATCAATTTGAGCCTGCGTTCTATATCCTGACTCCAACCATAGGCTTTGAAGTTCAGCTCTGTTCATAAACCGTTGTTGCGGTTTTCTATTTGCCAAATTACTCCAACCGTATTCTGCACGCGCAGTTATTACTGCCCTATCGCCAGCTCTACCTTTTTTTGTAGTGATATAAATGACACCATTTGCCGCCCTAGCTCCATAAATAGAAGTAGCAGATGCATCTTTTAACACAGTTACGCTTTCGAAATCCTCCGGATTCATGGAAACAATCGATCCGCTTCCAACCGGAATACCATCCATCACATAAAGCGGTGTATTACCCCCACTTAGGGAGCCAACCCCATCTAAACGAACAGATTGTGTTGCTGCTGGTTCTCCATTGGACGTAAAAACCTGTAAGCCCGGTACCTTTCCTTGAAGTGCTTCCAATGCATTTGCAGTAGGCTTTCCACCAATATCTTTTGCACCGACTTTTGTTATCGATCCAACCACAGAGCCTATTTTACGCGCAGAACCATAACCAACAACGACAACTTCTTCTAAAGCGGCGTTTGAAGAATTTAATGTGACAGATAACGTATTGCGATCTCCTACAGCAATCGTCTGATCTTCAAAGCCTATAGACCTGAAAATCACTTTTCCACCCTGGGGTACAGAAATTGAGTAATTACCATTAGCGTCAGTCTTAGTTGCAAGGTTTGACCCTTGTACAACTACTGTTGCACCTGCAACTGCCTGCCCGGAAGAAGACACCACCTTTCCTGTGATTTTCTTTTCTTGTGCGAATGCTACGGAAGTTAAGATAGCACCACCCAATAAAAAACTGAGTAATTTGTGTTTCATATGTTTAGTTAATATTTAATTAAGCAAGATTATTCTTTTCGACAAGTACGTAGCGAAGGCACTAAAATGCACGACCAAGTTCTTTCCCAAAAATGATAAAATTGAATAGACTAATACAGTTAGTATCGACAAAATCAACAATCAAATGTTAATATTTTGTTAAAACAAAGATAATTGAAATTTTCACATTTGCAACAAAATCGCATAAATTTCTCAAAAAAAGCAAATTCCACTTAGTATTTTTTGTTATATATTTTTATTTACTCAATTAAATGTTAGATTAGCTCAACTGTGTTAATTTTATGTAGCTATGAGTGATTTGTAGATCCGCAGAAAAGTGTGGACAGAAAATCATCATAGACTTTTGCATGACAACTTTGCATTCTGAAAATAGGCACGATTATTAAATGTAAAGATGATTATTGGACATCCCAATAGACAAAAAAAAGCTTGGCCGAAATCGACCAAGCTTTTACCTTTTTACACAAAAATAGTTACCCTTATCTTTGATCTTCTGGCCATTGCGTGCGACGATGGCCTTTTACAATATAAATTTTTCCATTTACTGCTGTCTTGTATTTAACATAAATACTATCTGCTATTGCCTTGCTCGGCTGAGGTGAAGCGTTAAGCATAATTTTCCCCTCAAGCAACGTTATGGCAGTATTATTCGCAGGCACAGCTAATGTGTTTCTATACTCACCAGCAACAAATATTTTATTAGCCACATCGACCTTTACTTTAGCTAATACACCAAATGGTTGCGTGGCGTTACTTAATTTAAACCAAGCTACATCAGATAGATTATCAGACGTATTATAAGTACTTAATGCAAACAGACTTGCGCTTGCAGAAGAGCCATCTTCATTAAAGACGTGTGTATGCCATTCTCCTGATATCGGGAAAATTGGAGAATGTTCTACTTCTGGCTGATCCTTTTTACAAGATACAAAACCCAGCACTAGAAATCCTAAAAAGTATTTAAATATATGTTTCATATTTCTTTCAATTAAAAATTACATTATTGCTTATGCCACCACATCTTAGTACCAATAGGAACGGCTTTAGGTGTATTGGCGTTGTTATCCGAAGAATTTTTAGGATACGGTAAACGTCTAGGAAGAGTATTTCCCGCTAGAACGGATGTGATTGATTTAGTATATTGACCAGCTACATATGAAGCATCGTCAGCGTCTACAGTACTCATTACTGGATATCCCGTTCTATTTTGATCATAAAATGAATCCCAAGCCTGGCAACGAGCTGCTGCAACCCATTTTTGCACAATAATTTGTTCAACCATTGATTCGACTGTTCCTGTTTTAAATTCATAGGCCCCGCCTGCGGCTACAAATGAGGAGCCATCTCTACCCCAACGAGAGAATGCTAGTTTTATAGCTGAGTTATAGTGTAATTTTGCATTAACACTATTATTTAAACGTGCCCATGCTTCAGCTTGTAAAAATTCAGCCTCAGCTGCAGATTGAAAATAAACAGGGTCAGTTGCACCCAATTTCGCACGTGAAGTAGAACCAATTGGATAATCAGTAGTTGCAGCATTATAATCGCCTTGTCTTAAGGAAGCATAAACCTGAGGCTTATCCTGTTGTGTTGTCAATTCATAAAAATCTGCAATACGAGGATCATTATATTTCTTAAGATACGACATAAGAGTTCTACTTGCCCTAATATTCGCAGCAGTATTCAATGCTCTTCTATCGGATTCATATAGTGGATTTGATTTATTAACTGCATCTAAAAAGGCTGTCATTTTTGCATCAGATGTTAACAAATCTGCACTATTTAATAATACCGTAATAGCAGCTGTATTCGTTGCAAAATCTCGCATCAAAACTTTTAATTTCAATGTTTTCGCAAATTTCTGCCATTGATCAAGATCGCCTTGGAAGACAAAATCTTGGGCCCCAATAGATGATATTTTCTTTGCATCCGCTACCTTACTGATGGCATCGTCTAATTGAGCTACAATTAATTGATTGACAGTTTTACCATCATCCCACTTAGGTGTATAAATGCCTTTATCTCCTTGTAAACCTTCTTTTACTGGTAGATCTCCGTATAAATCAACCAATACATGATAATCAAATGCCAACATGATAGATGAAGTGACATAATAATTCCATTGTCCAGTTGCAGCGGCTTTCTCCTTAGCAATCATTAAATCCTTCATCCCTCCCCCCATGAGATTTGACCAGATACCGTTGTAGGAAGCGATTGTCAAATTATAGGAGTCGATTGATGTATATTGATTCGAAGAATTATTCTGTGTATAATGTTGAGACCAAAAAGCACCAATAAGTTGTAAGTCTCCCCCAATCTTCGCAGCACTATAAGCAACTCCTGATGGAAATAACAACTCGGGTTTAGCGTCGTTTTCAGTAGGGTTATATGGACTTCTATTAATATCCAAATCCTTACTGCAGGAAGCAAAAGCTAACGCGCTTGCAACCAATATATAAGTTATTTTTTTAAAATTTTTCATGTTTAATTAATCGAATAAGTTTAGAATCTAAGTCTTACACTACCACCATAACTTTTGAATGTAGGACCGGCTGCAAATTCACCAAAATTAGAGCTTATATCATTTCCATAGTTGGTCGCTTCAGGATCAACAAAGTTATTGGATTTTGGTGTCCATAAGAATAAATTACGACCCACTAAACTGAAATCTACACCTTTAATTTTTGATCCTAGAACGCTTTTAGGCAAAGAGTATGTTAATACCAATTCACGAAGTTTAATAAAGTCACGTTTCAAAACTGCTCTATCATACATTGAATTATTCGTATTTGAATACCAATAAGCATATTGATTGTTTACCGAAATTTGAACATCATTTTCAACGTAGTTACCGTTGGCTAATTGCTTAACAGAATTTGGAACCAACCAAGGTTGTCTTTCGTTGAAAGTAGTTTCGGTCGCATTTCCAACAAAATAATTTAACTGAGCTGTATATGAATAAAAGAATCCTCCTTTACGCCAATCCAGTACGCCGCCCAAGCTCCAGTCTTTATATCTAAACTTGGTAGTAAAGCCCATTTGAAAATCTGGTTCATACTTACCGATTGTTCTTTTTACATTTGGTTCTGTAATTGGAATACCTGCTGAATTCACAACGGTTTTACCAGCAAATTCACCATCTTTCACTACCATTACTTGAGGAACTTTATAGACTCCAAGGGGCTGTCCAATCTCTGCAACGAAATCAACAGAATAAGCATTTTCGATCAATGTTTCTTTAGTATCGTCATATAATGCCATTACCTTACTTGTATTTTTCGTAAAGTTAACACCTAAATCCCATTGAAAATCATTGAATTTCAATGGAATAGTGTTTAAACCTATTTCAAATCCTTTATTACGAATATCTCCCATATTACGGGTACGTCTAGTGTAACCTGTTTCAGGAGAAAGATTAATCGCAAAGATTTGATCTACAGTTTTCCTACTATAATACGATGCATCAAGACTAATCCTATTCTTTAAGAATTTCATTTCAGCACCAAATTCAAGCTCTGTTGTAATTTCAGGTTTCAAATCCTCATTTCCCAAAGTTTTAGCATGTTGTAACCCAGCAACACCACCTAATGGTAGAATTGTATTTCCAAAGCCTAAACCAACTTGAGAAGACTGATAGAAGTTTTCTGTCAAGTAAGCTCCTGCATCTGCTCCAGTTTTACCCCAAGCTGCACGCAGTTTTAAGTAATTGAAATTATCTGATTTCAATTCCTCAAATGCATCAGTAAGAATTAAAGAAGTATTGATACCACCATATATATAATTATTATTTTTTACAGGCAATGTAGATGACCAGTCCGACCGAAATGAACCATTTACAAACCAATAATTTTTATACCCAAAAGTTGCATCTGCAAAAAGCCCCATCAAACGTTGTCTTACGAAAACATTATTTACAATAGGCGCTTCACTCGTATTCTTAATGCTATACCATCCCGGTATATTCAACCCACTTACAAAAGCATCTAAATAGCTATAACCACGTTGGTTGTAATTATACCCTAAAGATCCAGACAAATTGATATCTTCCGTTACATTTTTATCGGCACGGAACATGAATGTCGCATCCAATTGATTTGTTTTACGATAATTTTCACCATATCGTCCAGTTACTGGTGCTTTCCCGTTTTCATCCGAAGGAGATCCTGGAGTGTAAGTAATTTTTTGTGCAAAATCAAGTGTACGAGTATTGGCAAAATCTCCCCCCAATTTACCAACAGCTGTTAACCACGGTAAAATTTTATAAGATAAATCAATATTTCCATAAAAACGGTCGTCTTGCAATCTAGAACCATTGTCTAACAAAGCCTTATAAGGATTTGAAGCATAAGCAGTAAAATAGTTATCGTAATTATTATACTTGTTATTAAAATCCTTTAATGATGAAATATTGATATCGACAGGAATTTGAATTAATTCTTGAAATGTGACATCACCACCGTCACTTGTCCCTTGACCTTGATAAACTGCATTTAAGTCACGTCTAACATAGTTAACGCCATAATTAAATGAGAATTTATCCAAGTTTGTACTACCGCGGAATGAAAAGTTATTTCTTTTTAACTTATCTGGATGACCAGGTAAAACGCCATGTTGATAAAAATTACCATAGGAGAACATATAAGAAGACTTTTCCCCTCCACCGGAAAGCGACAGCGTATTTGTAGCATCCAATCCAGTTTCGTAGAAGTTTCTAATATTATCTTTCACGTAAGCATAGGGTTTTGTTTGTCTAACTCCATCCACCTCGGATCCCCAAGGTCTTTCGATACCATCTAATTTTGGTCCCCATGAACCATTTTCGATATAATCAAAGTTAGGCCATCCCTGTCCAAAAACATTTTGGGTTTGCGGTACTTTTAGAACTTTGCTAGCATTAATTGCTCCTGTGTATGTAACTTCAAATTTCTGACCTAGCTTTCCTTTTTTTGTTGTAATCATAACAACACCATGTGCTGCGCGGGAACCATATAAAGCAGTAGCCGAAGCTCCCTTTAGTACAGTCATTGACTCAATATCATCCGGATTGATGTCATTAGCTTGATTACCAAGATCTACTGAACGAGAGAAATTAACGTCTGCTTGGTAGCCATTACTGATTGGAACGCCATCTACAACGTATAGGGGGTTATTCGCAGTTAGAGATGATACCCCACGAATAATTACTTTTGTAGATCCACCAGTCGTACCCGAGTTTGAAATGCTTACCCCAGCCATCTTACCTTGAAGACCGGTCATTGCATTCATATTATTTGCTGCAGTAATATCGTCGGCTTTGATCGTTGATGCTGCGTAACCTAAAGCTTTGCTTTGTTTAGAAACCCCCATCGCTGTTACAACAACCTCTTCTAATGCATTATCTCTGTCCTCCAGTGTAACATTAAAAGCCGATTGTCCCTCTTTAACAATTAAAGTTTTGTCAGCAAATCCAACAGAACGAAATACGATAACTTTTCCCGTTGGTACAGATAACGAATAATTACCATTCGCATCTGTTTGTGTGGCGATGTTAGATCCCTGTACAGCAATCGTTACTCCAGCTAATGGCTTACCATCAGCTCCAGTTACACGACCACTAACTTTTTTCTCTTGCGCGAATGCAACAGAAGTTAGAATCATACTACCCACGAAAAAACTGAGTAATTTGTGTTTCATATGTTATGTTTATTTAATTAAGTATGTTTATTTTTTGGCTCATATAATGAAAGTATAATAAGGGTTTTCATTATATGCTTTTCAAATCAAGATGAATTGGACCAATACAGTTAGCATATAAAAATCCAACATTACAAATGTTAAGGATTTGTTAAAAGCAAAGGTAAAACAAATTTTCATATTCACAATATTTACCGTTTTTTTTTCAAAAAAAAACAATAAACAGCATCAAAAAAAAGCATTCTTTATTAAATTAATAAATAACCATTAAGATAATTACAACACAAAATAAAAATATAAAAACGAAATGTAGGTTTTAAGATTCCTCCGAAATATATCCAAGTAACCATTTAAAAAACGAAGGACTTATTATTAATTAATCGACGAAAAAAACTATAAAAAAACTGATAATCAATAAAAAAATATAATTTCTATTTCAACAATGACACACAATACACTTATTGAAAAACGAGAATAGTAAGGTATCACATATTTTACCTTATTTATCTATATAGTTATTTTCAAAGGCTTATATAATAATTCCCATTTTATGTAAAAAATTATTCTTTTGAAAGCGTATAACAAGAATAAGCTTTTCCACTCCTTATTAAAATTTAACAAAACTACTTAAACAAACAAGGAGCGGAAATATTTCTGCTCCTTGTTTGTTTAAATAAAAAAATACGACCAACAGTTTTTCCTAATAACCAGGATTCTGAACCAAATTTGGATTCCTTTGTGTTTCAGAATAAGGAAATGGGAAGACAACTTTATTAGATCCCCAAGCCTGCTCGTTGAAAATTCCATGCGCTGGAATTTTTCTTCCAGTTCTCAAATACTCGAAGATACCGTGTCCTTCAAATGCTAACTCAAGTCTTCTTTCTTTCAGAATTGCAGCAATTAATTCATTTTTGTTTGATGCCACAACTGAAGTTGATTCATCAGAACGATGTCTAACCTGATTTACCAATACCAAAGCTTCTGCATTTACCGTAGTTCCTGCTTCTAGATTCGCCAAAGCTTCTGCCTTTGTCAATAGTATTTCACTATATCTTAGTATTGGAGCCCAATCACCAATACTTGAATATTTACCATTCCAAGTACCATCTTCATCTACGATAATAAGTTCAGTCCTTCTTGCATCGTTTTGCGACAACAAATTCTCAAATACTGTACTCACCTGAATATCAGCTCGCCCATTTGGTGAATAATGTTGTGAAAGTGCATGATTGGTATTTGGATTATCCCCTCCGCTATGTGCCACCGAAAATATACTTTCCATTGTGGTATACTTTGTAAATACATCTTCTATATTCGTTGCTAAACTATATTCATTGGATGATATCACTTTATTCGCATACTCAAGTGATTTAGCATAATCTTGCTTATATAGATAAATCCTAGCTAGCAAACCATTCACAGCACCTTGAGTTGCGCGTCCCACATTTGCAATACCACGAGCAGCAGCAGTTGCAGGCACCTTCGGCAAAGCAGGCAATGCTTCAGTCAAATCTTTAATAATTTGATCATAAACTTCCTTAACAGAATTTCTCGGTATTTGATGAGCCGTATCAAAAATATTATTGGGATCAGTCGCTGTCAAAACTATTGCTACACCAGGATGCGAACCATCATTTGAAAATTTATAAGGTTGTGCCCATGTATTCACAATATAAAAATAGGTTAAAGCACGAATAAATTTAGCTTCCGCGATGTATCTCGCCTCATCTTCGGGCTTCGCTCTTCCCTTATATTTTTCGATATTTTTTAAAAAATAGTTTGTTTCATAGATCGTCCTATATCCCGCTACAAATGCTGCTTGAACCATAGCGTTTTCGGATGTTAAATTCTCATAATTGGGTACCGTACCAAAGAATGGTCCAGCGCTACAATCTATACCACGAATATCTGCATAAATTAACTCACGGCCACCTAAAAAATCCCTATTTTGAAGCGCATCATACATTCCTGTAGCGGTTTTGGAGATGCGGTCAGCATTTAAAAACGCTTCCTCAGGTTCTAAGTAGGCATATGGTTTCTCAAATGTCTGCTTTTGACAAGAAGAGAACATAGATCCAAAAGCAAGAGAACCTATTAATATGTATTTTAATTTTAACATGTCAAAAATTATTAAAGTGAAACATTTAATCCAAATGTATATGTCCTAGGCTGAGGAACTGCTCTATTATCCACACCAATAGCGATATTAGAGTTATTTCGATTTGAATTAACTTCAGGATCTTGTCCCTTATATCCAGTTATGATAAATGGATTATATACCTGAGCAAACAGTCTTAAATTCTTTATACCAGCTCTATTTAAAGTGGTTCCAGCAAAATTATAACCTAAACTGATCGTTCTAACACGAATAAAGTCACCTTTTTCTAGGAATCTATCTGATGCTCTCGTAGCAGTATTATCTGACAGAAACAAACGAGGTACATCTGTTTTCTGACCAGGCGCAGTCCAGCGGTCTAGTATTTCCGTAGAATTATTTAAGAATTGGTTTGTCAATAATGCACTTCGTGTTGTATTATATATATAGAAACCACCAGTATAAACTAATGAAAGACCGAAATCAAACTTTTTATAGGTAATATTGTTATCTAAACCTCCATAATATTTTGGTAGACCACTCTTATCAAGATAAACGGCATCATCACCGACCAATCCTGCAATCTTCTTACCATCTTGAGTCCAAGTTTGCGTATCTGGATTAAACATTTTAATATTCCCATCTTTTCCATACCACATTGGATTTCCAGTTTGTTCATCAACACCTGCCCATCTTACTAATTTGTAAGTTCCTAACGACCGACCAACACTCGCAACTGAATTTCCATCGATTATGTCTGTATTTGCTGTAACTAATGATTTAACCTTATTACTGATTGCTGTGAAATTGAAAGAAGTATTCCATTTAAAATCTCCTCGTTCCATTGTTTTCATATTAAAGGTAAATTCAACACCTTTATTTGTCATCGAACCAATGTTAGTGAAAACCGCACCAGGCAATCCTAACTCTGTCGATGGAACTCCCGTTGTATATAGCGGTTCAGCCTTTAATACTAATCCAGATATATTATTACTGAAATAATCGATAACGAAATTAAATCGATTATTCACCAGGTTGAAATCCAAGCCAACATCGTATTTGTTGGAAGTCTCCCATTTTAAGTTAGGATTACCGATCTGATAAGCTGAGAAGCCATTTAGCGACGCGTAAGCTCCACCTTGGTATAAATCCCTAGAAGCATATGAATCAATTCCTCGAGAATTACCCACTCTTCCGTAACTCGCTCTTAATTTCAAATAAGAAAGCCAATCGTATTGTTTAATAAAGTCTTCTTCGGATGCAACCCAACCGAGTGAAGCAGACGGAAAATAACCCCATTTTGAATTCCTACCGAATGCAGAAAACGCATCAGCACGCATTGCCAAATCGACTAAATACTTATTTTTATAGCCATATCCAACCCTCGAAAAATAAGATTCCAATCCGTTAGAGAATAACCCTCCTCCGGAAAGTAGCATAATATCAGATGTACCAGGTTCAGTACCAGTATATGTATTATCAAGAATATCCGTAAAGTACACATCCCCCACGTTGCTTGCTCCTGCATATACATTCTTTTCTCTCGTAAACTGATATTCTGTTCCTAAAGTAACTGAAAGTCTGTGATCTTCAGCAAATGTTTTATCGTAGTTAGCATAATTTTGCCATACCCATTGATTGCGATTTCTAAAATTATCTTGTATCAATGCATTATAAGCGGTTCCCAAACCACCGATATTAGGATGGCTATATTGATGCTCATAGTTACTTAAATAATCAATACCGAATTTACTTGTAATTCTTAATCCAGCTATAGGTTGCACTTCGATATATCCGTTTGCCAAAACTTGCTCTGGCGTATTTTGATTTAATTGAGACAGCAATGTGGCAACTGGGTTTGCAACGTTTCCAATCAGGGAAACAGGGGTCCCATTCGCTCTCAATGAAGACACATTGTTACCATTGCCTAGATAACCATTGCTACCCAAATTATAACCTATAATATTATTAGGGTTATGAATCGCCACAATCGGCGACGCATTTAATGCCGCAACTGTAGCACCCGCAATGTATCGATCTGTTAGAACGCCATCATTGGCAGTTTTCGAGTACGAAAGAGAAACTCCCGCTTTCAACCATTTCACAGGCTTGATATCACCATTGATTCTTACCTGCCCGGATTTAAGTTGATTTTGCAGAATAATACCTTTTTGATCTAAATACCTCGCTGAAGCGTAAAAGTTTCCTTTATCATTCCCTGAACTCAATGAAATGGAATTATCATAGCCAACCCCAGTTCTATACACTTCATCAAGCCAATTTGTACGGTCATTAACGCCATCACCATCGATATCGCTTTCTTTCGCTATAATATTTACTCCACCAAATTTAGATGCGGCATTTTTTGCTTTTTCATTATTGATTTCGATAAACTGATCTCCATTTAATAAATCCAATAACTTAGAAGCTTTACTTGATGTAACTTTTGACTCAAAACTTATGCTTGAAACACCATTCTTTCCTCTTTTCGTGGTGATAAGGATAACACCGTTTGCAGCTCTGGATCCGTATAATACTGCTGCTGCAGCGTCTTTTAATACCTCAATAGACTCTATATCATTACTATTGATCATCGCCATCGGGTTAAAACGTGTTCCATCGCCACTATTAAATGTATTCACATTTTCAACGGCATTCATTGGAACTCCATCAATAACATACAATGGAAGGGAGCTTGAGGAAATGGAGTTTACACCCCTTATACGAACAGACATTCCATCACCTAATGTTCCACCTGTAGATCCGATTTGCACACCTGCCATTTTACCCGACATCGCTTGTTCAAAACTCAATGTCGGTTCAGCAGCAACTTTATCGCCTTTAATTGATCCTTGAGCTCCCGTCAAATCTTTGATTTGTCTCTGACCATAACCGGTAACAACAACTTCTTCCAATTCACGACTTGAATCTTCTAGTGTCACATTAAATGCAGATTGTCCTTCTTTCACAATTAAGGTTTTATCACCATATCCCACTGAGCGAAATACGATAACCTTTCCTGCAGGAACCGACAATGAATAATTACCCTTCTCATCGGTTTGTGTAGCGATGTTAGACCCTTGAACGGATATTGTCACACCTACTAATGGCTTACCATCAGCACCTATAACACGTCCACTGACTTTCTTCTCTTGCGCAAATGCGACAGAAGTCAGAATCATACTACCTACAAATAAACTAAGTAATTTGTGTTTCATATTTTTACGTTTATTATAAAAAAATGTATATTTTTTTTATCAAAATAGCTGGTTAGAAAATTTTACCTTTCAATGATTAATAAGAATATACTAGTTAGCATTACATTTTTTAACATTATAGAAATATCAATGTTAAAAAGTGTTAAATACAAAATTATAATATTTTTTACATTTTACAACAATAGTGCATCAATAGAAAGCGAATTAATTTAAAAATTAATATAAAATACTGAAAAACAGATATTTAATTTTACAAAAAACATATATATATCGTAATATTTATTAATCAGATAGTTAATTCATAAAAGTTTAAAAAACCAAATAATTACAAATTCCTTAAAGTTAATACTACCTGCCACTTATTTATACCTCCTTATGCAAAAAAGCTGTTGCGGTTTATAAACCGATTATCGGAGCTCCATGCTCGAACACAATCATGCTAAAATTTAGGATTTTTTCAGTTTCCACTTTGGCGCGGATAATACATATTGTAGCTTCGTCCACTATCCATATCGAATGCGGCTAGGGTCACCGAGAAAAGTACTTCTTTAAAATAAGGTCTTTACATAATTAGCTTCTTGCTTTTGAAGTCCGATACCCAAATCGTTTTTGTTCATTAGAAGTGTCTGACCCAATAAACAAAACATAGAAGCTAAAGTTCTGGTTTATGGTTACCTGACCAACACATATTCAAGCCGGAAGCTTGAAGAACAGGTTCGCCAAAACATCCACTTCATGTGGCTATGCGGAATGAAAGAAGACCACATGCTGAACGGTCAATTGAAACCCAGCTATAACCTGCAGATCTCCACTCAGGATCAATTCATCCTGAATTACTCGCTCCATTCCAATCCAACCGATACCTTAACGCTGCCGGCACACTTACAGCAATATGAAGACCTGTATGGACTGACTCCCTCAGCGGTGGTTGCCGATGCCGGTTATGGTTCGGACGAAAACTACAGCCTACTGGAAAGTAAACAGATCGCAGCTTACATAAAGTATGACAGTTTTGACCAAAATTAAAAAGGAAAACAGCTCCCCTTTTCAATGGAGGGGCTTCATTATAATCAAGAAGAAGATTGCCTGTACTGTCCGATGGGTCAAAAGATGAGCCTAATGAGCTTTACCAAAAGAAGCACGGCCTCGGGTTTTCAGCAGGTGCCCAGTCGCTACCAGGCCCTCAACTGTCACGGCTGCCCGTTGAGGGGACAATACCACAAATCACAGGGAAATCGGATCGTGGAAGTCAATCACCGACCGAAAGCGCATAAAGAGCGAGCAGGGTATCCGTTATCGCAAGAAAAGGTCAGTTGATGTGGAACCTGTATTTGCTAATATCAAAAGTAACCATGGCTTTAAACGGTTCCTGCTCAAGGGAATGACAAAGGCTGAAGTCGAAATAGGATTACTGTCAATCGCTCATAACCTCAGAAAGTGGAAGGCGAAATGCCTTCTCTAACCTGTTTCCCAGCTCTTAAAAGTAGCGAAAAACAAGAAATGACCGAATCAAATCTAACTTAGCTTGATAAACCAAAGTCATAGCTTCAAAATTGTACTAAATGAAAAACCGCCCCGTAATTACTTACGAGACGGCCTCTCCTATAAGCATATAAATCTAAGAGATTACTTAACGTCCCACCATACCGGTGTATAGATTACCACGTTACCTGGATAATTTACGTTTGAAGTCGCTTCGCTGTTGGCGTAAGGCATACGCAATGGCATTCTTCCTGCACCTAAAGTTGATGCGATAGAAGTCGTAAAGAAAGTTGGATAACCTGTTCTTCTCCACTCAGTCCATGATTCAAAACCTTGGAAACCACACATCGCATAATATTTTTGTGTAATGATAGCTTTGACTTTTGCTTCAACATCACCTGTGAATTTCGCATCTGGCGCTTCTGCGATGTATTTAGCCGCATCATTAGCATTACCCGTAGCTGTAAAACTTGTTATAATACCAGATTCAAACAATGCTTTCGCATCACCTGTTCCCCAACCTTTCACTGCAGCCTCAGCTTGTAAGAATTTGCTTTCTGCAGCTGAAAACAATTTCACAGGCGCGGTTGCTGATGTAGGATCAACAGCACGACCACCAACAAGAGGTGAAGGAGAAGAAACTAATTTTGCTGAATTTGCATTAAAATCACCTTGAAGGATAAATGCAATTGTATCTTGTCCGCTCACTTTATTGAAGAAAGAAAATCTTCTTGGGTCACTGTTCTTTACGAATGCTTGAACTACAGTTCCACTCGCCACAACATTTTGAGTTTTACCTAAACCCACCATCTCATTGTAGAATGGGTTCTCGTTACCACCTGTCGTTGTGTAAGTTATTGAAGCGTCTTGATCTAAAAATTTGGCATTTTTTGCATAAAGTGCTTTAATACCTGCTGCAGCTTTATTCGCATCCACATTTGAAATGCGCAAATACGCTCTCAATTTCAATGTATTTGCAAAAGCTTTCCATTTATCTAGGTCACCATTGAAAATCATATCCTGGCTCGAAACAGGAACAGCTTGCGGCGTTGCCAATAAAGCCAAGCCTTTATCAATATAATTGAATACTGAATCGTATACAACAGCTTGAGCTTCGTACTTAGGATTAAGATTTCCGTTCGCTTTTAACGCCTCTGACAATGGAATATCTCCAAAAGCATCTGTTGCTACTTGAAATGTATAAGCCTTTAATAAGTAAGCAATACCTTTATAATTATCGTTCGCCGCTACATTTGAATTAATGATCAATTCCGCATTGTTCAATGCGCTACGGTACAAAATCAACCACGATCTATCCATGGCTGTATTCAATACTTGATATCTGTCGATAGAACGGTATTGAGAAGATGTAGGATTTTGCGTCCAGTATTGTCCCCAGATATTACCATATACCTGAAAACCGTTCCCTACAACTTGGCTGATCGCAGCTTCTACTGTAGGTAGTAATAAACTAGGAGTAGCTGTTTCTGGATTGTTTGGGTTTTCATTCACATCCAAAAATTTATTACAGCTAGTCAACCCTAGTGTGCCAACTAAAGCTAAAACTAAAAGCTTCTTAGCATTTTTAAAATTTATAGTTTTCATACTTTACTTGCTCTTAAAATGAAACTTTAACATTGATACCATAATTTCGTAATGAAGGTTGAGCTGTAAAGTCAAAACCTTGTGCATTACCAGCACCAGATGAATTCACCTCTGGATCAGCATATTTATTTTCGCTTGGCGTCCAAATAAACAGGTTATTTCCAAACACTCCTATAGAAGCCGCTCCAAATGGTGTGTTTTTCAACATGTCTTTAGAGAATTTATACGTGAATGTAAGGTTACGCAATTTGATATATGTCGCATCAACAACATTTACTCCCGCTTCCATGTTTGGATAATAATCGATCTTATCATAAGTCGCAGATGTATTAACGACTGAATTTCCTGAAGCGTCCAAATAAACAGAATTTGGGAAAATCTGACCTATACGATCGCCACCTGACTCAGCTGAGGTACCAACAAATCCCATGATGTCTTTTGTTCTAGAGTAGAACACACCACCTTGTTTCGTATCAAATAACGCGCTCATTGACCAGTTTTTATAGTTCAAACTTGTACCCAATGAAGCTTGGAAATCTGGATTATACGTACCTAAATATTCTGGTTTAGAAGAAGCAATGGGTAAGCCTGTTTTTTGATCAACAATAGTACGGCCTTGTGCATCTGTCGCATTTGTAACACCATAAAACTCTCCATAAGGGCGCCCTACGGCAGCTACGATACTCATTCCCGAGAAGCCTCCAACTGATACTTGTTGTACTCCATCCATCAATTCAACAACTTTACTGTTGTTCTTAGTGAATGTTCCAAACAATTCCCATGTCAAGTTTTCTGTTTTCACAGGAGTTCCTCTTAATGTTAATTCCACACCATTATTTTGAACCTTACCTGCATTTACCAAACTAAGCCCGTAACCCGTAGAAAGTGGAATAGGAATGCTTAATATTTGATTTTTCGAATTGTTCTTGTAGTAAGTAAAATCAGCAGATAAACGATTATTGAAGAAGCCCAATTCAGTTCCAACCTCAAACGAAGTTGTGATCTCAGGCTTTAAGTTCAAATTTCCGATAGTATTACCCGACATTAATGCGGATACGTTTCCGAAAGGGAAAGTAGTAGAACCGAACCCTCCAGCAATTGTACTTCTAGAAAAAGTTGAAATCAATTGATAAGGATCTGTATCCGAACCTACTTGCGCCCAGTTAGCGCGGATTTTTGCATAACTGAACTTACTCTTCAATTCAGGAGAGAACAATTCCGATGCAACAAATGATCCACTAACACTTGGATAGAAGAATGAATTATTTTTCTTAGGCAATGTCGATGACCAGTCGTTACGCGCCGTAGCTTGTAAATATGCTATGTTTTTATAAGAAACATTTAAATCACCATAAACACCAACCAAACGACGGTTTGTCCACGTATCTTCAATCAGGTCCAAGGGACCGTTAGAATTCGCAAGATTGTACCATCCTGGTACAACAAGTCCACCGCTTGAATTTGTCGCTGTGCTATTCGAAGTCGTTTTGCGTTGACGAATGTTATTTCCAACCATGAATGACGCTTCCCAATCTTCATTGAAGGTATGCTTAGCTGTCGCCATGAAATCATGTACAATTTCATTCACGTTAAATTGGTCGATACGGTATTGTCCTGGATCAGTCTGAATATTACCATCAGAATAATTACCAGTGGTATTATCTATTGGCAAGTAGCTATATTTGGGAGATTCCGAACGTCTGCGGTCACTGTAGTTATCCAATCCAATGCGTTCTTGGAAAGTCAACCATTCTGTAGGCTTATAATTCACATTGAAGTTCCCCATAATACGGTTCACATCATTGAAATTATTATAGTTAGCCAATACCCAATATGGATTCATGGTATAAGCTCCGTAATAACCATAAACATCATTATGAGCTACACCATTTTCATCTGTATAACCATATCCGTTATAAGGATTGGACAAGTCTTTTAAACCGACCACATCAATATCTCTCGGTGTTTGTAATAAGTTGTTATAAACAGAGCCACCCCCTTGACCACCACCGACATTATTACTGTTGATTCGACTATAATTTACAGCAATACCAGCACTAAATTTATTTGAGAACTCTGTTGTTCCATTAAATCTAACACCGTATTTGTTGTAGTTATCTTTTTTACCAGGATAAACACCATTGGAATTCAACGCGTTCAATCCTAAATAAAAAGTGGATTTATCCGAGCCACCGGAAAAGCTAAGATTGTTGTCAGAAGCAATACCAAGGTCAAAGAAATCACGTACGTTGTCTTTCACAGCAGAATATGCTTTTTTCTGACGAACGCCATTTACTGCTTGTCCCCATTCTTGCACCTCTCCAGTGAATGGTGCTCCCCAAGACCAGTTTTCTTTCGGATCGTTTGTATAAATCAAATCACCTGCTTTATTGTAGCCAGATGCACCTTGCCCATATTGATTTTGAAATTCTGGCAATTTCAAAATTGATGACAATGTGTTCGTCGAGCTAAATGTGATTTCATTTTTTGCACCTTTTTTACCACTCTTTGTTGTAATGATTAATGCACCATTGGATGCTCTTGACCCATACAATGCAGCAGCAGCAGGTCCTTTCAGAACGGTTACAGAAGCGATATCATCTGGATTAATATCGTTACCACGGTTACCAAAATCTACACTTGATAAATCACTGGCTCCCCCCATTTTACTTGTGTTATCAATCGGAGTACCATCAACAACGATCAACGCTTGATTATTACCTGAAATAGATGAACCACCACGCAATACGACACGAGATGAACTACCTGGAGAATTAGATGTAGACGTAATGTTTACCCCTGCAACTTTACCAGCTAAAGAGTTGATCGCACTCGAATTACGACCTTCTGTCAATTCATCGCTCTTAATTGTTGGCGCAGAATATCCCAAAGAACGTTTTTCTCTCTTAATTGCATTTGCTGTAACAACAACTTCTTCCAAAGCATTGTCATGATTTACTAAAGAGACATTGAATACAGAACTATTGTTGTTAACAATAATAGTTTTATCATCAAAACCAACGGAACGGAATACGACAACCTTACCTGCCGGCACATTCAATGAATAATTACCATCAGTATCAGTCTGCGTTGCCTGATTAGTACCTTGTACAACTACTGTCACCCCTGGTATTGCTTTACCGTCAGCAGATGTAACACGACCACTAATCTTTTTTTCTTGAGCGAATGCAACCGAAGTCAGAATCATACCGCCAACAAGAAAACTTAGTAATGTTTGTTTCATGTTTTAGTTAGTTAATTTTATTATTTTTCTAATCCTATATATTGATATAAATTATATCCGTTATCATAATAGTCTAAACATAAATTGCCTAAACAATAAACAGCAAAAAAGCATAACATGCTATTGCAGTTCATTTAGTAACAGTTGAAAATATTATTGGAAAAGCGGGCCCTAGGTAGATATAGGGTCAGTTCTTAGATAAATATCCAGCTGTAAAATTTGCTCTTTTCAGCATTTACAGTAAATAATAGTTAGTGCGATTTTTATTAGCGGTGTCAAATATAGAAAGCCAAAGTTGCTTTTACAAGTTTTTTAACATAATCTATCGATAACAGGAAATACCGCAAGAATAAGCTCACAATTTTACAAATTGTTACAAAAGAAGCATTATAGAATAAAAAGTCATCAAACAATTTTAAGACAGAATTTTATACGGAATGAACCATAATTAACAAAACATTAACAATGTTATAAGAAAACGTTAACATGCTATGCTATTATTCTTTCATATGGAAAATATAGTTAATTTATAATGATTCTAAACATCTTAAAATCGAGTTATAACAAAAAAAGACGCTCTACCTTCTCAGGCTGAGCGTCTTTCATGCTGATATTAAATAAGTCTAAAGATGACTTATTTATTGATATTTAATCGATATACTCAAATTTGGTGTACGGAACCAAAACCGCGGGAATCTTAATTCCTTTTTTTGTTTGGTTATTCTCCAATATCGCTGCAACGATACGCGGTAAAGCCAATGCCGAACCGTTCAACGTATGTGCCAGCTGCATCTTGCCATCAGCATTCTTAAAACGTACTTTCAAACGATTCGCTTGATAAGTTTCAAAATTGGAAACGGAAGATACTTCTAACCAACGTTTCTGGGCAGAGCTATACACCTCCATATCATAGGTCAATGCAGAAGTAAAACTCATATCTCCACCACATAAACGCAATACACGGTAAGGCAGCTCTAATTTCTGCAACAGACTCTGTACGTATAAACTCATCTCTTCCAGCACTTCATAGGACTTTTCAGGATGTACAATCTGCACCGTCTCCACTTTATCAAATTGATGTAGCCGGTTTAATCCACGCACATGTGCACCATAAGAGCCTGCTTCACGACGGAAACATGGTGTATAAGCGCAATGTTTGATTGGAAATTGTGCTTCTTTCACAATCTCGTCTCTATAAATGTTGGTGACCGGAACCTCAGCTGTAGGGATCAAATACAGATTGTCGTTACCCACATAGTACATCTGTCCTTCTTTATCCGGTAATTGTCCCGTAGCAAATGCAGAATCTTCATTGACCAAAATGGGCACCTGTACTTCCTCGTATCCTTCTTCTGCTGCCTGATCCAAAAAGAAATTGATCAAGGCGCGTTGCAATTTAGCTCCTTTACCTTTATAGATAGGAAAACCTGCTCCGGCAACTTTTACGCCGAGCTCTAAATCAACAATATCATATTTGTTCAACAATTCCCAATGCGGCAATGCGTCGTCCGACAAAGCCGGGATTTCGCCATGGCTCAAAACAACTTCGTTGTCCTCAGCACTTACACCTGCTGGAACCGATTGATGCGGTAAATTAGGTAATTGTACGATCTTCTCATTCAATTGTGCCTCAATTGTACCCAATTGATCCAAAAGTTGCTTCACTTGCTCTTTATATCCCGAGGATTTGGATTTAACGGTTTCAGCTTCTTCTTTTTTACCTTGGCGCATCAGATCTCCAATCTGTTTTGCTGCCGCATTAGCCTCTGCCGAAAGTGCGTCCGATTCCGATTGGATCTTACGGCGATCTTCATCTAAACTGATGATTTCGTCGACCAATCCAATTTCCTTGAAATGCTTGACAGCCAATCTTTCGATTACCGTATCCCTGTTCTCACGGATATAATTTAATTGCAACATAATATAAATGTGTTATTTAAAATAGTGAACAAACTTAGATAAATTTGCCTTTATATACAAGCTATTTTATTCCTAAACCACCATTCAAAAGGCTTTTTGACTGCTTTACGGCACTCTATTTCCATCGCACCGCACCGGTGAACATCCACCAACTCATTGAAGACTGATTTTCAATGACATCGGTATTTACAAACTATGATTCATAGAAAGAGCGTATCCATTAGATTCCTAATCGATACGCTCTACAGTTCGGTCTGTACTACAAACGCTGTTGTGAAATTCAACCTGATGAACTCAGGGGACGCGTATTTGCTAAGCTATGCTCACTTCGTCGCATAAATAAACATCCTGAATGGCATGTAATAATGCGACACCTTCATTCATTGGTTTTTGAAAGGCCTTACGGCCGGAGATCAAACCTGTTCCACCTGCTCGCTTGTTGATAACCGCTGTTTTTACAGCTTCTTGTATATCATTCTGTCCCGAAGCGCCACCAGAATTGATCAAGCCTGCCCTACCGGCAAAACAATTAAGCACCTGGTAGCGGCACAGATCAATAGGATGATCGGAAGATAGCTGCGTATACATGCGTTCATCCAGCTTTCCATAACTACTTTTACCCATATTCAGTGCTTTGAAACCGCCATTCAATTCGGGTAGTTTTTGCTTGATAATATCTGCTTTGATCGTTACGCCCAAATGATTAGCCTGTCCGGTCAGATCCGCAGCCAAATGATAATCTGTATCGCCAACTTTAAACGCCGAGTTGCGCAGATAACACCATAATACCGTCGCCATTCCCAAGGAATGTGCTTCTTCAAATGCTTTTGCTACTTCTATAATCTGACGGTCGGATTCTTCGGATCCAAAGTAAATCGTTGCCCCTACCGCAACGGCCCCCATATTCCAGGCCTCGCGAATCGTTCCATACAAGATTTGATCGGCTCGATTAGGATAGGTCAATAGTTCATTATGATTTATTTTAACCAAAAACGGAATCTTATGTGCATACTTTCGCGCAACAGCGCCTAAAACACCAAAGGTAGAAGCCACGGCATTACAATTTCCCTCCAAGGCCAGCTTGACGATATTTTCTGGATCAAAATACTGTGGATTTGGCGCAAAAGAAGCTCCTGCACTGTGTTCGATTCCTTGATCAACAGGCAATATCGAAAGATAACCGGTATTGGCTAATCGGCCCGTTCCAAAAAGTTGCCCCAAACTCCGCAAGACCTGGGGGCTACGGTCGCTCGAACTATATACTTGGTCAATAAATGCTGCTTGTGGAAGATGAAGCATTGTTTTGGAAACTGCGGGTTGATCAAATTCTAACAAATAACTCGCTTCAGCACCTAGATGTGCCTGTATTTTTTCAATGTATTGCATAATTTATTTAAAATAAAGTGATGGAGTTTACCATAATCTTTAAAATAAAACTCCAAAAAGCACAGAATGTTTTAGCGCACATTATATAGTAAAAAAAACTTAACTTTGACCATGTTATATTTAGTTCCAACACCTATTGGCAATCTGGAGGACATGACGTTCCGTGCGATCAATGTCCTGAAAGAAGTGGACCTCATCTTAGCAGAGGATACAAGGACCAGCGCTCCGCTTTTGAAGCATTTTGGAATCGACAAAAAAGTATTTGCGCATCATCAGCACAATGAACATAAAGCGGTATCTGAAATCATTAAATTCTTGAAAGAGGGGCAAAACATTGCTTTGATTTCGGACGCAGGGACACCGGCGATCTCAGATCCGGGTTTTTTACTGGTACGTGAGGCGATCAAGGAAGGGCTCGAAGTACAGTGCTTACCAGGTGCAACAGCTTTCGTGCCAGCGCTTGTCAATTCGGGGCTTCCCAACGACCGTTTTTGCTTTGAAGGTTTTTTACCCGTAAAAAAAGGACGGCAAACACGCTTAAAAGCTTTGGCAGAAGAGAAAAGAACGATGATCTTCTACGAGTCACCACATCGTATTCTTAAAACCATCGAAGAATTTATCACCGTTTTTGGACCAGAAAGACAGGGGTCGATATCACGTGAGTTGAGTAAACTCTATGAAGAAAATGTTCGCGGAACATTAACTGATTTAAAATTACACTTTGAAAACAATCCGATTAAAGGAGAATTTGTATTTTGTGTAGCAGGATTGGAATAAATTTTGACAATCTTTAGGTATTAAAAAGTATTTGACATGAACATGGAACAATTTGCACAGGACGGGCAGGACATAAAAATCATTGAAAAATTGGTTACTAAAGTCCAGGACATGCTTACTCCAGGAGAAAAAATAGATTATATCGCAGTTCAAAAGAAACCTGCTGTAACCATTTTACCGGATAGTATCACGATTAGTAATAAACGCATTTTTATGTGCGAATTTACCAAACTGGGCTTGGCTACTGATTTTGAAATCTTTGGTTGGCAAGACATCAAAGATATCGCCTTCAAAGAGGAGATATTTGGTTCAAAAGTGACTGTTATCCCTTTTACAGGAGAAAATCTGAGCATAGATTATATCCCAAAAGTTCAGGCGAGAAAGCTTTATCAATATATTAAAGCTGCACTTGAAAATTATAAAAAAGCCGAACTGGCCGCCGAAAAAGAAAAAATAGTCATTGCTCCAACAGTTGCAAAAGAAGTGATCATCGAGCGACAAGAAAGTAATACAGCGGTTCAGCCAGCAGTTACAGCACCTGCTCCGTCGGCACCACAGTCCCATGTATCGAGCCAGCCAACTCCACCGGCGCCAATTCAGGGCCAGCAACCGACCGGATCAATTCCTGCTGTTCCTCCGGTTTCGGCAGCCCCTATCGTCCCACCCGCTCCCGCTAAAGAAGAGGAAGATGATGAGATTACCTTAAAACTCAAAAAATTAAAAACACTCTTCGACAAACAATTGATTACCCAAGAGGAATACGAGAGTAAAAAGAGAGAAGTTTTATCCAGTTTATAATCATAAATGGGAGAAAATATATAGTGAAAAATAACTATCTACTGGCACTTTTAAGTGCCTTTTTATTGTGGTTGGGCTGGCCTCCAATCCCTTATTCCAGTCCATTGTTATTTATTGGGTTTGTGCCACTACTCATTGCAGTGGAAAATATTATCCGCGATGAAGCATTGAGGAAGAAAGGCCTCAACGTATTTCTTACAGCAGGACTCACTGCAGTTATCTGGAATACGGCCTCTATTTATTGGGTATACAACTCTATTTCGGCAGTTATGCCGCCTTTTGCAGCTGTTATCATCAGTCTGATCCCTTTTTGCCTTGGCGCCGCTTTAATGGCGCTAGCTTTCAGGCTATATAGGCAATTACGACGTAAAGCGAACATTTTATTATCCCTTTTCGGATTAATGGGATTCTGGATAAGCTATGAATTTCTACACGAATCCTGGGATTTAGCCTTTCCTTGGATGACTTTGGGCAATGGTTTTGCCAGTTTTCATCAATTGATCCAATGGTATGATATCACCGGGGTCTATGGCGGAACAATATGGGTCTGGCTGGTCAATATCCTGGTATTTACTCTTTACCTCAATCGAAAAGGACTTTATCCGATCAAACATAAGATTGTTCCGATTGCTTCTTTAGCTGCAGCCTTGTTAGTTCCCAGCACCTACTCGCTGGTACGTTACTTCAACTACGAAGAACATCAGAATCCGGCACAGATTGTCGTTGTACAACCGAATATTGACCCTTATATTAAATTCCATATTAGTCCCGAAGAACAATTAAACACCTTACTTTCCTTGTCGAGTTCGGTCGCCAAGCCCAATACGGAGTTTTTTATCTGGCCTGAAACTGCACTTTCACAGAACGGCTATTTTGACGAGGAAAACTTTAGGGAAGCGTATTCTTACCAGCGCATTTTAAAATTTTTAGATCAATATAAAAATGGTAATGTACTTTCAGGTATTGAAAGTTATCAGTTGTACAACTATGCAAAAACACCTACTGCGCGTGAAATAGCTCCTAATGTATACCAGGATAATTTCAATGCCGCAACATTGATCGATTATTCCTCCAAACTACAGTTTTATCATAAGTCCAAACTCGTACCGGGCGTAGAGCAAATGCCTTTTGGTGCAGCGATGAACTTCCTGAAACCTTTATTTAAAGCATTCGGCGGTACGACGGGTGGCTACGGAAAACAGGCTGAACCCTCCGTATTCTATGCCCAAAGCGGTATTGGTGCCGCACCCGTTATCTGCTATGAATCCATCTGGGGCAATTATGTTTCCAAATACGTCAAAACAGGCGCTCAGTTTATTGCGATCATCACCAACGATGGCTGGTGGGGCAATACTTCGGGTAAAGACCAGCATCTACAGTATGCAAAACTGCGTGCGATTGAAAACAGGCGCTGGGTTGCCCGATCGGCAAATACAGGGATTTCAGGCTTTATCAATCAACGTGGCGATATTGTACAGCAGACTAAATGGTGGCAGCCTGCGGCCCTAAATCAGGAAATTAATTTAAATGAAGAAATTACGTTCTACACGCAAGCAGGTGATATCGCAGCCTATTTGGGTTTGGCGCTCGCACTAGGAGGAATTGTGATACTCATCGTACTCAGACCAAAAAAGAACTTATCTAAATAGAAAAATAGCGCCAAACTGAAGTAATAGATTGGCGCTATTTTTTTCATCAGAACGGAAAAGTACTCATCTTATTCCTTTCCAGGCAAAAAGAGCCTAATTCTGATGAGACCCCGCTACGCCAGCACTATCAGCTACAATTAGGAAAATAAAATGATAAAAATAAGTCATTTAATACCTCTAATTTACTTGAGAGATTTGTAATTTTGCAGCATGCAAGTATATTTTGATAATGCAGCGACTACAGCCTTAGATCCTGAAGTAATAAAAGTAATGGTGGATGTGATGAACAATAACTTTGGAAATCCATCTTCTATCCATAGTCACGGACGACAAGTAAAAACAATTGTAGAAAAAGCACGTAAAACGATTGCCAATCTACTTCATGTATCTCCAGCAGAGATATTCTTCACATCGGGTGGAACCGAGGCCGACAATATGGCCATCGTTAGGTCAATCGCCGACTTTGGGATAACCCATGCCATCACCTCACCGATAGAGCACCATGCCGTATTACATACGTTAGAAGAACTTGAAAAAGCCGGTAAGGTGCACCTCGACTTATTAGAAGTTGACGAAAAAGGTAATTTAAATCTCAACCAGCTGGAAGAACTTTTAAGTACCAATCCGCGTACTTTTGTTTCCATTATGCATGCCAATAATGAGATCGGAAATCTCAACGATATTCAACGTATCGCCGAGTTATGCCAAAAGTATAATGCGATATTCCATTCGGACACTGTACAGACCATGGGACATTATCCGCATGATCTTGGCAGTCTGAAAATAGATTTTATAACAGGGGCTGCACATAAATTCCATGGTCCAAAAGGAGTTGGCTTTCTTTATATTAATGCCAACAACAAGATTAAACCTTTAATCTACGGTGGAGCGCAAGAACGCAACATGCGTGGTGGAACAGAAAATGTCTATGGAATAGCGGGTCTCGCAAAAGCTTTAGAACTTGCCTATGAACATATGGAAGAACACCACGCTTATATTCAAGGACTCAAATCTTATATGATCGATGAGTTGCAAAAAGCAATCCCCGAGATTGATTTTAATGGTGTTATTGAACCCGAAAAATCACTGTATACCGTACTGAATGTTTCTTTCCCTTGCAGCGACCTTGCCGACATGCTTTTATTCAACTTGGATATTGCGGGTATATCCTGCTCTGGTGGTAGCGCCTGCAGCTCAGGAACAGATATAGGCTCGCATGTATTGGGCGCAATCAAATCCAGCTCGGAGCGACCTTCAGTTCGTTTTTCATTCTGTAAGCATAATACAAAGGAAGAAGTCGATTTTGTGGTAGCAACGTTAAAAGAACTTTGTACAAAAAACAAATAGCATTTTCCAGATAAAGGTTCAAGGATGACCCGCAAGTGAATAAAAAATTATCAAGCTTGCAGCACGAAAAAACTTATTCGATAGCCGAAAACAGCTATAAATCCAAAACATAAAAAAGCCGAAAGTATACTTTCGGCTTTTTTATGTTTTAATATACCCCTTAGGCTATATATCAATTTTTTGTCAAGACATAATATTTGGAAATATCGCCCGTAATATCATTTCCGGAAAGATCCAGCTGACTGAGTATCCGGTTTCCTAATTTGAACTTATAGTCGACGCCGTCCAATGTAATAATGTTACCATCCAATTTCCATTTTCCTTCGCGCATAAACACATCATCACTTTTATTAAGGTATTTAGATGAATATTGGTAGGTGTTGTCTGCATGCAATGAAATAAGTGTTTCTATACCATCACAATCCGCACAAGGCATAACGCCCTTATATTCACCAATCACTACTTCCGCCTTATCCCTACCTTTTAGGTCCTGTAAATTATCTTTATAGACCGCAACACTTTGTTTGGGATTATCACATCCCACCATTCCAATTGTCAACAACAAACCCACAATCCAAATAAACCTTTTCATCTCATTCCAAATTCAAAAAAATCAGCATCTAACAGTTACACCGATAAATTCATAACAAATTAAATACCAAAAATTTAGAAAAGATTAAAAATCATCTTCATCATCGTCTGTCAAGAATGACAATGCACCTTGTAACTCGCCCAAAGCATGGAAATTACGCGTCTTGCGAGCGATCTCAATCCCAGATCTATAGGTATCAATCGCGGACTCCTGTCTATTCAATTTTTCGTACAATTTACCCAAATGATAATACGTTCCAACATAATCTGGATTCGTATGTACTAAATTCTCAAATCTTAACATGGCCTCTTGTTCATCTTCCTGCTTGAGATATTCAGCTGCAATCGCATATTTTAAAAATGGATCTTCGGGGCTCTCTTTCAAAAATTCATTCAGTTGATCCAATCGTGTCGACATATCTTTTTTTATTTCAAACTTAGACAAATTGCATTTTATATGCAATTTAATTGTGTATCCACTAAAACAATTCCCCGCTCGCTATACCGATCGACAGCCTTTTATAAACAGGAACCTCGAACGAGCTATGCCTCATTATAAAATTACTATGCTAGCATATAAAATGACAATTTACTGACGTAATAAATCTATTGTCAAAAACCGGTTATTTAAAATAAAAAATTACGAAAAAGACAACAAAACACCTCAACATCATATCACATCAAAAAAAATACAAGAAAATACGTGGTAATTAAAAATTCGTCAAAAACATAAGACAACTCTTTAACAGAATTTAAAAGGCCTTAGCGCTTTTTAATTGAAAGAAAATATGGTAAGTTTGAGTAAAACCAATCGTATATGAAAATATTAGTTTGTATAAGTAATGTCCCTGACACTACATCCAAAATCACTTTTACAAATGACAACACTGCATTTAATACAGCTGGTGTACAATTCATTATAAACCCTTATGATGAAATTGCTTTATCCAAAGCAGTTGAGTTGGCCGAAGGTGGAAAAGGAACCGTAACTGTCATCAATGTGGGCGATGCATCTACAGATGCAACCATTCGAAAAGCATTGGCAATTGGCGCAGACAATGCTGTACGGATTAACGCCGTTCCGCGCGATGCTTGGTTTGTTGCGAATCAGATAGCACAGTATGCCAAAGACAATGCATTTGATTTAGTCTTAACTGGCCGCGAATCAATCGACTATAACGGCGCTCAAGTGGCCGCAATCGTCGGAGAATTGCTGCATATTCCTTCGGTTTCCATTGCCAAAAAAGTTGACATTGCGGGCGACGCAGTTACTGTTGAGCGCGAAATTGAAGGTGGAAAAGAAGTATTGACCGCAAAGCTACCCATCGTCATTGGCACAGCCGAAGGTGTTGCCGAACCCAAAATACCGAATATGCGTGGTATTATGAGCGCAAGGACCAAACCATTGGATGTGCTGGAGCCTTCCGCAATAGACGTTCTTGAACACATTGTCAGCTATGAGACACCTGCTCCACGGGGTACGGTCAAACTTGTTGACGCTGCCGAGGTAGAAAAATTAGTTTCTCTTCTTCACGACGAAGCTAAAGTTATTTAATCTTTAAACGCTAAAACACTATGTCTATACTCGTATATGTAGAAAATACCGATGGAAAATTCAAAAAATCTGCTTTTGAAGTTGTTTCTTATGCAAAATCCATCGCCGATAACATACAGACTGATCTTGTTGCCGTTTCAATCGGGAATGTTGCTGAAGACGAACTTGCTAGTTTGGGCAAGTACGGTGCTTCCAAAGTATTAAATGTCAATAATGAACAACTTGCCTCTTTTGTTAACCAAGCCTATGCAAGCATCATCGCTGAGGCTGTCAAAAGTACCGGTGCAAAGTTACTTGTCTTATCCAACTCGTTTTCGGGCAAAGGACTTGCTCCACGTATTGCAGCCAAATTGGAGGCTGGTCTTGCCGATGGCGCACTCGAATTGCCGACAATCAATGGTGAGAAACTGACTGTCAAAAAAACGGCATTCTCCAATAAAGCTTTTTCAACATTAGAGCTTACCTCTGCGATAAAAGTGATCGCTTTAAGTCCAAATGCTTACGAAACCAAAGAGGTTGGCGGCACGGCTACCGTTGAGGCTTTCGCTCCGAATATTGACCAGAATGATTTTGCGACCTTAGTTAAAGAGATCGTTCGTGCAACAGACAAAATTTCCTTACCGGAAGCCGAAATCGTGGTCTCAGCAGGCCGTGGTCTAAAAGGACCTGAAAACTGGGGAATGATTGAAGAGCTTGCGGATGTGCTTGGCGCAGCTACAGCCTGCTCAAAACCCGTATCTGATGCAGGCTGGCGCCCACACTCAGAGCACGTTGGTCAGACAGGTATTGTGGTGAGTCCCAATCTCTATATCGCAATTGGTATCTCCGGAGCAATCCAGCATTTGGCCGGGGTAAGCTCATCTAAAACAATCGTTGTCATCAACAAAGATCCAGAAGCGCCCTTTTTTAAGGTGGCCGACTATGGAATTGTGGGCGATGCTTTCGACGTCGTTCCGAAATTAACGCAGGCATTGAAGGCTTACAAAGGTATTTAAAGCTTTCATCCGATATATTCTCCCCATTTATCCAAAATGAATGGGGAGTTTTTAGTTGTTATAATTGCATATAAAAGCAAATTTATCTAAGTTTGTAGACCGCTTTGGAATTAAAATGAAGAAAATCAGATTAGATATCGTTGGTTTATCCTATAGTCAAACACAATCTGGCGCTTATGCTCTTGTATTGGGAGAAGTGGAGGGCAACAGAAGATTGCCTATCATTATCGGCAGCCATGAGGCTCAAGCTATTGCTATTCGGATAGAGAAAATGATTCCTAGTCGTCCGCTCACACACGACCTATTTCAATCTTTTGCAGATTCTTTTGGTATCAAACTCATTGAAGTATTGATCTATAATTTGATTGAAGGGATATTTTATGCTAAAATTATCTGTTCCGACGGCAATAAGATTGTAGAAATTGATGCCCGCACATCCGATGCCGTTGCACTCGCTGTACGGTTTGAAGCTCCAATCTATGCCTACGAATTTATTATGTCCTCTGCTGGAATTATCATTGAAGGACATGAGTTTGCATTTTTGGAAAATCTGGACAAATCCAATAAAGTTCAGGACCCAAGTGTTGTTGAGGTCGAAGAAAAAACGCCTTCAAAATCCCCACAAAATCCTTTCTCCTCGTTGACAGATGAGCAACTGGAGCAAGCACTTAATCAGGCATTGACCGAAGAAAACTACGAGCAGGCTGCATTGATTAGGGATGAGATTTCCAAAAGAAAATAACTCCTTTCATTAAAGCGAAACAAAAATTTTAAATAACATCGATTTATGTCTATTAAATTAAGATTGACCATTATGAGCTTCTTTCAGTTTTTTGTCTGGGGAGCATGGTTGATTACAATAGCAAACTATTGGTTTGGCACAAAACAATGGGATGGTACACAATTTGGAGCTATTTTTGCAACCATGGGGATCGCTTCTTTATTTATGCCTACCCTGATGGGAATTATCGCCGATCGTTGGATAAATGCCGAAAGATTATATTTTATTCTTCACTTATGTTATGCGGGTGTTTTATTCTATTTACCGCAGGTAAATGATCCAAACACCTTTTTTTATGCGATGCTTGCGGCGATGTGTTTTTATATGCCGACCTTGGCCCTATCCAACTCCATTGCATATACGGCATTGAATGAGAATAACTACGATTTGGTCAAGGCATTCCCCCCTATCCGGGTATTCGGAACGATAGGCTTTATCGTCGCCATGTGGATCACTAATTTAACCGGCAACAAGGCCACAGCTTATCAATTTTATATCGCCGGAACCGCAGCCCTGGCTTTAAGTCTCTATGCTTTCACATTACCTAAATGTCCACCGAAAAAGTTACAACAGGAAGATGCTTCCTGGACACAACTGTTAGGCTTGGAAGCATTTAAACTTTTTGGAAATTATAAAATGGCTTTATTCTTTATTTTTTCCATGTTCTTAGGTGCCGCACTCCAATTGACCAATGCCTACGGTGATGTATTTTTGGATGAATTTAAATTCTACCCTAAATTTGCAGAATCTTTCGTTGTGAAATATTCGACCATCATTATGTCGATTTCGCAGATATCCGAGACACTTTTTATTCTTGCTATTCCATTTTTCCTCAAAAGATTCGGTATAAAAAAGGTCATGCTGATATCGATGTTTGCCTGGGTATTACGTTTTGGATTATTTTCATTTGGTGATCCTGCAAGCGGACTTTGGATGATTGTATTGTCCTGCATCGTCTATGGTATGGCATTTGATTTCTTTAATATTTCAGGTTCCTTATTTGTCGAAACCTCGACAACATCACGTATACGCAGCTCGGCACAAGGCTTGTTTATGATGATGACAAACGGTTTCGGTGCAGTTGTGGGCAGTTTTGCATCGGGTTGGATCATTGACCACTACTTTACCAAAAGTTTTCAAAACAGCAGAGATCTTGCACAATATTTAGATACAACAATCGACAATACCCATTTTCTACATTTTCTGCAGGAAAAGAGTATTTCAATCTTACCTGACGGCATGTTAAGCGGTAACCTCATGCTAAAAGACTGGCATGACATCTGGCTAGCTTTTGCCATCTACACCTTGGTTATAGCCATCTTCTTTGCTGCATTCTTTAGACATAAACACGAGCGCGAACCGCTAAATTCAAAATAACAAAAAGCCGCTAATTGCGGCTTTTTGTATATTTGTAACATGCAAAGCACAGCAACGGAATTATTCAAAGATTCCCAATCCCACATCTATAACTGGACATTTCAATGGATTAAACAACTTGGCCTTGATAATCAGGGCAGTCATTTTGTTAACTCGATCCTTTTGCTCTTACTGGTTGTCTTGTTTTTGATTGTCATTGACTATTTCACCAAAAGAACATTACTCCTGTTAACAATCAAAGCCATCAGACGTAGTACAAACCGCTTTGATGATCTGTTGATCCGCAATAAAACACTGAAACTTGTTGCCCATTTTGTCCCGATCTTAGTCGCACAATATATCATGCCCATTATCTTCATGGGTTTTCCAACCTGGAAAGAAAACAGCAATAAAGTACTTGACATAGCGACGACTGTCGTCAGTTTACTGATTATTCATTCGCTCCTGAAAAGTTTGCGGGACATGCTGCGCATGAAAAAATCTTTTGCCGACAAGCCCCTGGAAAGTTATTTACAGGTCTGCCAGATTATCCTATTATTTATCGGTGGGACGATCTGCTTTTCGATATTGACAGGAAAATCTCCCTGGTCCTTCTTGTTATCTTTGGGTGCCGCATCCGCAATCCTGATGTTGGTATTCAAAGACACTATACTGGGATTTGTTGCCAGTATACAAGTTTCGGCCAATGACTCCATCCGTGTCGGAGATTGGATAGAGATGCCCAAATATGGCGCCGATGGAACGGTCAAAGAGATTAACCTCAATAATGTAAAAGTACAGAACTTTGATAAGACTATTACCACGCTACCGACACATACACTATTGTCGGATTCGTTCAAAAATTACAGGGGCATGCAGCAGTCGGGCGGTAGGCGCTTAAAGCGGGCCATAAACATCAAAATTTCCACGATTCGATTTTTAGAAAATGAAGAAATTGAAAAACTCAAAAATATACAGATTCTGCGGCCTTATATCGAAGAGCGTGCCAGGACAATTGACCAATTCAACACCGAACAGCAAATAGATCAGTCAAACCCCATAAACGGCCGCAAAATGACCAATTTAGGGATGTTCAGAGCTTACACACTCACCTATTTGCGTCAAAACCCCAATATCCACAAGACCATGCCCCTGATGGTGCGTCAGCTTGCTTCAACCGAACATGGTGTTCCAGTCGAACTTTATTTCTTTGTAAACGATATCCGCTGGGAATATTACGAAGGAATTGTTTCGGATGTATTCGACCACCTATTTGCCGCCACAAAATACTTCGACCTGGAGATCTTTGAAAATCCGGCATCGGATGATTTTCGGCGTGCTATCCGGCAACAAGGCCTTCATGACTTCGCAGACCAACAACGCTAAAAGCGAACTGAAAGTTCTTTCCGGCCAATAACATCGGACACTTTCAGAAGAAAATGTCGCTGCCGAACGAAGTGCTCATCTACTAACTAAGGTTCATATACTAAACGAAATACTAGGCAAAACCTTGTCTACATAAATCCAATGAACTGTAAGGACAGGCCGCCCGAGAAGCAGTGAAATACTGACACCATAATTTAGCCTGAAAGGTCTAAAAACAGTGAAAGGTAATCTGGGGAGATTACCTTCACTTTAAAAACAAACTAAATTTTCAGACGTGTTTCACAACAGATCTACACATTAACCCTAACTCTTTATGAATCAAAAATTACTCTACACAAATATAGGATGGTAATGTTAAGTGCATCTTAAGCTATCTTTAAACTTAAAACAACTCTACAATCGGTTATTTATCTCACCTCAATAGTCTTCGTTGCTAGGTGTACTCTATTGAAAAGATCAACAGCCTGAACCTCAATCTGATATTTACCAGCTTTTAATTTAGGCAAATTAGCCGTCCACAGATGACTGGATTTTTCGGGGTTTGAAGGTCTACGCGTATTCTTTAATTCAGTTGCTGTATCGTACTTAGCCAAAGAATTTAGAAATGCTGGATCGTTTTCATTGACAAAATCCATTTCCTTCCATTCGCCCTGATTGATTCTATACGTTACCTTGTCACCTTCCTTTCCAATGAAAAAATTAGCGTATATCGGATATCTCTTTGTGTATTTTTCTGGAACGACCGATGCGCCATATAAATCGATCTGATACGTTGCCGGCTTACCGACAACCTTATAATCAAAACTGTATTGGTTACCCTCGATTTTTAAAATGGCATACCCTTTTGGTGTACCGTCCCGCATTGTAGAAACAGGAATTCCCTTTTCATTCAACTCGCCCGAATACCAGTCGCCAGAGGTTGTACCCACATTATATTCATGATGTGGCTTTTCTTGTTTCCATCCTTCGTTTTGTCCATAAAAATATTGCCGCTGAAAGTGTGTATGCGCGGATAAAGACAAGGTATGCTTAAATGGAGCCAAAATATCGAACAGACGTTGTCTATCTTCGTTACGAAAGACATCCGAGTTTTGATGATATAAAGGAATATGAAATGCCAACACAATCAATTTGTCTTTAGCAATGTTTTTTAAGTCATTTTCCACAAAATCAAGCTGATCTTTACGGAATCCGCCTAAATAACCTTTACCTGTCCGTGGATTCGGATAAATAATATTATCAAGAATGATAAAATGCGTATTTCCGTAGTTGAACGCATAATTATTGGGGCCAAAAGTCCGCTCGAACGATTCATCGGAGAGGCTATCCACTTTAGCATCATAGTTCATATCGTGGTTTCCCATGACATTATACCATGGTAAGCCCATCGTGGAAATCACCGATTTATACTTTGGCTGAAGTGAAAGATCGTCTCCCACCAAGTCGCCTAAGCTTATTCCGAATTTCGCAATTGTCTTATCGGAAATTTCATTGATAACACCATTTTTGAAATAGGCCAGCTCTTCCTCCGTGTAAGCCTGTGGATCCCCAAAAACAAAAGCTGCAAAGTTAGGATCCTCATCTTGCTGGTACAATGCAAAGTTTACAGCCGCAGGGATTTTTCCTGTAGCAGCAACAGCAGGATATTTTGAAACTGGACTACCGTTTACCTTATGGATATAATAGAATTTTGGGTGGTTATTTTCATCCAAGGGCAAAGCATAGCCTGTTGGTTTAACTACAAAAATGATGTTATCATTTCCAACGGGCAATTGGTAATTACCATCTTTATCAGTTGTTGTCACTTCACGCCCATTACTAACAGAAACAGACGCAATGCCTTGTTCATTTTTATCTAATTTTCCGTTCTTGTTTACGTCCAGATAAACTTTTCCTTTTGCAAAATCTTGCGCCTGCACAGCGTTTACGCATGCCCAGGAAATTGCTAGTGCCAAAAATGCTTTCATATGAAATTTTGTTTTGGCGCTAAAGTATTCGATTCAGGTTAACGGAGTATAAAGAGAACATAAAGAATTTATCAAAAAAACAAAGGAAGCCATTTAATACTCCTGTATTAATTAACCCATATTTGATAGTATTGTTATAGGGACTTTATCCGTGTTTTATACGTATTCATCCGAATGAGGTCCCTATCAGGTCCCTATTAAGTCCCTATAAAATCCCTATTAGTATATCCGTTGTTGGTGGATTAAGTCCTTCTTCCACCCTTTGTTTTCAGACGGATATTTGGTAAAAAAAAAGAGAAACCAATTGCTTGATTTCTCTCTTTACCCTTAGGGTATATTTCTTAACTATCTGGCTTGCGCAGTTGCCAACATGCGGTTGACTTCATCGATCATTGATTTTGCCGCATCGTGCATCCGAGGGTTACCTGCAAAATCTGCATCCAAAGTGATATGCTTGGACTTATCTTTATAGTTGAACTCTAAATAAAAACGTGGGACTTTAGAATTTGTTGAATCCTGCTGCCATTCAGGACCGGTCATATCGGTATCCAAGTTCCAAAAGCCGAGCTCCATTGCTTTGCGGTGCAGGTATAATAAATCGTCTTTTGTAAATTTTACAGTATCGGTAATTAAAGAATCTTTTTTGTCTAAATATTTATAGATACGTGTTTTTGAATTGTATTCGTTGACCATGTGGTTCGGCTCGCCATATTTGAATTCAATGGATTCAAAATCAGCAAAACGAAAAGGGGCATTTTTGATCATATTACTGTAGTAATAAACACAATACATCAAAAACGGCACAATAATACAAAGGCCCAAAAAAATCTTCTTACTCTTGATTGTCATTTCTATAAAATTTTGACAAAAATAAGGATTTATATAGGGTATAAAAGTTTATATCAAGATATGACATAAAACCTACATGAAATTCACGCATTTAGATATTCGGAGAGCCCGCGTCGACAAAGGTCTTAGCATACCAACTGTCAGAAAGATCAGAGATAATAACACCTTTCCGTGTCGAAACATGAACAAACTTATTATTATGCAGGTATACACCAACATGATCTATCCCATTTCGTCCGAAAGAAAAAAACACGAGATCTCCTTCTTCAAGTTTATCGACCTTTTTTCTTTTTACTATTCCTTCCATGTCACGTGAAGTCCGAGGCAGATTCCCTTTATATACTTCAATATAGAGCAGATTAACAAATCCCGAGCAATCTACCCCCGATTTGGTCTGTCCACCCATACGATGCGGTATCCCCATCCAATCGTCAATAAAGGAATAAAGGTGCGGATTTAGTTTTTTTGTACTCACATTGAGTAAGTCTGCATAATTGTCAAGTTTGGATCCCGAAAAGGTTTTTCCACGCGCTGAGCTCGCATCTGTCAAAACTGAACCATTGGAAGAATGTGTTTTTGAGCTAAGTACATTTTTCTTCGTTGAACAACTGCTCAAAAATAGAACTGCACCTAAAAAGAAGATAAAATAAGATCTGACACTCATGCTGTTCGATTTACGTTATTGCTTAACAAACTTACTTGCATAACAAACTTAATTAAATTGCTGTTGATATCCAATAAATTTGCCTGCTGCTAAAAAACAATTTACGCCGATAACTTCTGCTATAAAACTGCCCCCCGCAACATGCTAAGACGAACAGTACAGTTTCCAGCAAGTGAATTTCCCTTGTTGAATGTATTTACGCATTACTGTTGAGCTTGCCCCCGGGATTGCTTTTCTTGATAAGAACGTCAGATAAGAAAAAGAATTGTTCAGAAATCGTAACTTTGACGCCTAATTTATTTGAGAATGGAAAAATTAAAAGGTGCATTAGCTGTCTTTTTAGGTGCGAGTAGTTTTGGGATACTATCAACGTTTGTTAAAAAAGCCTATGGTAAAGGGTTAACTTTAGGAGAGGTAACGGGAATTCAGGTATTGTTTGGCATGCTTATCCTGTGGCTTATCTATATTATCATCAAACTTTTTTCTGCAAAGTCATTTCACTCTTCAAGCAAGAAATCTTCCTGGATCAAGATATTAATCAGCGGTACTTCGACCGGTTTGGTGAGTATTCTCTATTACAAATGTGTACAGCTCGTTCCGGCTTCGTTGGCGATTGTACTACTGATGCAGTATATCTGGATCGGCGTGGTAATCGAATTTATCTTTTTCAAGGCAAAACCTTCAAAAAACAACCTGATTGGCATTGGCATAGTACTCATTGCAACATTATTGGCGACTGGACTTATTGAAAAAGGCTTGCAACACCTCAACTTAACAGGTGTCTTATTCGGTCTTTTAGCAGCGACCGCCTATTCAGTCTTCATGATCGTGAATGGACGCATCGGTAATGACTATCACCCCATTCAAAAGAGTGCCATTATGGTAACGGGGGCCTGTATACTGGTCTTCACCTTGTTTCCACCTGCTTATTTATGGAATGGTCAATTTGATGGTAACTTTCTCTATTTCGGCTTGATCCTTTCGCTATTTGGTACAGTCATCCCGCCTTTATTATTTGCCTATGGCTTACCTAAAACAGGCTTCTCCTTAGGCGGGATATTGAGTTCGGCAGAGCTACCTGTAGCCACCTGTATGTCATTTTTTATACTTCATGAAAGTGTATCCACGATACAATGGCTCGGGGTACTTTTGATCTTGGGTACCGTCATCTGGTTGAACGCAGCAAAGAGTAGTGCGCATTAGGGGGGCAATCAATAGGGAAATTTTGGAATTCCCTTTAGCGAAAAAAGGCAATCTTATGCGGGAAGATTGCCTTTTTTGTATATTATAAAATCTAAATATGGTATAAACCGTAAAAAGATTAATGTGTCAGTGTCTCCGGAATTTCTTCTACTTCCACTTCACAGGAATCCGTTACTTCCATAAATTTAACCGGCACAACCTCATTCACCAATAATGGATCGTATAAGGTCCGTACTTTGACATAGTTTTTAGAAAAACCATGCATATAACCGTCTTTCTCGTCTGCCTCAAACAAAACATCACCAGTCTCACCAAGCTGTGACTCATAAAAAGCACGGCGCTTCTTCTCCGAAAGGATATGCAACATTTTGCTACGGTCACTGCGTTGAGCTCCCGGTACAGCACCGTCCATTTGAGCTGCAATCGTATTCTCTCTTTCTGAATAGGTAAAGACATGCAGGTAAGAAATATCCATATCATTCAAGAAATTGTATGTATCGATAAAGTCTTCACGTGTTTCTCCCGGAAATCCGACAATTACGTCAACACCAATACAGCAATTAGGCATCAATGACTTGATAAATGCGACGCGCTCCGTGTAAAGCTCTCTTTTGTACCTTCTGCGCATTAAACTCAGAATTTTATTGCTTCCAGACTGCAATGGCATATGGAAATGTGGAACAAAACGTTTTGATTGGGCCACAAACTCAATTATATCATTGGAAAGAAGATTGGGTTCTATCGAGGAGATACGAATTCTATCAATGCCTTCGACTTCATCCAGTGCTTGTACCAAATCCAAGAACCGGTCTTCGCGCTTACCATCCCGAATACCAAAATCACCAATGTTTACGCCTGTTAAAACGATTTCCTTGACGCCTGAAGCTGCTATTTCTTCTGCCTGACGCACAATATCTTCGATCTTGCCCGAGCGACTTCCGCCACGTGCCAAAGGAATCGTACAAAATGTACATGAATAATCGCACCCGTCCTGTACTTTTAGGAACGTACGCGTACGATCGCCAATCGAATAAGCCGAGACAAATTGATTGGTCTCATCGATTGGACCATTATAAACGATCGTTTTTTCCTGTTTCGTCAAATCATTGATATGCTCAATAATATTAAACTTTTCAGCTGCACCTAAGACCATATCCACTCCGGGAATCTCTGCAATCTCTTTTGGTTTTAGCTGCGCATAACAGCCAACAATCGTAATATAGGCGTTGGGAGAGTGCTTTAATGCTTCCTTCACTACTTTTCTACACTTCTTGTCAGCATTATCCGTTACCGAGCATGTATTGATTACATAAACGTCTGCACGGCTATTGAACGCTGTGGTATCATAGCCCGCATCTTTAAATAAACGACCAATGGATGATGTCTCCGAATAATTCAGTTTACATCCAAGTGTATAAAAAGCTACTTTCTTATTCTCCATAATATTTTGCAAAATTACATTTTTTTTCAGTAACCCCTCTTATCATTTTAAGTTTTGACTTTCTCGTTATAAGGATTTTCCTTAGTTTTGACTATCTTGAAAGGTTGAATGCACCGGCGGCTTATTACGGACAAACGAAATTAGAGCCGGACATGATGTATTCAAATATTCCCCGATTGAGAATCAGACACATAAAATAGTGCTATTCGTTCCTATCCAGTTCGATTATAGCATTGATATTTAGTATTTAATAATTACTTTTTACAGATGAAACAATATTTAGATTTACTCAGACATGTATATACGAATGGTGTTGTAAAGACAGATCGTACGGGCACAGGAACCAAAAGTGTCTTTGGATATCAGATGCGTTTCAACCTTCAGGAAGGTTTCCCTTTGGTAACGACAAAGAAATTACACCTGCGATCCATTATCCATGAGTTGATCTGGTTTCTTAAAGGTGAAACCAATATTCAGTATCTCAAAGAAAATGGCGTAAGCATTTGGGACGAGTGGGCTGACGAACAAGGGAATTTGGGCCCTGTATACGGATCACAATGGCGCTCCTGGCCAACACCTGATGGCCGTCATATCGATCAGATCACACAGGTTATCAACCAGCTAAAAAATTCACCGGATTCACGCCGTATTATTGTATCGGCATGGAATGTTGCCGAAATAGAGCATATGGCATTACCTCCTTGTCATGCTTTTTTTCAGTTTTATGTCGCTCCGGCACAACCTGAAAAAGGTATCTTAAAGCCGCAATTGTCCTGTCAACTCTATCAACGTAGTGCCGATATATTCTTGGGCGTACCTTTTAACATAGCCTCTTATGCTTTGTTGACGATGATGGTCGCACAGGTTTGCGACATGGAAGCCGCAGAGTTTATTCATACCCTGGGCGATGCACATATCTACAGTAATCACTTCGAGCAAACGGAACTACAATTGAGCCGCGAGCCAAAAGCGCTACCCCAGATGAAAATAAACCCTGAAGTAAAAGATATTTTTGATTTCAAGTTTGAAGATTTTGAATTGTTAAACTACGAATCCCATCCACATATCAAAGCGCCGGTGGCCGTTTAACAAGGAAGGCACCTAATTTTGTAACAACATTATTTTAGCGAACGAATAATTACCTTATATCAAAAATGAGCAACCCAACGATCACATTAATCGTAGCTGCGTCGGAAAACAATGCCATCGGAATCGACAATCAGATGCCTTGGCATTTACCCAACGACTTTAAATATTTTAAGAGAAATACCGTTGAGCACTCTGTCCTAATGGGCAGGAAGACTTTTGAGGCCATAGGCAAAGCCTTACCAGACAGAAGAAATATTGTCATTACACGCAATGCTAATTTCCAGGCAGAAGATATTGATGTAGCCAATAGTATCCAAGAGGCCCTTTTATATTGCCGGGATGAACGTGAGGTATTTATCATTGGTGGTGCAAATATTTATCAACAAGCCCTCCCACTTGCAAACAAAGTGCTTCTGACACGCGTACATACAACTATCAAAGGTGACGCTTTCTTTCCTGAATTACCGTCAGAAGAATGGGAATTAGTTGCCTCAGATTCGCATCAGGCCGATGATAAACATGCATTTGCTTATACCTTTGAAGTTTATACGCGAAAATAATTCCATGTTTACGAATAGCAAAACGCAATATCATGGAGCTTTCGCTCCATGATCCTATAGACATTAAAAGCTATAGAAGAGCTTAATCGACAAGACTAAACAGGCGCGACACTTTGATCTAAAGCACATGCAAAAATACCTCACCCTAATTCTTACCCTATTTATGTCAGATCTATACGCTCAGAAGATAGATACTGTTTACCTGGAAAAATTACTCCAAAGTCATCCGGATCTATTTCAAAACATATTAAGTCATCCGACGAAAAATGAGGTACAAATTCTGTATACACAGATTGATCGTGACAAATCCAATAAGCCACATTTCAGGTCCTATAGCTATCGACTGAATCCGAACTGGTATTTTTATCCCGCAAGTACAGTAAAGTTGCCCACGGCAATTCTGGCTTTGGAAAAAATCAATGACCTGCATATTGCCGGTCTCAGCAAAGATACCCCACTACGCATCGATTCTGCTTTTGAAAAGCAGACTAAGGTTCTTGTGGACGAATCCGCCGCCAATGGCCTTCCATCTGTTGCTCAATATGTAAAAAAGATCTTATTAACCAGCGACAACGATGCCCAAAACAGGCTTTTCGAATTTATTGGTCGTGCAGAACTGAATGCGAAACTAAAAAAATACGGCACTAAATACAGCCGCATTGTCAACCGTCTTGCCATTGGCGACAAAGGCATATGGGCCAAACATACTAATCCCGTCACCTTTTATAAGGGGAAGGATATTATCTATAAACAAGAAGCACAGTTTGATCCCAAGGATTATACCATCAAGCTGTCCAATACGCTTCAGGGGAAAGGTTACATGAACGATAAAGATGAACTTGTTCATGAACCTTGGAGCTTTGAAGGATTAAATGTATACGCTTTGCAAGATCAACAGCTTATATTGAAGAAGCTGTTATTTCCCGAAGCATTTCAGCCTAAAGAAAGATTCAATCTGAAAAAAGATGATTACGCGCTCCTCTATGATTATATGTCGCGCTATCCCTTTGAATCGGATTTTCCAAAATATGATCCAGCAGAATTCTGGCCAACGTATAGCAAGCTCCTTTTTTATGGCCGTGAAAAAAATGCGACCTTAAATCCCAACATCCGGATCTTCAACAAGTATGGAGATTCTTATGGCTATAATATTGACAATGCCTATATCGTCGACTTTGAACATGGGGTGGAATTTATGCTCGCCGTTGTTGTGCAGTCCAACGAAAATGGCATCTACAACGATGGACGCTATGAATATGAAACAGTAACCTATCCTTTTTTAAAAAATATCGGGCAGGTAATTTATCAGGAGGAACTGAAAAGGGTTAAAAAGTTTAAACCCGATCTATCCAAATTTGATTTCAGAAAATAAAACACAAAAAAGGCTTTCAGAAAATTGAAAGCCTTTTTTTGTGTTTCGCCATCGCGGCATATTTTTATCCCTCTTGGCCAGAAGGCTGCTTACGCGAATGATCAGCGGGCTGTCGCCGGGAAATGCAGTGTGTCATCATCGTAATGTATGCTTATCCGCTCCAGCCATATAGTCCCTGCGTCAAGTCTTACTGAGATAGGACGAACTATTTTGATTGTAAAGCCGTTTCGATCAACTCACCATAAAAATCCCCCTCTTTCATTCCAAAAGCCCGTACTTGCTGCGGGATAAAGCTTTGTGGAGTCTGCCCGGGAATGGTATTAATTTCGATAAAATAAAATTTATTGGTATCGTTTTCCAAAAAGAAGTCCACCCGAACCATACCTTTACAGTTCAATCTCACATAAATTTCCCTTAAAATACGTGCAGCACGCTCCTGCTCTTCCGTAGTCAGGTCTGCTGGTGTAATCTCTTCGGTCAATCCGGGTACATATTTCGCTTCATAATCAAAAAATTCACGTGTAGTACGAACTTCGGTAGCGGGCAAAACAACGAGTTCGCCTTTTGAATTCCGAAAAATTCCCTCAGAAAATTCGCGCCCAGTCACAAATTCTTCAACTATCACCTGTTTCCCGGTATTTTCTGCATCAAAAGCTTTATCAATCGCTTCCTGCAGTTGTGCCGATTCCTTTACTTTGGTCATTCCGATACTGCTTCCACCGGCATTAGGTTTCACAAAATACGGCAGTGAAAGATTACTTTCGACGATTTTGACCGCTTCCGAGCGTTGCGATTCAAACAATAAGACCGATTTTGCCAAATGCAATTCCGGAATATCCGATAAGATCGCTTTTGTATACCCTTTATTCATAGTCAATGCCGAAGTCAAGGCATCACATGAGGTATATGGAATATCTAATAAATCAAAATAGCTCTGAAGTCTTCCATCTTCTCCAGGCACACCATGCACCATAATAAAAGCTAAGTCAAAAGTCAAGATATCCCCATGCAATGGAAGGGTAAAATCAGCTTTTGAAATCGGATGACGCTTTCCGTCTAAATCTTCATAGTACCATGCTTCTTTGGTCACTGTAATCAAATATATATCGTATTTGTCGTGATCAAGTTGAGAATTGACGAAGGCAGAACTTTTAAAAGAAACTTCAGCTTCTCCTGTATAACCTCCAGTTATTAATGCTATTTTTGCTTTCATAAATTTTAGCGATTCGAATAGCAAATATAATTTGCTATACACGGAAAAACGAATAATTTTGTGAGGAATAATTTTATTTAATCATTCTGCAAACTTGGCTTTAATATTGCGGTTCTATGCAGAATTAATTTTTATCAAAACAGAGAAATGTCCAAAGTCGTACAATATCTTCAGACCCCCACTTTTAGGAAAAATCTTATTGCCGCTCTTATCGCGATAGTATGTCTATTCCTTTTCGTTTATGTTGGACTGAAAATATATACCAAACATGATGAATCTATAGCCGTTCCTAAAGTGAAAGGCCTTCATATCAGTGCTGCCATCCAGGCGCTGGAAGACGCGGGGCTCGAATATCAAATTGACTCCGTCTACCAGATGGACGCCAAACCAGGCATGGTCATCGAGCAGGATCCCGAACAAGGATTTCATGTAAAATCGGGGCGGACTATTTATTTGACCATTATCACACAGGTTGCACCTGAAGTTGCCTTTCCGAATATAAAGGATAAAACATTGATCGAAGCAACGGCTATTTTGAAAAACCATAACCTTAGAATCGGAGACACTTCTTATGTCGCAGATATCGCTCGGGACATCGTATTGGATGCTCAATTTGCTGGACAATCAATCCGTAACGGGCGCATGATCCCTAAAGGTTCACGTATAGATCTAGTTTTGGGAAATGGACTCGGTGCGAATGAAGTGGAAATACCCAATTTAATTGGTCTTCCGTTAAACGAAGCGAAATTTGCCCTATCTGGAGCTGGTCTAGGTCTAGGCACAGTGACTTATGATCCCAATGTAACGGATACAGCCACCGCAGTAATCAGTGTACAATCACCAGGAGTAGAAAAAGGCTTAACCAGCTTAGGCGCAAAAATAGACATAACGCTCTCACTGACGGCACCAACAACAACTACAGGTGCTCCAGCTGGAGGTACGCCAACTCCTAAGCCACAGGCAAACCAAACACAGGTTACTCCGCCAGCAGCAAAAGCTCCGGTTCAGTCTAAGCCTGCTGCTCCAGCGAAAAGTACCACAACAAATACGCCAGCAGCTAAATCGACAACAACAAATCCGGCTGCAGGGCAGAAAAAGGAAAAAGAAAGTAAAGGGAATAGTCTTGGCTTTTAAGTTTATTGACTTAAAAATGAAACTGCATTGCATGATCTCCATTATTATGGATTAGCGTTTTTTGCAGATTCAGGAATTGTATAAAATATAAAGATGAAACCGATCTATATCTGGCGATTTCATCAACCATTGACCGCTAAAGGCTGTATGAATACCCTTAATAGCGAACAACAAATGAATAAAAAATTTTAGCATGGAAAATAAAAAAGGAATACCAAGTTGGTTAAAAATCATTGTCCTGATCGTTATCGTTGTCGGAGGTTATTTTGCTTGGACATTTTATAAAGCGTTTTATGCCTCCAATGTATCGGGAGAGAAAAAATACCTGTACATACACGAGGGCGAAAAATATGAAGATGTATTGAAATCAATCAAGGATTCAAATCTTGTGGATGATATCGCTTCCTTTGAGCGTGCTGCACAATATAAAAAATATGAGCAAAGTGTAAAACCCGGACGTTATCTGTTAACCCCTGGAATGAACAATAGACGCTTAGTTGGCAATTTGATTGGTGGCTACCAAGAACCTGTAAAATTCAGATTTTCCAATGTGCGACTGAAAGAGAATATGGCCGCACTCCTTGGTAAAAGTTTTGAGGCAGATTCTGCACAATTTATTGCGGTACTAAATGATGAGGCTACAGCACAGAAATATGGATTTACAAAAGAAAATCTGATTGCTATGTTCATCCCCAATACCTACGAAATTTACTGGAACACCAATCCCGAAAAAGTAATTGCTCGTTTTGATGATGAATGGAAAAAGTTTTGGAATGCAGATCGCACTGCAAAAGCAAAAGCGCTTAATCTGACACCGCAGCAAGTCAGTACATTGGCTTCTATTGTCAAAGGTGAAGCCTTACACCAGGATGAAATGCCCATGATCGCCGGATTATATTTAAACCGCCTCAAAAAAGGGATGTTATTGCAAGCTGATCCTACAGTGATCTTCGCTAACAACGACTTTACCATTAGAAGGGTATTGAATAAGCACCTCAGAACAGACAATCCTTACAATACTTACATCTATAGAGGCTTGCCTCCAGGTCCTATTTCAATTCCAAGTATTGCTGCAATTGATGCGGTCTTAAACTTTAAGCAACATGATTATATTTACATGTGTGCTAAAGATGATTTTTCGGGCTATCATAATTTTGCAAAAACAGAGGCTGAGCATTTGATCAATGCACGTAAATTCCAACAGGCATTGGACGCCAGAAATATTAAAAAATAATGTTTGTATTTGACCATCAGATTCGTGTCCGCTATGCAGAAACAGACCAAATGGGTTATGTTTATTATGGAAATTATGCTGCATTTTACGAAATAGCGCGGACCGAAATGCTGCGGAGCACGGGGATATCATATAAGGAGCTGGAAGAAATGGGGGTCATGCTCCCCGTTACGGAGATGAAAACCAAATACCTGAAACCGGGCAAATACGATGATTTGATCACGATACGGGTAACAATCCGCCAGAAACCTGCCGTCCGTATTATTTTTGAATATGAACTGTTCAATGAAAGCGGAGAACTACTCAACCAGGGCGAGACAACTTTGGTCTTTGTCAACATGGAAAAAAATAGGCCTTGTATGCCGCCACAGGTTTTCTTGGATAAGATGAGTAACTATTTTAATTGATATGGGGAAAATCCACCAATGGCTATTAAATTTTGAACCTTATTTTAGATTAATCGAATGGAGTAAACGTGTCGTACTACCGGGCTTTGGCTCGCTACCACTCTATACTGTGGCCGTATTTTTCTTTCAGGAGCTCTCTAGGGATTCCATCGTCAGCAAGGCTTCTTCCCTTTCCTATAGCTTTTTATTGGCCATTTTTCCGGGTATCATTTTTCTATTTACATTGATCCCTTATATTCCGATCAATAATTTTCAGGAACAGTTGCTGGAATTTCTAGCAGTGGTTATTCCCAAAAATGCTTTCCTGGTTGTTGAAACGACTTTGGAGGACATTATTAAAAACCAAAATGGTGGATTACTTTCTTTCGGTTTTTTATTTGCGGCATATTTTGCGACCAATGGTATGGCCTCTCTTATGAATGCCTTTAATAAGGCTTCCCTAATGACGGAAAGAAGGCCATGGATCAGAAAACGTTTGCTTGCCTTAGCCTTGGCTTTCCTAATTATTTTTGCGTTAACAGTGGGGATGACAATATTTACCCTAGCTGGCATTACCATAGACTACCTCAAGGAAACAACAGGTATAAAGTCGAGCTTCTGGGCCATTCTACTTAAAGTAGCCCGATGGTTGATTATATTTGCTATTTACTTTTTCACGGTAAGCTGTATTTACAAATTTGGTCCCTCCAATTCCAATAAATGGAAACTCTTCAGTCCCGGAGCTTCTATGGCTACCATTTTAGCGATATTGACGTTTTCCATATTTACCTTTTATATCAATCATTTTGGTGCATATAACAAACTCTATGGATCCATCGGGACACTGATCGTCATTATGCTCTGGATTTACCTGAATACGCTTATTTTATTATTGGGGTATGAACTTAATGCAGCAATAGCGCTGTCTAAACAAACCATTGTTATTGCCAAACCTCGCATTTTCAACTCTTTTAAGAGAGACGAATAGGTGTATTAAAATTAGTTAAAGCCTCATTTACCCCATCAGGTTTGCAACAAATGAACGGTAGAAGACGCTAAACGACCGTTCGAACAGGCAGCTTTACATGTCTTAAGTAAAAGGCCTGTATAACTGAAAGTCTTTCAATAAAATAAGAAAAATAAAATTTTGCATTTAAAGTTTTTTTGTACCTTTGCAACTCCT